>JAFTVV010000028.1 GCA_017465625.1 Oscillospiraceae bacterium | reverse complement strand
TTGCATCGGAGTTTTTTGCAACTAAATCCACCCTATCGGGTGGGCGAAATATTGCTTTGCAATGTGAAATCCTCACTTCGTTCGGGTGAAATCGCTGCGGCGGTGGGTGGATTTAATTTCATCTGCGAAGCAGATTTCACCCGTGGACACACGGATTTCATCGTGAGCAAAGCGAACGATTTCATTAAAATTACGGTATTTTAGAAGTTTGCACTAACGATGTTGCCTGCGGCAAACAGTGTTGTGCTCCGCACAAATGATGTAATGCTTCATTTCCGGACTATATACTAAAAAATCGACAACCTTCTTTTGAAGGCTGTCGATTTTTTGTATTCATCGAGAGAATTTGCAATCCGTTCTTTTATGTGTCTTCATTACCAATATACTGCATAATGTCTTCCACATTACATTTTAATATTTTGCAGAACGTATCAATTGTATGGGTACTAACACTTTCGTTTCTCTTCAGTCGTGTGAGCTGCCCCGGACTGATATTATATTTTTTTATAAGCGCGTACTGTGTAATGCCTTTTTTCTTCATAGTTAGTCATAATTTATCATAGGAAATCATTTTTTCAATCCTCCCTATTGACATAGTAACCGAACTCGGTGTACAATAATATTAACCAATATCGGTTATTACAAAACATTAGGAGTTGATATATTGAATAGCAATATTTTGTTGTTGTCTGAAGACGGGGAAGAACGGAAGGATCAGCAAAGTGGGGCAACACCCTTACCCTCAAAAACGGGTTACGATACGGCACTTTGTGTTGCGTCGTTTATTCTTTCTGTTATTTTGCTTGTTTTGTTCTTCTCTGCGGCAAATGCAGTAAAAACCGGCGGGTTAGAAATTATGAGTATTGAGTCTGTTGGGGGCAGAACCCTGGAAGAAGCATATTATCACGGCTTAGGTTACGTTTATGACGGTTACTGCGCTGCGATAAGAGCAATCGGACTTTTCTGCTCTTCAATACTTTTTCTTTTTGGCATTTCTAAGTTAAAAAGTCTTAAGCAGCAATACAGACGGTAAATTATACTTTATGAATGATCAATAAAGCAGATCAGATTAAAACAGATTATAAAAGGAGAAATTATGAAAACGACAAGTAAAGTTTTAGTAATTATTTTGTGTGCAATTATACTGATCCTTACAGTTGGTTGCCAAAAAGAAGAACGTGCCAGCCTTTTGCCTTTTGGTCTTGAGCTGGGCGATGATTATGAGATGGTCAAAGATACAATCGATATTGGAGAGCTCAGGGACTCAAGCGCAAATGACGGTTATCTTTCTCATCTGATGGATATTTCCGATGAAAAAGAAATAGCGGAGATTTTAGGGACGAATGAAGGCATAAGCGATGTTGCGATTGCCTTGGCATTCAACGCAGATAAGAAATTATATGAGTTCTACTGCTTTTTTACGGTTGAAAACGAGAAATTGGAAGAGACCAATAACATAATCAGAGAGCGATACAATCAGGTTGCAGGGGAAGAGGAAAAAGACCCCCATGGTATAGCGTTGTGGATCAACGACCAATACTCCATTGATTATTTCTGCAACAACAGATACGGAGTAGTTATAGGCGAAGATGCGTCCTGTGCGATTTGCATACATAGTTTTGAGCTGGATTTTGAGTGATCAGAGCGCAGGCAGTGTGCTGCTTTGAAGACAAAGTATATAATGTCCGTCGTTTGCATTATCCTGTGATATTCAAAAAATCGACAACCTTCTTGTGAAGGCTGTCGATTTTTTAATCCATATTTTAAGCTTTACCGGTTGCAGGCAATGCGCTTTTTGTCATTGATTTTGAAAAACTTTTTCATATAAAGCAAAAGGATAAAGCCCAAAACGGGGAAGATGGCGGTGATCAGCATACCGGCCTTAAAGCCTACCTGTTCCGGTGAAAGTGCCAAACTGTTACCTACATTTTGTGCCCAGGTTGTAACGGCAATTTCATCCACCACAACGCCCATGGCCTGGGGGGCAAAGGATGCACCGAAGTCACCGCCAGCGGCCATCAGTGCGTATGCGGCAACGCCAACTGCAGGGACTCTCTCTTCCATCAGAATCAGTGTTCCCGGCCACAGCATAGAGGTGCAGATGCCTGCCAGTACGCATCCTGCAAGGGACAGGATGCTGTTTGTTGAAAATGCGACGAGG
This sequence comes from Oscillospiraceae bacterium, assembly GCA_017465625.1. Classification (GTDB taxonomy): domain Bacteria; phylum Bacillota; class Clostridia; order Oscillospirales; family Oscillospiraceae; genus Faecousia. Next base: position 9,728 of record JAFTVV010000028.1, on the reverse strand, counting down.
GCGTAGCACGCCACCGAACCCAGCATACTGAGCACTAAAACACGGAAAATGTTCTTGCCAAATTTTGCGTATGCGGTTCTTGTAAGTGCCAGCAGTGCGGCGAATAAACACATACCGCAGATATCGCCCCACATTTTAGGGATTTGCAGTGCATTTTCGGCATAAGCGGAAATCCAGTTGGCCATGGTATTTTCCGCGCAAGCGCCGAGAAAAATACAGGCCATACACAGCACAATGCCTTTTGTTCTGTGTTTTGACTGAATCGCTTTTACCTGGCTTTCCTGCATATTCATATCGGGCAGAGTGCAGGCGTGGAGCAAAACGGACGCGATTACAGGCAGGATCGCCCAAAAGAGGGTCAGATACATCCAGTACTGTTTGCCGACGAAATGGATAAACAATGTGCTGGTTAAGGCGACGGTTACAAAACCGTAGCCGTAAAGGGAGTGCAGGGTGCTCATATCTTTATCAGGGGTGTCGGAAGGCAGCGCGGCAACCGTCGGACTGACCAAAACCTCGCATAATCCTGCGGCAACAGAAAAGGTAATTGTGCCGCATACCAGACCGATGTATGCATGTTGGGGAAAAAGCGCAGGAATCAAAGCATAAACGCATAATCCTGCGGAGGTGAGAAGCGGCATAATCCGTATGGTTTTATGGATGTTGAAGTGCTTGCTGAAAAAGCTGAAAATCAAATCAATACCCAGCTGTGTGCAGAAATTAATAAGCACAAGCGTGCCCAATAGGGTGTAGGAAATGCCGTATAATTCCCGAAATGCGGCAAACAACAGGGGCGGCAGGCTGAATACCGAGGACATTGCCACGTATGTAAAGTAGCAGGCACGCTTTGTTTGCTTGCAATTTGATATATCCATCATAAAGACTCCTTATGATCTATCTATTACTTTTCCCAAAGTTGGGCGTGAGAACAAACACTTTTATACCACGCAGGTGCTGCTTTGTCAACACGGATTGAGGAATGGAAAACGTCATAAAATGGTGATTAAGCATTGAATTTTTTAAATCTCTGTGATACCATAGTTTCGGTGAAATCCATTGAAATAACATTTTAAAACGAGAATAAATAAGGGAGTGCTTCCAATGAAAAAATTACACTTAATCTGTAATTCTCATATAGATCCGGTATGGATGTGGGATTGGGAAGAAGGGCTTGGTACTGCCATTTCCACCTTCTATCAGGCGGCCGAGTTCTGCGATGAATACGATTATATTTTCTGCCACAACGAATCCATTTTATATGAGTTCATTCAGGAGCACGATCCTGTACTTTTTGAGCGCATCAAGAAGCTGGTGGCAGAGGGCAAGTGGCATATTATGGGCGGCTGGTATTTACAGCCCGATTGCAATATGCCCTCCGGCGAAGCGTTTGTGCGCCAGATTAAGCTGGGACGGGAGTATTTTCAGGAGCAATTTGGAAAGCGTCCCACAGTAGCCATCAATTTTGACAGCTTTGGTCACAGTGTAGGTTTGCCCCAGATTCTTGCGAAATGCGGCTATATGGGCAGCATTGTTTGCCGTCCGCTGCCCAATCTGATTGATTTGCCCGGTGATGTATTTACCTGGGTGGGCAAGGATGGCAGCGAAATAAAGGTCTTTCGTTCCCACAGCGATAGCCTTTATACCACCAGCTACGGAAATGCGGTGCGTGACATTCAGGAAAAAGCATCCCGTTTTGGGGATGATGAGATTGGCGCGGCACTTTGGGGCGTGGGCAATCACGGCGGCAATCCCTCCCGTAAGGACTTTGCGGATTTGGCAGAATATGTAAAACAGGTGGATTTTCCCGTGGTGCACAGCACACCGGAGGCCTTTATGGAGGAAGTACCCTCTAAAGGTGTGTACGACCAATCTATGCCCTGCTTGTTGGGCGCTTATACCTCGATGAATACCATCAAGCAAAAGTATATTGAGTTGGAAAATAAGCTGTTTTCCACTGAAAAGCTGTGCGCTTTGGCAAAGCTGAACGGTTTGTATACTTGGAATAAGGACGCATTTCAGAAGGCGGAGAAGGCACTGTCAGCGGTTGCTTTCCACGATATTCTCAGCGGTACCTGTGGTCCGGATGGCGAGAAAAGCGCTCTGCGCAGAGCCGATTGCGCGCTGGAAGTGCTCAATGAGGAATTCAATAAGGCGTTCTTCTCCATTTGCTCCCGGCAGGTGAAGGCAGGAAACGGAGAGTTCCCCATTTTTGTGTATAACCCCATGCCCTACAAGCGCAAAGCAGTCTGTGAGGTGGAATTTTTGTCCACCAAGACCATCTTTGACATTGATGTACAGGAAAACATTGTCACGGTGCGTAAGGATGGGGAAGTTGTACCCTCCCAGTGTGTGCACGAGCTGACCAACATCAATTACGACAGAAGAAAGCGCATTGCCTTCCTGGGCGAATTAGAGCCTCTGAGCGTGACACGTTTTGATATTACCATTGCCCAACGGGACAAGGTGAAGTTCGTGGACGACCTGCAGGATGATATTGTGGTGCAGGATGAGCACAAAACCGTCCGTATCGGCAGAAAAACCGGCCTGTTGGAGAGCTTTGTGGTGGATGGCAAGGAGCTTCTTGCAGGCGGCGGATTTGCGCCTGTGATGTTTGACGATGTTGCCGACCCTTGGGGCTTCGACATCGAAAGACTGGGCTCTGATCCTGTTCCGTTTGCCCTGTCTGCCTGCAATGGCGGCTCTTTTGACGGACTGAAAAGTGTGCGCATCATCGAACAGGGTGACGTGGTCACCACGGTGGAGAGCCTGTTTGAGCTGAGCCGCAGTACAGTGCGTGTTTGCTATAAGCTGTATAAAGGCGTGCCGGAAATCGACGTGGATCTGGACGTGATTTGGAATGAACGGCTGAAGGCACTGAAGGTGAAATTGCCCACAGCACTCAGCGGCGATTTTGTGGGGCAGATTGCATTTGCAACCGACAACTTCAAGAAAAACGGCACAGAGGTGGTTGCACAGCGCTTTGTAGGCATACGGGATGGGGAAAATGCGCTGGCGCTGTATAATAATTGCACCTACGGCTTTAGCTGTGACGGACAGGACTTGTATGCCACATTGCTGCGTGGCGTTGCCTATTGCGCTCATCCCATCGGTGATAATCCGCTGATTGATGACGACCGTTATATTCAAAGTGTGGAGGAGGGCAGGCATCACTTCGGTTTCCGTCTGGCATACGACAAGATGGCAGAGTTGGAGAACCGTGCTGCAGAGTTTAATCAGATGCCCTATACACTCAATTACTTCCCCCACGGTACAAAGCAGTGGGCACAGACGCTGGACAGCCGCCTGACCATATCCGAAAAGGCGCTTTCTCTGGTGGCGTTCTATGCACAGGGAGAGGACTACATTCTCCGGGTGCTGAACAATCAGGCACAGCCTGTGCGTGGGGCAATCACCCTGGGTGAAAACAGTTATGATTTTGATTTTGGCGCATACGAAGCAAAGACCTTGCGCTATCATAACGGTGTACTGACAGAAGAAGCATATATGTGCTGAGGCCTTCCTATAAAACGATGGTGAGAGAAGATGATGAATCCATATTCCAGAACAGAATTTTTGCTGGGTAAGACGGCAATGGAAAAACTGAAAAATGCCCGCGTTGCGGTCTTTGGCTTGGGCGGTGTAGGCGGTTATGCAGTGGAAGCACTGGCACGCAGCGGTGTGGGACATTTGGTGTTGGTGGACCACGATACCGTCAGCCTGACGAATCTCAATCGTCAGATTTTGGCCACCCGTGCCACTGTGGGGATGAAAAAAGCCATAGCGGCAAAGGAACGGGTGCAATCCATTGACCCGGCTATAGAGGTGGAGGCAATGGATACCTTTTTCCTGCCCGAGACTGCAAACCTGTTTGATTTTGGAAGTTATGACTATGTGATCGACGCCATCGATACCGTTACGGGAAAACTCTCTCTGGTAGAACAGGCCAAGGCGGCAGGCACACCCATTATCTGCGCCATGGGCGCAGGCAATAAGCTGGATGCAACCGCCTTTCAGGTGGCAGATATTTACGAGACGACGGTCTGCCCCTTGGCGCGTATTATGCGTAAAGAGTGCCGCAAACGGGGCATTAAAAGTCTGAAAGTGGTCTATTCTCAGGAAGAACCCATCTGCTGTACCTTGCCCCCGGACGATCCTGCCTGGGCGGAACTGCCTGAGGGACGCAATGCCCTTCCCGGCTCTTGTGCCTTTGTCCCCTCTGTGATGGGACTGATCATCGCCGGAGAGGTCATTAAGGACTTGGTAAAATGAGAAAACCGCACCGATTTGCAAGTCGGTGCGGTTTTATATTGTTATTCGTTGAACATGGGGGTGGAGAGATAACGCTCACCGGTGTCCGGCAGCAGTACCACAATGCATTTTCCTTTGTTTTCCGGTTTTTTTGCCACTTCTTGGGCGGCGTACAGGGCAGCACCGGAGGAGATGCCCACCAAAAGTCCTTCTCTGCGCCCCAATTCCCGTGCGGCGGTATAAGCTTGCTGTTCTCGCACAGGGAACACCTCGTCAATCAGTGTTTGATCCAGAAGCGTGGGGATAAAGTTTGCCCCAATACCCATCAAGCCGTGACTGCCGGCGTTGCCGCCGCCGAGCAGGGGAGAGGCGGCAGGCTCTACCGCAATGATGCGCACATTGGGATTTTGTTTTTTCAGATAACGACCCACACCGGTGAGCGTGCCGCCGGTACCTACACCTGCCACAAAAATATCCACAACGCCACCGGTGGCATCCCAAATTTCAGGACCGGTGGTCTCTTCGTGCGCCAAAGCATTGGCAGGATTGGAAAACTGATCCGGGATAAAACTGTGGGGATATTCCTCTGCCAGGGCATTGGCTTTTTCGATTGCACCCTTCATACCCAGCTCACCGGGGGTCAGCACCAATTCCGCACCGTAGGCGCGCATCAGCTTTTGCCGTTCCACACTCATAGAATCCGGCATAACGATGATGGCGCGGTAGCCACGGGAAGCGGCAATGCAGGCAAGACCAATGCCGGTATTGCCGGATGTGGGCTCGATAATCACAGACCCCTCCCGAAGCAGACCTTTTCTTTCCGCCTCGTTGATCATATAAAGGGCGGCACGGTCTTTTACAGAACCACCGGGATTAAAAAACTCCAGCTTTGCCATCAGTGCCGCCTGTAGATTTAAAGCTTTTTCCGTGGCGTGCAGCCGCAGTAGGGGCGTGCTGCCCACCAATTCATCAATGCAGTTGTAAACTTCTGCCATATAAATCGCCTCCTGTGTTTTTATTATAAGGATTTGACCCGATGCGGTCAAGGGAAATCGTTGACTTAGACCTTGATTTGTGGTATAAAATATCAAAAAGGGAGGGGAAAGCTATGCAGCCTATTGAAGAACGAATTGAATCGGTGGTAGACCGCATTTTGGAAGACTACGGTAATGCGCGGGATATTGACCGTCTGGAGTCCTTCCGCAGTCCGGATAAGGATGTGATTATCGACATCATTGAAAAGCTGCGGCGCATTATTTTCCCCGGTTATTTTTCAGACAAGTGCTACCGTTTTTATAACCAAAAGAACAATCTTAGTATGCTCATTGAGGACGTGGTTTATCACCTGACGAAGCAGGTACGCCTTGTTTTTGAAAGCAAGGGTCAGTCCTGGGAGGAAGCCAACGAAGCGGCACAGGAGTTGTGCCTGCAGTTTTTTGAGAAGCTGCCGGAGATTCGTGCCTATGTGCAGACCGACCTGCAGGCGGCCTACGACGGCGACCCTGCCGCCTCTGATATGGCAGAAATCATTTATTCCTATCCCGGCTTGTTTGCCATCACCGTGTACCGACTGGCACACGCCCTGTTTGAGCTGGGTGTTCCTATGGTGCCCCGTATTATGACGGAATATGCCCACGGTGCAACCGGTATTGATATTCACCCCGGTGCAACCATCGGCAAGTACTTCTTTATCGACCACGGTACAGGCATCGTGATTGGCGAGACCACGGTCATTGGCGAGAATGTGAAGATTTATCAGGGCGTCACATTGGGCGCACTGTCTACCCGTGGCGGTCAGAGCCTCCACGGTGTGAAGCGTCACCCCACCATTGAGGATAACGTCACAATCTATGCCGGCGCATCCATTTTGGGCGGCGAGACGGTTATCGGTGCAAATTCCGTAATCAGCTCCAATGTGTTTGTGACGGAATCTGTTGCACCGGGCACAGCGGTGCGCAACAAAAAGCAGGAATTGCTGTTTAAAGTACGCAAGACCAAATAAAGCAAGAGGGTGTCTCAAAATGAATGAGACACCCTCTTTTATTACGTCAGCTCTGCAATTTGCTTTGCGATGGTGCATTCCTTTGTGTAAGGACAGCACAGATAGTCGCAGTCTGCCTCGGTCAATGTGCCGTCCTCGGTGACGATGCAAACCATTCGGCTTTGATCTTGATTGCGGCAGTAGCCGCTTAAAAACAGTTCTTTTTCCATATTACTTGGTAACACAGAAGCCCATGGGACCCAGCTGAAGCCAATCCGGAGCTACTGTGCGCAGTCCTTGTCCATATAGTATAGATGCGGCAGGAATCTCCCAGGAGACGTCTCCGCGATTTACATATACCGTCAGTACTTCATCCCCATAGCGACGCTTAAAGCACAGCCGTCCTTCGGTAGCGCAGAAAAACTCGGTTTCTCCCAAACGGAGGGCGGGGTAAAGCTTGCGAAGCTGTCCAAGCTGACGGTAGTGCCGCAGAAGCAGGGCGTTTTCCTTGCCCCAGGGATAGGTGCGGCGATTAAAGGGGTCTGCATAGCCCTCCATACCGGCCTCGTCACCGTAGTAAAGGGCAGGACAGCCGGGAAGCATATATTGCAGGAAGGAGGCGCAGTGCAGACGGCTTAAAGCCAGTGTCTTTTGTGCAGCTGTGAGACGACGTTCGGCTTTTTCGGCACGACTGCCGTCAAAATCGTCCACCAGCGCAGTGAGAATACGGGGCGTGTCGTGGGTGCCCAAAAGATTCATATTGCAGAAAAGCACCTGCTGCGGATAATTTTCCATAATGGAAAGCACCCGACTGCGCAAAGCACCGCCATCGTCTGCACCCTTGATATAGTTTAAAATGGCGGTTCGGAAGGGGTAATTCATCACACTGTCCAGTGTGCCGTCTGTAAAGTAGCGGCGACGGACACCGTAAGCCTCCTTATTGGACGCGTCCTCCCATACCTCACCCATAAGAAGGGCATCGGGGCGAAGCTTCCGCAGATGCTTTTTCAGAATGTCCATAAACTCGTTGGGCAGTTCGTCCGCCACATCCAAACGGAAGCCGTCGCAGCCCAAATTCAGCCAGTGGGCAATGACGGAATCCTCACCGGTGATGATGTATTCTATAAAGGCAGGGTCTAACTTGTTTACGGTAGGCAGCGTGTCGAAATTCCACCAGCTTATATACTCATTGGGCCAGTTTTTAAACTGATACCAGCTATAGTAGGGGGAAAGCGGACTGTTGTATGCGCCGATGCCGGTGAAGTGATCGTACTTGTTAAAATACAGGCTGTCCGCACCGGTGTGGGAGAAGACACCGTCTAAAATCACCTTGATGCCCAGTTCGTGCGCCTGCTGGCACAGTTGGGTAAAATCTGCTTCCGTGCCCAGCATAGGGTCGGGCGTTTTGTAGTCACCGGTGTCGTATCGGTGAGAAGAGAAGCTTTTGCAGATGGGGTTGAGGTAAAGAATGCTGACACCCAAAGAGGCAATGTAGGGCAGCTTTTCTGTGATGCCTTTAAAATTGCCGCCGAAGAAGTCGTTATTGAGGATCAGACCTTCTTCGTTGGGCTTCCAGTCCACTTCCTCGTTCCATTTCGCGTGGACGGAATAGGGGGTGAGTTTCCCGGTCAGATCACAGTCGCCGCATTTATGGAAACGGTCGGGAAAGACCTGATAGATCACCGCGCCCTTTGCCCAATCGGGCACGTGAAATTCCTTGGGGGTGCAGGTAAGCTGCCAGCTATCACCGGCTTCCATATTGGTATCGTCACCGTGTTTGAACAGACGGAAAGAACCGTCCTTTTTGAAAATCACAAAATGGTAAAAATAAAGACCTGCGGCAAGGGTGAAACTGCCGCTGTAAATATCGTAAGCGCCCCGTTGCTCCTGCTTGGTGAGATCGACCTCCACAGGCACACTGCACCGGTCGGGGTAGAGCAAACATTGCACCTGCGTAGCACCTACGGTTGCGGGGATGTGGATGCGCAGGGTACAGCTTTGCCCCTCCGAGATGGTGCCAAAAGGCTCTTTGTACATTGTTTTTTTGGAATCGAATAAGATACGCATAAAATGCTCCTGAATGTTGCGCAATGAATTTGCAGTCATGATAGGGGTATTTTATCATAAACTGCAGCGGTTGTGCAATATAAAAAAGAAAGATAAAAGAAATTCTTGACAGAATGAATGGAGAATGATATAATGCTTTGGCGATGGAATGTAGCAACTGCAGCCTTGGGCCCTTAGCTCAGTTGGTTAGAGCTGGCGGCTCATAACCGCTTGGTCGGGGGTTCGAGTCCCTCAGGGCCCACCACTAAAGCTTCCATCCGCAATGATATATAGGGGTATAGCTCAATTGGTAGAGCGGCGGTCTCCAAAACCGTAGGCTCTGGGTTCAAGTCCTAGTGCCCCTGCCAGAAAACGACAGATTCCGACAGGAATCTGTCGTTTTCAACTAAATCCACCCTTGCGGGTGGGTGAAATATTGCTTTGCAATGTGAAATACGCCTGCGGCGTGTGAAATTCGCCTCGACGGCGAGTGGGTGGATTTAATTTCACTTGATGCGATAGCATCAAATTTCACAATTTACGGAGTAAATTATTTCACCGTGAGCGTAAGCGAACGATTTCACTAAAAACGAACGGTTATGTAAGAGTTCGAATTCATATGCAAAAACAGCAAAAATATCTTTTTCGTAGCCCATAGACAAAAATCGCCGATCTTCGACAGAAGATTGGCGATTTTTACTTCTTCACTATTACCTATTCACTCTTCACTGAATCCTACAGGCGATTTTTGAAAGTAACAAGTAATAGTGAATAAGTATTTCTGGGAAACAATCTGATTCTTACGCATCCCTATGGTCATAACGAACCAACCGGGGCTGACCTGTAGGGTCAACATAGAAGGTCATTGTTTCCAGTCCGTATGGCGGGTTATGCGGGCCTTGGAAGGTCTCAACCTGTATGACGACTTCATAATTCCGTGAGTCTGCAACTCTTTGAACGCTAAGGATTTGTGGATGCCAAAACTGTGTGGGTTCTGCGTAATACTCCGCAACAGCCGCGGCGGTGGGCTGGTACAACAGGTTTATGATGACCTGTTCCGCCGCATCCACAGATATTTCTTTTTTGGATTCAGCCGCCGTGGCTGTTATCAGCATAATGAATCCCAGAACGATGTTTCCAATTGCTAATGCAGTAATTCTGCGCATAATTACACCCCTAAATAGGATGCGACCTTTCTGCACGCTATATACATTTCGTTCAAACACAAAAATGGCCGCTTTTCAGAGTGCTCGGAATCCGAAAAACCGTTGCGGCTCTATGCTTTTTGGGTTTTGACATCGTCTATAACCCAGGGAAAAATATACATTAGGTTCAAAAACGCCAGAAAACGACAGATTCCGACAGGAATCTGTCGTTTTCAACTAAATCCACCCTTGCGGGTGGGTGAAATATTGCTTTGCAATGTGAAATACGCCTGCGGCGTTTGAAATTC
>JAFTVV010000027.1 GCA_017465625.1 Oscillospiraceae bacterium | reverse complement strand
TGTCATCAATTCATGGCGTAGCCAATTCATCATTACGAAATATATGAAAGTCCCTTGTCATTCCGAGGCTGCGCAGCAGCCGTGGGAATCCTTCTTTTAGCGGTGCAAAGCACCGCGTAACACTCCCTCAGTCACGGCTTCGCCGTGCCAGCTCGCTGAGGCGAGCCCGGTCGCGGCTCTGACAGTCCACCGGACTGTCATTCACTACCGCGACTGCGCTTCGCTTACCCTTTACACAAGGGAGCCTTTGGAGTACGGATTGCCACGGTCGCTATTCGCTCCCTCGCAATGACATACGTTCAACTTTCAACTAAAAAAACATCCACCGGTTATCCGGTGGATGTTTTTTATATGTGGCTTACTTGCCTTGCAGATACTTGTCGATGGCTTCAGCGCCCTTCTTGCCTGCGCCCATTGCCAAAATCACGGTTGCGGCACCGGTTACAGCGTCGCCGCCTGCAAACACACCGTCACGGGTGGTCATTTCGTTCTCGTTGACGATCAGACAGCCCTTGCGGTTGGTCTCCAAACCGGGAGTGGTGGAGCGAATCAGGGGGTTGGGGCTGGTGCCCAAGGACATAATGACCGTATCCACGTCAATCACAAACTCGGAATCGGGCACTTCGATGGGACGGCGGCGGCCGGAAGCATCCGGCTCACCCAGCTCCATACGGATGCACTTCATTCCGCAGGCACGGCCATTCTCGTCACCGATAATTTCCGTGGGATTGCACAGGGTCATAAATTCGATGCCCTCTTCCTTGGCGTGGTGCTTTTCCTCCAAACGGGCAGGCATTTCTGCCTCACCGCGACGGTATACCACGTAAACGTGCTCTGCGCCCAGACGCATTGCACAACGGGCGGCATCCATTGCCACGTTACCGCCGCCTACAACTGCAACAGCCTTGGACTGCACAATGGGGGTATCGTAGCTTTCATCATAAGCCTTCATCAGGTTGGTACGGGTCAGGTACTCGTTGGCGGACATAACACCCTTCAGGCTCTCGCCGGGGATATTCATAAACATGGGAAGACCTGCACCGGAGCCTACAAATACAGCCTTATAGCCCATCTCGAACAGCTCGTCAATGGTCAGAACGCGTCCGATGACCATATTGGTCATCACTTCCACGCCCTGAGCCTTCAGCTTCTCTACCTCGTTGGCAACGATGGCCTTGGGCAGACGGAATTCGGGGATGCCGTAAACCAGCACGCCGCCTGCGGTGTGCAGTGCTTCAAACATGGTCACCGCATAGCCCTTCTTTGCCAGGTCGGAGGCGGCAGTCATACCGGCAGGGCCGGAACCAACCACTGCAACCTTTACACCGTTGGAGGGGGTCTTTGCAGGCATTTCGTTTACATTTTCACGGTACCAGTCCGCAACAAAGCGCTCCAGACGGCCAATGGCCACCGGCTCACCCTTGATGCCGCGGACACATTTGCACTCACACTGGCTCTCCTGGGGACATACACGTCCGGAAAGTGCAGGCAGTGCATTGGTGGAGGTGACAATTTCGTAAGCGGCCTTAAAGTCGCCCTCTTGCACCTTCTTGATAAATTCGGGAATACGCACATTGACCGGACAGCCCTCTACGCACTTGGGATTTTTACAGCCCAGGCAGCGGTTTGCCTCTTCAATGGCCATTTCGGCAGTGTAGCCCAGTGCCACTTCCTTGAAATTACGGGCACGAATCTGAGGATCCTGCTCAGGCATCGGGGTCTTTACCAAAGTCATATTTGCCATTTTCAGTTCCTCCTTACTTGATCAGCTGCTTGCCCATTGCATCAATGCGGCAGGCGTGGTTATTGGTCACTTCCGCTTCACGGGTGCGGTACAGGCTGTTGCGGTTCATCAGCTCGGCAAAGTCCACCTGATGACCGTCAAATTCAGGACCGTCCACGCAAGCAAACTTGGTCTCGCCGCCAACAGTCACACGACAGCCGCCGCACATACCGGTACCGTCCACCATAATGGGGTTCAGGGATACCATGGTATGTGTGCCGAAAGGCTCGGTGGTCTTGCAGACAAACTTCATCATAGGCACAGGACCGATGGCCAGCACTTCGTCAAACTGTACGCCGGATTCCAGCAGCTCCTGCAGAGGCTGGGTCACCAAGCCGTGACGGCCGTAAGAGCCATCGTCGGTCATCAGGATCAGGTTGTCGGCACAGGCCTTGAACTCATCCTCCAAAATGACGATGTCCTTGCTGCGGAAGCCAACAATAACGGTTACTTCTGCGCCTGCTTCCTTAAAAGCCTTGGCAGAGGGCAGTGCGATGGCACAGCCTACGCCGCCGCCTACCACACAGACCTTCTTCTTACCTTCCACCTCGGTGGGCTTGCCCAAAGGACCTACAAAATCCTGAATGTAGTCGCCCTCGTTCAGTGCGCCCAAAGCGATGGTGGCAAAGCCGACCTTTTGGAAAATAATGGTTACAGTGCCCTTTTCACGGTCGTAGCCGGCAATGGTCAGGGGCACACGCTCGCCCTTTTCGTCAATGCGGAAAATGATGAATTGACCGGCTTTTGCCTTACGGGCAACAAAGGGAGCTTCAATTTCCATCAGGGTGACGTTGGAGTTGAGCTCTCTTTTGTGTACAATCTTGAACATATACGTATTCCTTCCTCTATGTGCAGTTGTTTGGTTTACATAACACTTTTATTTGTTCTTCAGCAGGTCGCGGATCTCAGCAAGCAGTACTTCTTCGTTGCTGGGTGCAGGAGGTGCGGGCTCGGGAGCGGGCTCTGCGGCGGCTGCTTCTTCTTCCTTCTTCTTGGCGGACTCGGCCAGCTTGTTCAGACCCTTTACCAGGAAGAATACCACCAGTGCCAAAATCAGGAAGTTGATGATGGCGGAGATCAGGTTGCCGTAGGTCAGGTAGTTCTTCACTTCCTGCACGATCTCTGTGCCGTCTGCGCCCACAACGGTTTCGTAGGTGGGGTCAACCCAGGGCATACGGGGCAGAGCGATCTTTGCCTGTGTGAAGTCTGCGCCACCCATGAAGATGTTGACGATGGGCATAATGATGTCGTTGGTCAGGCTCTTGGTGATGGTGGAGAATGCACCGCCGATAATGGTACCAACAGCCAGCGCCATTGCGTTGCCCTTTACCGCAAAGGTCTTGAATTCTTCCCACCAGGAGGGCTTCTTGATTCTGTTTTTCTTAGACATGGTAAGCGTTCCTTTCTAAATTAAATTTTACTTCTTTTCAATTACTTCCAACCCGCCCAGATACTTGCGCAGACATTCCGGTACGACGATCGAGCCGTCAGCACGCTGGTTTTGTTCTACCAAAGCGGGGAAAATACGGGAGGTGGCCAGACCGGAGCCGTTCAGGGTGTGCACAAATTCAGGTTTGCCGGTCTCTTCGCGACGGAAACGGATGTTGCCGCGACGTGCCTGATAATCTCTGGCGTTGGATACAGAGGAAACCTCCTTGTAGCCGTCCATAGAGGGAATCAGGATTTCAATATCATAGGTGCGTGCCATAGAAGCGGAGCAGTCACCGGCAGCCAGCTTCACGGTACGGAAGTGGAAGCCTAAGCCCTCCACCAGCTTCTCCGCCTTGGTCACCAGCTCGTCAAATGCGGCATCGGAATCCTCAGGCTTGCAGAACTGGAACATCTCCACCTTATTAAATTGGTGGCCGCGAACCATACCGCGCTCATCAGCACGGTGAGAGCCTGCCTCACGGCGGAAGCAGGGGGTATAAGCAAACAGCTTCTTGGGCAGATCGGCCTCGGTCAGAATTTCGTCCCGGTAAATGCTGCAAAGTGCGGCTTCTGCAGTGGGCAGCATATAGTGGGTACGGTCGTCGGTGGGGTTTGCAATCTTGTAGACCTCATCGGCAAACTTGGGGAACTGACCGGCAGTTTCACCGCACTGGTACTCCAGCATGTGGGGAGGCAGAATAAAATCGTAGCCGTCCGCAATGTGGGTATCCACAAAGTAGTTCAGCAGTGCCCATTCCAGACGTGCGCCCATACCGGTGTACATCCAGTTGCCTGCACCTGCCAGCTTTACACCCCGTTCGTAGTCGATCAGACCCAGATTGGTGCACAAATCCACGTGGTGCTTGGGCTCAAAATCAAACTGGGGTTTCTCACCGATATAGCGCAGCGGCTCGTTGTTTTCCTTGCCGCCGGGGAGCAAATCGCTGTCGGGCAGGTTGGGCAGGCTCAGCATCAGGGTGCGGAATTCCACCTGCAGATCCTTCAGCTGCTGTGCCTCTTCTTCAATGGCGCGATCCAGTGCCACACTCTCAGCAGAGTTTTGGGCAATCTGGGCGTCCAGTGCAGAGGTATCCTCTCCACGCTTCTCAGCGCCCTTCTTCTGACCGAACAGCTTGCCGTTTTCCTTGCTCAGCTTGTTCTTTTGGGCAGTTTGGGTTTCAGTGGTGGTTTTCAGTCCACGAATAACCCCGTCCAGCTCCAAAATCTTGTCGATGGCTGCATCGCAGTCCACTTCCTTGGCCCGCAGACCGTCTTTAACCGCCTGGGGATTTTCTTTGATTCTCTTAATGTCTAACATTTTTAGTATTTCTCCTTACTTTTTCAATGTCAGCAGGGCATCCAGCAGGTTTTGCAGATCGTCCTGTCCGTAAAATTCCAATTCAAACTTGCCCTTGCGCTTGCCGTTGATGATTTTCACGCCCCGTCCCAAATGCTTGGACAGGTTTTTCTCACATTCGGCAACGTAATCCACCGCCAATGTAACCTTGGGGGCAGGTTTTTCCTTTTTCATTGCATTTTTACACAGCAGTTCTGCCTGACGCACAGAAAGTCCCAGCGCACCGATCTTTTGGGCGGCATCGCACTGCTCCTTTTCTGTTTTAAGCATCAATACTGCTCTGGCGTGACCGGCACTGAGGGTGCCGCTGCGCACCATATCCAGCACCTTGATGGGCAAATTCAGCAGACGCAGCGCATTTGCCACTGCCGGACGGGATTTTCCCACCCGTTCTGCGGTCTCTTCCTGCGTCATACCGAATTCTTCCATTAAATCCCGGAATCCATAGGCTTCTTCCACGGGATTCAGGTCTTGCCGCTGCAGATTTTCAATCAGAGCAAGCTCCATCACCTTTTTGTCGTCCGCTTCCATAATCACAGCAGGCACTTCCGTTAAATTCGCCAGCCGCGCGGCACGCCAACGACGCTCACCTGCGATAATCTGATAATAACCGCTGGGCAGCTGCCGCACCGTCAAAGGCTGCACAATGCCGTGATGTTCAATGGAATCTGCCAACGCCTGCAGTTCTTCTTCGTCGAAGTCCCGACGGGGCTGGTTGGGGTTGGGCTCTATTTTGTAGACCGGCAGAAGCTGATAGGGACTTTTCTCTTTAGGCGTTTCCTCTAAAAAATCACCCATCAAAGCGCCTAAACCCTTGCCAAGGCCTTTGCTTTTCGCCATAAAATCACCTTACCTTATGAAATTAAAGCTTTTTGAGTATTTCGTCGGCAATTGCATTGTAGGCAACTGCGCCCTTGCTGTGCTTGTCGTAAGCACCTACAGGCAGGCCGTGGCTGGGTGCTTCTGCCAAGCGCACGTTACGGGGTACTGCCGTGGCATATACTTTTCCCGGGAAATATTTCCGAACTTCCTGTGCCACCTGGGTGGAGAAGTTGGTGCGTCCGTCAAACATGGTCAGCGCTACGCCAAAAATCTCCAAACGGGGATTGATGCGCTTTTTCACCATCCGCAAGGTGTTCATCAAGTCGGTCAGACCCTCCAGTGCGTAGTATTCGCACTGCACAGGCACTAAAATGCCATCCGCGGCAGCCAATCCGTTCAGGGTCAGCATCTCCAAAGAGGGCGGACAGTCAATAAAAATCATATCGTATTGGTCTTTTACCTGATCCAGTGCCTTTTTCAGCTGATGGCTGGGCTCGGGCATGGTGATCAGCTCCACCGCCGCACCTGCCAGATCTGCAGTAGCTGGCAGTACATCTCCAAACTTTGTGGGTACAATGGCATTCTTCGGGTTTACACCGTTAACCACTACGTCATAGACGGAATTTTCTACTTTTCTTTTATTCAGGCCTAAACCGGAGGTGGCGTTGGCCTGAGGGTCGAAGTCGCAAAGCAACACCTTTTTGCCCCGTTCGGTCAAGGCGGCCGTCAGGTTTACAGCGGTTGTGGTTTTACCCACGCCGCCTTTTTGGTTGACTACGGCAATTATTTTACCCACAGTCTTTCTCCTTTATGTTTAATAGATTGTTTCACGTGAAACAACCTGTTTCTATTATATGGTTTTTCAATTTCGTGAATAGAAAACGGCGGGCGGATGATATCCGCCCCTACGGCAAAAAATACGCGCCGTTTCTAATTTATAGGGGACAAATGAGCACAGCGGCCAAAGCCTGTTTTTGATTGACTGAATGTTTCACGTGAAACATTCGTTATTCCGGAAGATCCGGCTCAGAAACATCCGGGACAGCAGAGGTATCCGGAACGGTCGTTGCCGGTGCAGTGGTCATCGGCACGGTTGTGGTCGGCACGGTGGTCATCGGCTGGGTTTCGTCATCCTTCGACAGATAGTTTTGAATGGTGGATGCAAATAAAAACCAGGATGCCACCAGCAAAGCTGCAATCAGCAGAAGAATCAAGCGCCGCTGATGCTTCACTTTGATCTTTAAAGCCGCAATTTGCTCTTCCGGCTTAGGCGGCTTCTTTTTGCGAGTGCCCTTTTTATCCTGAGGCGGCAGTGACTTTTTCGGCAGGTGTACAGGGGTGCCCGGCTTCACAGGATACTGCTCCATAGACTGCAGGCATTCTTCGCAAAATACCCGTTCGCTATTGGTTTCTCGTCCGCATTTTATGCAATACATCAGGCCACACCCCTCCACTATAGTTGTACCTTATATTGTATACCATTTTTCCCGATTCGTAAAGAGTCTATTTCAAAAAATTAGCGAAATATAACGGGTATAATCTGAAATTGTACAACGGGCTGTCGTGGGCGATAAGCCCCTACGACGAAACAGGAAATCTTCCATAAAGACTGTAGAGGCGGATATCATCCGCCCGCTGTTTTTTCGGTTACGACAGAGGAAAATTAGATAATAGATAAGAGATGATGTGTCGGCAGAGCCGACGGATTAAAATAATTACGGGAGGCGAAACGCCTCCCGTACAACATTGCATATACCGATTATGTTTCGTAGGGGACGGGTTTCCCGTCCCGTAAAATGATGCATTATGCATTTTACATTGCGTTTTACGCAAAGCGGCGGGCGGTAACCATACAGCTTCTGTAATAGTCGTTGAGTGTTGTTTCAATGACCGTGGATTTGGAGCCGCTGTAGTAGATAAATCTTCCGTCTCCGCTGTAGATGCCGCAGTATTGGGGTGCAGTGTCGTTTTCGTCATAGCCGAAGAACAGCACGTCACCGGGGAGCAGTTCCTCCGCAGAAACCTCCACACCGGTCACCGCCAGTTCATTCACCGAATAGGGTACGTTCAGTCCCACCGATTTACAGGCGTCATAAACCAGCGTGGAAGAGTAATTGCAGTCCGTACCCAACCGCACACGGGCTTCAAAAGCAATGCTTTCCCCAAGGGTCACCGTGATTTCCGGTTCGGTGGTTGCCGGCTCGGTGGTTTCCGGTTCAGTAGTTTCCGGCTCTGTGGTTTCAGGAACGGTGGTTTCAGGCACAGTGGTCGGGGGGATCGTGGTGATGGGCTCTGTAGTCACCGGCTCTGTGGTTGCCGGAATTACCACGCCCTGTGTTGTACCAGGAACAGTCGGTTCAGCATCAGGCGTTTTGCCCTTTTGCACCAAAAGTAAAATCACCGCCAGCAGTGCCACACCCAAAATCAGAATGATCAACGCCACGGGACTAAATGCCCGTTTTTTACTGTATTTTGCCATAAAATATTCTCCAAACATTTTTTGTTCTTTGCACATTTTAATCCCATTGGGTCAAATAGTCAAGTTTCTGTTGCCAATGTCTGTAAAAAGGAGTACAATATAAGCAAATCGACACTATTCGACATCGGAGGAACTTACTATGCGCAGGCTGATTCCCAAATATGCATATATTCCCTTTGCTTTGTGGTTTATAATGCTGGGCGTTTGTTTTTACCTTACAAGACTATTTAACACCAATTGGCATCATTACGACCTGTCCATCCCCCTGGACAGCAAAATCCCTTTTGTGCCTGCAATGATCGTGGTGTACATCTTCTCCTATGTAATCTGGGCCGTCGGCACGATTATGATTTCCCACGAATCGGCCGATCTTTGCTATGAGATCATGTCTGCCCACGTGATCGCCAAGCTATTTGCCACCGTTATTTTTCTGGCTGTGCCCACCACCATGGTACGGGCAGAGGTCACCGGAAGCGACATTTTCTCTCAATTGACCCGCCTGATCTACAAACTGGACACGCCCGACAATTTGTTTCCCTCTTTGCACTGTTTGGAAAACTGGATCATCTGCCGTGGCTTTTTAAAGTGCAAGCACCTGAAAATCGGCTGGAAAATCGGCTCTTTTGTAGCAGCACTGGCGGTATTTGCCTCGGTTGTAATGGTGCGTCAGCATCTGTTTTTGGATATTCCTGCAGGCATTCTGGTGGGCGAACTGGGTCTGCAGCTGTCTGCAAGGCTGAAAGCCGGCAACCTTCTGAAGAAAATGAACAAAAAATACGGCCTGCATCCGGATCAGACCATAGTATAATAAAACGGAGAATTTGAAATGAAAAGACTGACTTGTTTATTTTTGGCACTGCTGCTGTGCGGCTCAACGGTAATCTGCGCCCACGGAAAAACCTATACCATCAGCGGTTCGGATATCTTTTTGGATATTGACGACAGCATCTGGTACGTCTTTACCCGAGATAACATTGAAAACAATCCGAAGCTGGACGAACTGGGCATTACCACTGCGTATATGCAGGAGCTTTTTGAGGAAAATTGGCTCTATTTGGATGCCACCGTGTTTTTGGACGAAGGGGATTATATCGAGCTGTTTGTGCGGAAAAAATCCATTCTGACAAAATTTGCCAACCTTTCCGAGTGCGACAGTGAGGAAGTGGAGGAATTTGCTGAGCGTCTGCAGATGGACTACCGCGTCTATGACAGCGGATATACCTTTATATTAGTGGATTATACGGATACCGTAAGCTTGGAACATGCGATGTATCTGTGTGAATTTTACACTGTGGTAAATAAAGAAAGCTATATACTGACCTTTCAGTCTCCCACGCCTTTTTCCGAGGATGAGTATGAGCACATCTATTCCATTGTGGACAGTGTGCGCTTCACCCTGAAGGATACCGATGAGGGGGATTCCGATTCCGGATCTACCATCTTGAAGAGCACCGTTATCGGTGCCGCTGTGGGCGGAATTTCCGGCCTGATCGGCACCGCCATTACGAAAAAGAAAAAAGCAAAAGAAAAGAAAAAAACGGAAGAATAAAGGGGAATTTCTACCAAATACACCCTGTTTCTTGACATCCGCACATCCCCACCGTACAATAATCCCAAAGGAAGGGATACGTATGAAGTACACCATCACCATTGATCCGAACCGAGAAGAAGAGGTTTTGATCTATGCCCGGGAAAAAACGGAGCTGATTGAAAAGCTGGAAGCCCTTTTGCAGGAAACTACCCCCCAGCTCATCGGCTACAAGGGTACGGAGTTTCGGATTTTGGGAGAAGACGAGGTCTGCTGTTTTATCGTAGAGGACAACAAGGTATTCGCCCTGACCGATACCCAGCGTTATCAACTCAAACTTCGTCTTTATCAGGTGGAGGCCCTTTTGGGCAGCAGCTTCATTAAAATCAATCAGTCTGCCATTGCCAACCTGAAAATGATTCGTAAGTTTGACAGCACCATCGGCGGCACCATCAAGGTGGTATTCAAAAACGGACATATTGAATACGTCTCCCGTCGCAATATTCAGCGGTTAAAAGAAAGGCTGGGGTTGGTATGAAAAAAACGTACGGGAAAATTTTTCTGCGCAGAGGACTGATGTTTGGCGGCTTCGGCCCGATGATTTTGGGGCTGATCTATCTGGCGCTGGATAATCAATATACGGATTTTGCGCCCACCGGCAGTGAGATCTTTTTGGGGATTCTGTCCACCTACCTGCTGGCATTTGTGCAGGCCGGTGCAAGTGTGTTCAATCAAATCACAGAATGGCCGACGATGAAATCCCTGTTATATCACTTTTTGACGCTGTACTGCAGCTATACGGTCTGTTATCTTGTAAATGCGTGGCTGGAATTTCAGGTGGAGGTTATTGCGATTTTTACCGCTGTTTTCACTGGGATTTACCTGATTATTTGGGGTATTGTGTACTTTTCCGTAAAATCTGCCAGTAAGAAAATGAACAAAAAACTGAAAGAAAAAACGCAGGAATAAAGCCCCTCACGCCCGCAGGCATATCGCGTGCATCAGCACATATCGCGCCGCAAAGCGGCATATCGAAAATCCCGTCAGGGATTTATATCGCTACAAAAAAGCGTGCCCAACGAATTATGTAGGGTCACTTCTCCTGAGGTGACTGCGGTTAACACGCAAATCAGCTTTGCGATATGTTTTGCATTGCAAAACGCGATATATTTGTCTTGCGTCAAATGCGATATATGGCTTCGCCATGCGATATAATATAAATCCTCTCACGCCCGCAGGCATATCGCGTGCATCAGCACATATCGCGCCGCAAAGCGGCATATCGAAAATCCCGCAAGGGATTTATATCGCTGCAAAAAAATCTCCCGAATTTTTTTCGGGAGATTTTTTTGTTTATTAGTCTTCCAATGCCATCAATTTGTCGATGCGGCGCTGATGGCGCGGACCTTGGGAGAAGGGGGTATTCAGCCAGGTGTCTGCAATTTCCAGTGCCAGCATCTGACCAACCACACCTGCACCCAATGCCATCATATTGGTGTCGTTGTGCTCTCTGGTCATACGGGCAGACATCACGTCGCTGAGCAGTGCACAGCGGATGCCTTTGATCTTGTTGGCAGTGATGGACATGCCGATGCCGGTGGTGCACAGCACAATGCCTCTTTCACATTCCCCGTTTGCCACTGCATAAGCGGCTTTCGAGGCGTAGTCGGGATAGTCACAGCTGTCTAAGGTGTGCGTACCGAAATCCACCACCTGATGGCCGTTCTTTTCCAAATGGGCAACCATAACGTTTTTTAAATCCAGTGCGCCGTGGTCGCAAGCGATTGAAATTTTCATTGTTTTTCCTCCGTATTATAAATTAAATAACCAGTCCACCGTTGACACCGATCACCTGACCGGTGATGAATTTCGCATCTGCCAAATGCAGGATGGTCTGTGCAACGTCTGCTGCAGTGCCCAGCCTTCCAACAGGTGTTTCCTGACGCAGTTCTTCCAAAATTTCAGGGCTGACATTTGCGCACATATCGGTGCAAATCACACCGGGTGCCACACAGTTGACCCGAATACCGCTGGGCCCCAGCTCCTGTGCCAGTGCCTTGGTCATGGCAATCACCGCACCCTTGGTGGCAGAATACGCCACCTCACAGGATGCACCCACTTGCCCCCACATAGAGCTGACCGTCACAATACTGCCGGACTGCATCTGCAAAAATCCGGGCAAAAAGGCCTGCACGCAGTGATAAATGCCTTTAACATTCACATCAAAAAGCCTGTCCCACTGCTCCGCAGGCAGGTCCTGAATCAGACCGGTGATGCTGATGCCTGCATTGCAGACCAGCACATCAATCGGACCGATTTGCTCCGCGGCGGCGTGCACCGCATTGCCGTCGGAAACGTCACAGCAAATGGGGGTTGCACCGGTTTTGGCCTGTACCAAAGCGGCAGATTCGTGTTCCTTTTCGTAAAGAAAGTACACCTTGTCCCCTCTGGCGGCAAATAATTCTACAGTGGCAGCACCAATGCCTCTGCTGCCGCCGGTAACCAACACGGTTGACATAACATCTTCCCTTGCTTTCAGCAGGGGATGAAAACCTGCCCCTACAAATTAAAAACGGTTCATATACTGCCGTAGGGGCGGATATCATCCGCCCGATTTATTTTAATCCGTCGGCTTTGCCGACACCGCTTTTATTCTTTCTTATTTATTCTTTATTTTTTATCATATCCGTTTCGCAACCGGGAAACGGCGGGCGGATGAGATCCGCCCCTACGAGTCCTTACGGAAGGTGGATGCAGATATGGGAAAACGGATTGCCACGCCGCTTTTTAAGCGGCTCGCAATGACCATTCCTTCGGACGAACGGTTTTCAATTGACGATTGACAATTGACAGTTGAAAGATGAAAGTGGAAAGTGGAAAGTGGAAAGTTTTTGCGGGGCGTCGAGGCGCCGCCCCCTACGATTGAATATGAAAACGTGATATATTGACCGTAGGGGCGGATATCATC
>JAFTVV010000026.1 GCA_017465625.1 Oscillospiraceae bacterium | reverse complement strand
GTGGCCGCAAATGTTGCACCACTCCGGAAAAAGCTCGTAGGGGACGATGCCCACATCGTCCCGCAACGCCCCGCAAAGAAATGGGGTGAAATTGAACAACGGACAGTCGAGGACGCCTGTCCCTACAAATTTGAATCGGCACGTATTTTACTGTAGGGGCCGATGCCCACATTGGCCCGTTGTAACCCGTCGCAATGGGGCGATGAGGGCATCGACCCCTACATAATTGAATTGGTATGTACGTCCTGCAAACGTGTGTCATTGCGAGGGCGCTTATGCGCCCGTGGCAATCCGCTTCCCCATGTTCGTATTCACCTATTCTAAGACCTCGTAGGGGCCGATACTTACATCACCCTCAATTTATCCAACAAAATGGCGCAACGGGCTGTCGAGGCGCCAGCCCCTACGAATTGGTATCAAAATGTGCGACGCATCGGGACGGGCTACCCGTCCCCGACAATTATAGATTGAGGAACGGTCCGGTCGAAATCGACCGGACCGTTTTGCGGTGTATGATGTTATGGATTACTCAATACCAATTCCGAAAGCCTTGATTTGTTCGATCAGATATTCGAAGGTGAAGTAACCCTTACCAACGGCAACCTTCAGGTACGGACCGTTGAATGCGATAAATGCATCATAGGTCAGATAATCCTGGAAGTCTTCGTAGGTGTACAGACCGTAGGTTTCAATATCAGCCTGCATCTGCTCTTGGTCGTACTGCATGAAGTCGCCCATTTCGAAATAATCAAAGTAGCCTTCACACAGGGGAGGTGTCTGAGTAAGCAGACCCTCGGCAACGCAGTTGACATTAAATGCAGTCTGCAGTGTGTAGCATCCGATTACTTCGGTGGAAAGGCTGTAACCGGTAAGCTTGGTGGTGGCAACAGAGCCGTCCGCATTTAGTTTTACAAATGTATGACCAATGTATTCGCTTACATTCTTTGCGTTGATGTATGCATATTCATTAAGGTCAGCATCAAAAATACCGTGTTCATCAATGATGCGAAGTGCAGCGCCATCATCGAAGCTTAATGTAAGAATCGTGTATTCGGCAGCTCCGTCATCCAAAGCAAGAGAAACAGGAACGATCTCGTAGGTACCGTTAATAAAGTTCCAGGTCAGTACTTCGTCGCCAACAACGATATCCTCTATTGCCTTTAAGGTGCCGTCCGCCATCGTAATTAGCGTACCCTCTGCAAGACAGCTCTCCCATTGGGCATAAATTTTTATGCTTGCTGTGGGGGTGTAAGGATCGTTGGCGCCGCCGAGCCTATTACCACCGGAAGATTTGTCGTACCAACCTTTAAAGCTTTTTGACTTATGAGTGGGTGCAGCAGGCAGATTGATTGATTGTCCAGCATCCACAGTCTGAGAAGAGGGAGTCGTGCTGTTACCACCGTTAATGTCGTATGTCACAGTATATTGTGCAATCCACTGTGCGTGCAGCGTTACATCTCCTGTGGGCGCGTAGCTTGCGTTGGCATCGCCGATCTTAGTACCGCCGGAAGCAGCAGTAAACCATCCGTTGAATCTGTAACCGCTACGTGTAGCAGGTGTGGGCAGTGTGACTGCTGTGACGACGGTGCCGGTTGCAGAAGCGGGGGATCCGCTGCCGCCGTTATAGTCATAAGTCACGGTGTACACAATCGGCGTCCACTGAGCAGTGAGGGTCACATTACCGTTTACGGTGTAGCCTTGATCGGCCTGATAAGTAGTTGTGCCATCAGACCAGCCGTTGAACGTATAGTGTGTACGGGTCGGTGCTGCGGGCAGTGTGATTTCTGTGCCTGCGATAACTGTTTCAGAAGCAGTGGAGCCGTCGCCGCCGTTATGGTTGTAGCTAACGGTGTACTGGTTGATTGTCCACAAAGCAGTGAGCGTTACGTCACCGTTCACAGTGTAGCTTGCGCCGCCTGCGTAGGTGTTGGTGCCGTCAGACCAGCCGTTGAACGTATAGTGTGTACGGGTCGGCGTGGGCAGAGTGACCTTGCCACCGGTGGTGGTGCTGAGGGATGTTGTGGAGCCAGTACCGTCGTCAGCATTCAGGATAACTGTGTGAGAAACAGGCATTACCTTCGTGCAGGCGATTGTTCCGTCTGCAAACAGGGTAAAGTAGGTCTTTTCCACATCAATGTAGATATTGTTTGCCTTATTGTAGAACCATCCGTCGATAATGAGAATGTCGCCTGGCAGCATCGGCTTTGCATTGGCAAAAGGCCAGAACTCCAAATGGTATTTGGCTTCGCCGTACTTTACGATCGTTTCCGCATCCGTATTGGCAATGCTGGTTTCAACGCCGTTCCGGATCAGCTTGATCGCATCAATGCTGGTAGGTGTATACCGCAGACGCCATTCGCCGTCGTAGGGAGCAGTGTTTTCTTTCGCGGTGAAGTACATACCACCGTCGCCATCAGAACTGGTGGAGTTCCAGCCGTTGGTGGGGTGACTTTCTAAATGAACCACATCCACAACTTTCGGTGCTGCTGCAGAGCAGACCCATTTACCGCCGTCATAGTAGATATAGCTCTTTGTGACATTTAGGATTACACCTGTACCTTGAGCCGCATACGCAAAGTCGCCTTCAATGATCAGAATGTCGTCGGTGGTGATGGGTGCGGAACCGCCGTTTATACCGTAAATATCGCCAATACTCCACTTTTCCAGCTTCAGGAAGTAGTCTTCTTCACCGTATTTGACGATCAAAGGCCTGCCACCTAATCCAATACTGATTTCTTCACCATTGCGAATCAGCTTGAGGTTATCTGCACTGGTCTGCGAGTATTCGATGCTCCAGTCGCTATAGGGTGCTTCGTTGTTTGCCATCTTAAAGTAGATGCCTGTTGCGGCGTGGCTGTTGCCATGGGACTTCATTTCGCCGGCGTTGATCGTGGTGGGCAGTGTTTCGGAAATGAAGACGAAGCAGTCGGAGTGCCTGTAAATATAGGTTTCTGCAACATTTATATCGATCCGTTTCTCTTCGCACCTGAATGTGCCCTTCAATATGAAATAGTCACCGTTTTGCAGGGTGGTGGTATCGTAAACGCCGTGTTCAATGTAGTATCCGGTTGCATCGTATTTCTTGATCCCCAGGTCTTCGGTACTTAGCTCCATAGGCACACCGTTCTGAACAAGGGTCAAGGACGCACTTTCTGTTGCTTTATAGTTTGGACTATCCAAACCGCCGTCGTAAGGCATATTATTCTCAACTGCTGCCATATATCGGTAAGGCTTAGCATTAGTACCGTCGTAAATATTGGTGTTGGTGTGGTTGTAGAAAGGACCCACATCGATCGTCTGCCACAACACAGGCTCTGCACTGGTAATCGTAGCAGCTTTTTCATAGGACAGATCCACATAGACATAGGCTGTGGCAATTTTCACCGTTTTACAATCTACTTTATATATATCATCTCGATCGTCGGAGAAGTTGCCCGCTACGATCAGAACGTCCTGGTTCTGCAGTTCGACAGTCAGGTTCTGAGCATAGATGTGATAGGCATCTGCAGAACGCTTTCGAATGACCGGTTTTTCAATATCTGCCACAGGAATCGGATCACTGTCGCCACGCTTCAGCATGATGCAGTTGGCGGACTGGGGATAGTAGTCCTTTTCTTCAGGAGCGCTGTTGGTATTTGCCAAGGCAAAGATCAGATCCACATTGGAGCTGCCGTCATACGCGATGCCATTCTGACCATAGCCGGTTGCGCTGCCGAAGGTTGTGGCTGCGGCATTCTCGTAATTCATATACTCGCAGGACTCCACGTGGTAGCCGTACATGGCTTTCATCAGCTCCGGCAGATTGGCAGTGCTGCTGGAGGATTTGTTCACAATGTAGTTCAGCGGGCTGTAGGAAACGGTCATCGTGGAGTTGTCAACTGTGTTGGTGATCACAACTTTCAGTTGCTGATCGTAATTGTTGGGGGTGATTCCGGGGGAATCGGCAAAGTAATTAAACCGTCCTTGAGGATCATAAAACTTGCCGTAGAGGCAGTCCTGGCCGTTGATGGTGACGGTGTAATTGTTGATCTCGGTATTCCGGTCGTCCATTTTAAAATAGAACCGGGTGTAAACCTGAGAACGGAAGACCAGAGAAGTACCGATATAAGTTACCTTATCCAAATTGTCGGTAACAGATACGGCGGGTACATCGGTGGGCATAGTAATGTCGGCATAAATGTTTTCAACGCCTGCATTTGCCAAAGCACCGGTGTTGTAGTTAAAGTAGTTCTGCGCAGCAGCACCGTAATGAAGCAGCTGATTTGTGATCTGCTTTACAGCAACATCAAAGTTACCGTTCAGAATGTAGCTTGCATATTCAGCAACGGTATATTCCCGACTTTCGGACTGCGTGCCGTTTACATTATAGAGCAGTTTAACACTGTCGCTTAATTGAGCGGCCGCAAGAGGAACACTGACTGTGCATGTGTTCCCGCTGACGGATTGACTGGTTTCAACAGCCGCACCGTTTACAGTAGCGGAAATGGTTGTGTTCGCTACATCCGGTACATTGACATTGAAGTTGACAACGATATTGTCCTTCAGCGCAATGTTCCAAGTAGTAACACTTGGTGCGTCAGCGGCTTGTGCGGCAGCAGGAAGCAGAGATACACATAGTACCAGAGCTAAGAGTAAACCGATCAAGCCTGTGGTTAGTTTTTTCATAACGAAAATCCTTCCTTTCACTTGAATCGCTATATACCTTTACCATATGGTATATATAAAATAACAGTCTAATTATAGCGCAACGGTCTTAGAAAGTAAAGTGTAAAAATTGTTTTTTATTATTTATTTTAATAAAGTATGAATTGCAGTTGACAATTTTCGCTTTTGTGATAAAATATCTTAGAAATGCAAAGGCAATGCGGAAAATAGTGTATAAAATACTGCCATAGCGAGAGGGGATCAGGTGCAAGCCCCTTGCAGGATATATGCACAGCCACTTCCAAGCCGCTTGGGATGACCAAGACGGGTGCTCCCGTTATAGAGCAGCTAAGATGCCGTTTCTCGGTAAATTAGGGTGGTACCGCGATTAGTCGCCCCTATGTATAGGGACGGCTGTATTTTTTTGTAAATCTATTTAAATTCATTTCTTCGGAGGTAACAAAATATGAATCCAAAACCCTATGGCGTAAACGAATTGCGTGAGATGTTTTTAAGCTTCTTTGAAAGCAAAAATCACCTGCGTCTGCCCAGCTTTTCCTTGATCCCTCAAAACGATCAGTCTTTGCTGCTGATCAATTCCGGTATGGCACCCATGAAGCCTTACTTCAAGGGGGAAGTTGAGCCGCCCCGTCGCCGTGTTTGCACCTGTCAGAAATGCATCCGCACCGGTGACATTGAGAACATCGGCAAAACCGCCCGCCACGGCACCTATTTTGAAATGCTGGGCAACTTCTCTTTTGGTGACTATTTCAAAAAGGAAGCAATCGCCTGGAGCTGGGAGTTCCTCACAAAAGTTGTGGGCTTAGATCCGAACCGTCTGTATCCCTCCATCTATGAAAATGATGATGAGGCTTTTGAAATTTGGAATAAGGATATTGGCATTCCTGCGGAAAATATTTTCCGCTTTGGCAAGTCCGACAACTTCTGGGAACACGGTGCCGGTCCTTGCGGTCCTTGCTCCGAGATTTATTACGACCGCGGTGAAAAGTACGGTTGCGGCAAACCGGGTTGTACCGTAGGCTGTGATTGCGACCGTTATATGGAAGTATGGAACAACGTGTTCTCCCAGTTCGATAACGATGGCAACGGCAACTATACCGAGCTTTCTCAAAAGAACATTGACACCGGTATGGGTCTGGAGCGACTGGCGGTTGTTTGTCAGGATGTAAACAGTTTGTTTGATGTGGATAC
The DNA here is from genome assembly GCA_017465625.1 of Oscillospiraceae bacterium. Classification (GTDB taxonomy): domain Bacteria; phylum Bacillota; class Clostridia; order Oscillospirales; family Oscillospiraceae; genus Faecousia. The sequence continues at coordinate 33,342 of JAFTVV010000026.1, read as the reverse complement.
AGTAATGAACATTACAAACCACGTTACCGCAATTACCGGTGCTTCCTATGGTCAAAGCGTTAAAACGGACGTTTCTCTGCGTGTGATCACCGATCATATCCGTGCATCCACCTTTATGATTGCCGACGGCGTTCAGCCTACCAATGAAGGTCGCGGTTATGTTCTGCGCCGTTTGCTTCGCCGCGCCGCACGCCACGGTAAGCTTTTGGGCGTGAACAAGCCTTTCTTGTTTGAAGTCGTTTCCACCGTCATTAAGGAAAACGAAAGCCACTACACCTACTTGCGTGAACGTGCAGAGCACATCATCCGTGTGGTGAAGAATGAGGAAGAGAACTTTGCACGTACCATTGATGTGGGTATGCGCATTTTTGGCGAAAAGCTTACTGCCCACAAGGAAAAGAATTTAACTGTATTTTCCGGTGAGGATGCGTTCTTGCTTTCCGATACCTACGGTTTTCCCATCGACCTGACTGCAGAAATGCTGGAAGACGAGGGAATGACTGTAGATATGGAAAAATATGTTTCCTGCCGTGAAGAGCAGCGCAATCGTGCCCGTGAAGACCGTAAAAAAATGGGCGATTTGGGTTGGACCGGTATTGATTTTGGCTCCGATGTCCCTGCTACCCAGTTTGTGGGCTACGATCAGTTCAACTGTCAGGCTAAAATCGTTGCTGTCTGCGTAGGAGAAGAGGTAACAGGCTCTATTACCGGCGGTGAAAAGGGTATTGTTGTACTGGATAAAACACCGTTCTATGCTGAAATGGGCGGCCAATGCGCAGATCACGGTGTTCTGCTGTTCGGTGACAGCCGTTTTAAAGTTACCGACGTTCAGAAAGATAAGGGCGGAAAATATCTGCACACCGGTGAAATGGTTGGCGGTACTCTGAAGGTTGATGATGTTGTGCTTGCATCCATTGATGTGGAGCGCAGAAAAGCTGTTATGCGTGCCCACTCTGCAACCCACTTGCTGCAAAAGGCACTCAAGAGCATTTTGGGTGACCACGTGCATCAGGCCGGCTCTTTGGTAGAGCCTGACCGTCTTCGCTTTGACTTCTCTCACTATTCCGCTGTTACAGCTGAGGAAATGGCCAAAATTGACGCTTGTGTTCAGTCTGCCGTTTTGGAGGGTTATCCTGTTTCTGTAAAAGAAATGCCCATTGATGAAGCAAAGGCTATGGGCGCAATGGCACTGTTTAGTGAAAAGTACGGTGATACCGTCCGTGTGGTCAATATGGGTGGTTATTCTATCGAGCTCTGCGGTGGTACACATTTGGATAATACCGCAAAGGTTGGACCGTTCCGCATCGAAAGCGAATACTCTGTTGCTTCCGGTGTGCGTCGTATTGAAGCAATCACCGGCAAAGAGTGTCTGGCAGAAATGGAATTGGCACGTAAGAGAGTTTACGATGCCTGTGCGGTTCTGAAAACCAAGCCTGCAGAGCTGGCTGCCAAGCTTGAAAGTCAGGTCGAAGAGATTAAGGCACTGAAAAAGACCATTGAATCTTTTGCTGCGAAGCAGACTGCCGGTGAAGTTGATCGCTTCCTGGTAGGTGCTCACGATATGGGCGGACTCAAGATTCTGACCGCTAATGTGCCCGGTGCTGATGCAGGAAAACTGCGGCAGATGGGTGATACCCTGCGTGACAAGGCTTCCAACATTGTGGCTGTGCTGTCTACTGTTGTTGACGGTAAAATTACTTTCTTGGCTGTATGCGGCAAGGACGCTGTAGCCAAGGGTATTAAAGCCGGCGATCTGGTGAAGCTGGTTTGCGCCACCTGTGGCGGCAGCGGCGGCGGTAAGCCTGATTCTGCAATGGGCGGCGGCAAGGATTTGTTAAAGCTGGACGACGCACTGGCACAGGTTGATGGCTTCGTTGCTTCTAAAATTTAATTGATTTTCAAACGAACGCCGCCGGCTGGGCGGCGTTCGTTATAGAAAGAGGGGGACAGTATGCGCAAATTAATGTGGTTTTCAATAGGATTTACTATTGCTGCAATTTTATTTGCGTATATTGTTTCACTTTCGTTACTGCTTTACCTTGGTATTTTTTCGCTGCTCTGCGGACTTGCTTTTCAACTTTTCAAAAAGATCCGCATCCCCATTGCGGCTGTTGTTTTACTGGGACTTGGGATCGGCTGTTTGTATAATTACAGCTATGATGTCCGCGTCCTTGAGGAACTCCGATATTTCGATGGGAAAACTGTCACCACCTATGCCGAAATTACAGACTATTCTTTGCCCTCCGACTACGGCACCTGCGCTGACGGGAAGATCAAACTGCACGGTGAATGGTATACCATACGCATTTTCTTTCAGGAGGAACGTCAATTTCAACCCGGTGATCGTCTGAAGGCTGAAATTTCGTTGCGCTATACGTCTTTTGGCGGTAGGAAGGAAGCAACATATCACCAAGGAGAAGGTATATTTCTGCTTGGTTACTGCGATGATATTTTGGAACACAGTGCTGTAAAGCAGGTACCCGGGAAATACTATGCCGCATCCTTGCGACATAGTATTTTAAATCGGCTGGAAGAAATATTTCCTGAAGATTCTGCTTGTTTTGCGAAAGCTTTGCTGCTTGGCTACGATGAGGAAATTCCTTTTGAACAGGATTTTGCACTTCAAAAGAGCGGCATTCGGCACGTTGTAGCTGTGTCGGGCTTACATGTTGCGGTTTTGATGTCTGTTTTGTATATCCTAACATGCAATCGCTTTAAATTGACTGCAATCATTGGCTTACCCGTTTTATTTTTGTTTGCAGGAGTTGCCGGGTTCACGCCCTCTGTAGTCCGAGCTTGTGTAATGCAGGCCTTGGTGATCATTGCATTGGCAGTTAATAAAGAATACGATTTGATGACCGCACTGGCTGCGGCCGTTACCGGGATGCTTCTTGCAAATCCTTTGACAATTACATCGCCAAGCTTCCAGCTTTCTGTTGGGTGTATGATTGGCATTTTGCTGGTTTCTCATCCCATAAGTCAGTATTTGATGGATAAAAAGCGCATTGGCCGATGGGATCGAAAGAGCTTTAAAGGCAAAATTGCCCGTTGGGTGGCACATTCTTTTGCCGCTTCCTGTGGCGCAATGGTGATCACTATCCCGTTGTCTGCTGTATACTATGGTATGATTTCCCTTACAGGAATACTCACAAACTTGCTGATTCTTTGGCTTGTATCTGTTTCTTTTTGCGGAATTTTGCTTGCGTGTGTATGTTCTGTCATTTGGCTTCCATTGGGTTCATTTGTTGCTGGAATAGTAACGTTTTTATTGCGCATTGTACTGTTTGTTGCCAAAATGATGTCGAAAATTCCGGTTACCGTGGCTTATACCGGTTCTGTATATACGATTGTTTGGATTGTGTTAATTTACGTTCTCATTATATTGTTTGTGTGTTCCCAAAAGAAAAAACCTTGGATTCTTGCCGCAGGACTGGCGCTGACATTTGGCCTTTCCCTGTTTGCTACATGGTTGGAACCACGTATGGACAATGTCCGTATGACGGTTGTAGATGTGGGGCAGGGACAATGCATACTGATACAGAGCAAGGACAAGGCCTATGTGGTTGATTGCGGTGGGGACAGCGGAGAGTATACTGCCAATGCGCTTACATGTGCAATGGGCGCACAAGGGATTTCAAAATTGGATGGACTCATTATTACCCATTACGATGCTGACCACATCAACGGTGTACCCTATCTTTTGAATGTAGTTTCTGTTGATGCCCTCTATCTGCCGGATACTGAGCCGGATAACGAATGGCGAATGATGCTTTCTGATGAGCATATACCCATTTTTTGGGTTCGACAGGAAACTACAATTTCTTGCGGTAAGGGATTTATTTCGTTGTATCCGCTAACACAGCAGGAACAGTCCAACGAAAGTAGTATGTGCATCTTGTTTCAGAGCGAAAATTGTGATATACTGATTACCGGAGATCGGAGTATGACCGGAGAGCGTCAATTTTTGCAGCAGTGCGATGATGTTCACGCAGACGTTTTGGTTGTTGGTCACCATGGTGCCGATACCTCAACAGCTGCAGATTTTCTTAATGCTGTTCAACCCAAAATAGCGGTGATCTCTGTGGGAAAATATAACCGATATGGGCATCCAGACAAAATGACGATGGATAAATTAAAAATTTCCGGATGTATTATCTTGCGTACGGACGCTATGGGCAATATTGTAATCAGGGGGTGAGTTTGTGGCAAAGCTTCAACAACACGAAGACAGTAATAATATTCAACAGCTGAAAATGCAGCTGAAAGAGCGACAATTCAGCAGATTGTATATTTTTAGTGGTGAGGAGACATTTTTACTGCACTATTACTTGGAGCAGATGAAGAAAAAGCTTTTGGATGAACTCACCGAGTCTTTCAATTACCACAAGTTTACACAAGAGAATTTTTCAGTAGCGGCCTTTGCCGAGGCAACGGAAAATCTGCCTATGATGGCAGAAAATACGTTTATTTGGGTTGATGAAATTGATATTTTTAAACTCAATGAAAGCGAACGAGAAAAGATGACTGCTGTTCTTTCTGATATCCCGGAATATTGCAGTGTTGTTTTTACCTATATTGCCTCGGAATTTAAACCGGATAAGCGGCTGAAGAAGCTGTGGGATGCTGTCAATAGTAACGGCGTGATCGTAAATTTTGAAAAACAAAATCAGCGAGATCTGATCGCCTGGGTTACACGCCACTTTGCAGCGGAGAAAAAGAGTATTTCCTCTGATTTGTGTGCGTATCTGATAGATATTACAGGTGGCACAATGACAGCCTTAGCCGGAGAAATTTCTAAAATTTGTGCTTATTCGGGCAGTGATATCATTGTCAAGAGCGATATTGATGCGGTTACTGAGCCTGTAATGGAGGCGGTTGCCTTTGAAATGACCAATTTGATGGGTCAGGGACAATATGGCGGGGCCTTACAAAAGCTGCACACCCTTTTTAAGATGCAGCAAGAACCGGTTGTAATTTTAGGTGCAATCGGTGCTCATTTTCGTAGACTGGGTGTGGCGCGCACATTGCAGGATCACGGCAAAACCTACAGCGATTTAATGCGCCTTTGTGGAATGAGCGATTATGCCGCAAAAAAGACAATGGATATGTCGAGGCAATTTTCTGCAAAATTTTGTTCGTTTGCAGCTGAATTAATTTTAGAAACAGATAATGCTTTGAAAACTTCTTATGATGAACCCCAGAGACTTTTGGAGGTACTGATATTGCGTCTCGCACAGGAGGCTCGAAATGATTAAAATCAAGCAGGCGATTGTCGTGGAAGGGCGGTATGACAAAAACACGCTCTCTCAAATCGTGGATGCACCGATTATTGAAACAAATGGGTTTGGCATTATGAAAGATAAAGCCAATCTTGCGTTTTTGCGCCGTGTTGCCGAAAACCGTGGCCTGATTGTTTTCACCGACTCAGACGGTGCAGGTTTTGTGATTCGGAATTTCCTGAAAAGTGCCATTGACCCAGCTTACTTACTGCACGCCTATATTCCGGATATTTACGGAAAGGAAAAGCGCAAGTCTGCACCTGGAAAAGAAGGGAAGCTTGGCGTGGAGGGGATGACCCGTCAGATTATTTTGGATGCCTTGCGTCGTTGCGGCGCATCCTTTGAAGACGAAGCTGCTTCTGCTTTTAGCGGCTCTATCACAAAGCAGGATTTGATGGAACTGGGACTTTCCGGAGGAAAGGACAGCAGTTTTTTGCGTAAAAAACTGCTGAAAAAATTGGATCTTCCGGAGCACATGAGCGCAAACGCTTTGCTGCAGGCACTGAATTTGTTATATACGCCTGCTGATTTGCAAGAGCTTGTAAAAAATCTGTAATGGAGTAATGGCCAATGATTGATATTTCGGTACACAATTTAACAAAATTTTTTGTCATTGGCGAAAACTTGCTGGACGGTCTGAGTTTTGAGGTGCAAGAAGGGGAGTGCGTTGCCATTTTAGGCAGGACCGGGTGCGGCAAAACCACTCTGTTCAATATTCTGACCGGTCAAATGGACTATGACGATGGCGAAATTTTTGTTAATCCCAATAAAAAACTCGGGCTTATTTCGCAAATACCTACGTTTCCCTCCGGCTGGACGGTCGAGCAGGTCTTGCGATCTGCTTACCTGCCTCTATTACGCACGAAGGAACGAATGGAGGAGCTGGAGAAAAAGATGGCCTTTGGCGCCACCGAGGAGCAACTTCGAGAGTATGACGTGTTAGTCAACCGTTTTCAATCGGAAGGCGGTTATGATATGGATGTACAGACCGATAAGGTTTGCAATGGTTTGGGTATCACAAAAGCACAGCGTAATCAAACCTTTGAAAGCTTATCCGGCGGAGAAAAAACACGGATGAACCTGGCCCGTTTGCTGCTGGAAAAGACTGAGATTTTGCTATTGGACGAGCCTACCAATCATTTGGATTTGCGTAATGTGGAATGGCTGGAAGGCTATATCAACACAATTAAGTCTACCGTTTTAGTCATTTCTCACGACCGATATTTTTTAGACCGTGTTGCAGATCGTGTGATTGAAATTGTGGATGGGCACGCGGAGTTTTATTCCGGCAACTATTCGTTTTATATAGATGAAAAACAGGCTCGTTTTAACCTGCAACTGAAGCAGTATGAGCAGGAACAGGCAAAATTAAAGCAGCTGGGTTATACTGTCGAGCGAATGAAGGGCTGGGGCATCAATAATCGCACCCTGTACCGTCGCGCGATGTCTATTCAGCATCGAATGGATCGTATTCGTAAAACAGAAAAGCCCAAAGCCGAAAAAACAATGAAGGCATCCTTTGGTGAAAAAGACTTTTCAGGTGATGTGGTTTTTCAAACAAAGAATATGGGAAAGTCTTTCGAGGACAGAACCTTGTTTTCCGGTGTGGAGCTTCGCGTTGAAGGCGGTGAGCGCATTGCGCTTTTAGGCGACAACGGAACGGGCAAAACAACCTTTATCAAGTGCCTGCTGGGAGATGAACAGTGTGACGGAAAGATCAGTTTTGGTCCGACGGTGAAATGGGGGTATCTACCTCAAATTGTCCATTTTGATCACCCGGAACGAAGCCTGTATGACACAATGCTGTATGAAAAGAACTGTACTCCGCAGATGGCACGTGATCGATTGGGTGCGTTTATGTTCCAAGGGGAAGATGTGTTTAAAAGCGTAAAGAATCTCTCCGGTGGAGAAAAATCGCGTCTTCGGCTTTGTATGCTTATGGACGAGAAAATCAATTTGCTGATTTTGGACGAACCGACGAACCATTTGGATATCGCGTCAAGAGAATGGGTAGAAGCTGCTATTGAAGAGTTTGAGGGTGTGCTGCTTTTTGTTTCTCACGACCGATATTTTATTGAGAAATTTGCAGAACGCATATGGGTTTTAGAAAACGGTACCATACAGGACTATAAATGTGATTACAAAAAATACCGTTCAATCATTGAACACGAAGCAATGGTTAAACCGGTGATAACCGAGAACACTAAAGTCAAAAAAGAAAAGCCAAAAGGCGGCACGAAAGAAACGGATAAGCTTGTTCGTCGTTTGGAAAGAGATATTGAAAAACAAGAAAAACGGATTGCTGAATTAGAAGAAAATATACAAGCCGCTTCTGCGGATTATCAGCAGCTGGTAGCCCTGCTGGAACAAAAGGAACAGGAAGAGAACATTTTAATGGACCTGATGGAACAGTGGGAATCAGCACAGCAATAGAATAGGAGAATGTATTATGAGTGGATGTAGTGGAAATTGCTCTTCTTGCGGTTCTGATTGTGCAGACCGTAAGGCAGAGAGCTTACTGGCAAAACTGAACGAAAAAGCAAAAGTAAAAAAAGTGATTGCTGTCGTCTCCGGCAAGGGCGGCGTTGGCAAATCCACTGTAACAGCTATGACTGCAGTAGCAATGTCTCGTCGTGGCAATCGTGTTGCAGTGCTTGACGCCGATATCACCGGACCGTCTGCGCCCACAGCCTTTGGCGTTAATGAATGTCAGGGGGCAACACCGGACGGACTCTATCCTGCATTAACCAAAGGCGGTATTCAGGTAATGTCTATTAACCTGCTGCTGGACAACAGTACCGATCCGGTTGTTTGGCGCGGCCCTGTAATTGCAGGCGCGGTAAAACAGTTCTGGACGGATGTGATTTGGGAAGATGTGGACTATATGTTTGTGGATATGCCTCCCGGAACAGGTGACGTTCCTTTGACGGTTTTCCAAAGCCTGCCGGTTGATGGGATCATCATCGTGACAAGTCCACAGGATTTGGTTTCAATGATTGTTTCCAAGGCGGTCAAAATGGCAAACATGATGCACATTCCTATTTTGGGTTTTGTAGAAAATTATAGCTATCTTTCGTGTCCCGATTGCGGCAAACGCATCGAGGTTTTCGGAAAAAGCCATTTGGACGAGGTCGCCGCATCCTTTGATCTGCCGATTCTGGCCAGATTACCCATTGATCCACAGGTTGCTGCGTGCTACGATGCGGGAGAAATGGAGTCGGTGGATACTTCCTTGATGCAGCAGGTTTTGGATGCTGTTGAACGTGCTTAATCGTTATGGATATTACACAAATTGTGAACAGGCAGAGGGAATATTATCTTAGTGGCGCAACCCGTCCTCTAAAAGCCCGAAAAGAGGCATTGCGGAAGCTTAAAACTGCGATTATTGCGAACGAGCAGCTTTTACTGGATGCATTGGAAATGGATCTGCACAAGCCTTCTTCGGAGGCCTATATGTGTGAAATTGGCATTGTCTTGGATGAAATCCGTTTTCACCTGAAGCATTTGCATCATTGGACTAGAAATAAAACTGTGCCTACACCTTTGGCACAGTTTTGTTCTAAAAGCTTTGTATCTCCGGAGCCCTACGGTGTGGTTTTGATTATGGCTCCTTGGAATTATCCGGTTCAATTGTGTCTTTCGCCACTTGTTGGTGCTATTTCCGCAGGCAACTGCGCAGTGCTGAAGCCTTCTGCATATACCCCCACGGTCAGTGCAGTCCTTGCAAAAATGGTCCGGGACTATTTTCCGGAGGATTTCATTACTGTCGTTGAGGGCGGCAGAGCTGAAAACACCGCACTTTTAGAGCAGAGGTTTGATTACATTTTCTTTACAGGCAGCACTGCCGTGGGGAAGATTGTAATGGAGGCTGCGGCGAAGAATTTAACGCCTGTATCTCTTGAACTGGGCGGCAAAAGTCCCGTGATTGTTGATGAAACGGCGAATATAGATATAGCAGCACGCCGCATTGCGTTTGGAAAAATTTTGAATGCCGGTCAGACTTGCGTTGCCCCGGACTATCTGCTTATTCATCATTCTGTAAAAGAGCAATTTATCAAGGCATATCAAAAAGCTTTGGACGAATTTTTCCCCAATAAAGATCTGTCTGATATGCCGCGGATCATAAATGATAAACATTTTGCACGCCTGACCGGATTACTTGTCAACGAGAAGATTATTATAGGTGGCGCAACGGATGAAGAACGCTGCTTCATTGAGCCTACTGTGATTGACGACGTTCGTCCCGATGCACCCATTATGCAGCAGGAAATTTTTGGTCCAATTTTGCCAATTGTGGAATTTACCCATATTGAGGAATGTATCCATTACATTTGTGCGCACCCCAAGCCTTTGGCGCTATATCTGTTTACATTGAATAAGCAGACAGAAAAGCAAATTCTGGACAGATGTTCCTTTGGTGGCGGTTGCATCAATGATACCATCATTCATTTGGCAACGCCCTATATGGGCTTTGGCGGAGTTGGTGCTTCCGGAATGGGCAGTTATCACGGAAAGAACAGCTTTGATACCTTTACACATTACAGAAGCATTGTGAAAAAACGGTATAGACCGGATATCCGTATGCGCTATAGGCCCTATACTGAAAAGAAGGAACGGCTTATTCGCAAGTTTTTGAAGTAATCATTCAGTTTGATGATACGCTGTAAAACATCGAAAGGGGGCTGAGTGCTACTATGGACAAGTTCAAATTGGTATCTCCCTTTAAGCCTACAGGCGATCAACCGGAAGCGATTGAGGCACTGGCTAATGGTGTGGAGAACGGCTTGCAGGAGCAGGTTTTATTGGGCGTTACCGGCAGCGGTAAAACCTTTACTATGGCAAACGTCATTGCTAAGGTTAACCGTCCCACGCTGGTGTTGGCACATAATAAGACCCTTGCCGCGCAGTTGTGCTCCGAATTTCGGGAGTTCTTTCCGGATAATGCCGTGGAATACTTCGTTTCCTATTATGACTATTATCAACCGGAAGCTTATATTGCCCATACAGATACCTATATTGAGAAGGACTCAGCGGTTAATGAGGAAATTGATCGGCTGCGCCATTCAGCCACATCGGCATTATTTGAGCGCAGAGATGTGATTGTGGTTTCTTCCGTCAGTTGCCTGTATGGATTGGGAGATCCCATCGATTATCGCAGTATGGTTATTTCCTTGCGGGTGGGTCAAAGCCGTCCAATGGATGAGATTCTCGCCAAGCTTACTGAAATTCGGTATGAGCGTAACGATGTGGATTTTTCCCGTAATAAGTTCCGCGTTCGCGGAGATACGATAGAAATATACCCTGCGTATTGGACGGGACGTGCAATCAGAGTGGAATTCTTCGGCGATGAAGTGGATCGCATTAGCGAAATTAATGCCGTTTCCGGAATGGTGGAACGGTATATTGACCACATTGCAATCTATCCGGCAAGTCATTATGTTGCATCCAAGGAAAAAATGGAGCGCGCAATGGCTGAAATACGCAAGGAATGCGACGAACAGGTTCAAAAGTTCAATGCAGAAGGAAAACTTCTTGAAGCACAGCGCATTGCTCAACGTACAAACTATGACCTGGAAATGTTAACGGAAATTGGTTTTTGTACCGGAATTGAAAACTATTCCCGTGTGATTCAGGGAAGAGAACCGGGTACACCGCCCACAACATTACTGGATTATTTCCCTGAGGATTTTCTCTTGATTGTGGATGAGAGCCACGTAACTTTGCCTCAGTGCCGCGCAATGTATGCCGGTGATAGAAGCCGCAAAGATGCGTTGGTAAATTATGGTTTTCGCTTGCCGTCTGCCTACGATAACAGACCCCTTACGTTTGGTGAATTTAATTCAAAAATCAATCAAGCAATTTATGTTTCTGCAACTCCTGCTGAATATGAGCTGACACGTTCTGCTCAAACTGTTGAGCAGGTGATTCGGCCTACCGGCCTTTTGGATCCTGTTGTTCAGGTGCGACCGATTGACGGTCAGATTGACGATTTGATTGGTGAAATCAATTGTCGTATTCGGAAAGAAGAGCGTGTGCTTGTTACTACGCTTACAAAGAAAATGGCAGAAGACCTGACGGTTTACTTGCAGAAGATGGGTATACGCGTTCGATATATGCATTCCGATATTGGTGCGATGGAACGAATGGAAATCATTCGGGATTTACGAATGGCAAAGTTTGATGTTTTGGTAGGCATCAACTTGCTTCGTGAGGGTTTGGATCTGCCTGAAGTAAGTCTTGTTGCGATTTTAGATGCAGATAAAGAAGGCTTTCTTCGCTCGGAAACCAGCCTGATTCAAACCATTGGCCGTGCGGCACGAAATGCTGACGGTGTGGTTATTATGTATGCCGACACCATTACACGTTCTATGGATATGGCTATTCAGGAAACAAGCCGTCGGCGCGAGATTCAGGATGCTTATAATCAGGCAAACGGAATTGTGCCGAAAACGATTATAAAATCTGTTCGCGATTTGATCGAAATTTCCTCCCAGACGGCAGAGCGAAAAGGACGAGCCGGCATCAAGATGACAAAAGCAGAAAAGGAAAAGGAAATTTTGCGCTTGGAGAAGCAAATGAAGGAAGCTGCCCGTATGATGGAGTACGAGTATGCTGCGGTTTTGCGTGACCAGATTATAGAACTCCGAAAACAATAACAGATACACCACAAGGTTTACGCTTTGTGGTGTATGTACTTTTATCACAATTATTTCATATAAATCTTAAAATATATCATATTTTTGTTCAAATAATTATACTATTATTGTGTTGTAAGGAGGTAATGCAGATGATAAAAATTGAAGACTTATACGATTTAGATCATACACTTGCAGAGAAATATTTAAAAAACTTTATCTATCCATGGGAGGCGCTTTCTCAGATAAAAGAGATGATTTATGCTCTTGGTGATACACTGTCAGGGGATTTTATACAGCGGCAGGCAGGCATTTGGATCCATAAGACAGCACGTGTAGCACCCACGGCATCTATTGCTTCACCCTGTATTATCGGTGCAGGAACAGAAGTACGTCACGGTGCGTTTATAAGAGGCTGTGCCTTAATAGGCGATGATTGTGTTGTAGGCAATTCGGTTGAGCTTAAGAACGTCATATTGTTTGATGGTGTACAAGTGCCCCATTTTAATTATGTTGGAGACAGCATTTTGGGGTACAAGGCACATATGGGCGCAGGAGCAGTAACATCCAATGTTAAGGCCGATAAAACTCCGGTTGTCATACACGGTGATTCAGAAATTGAAACAAAACGTAAAAAGGTTGGTGCAATGCTGGGTGATTTTGTTGAGGTTGGGTGCAACAGCGTTTTGAATCCCGGTGCCATCATCGGAAGAAACAGCAATGTATACCCACTAAGCAATGTTCGTGGAGTCATACCTGCCGACAGCATCTATAAAGGTGCAGACAATATTGTTGTGAAAAAGGAGATTCTGTAGTGGGGAAATATTTTGGAACTGATGGATTTCGAGGGGAGGCCAATGTAGAGCTGACGGCAGATCATGCTTTTAAAATAGGCAAATTTTTAGGTTACCATTTTTCTTTGAACGAGCAAAATCCTAAAATTGTAATTGGCAAAGATACGCGCCGATCCAGCTATATGCTGGAATATGCTTTGGCTGCCGGCATTACCGCGTCCGGAGGCGATGCGTATCTGCTTCACGTGACAACAACGCCCTCAGTGAGCTATGTAACGCGTACAGATGGTTTTTGCTGCGGTGTCATGATTTCTGCCAGCCATAATCCCTATTATGATAACGGCATTAAGCTTTTAAACAGTAACGGTGAAAAAATGGAACAGTCGTTATTGGATCAAATTGAGACATATTTAGATGAAAACAAGGATTTGCCCCTTGCCCGAAAAGACAGAATAGGGAAGACTGTGGACTACGTGGCCGGACGTAACCGTTATGTGGGTTATTTAATTTCGTTGGGAACGTTTTCGTTTAAAAATATGAAGGTGGGATTGGATTGCGCCAATGGGGCAGCGTGGAATATTGCGCGCAACGTTTTTGAGGCATTGGGTGCAAAGGTGTACTTAATCGGCGCAGATCCTGATGGACTGAATATTAACAAGGATGTTGGTTCAACACATATTGAAAAGCTTCAGGAATTGGTTCTGCGTGAGCAGTTAGATGTGGGATTTGCCTTTGACGGAGACGCAGACCGCTGTTTGTGCGTTGATGAAAAGGGGAATATTATTTCCGGTGATCATATTCTCTATATCCTGGGAAAATATATGAAAGAAAATGACACCTTGAAGAATAACACAGTCGTAACTACGATTATGTCCAACTTTGGACTGTATAAGGCACTGGATGATGCACAAATTCGTTACACAAAAACGAATGTGGGCGATAAATATGTGTATGAAAATATGGTTCAGAATGAATTTTCCTTAGGTGGAGAACAAAGCGGTCATATTATTGTTTCCAAATATGCCAATACAGGTGACGGGGTGCTGACCAGCTTGCTGATTATGGAAGTGATGCTTGCTAAAAAACAGAGCCTGCACGAGTTGTGCCGCGGTTTAACAATTTATCCTCAAAAGATGAAGAATGTGCGTGTTACAGATAAAAAGGCGGCACAGAGCCATCCGGCGGTTTGCAAAGTGATAGGAGAGGTTTCTTCACAATTGGGGGATAGCGGCAGAGTTTTGGTCCGTGAATCCGGCACAGAGCCTGTGATCCGTGTGATGGTGGAAGCACAAAGCATTGAGGAATGTGAAAGATTTGTGGAGCTCATTGTTTCCGCTATTGTGGAGCAGGAGCAGTAAAAAAAGGACAGAGGCAAGTGCGCCTCTGTCCTTTTACTTATTGTGGAATGTTTCCGCGAAGGCTGGAGAGAATGGAGACGGGTTCCAGTATTCCGGTAAACCAGTCGCTGTGATATTTGAGATTTGATCCTGTGACCAGTATTCTTGCCTGACGGAAATGATCGGGCTGTACGTCTGCCCAAAGTGCGCCGTTATCACAGAAGCCTAAATAATAGCGGAAGCCTGCATCCATCAGAGAATTAAACTTGTTTCCGCTATAAGGAGTTGTGCCGCTGATATCGCTGATCTGAGCGAATGCAAGAATGTCAACAGTTCCAAGAATGGGCGTAACCTCTTGCTTCCAGCTGTTCAGATCGTTTTGCATTTGCGCAAAGCTGATCTCGCCGTAGCCTGTGTTGCTATAGGTGTAACAAGCAATGCGATAACCGTCATCACGAAGTGCCTGGGCAATCTTTTTGGCGTTTTCTATTTCCTGATTATATGCGTCTGCACCCAACCAACTCTTTGCCCCCGGATTTGTGCGGTAACCGAACAGGCCGTCATAGCCTGTAACGGCGATGATCGCTTTTGCACCCTTATAAGAGAAGTCCGGGTGATCCTTAATAAAGCTGTTTAAAATTGGAACAAGATCGTATTCTCCGGTTAAAAGATTACCGTCTTTATCTACTATTTCGTTCACCAAATCCCCATCTGCGTTCACAATGAGCTTGCTTGCGAAGCCGGCGCCGTCCTTATCGGGAAGCTTATCACCGTTGCCGTCTGTCATAAAAATATTGTAATTGACGTGAGTTTGTGTCAGAATTAAAGGCTTTTTATCAGCGGGAAGCTGAAGTGTATTTGCTTGATAGACCGTACCTTCTTCGTTTTGGACAGGCTGCACGATGTCATCAAGATCCACCAGAACATATCCGTTATCATAAAGCTGATCCAAAATAATGCGAAATTCCTCAGTGGTGATGAAGTTTCGATTGTAGGACCGTCCGTATTCGTCATCATTAAATGCACGTACCGGATCTGCAATAAGCAGTTGGAACGAGAGATTCAGCACCTTTGAAGGGTCATCCCATGTAACCATAGATGACTGAATATCTGTATATTTTTTAATGGCATCGGAAAGCTGGGTATACTCGGCGTAGCTTCCGGAGAAAGAACGAAGGGTTGTAATTGCTTGGGCGTAATCGTAGGCGTTGGCATAATCCGCGGCTTGCTTCAGTAGTGCGCTGCATTCTGCATCCCACTGCTGTTTTTGCTTCTGTTCCTCTGCGGCTGCACTTTGCTGAAGCTGGGCATTTTGCTTTTTCCGTTGGGAACTTTGCACAGCAGAGCCAATGATTGCGATCAGAACAAACAAAAGCGCAACACCAGCAATGATCGCAGGTAAATAGGTTTCCTTAAATATTTCTGCCTTGGTCTTTTTTCTTCGACGGGGATTTACGGGACGAGGGGTGTTTTCCTGCATTTCATCCATTGCAATACCTCCTTTTGCCTTATTATAGCCCTGTTATCAGAAAATTGCAAGATATATCCATTTTGGGTATGAAAAATTACCAAATGGTAATCCTTATTGATGAGGTGAACAGAATGATAAAAGGAATATCCAGGCAGGTAATTGTGGTGCAGTCTACAGATAAAAAACTATTTGAGCAGGCTATTTTTATTATGTCCGAAGAAGCTGTTGCTTCCGGCGAATACACAGATGATTTCCTGTTAAAGGAAGCCGGCAGGCTTATAAAAGCACAGCCTAAAAGCAGAAGATACAGTAGATTTGCGTATTTGTTTAGCGGTGCAGTTTTTACTGGTCTGATATGGTTTTTTACTTTGATTCTTTAACTTGCGAAAATAAGACATTCGTGATATAATCCCTCCGTTTGGAGGTGACAGTATGAAACTGGGCAATTACGAAATTGAAAAACCTTTGATTTTAGGCCCGATGGCTGGTGTAACAGATTGGGCTTTTCGTACCGTTTGTGCCCAATTGGGTGCAAATATTACTGTCACAGAAATGGTTTCTTCCAGAGCACTGGTGTACAAAGATCAAAAAAGTGCCGCGCTTTTAAAGAAAAACGAAGGAAGCCTTTGTGGGGCACAGATATTCGGCAATGACCCGTCTATAATGGCTGAAGCCGCAAAACTGGCACTTGAGATTTCCGGTTGTGATTTTATCGATATCAATATGGGCTGTCCAATGCCCAAAATTGCAAATTCCGGTGACGGATGCGGATTGATGCGCACACCGGAGCTGGCAGGGCGGATCGTTAAAGCCGTTTGCGATGCGGTTCATGTGCCTGTAACGGTGAAATGCCGGTTAGGCTGGGATAAGGGAAGCATCAATGTTTTGGATTTTGCAGCACTGATGGAAGAAAGTGGCGCATCTATGCTGACTGTTCACGGCCGCACACGCAGTATGCTATACTCCGGAACAGCAGACTGGGATATGATTGCGAAGGTCAAAAAACAAAGCAATATTCCTGTTATTGCGAACGGAGACATTACAGATGGAATAACGGCACTGCAATGCAGTAAACGCACAGGGGCAGACGGTGTAATGATTGGCAGGGCATCCTTTGGTGATCCATGGGTTTTCGCAGATGCTTCAGCAGCACTTTCCGGCACCTCTTATGAGGGACGTCCGGTATTAAAAGAGCGCATTGCAATTGCATTGAAGCAGTTTTCTCTTGCTTATCAGGATAAAGGCGAGCACATTGCCTGTCTGGAAGCAAGAAAGCATTTTGCTTGGTATTTACGGGGCGTTTCCCATAGCAGTTATTATAAAACTCAGATTTCTTCGATTCAGACAATGGAAGACATCTATCGTATCGGTGAAGGTATTTGCCGGGACTTGGAATAAAAAATACGGCATCCGTTCAGGATGCCGTAAATGTTTATAAATGCTTAGAGTGGGGCAGGGAAGTGGACGATTAGCGAAAATACCGTGCAAATAAAAAGAGAAACAGCGGCAACGGTCATCCACATACTGCGAGATTGCAGTAAAAGCTTTGTCTTATACAAAAATGCAACGCATAAGATGCTTGATCCGATGGTTATAATAGCTGTAATTGCTTTTAGCCAAATAACACCGCAGGCTGAAGCAATAATAAATAAAAGGAAAACACCGGTAAGTGCGATGAGAATGGCGGTCATATATTTTTCAAGGATTTTAAAACGATTATCTGTTTGATTCATTTTGATCCCTCCATGAATGTACTATAGCACATTTTGTCGAATAATGCAATGCAATCATTAAAAGATATTTTGCAATTATACTTGCATGACGGTATAAATAATGCTATAATGAACAAAATTATGTATATTTTATCGGAGAGACGATATGGCTGAACCGCAATATCGGCTGGAAGGAATTGTCCACACCCGTAATGAAGGAATGGAGGATTTTGAAGGTCCTCTGGACGTGATCTTTCTGCTGCTCAGTAAAAATAAAATAGAGATCGAAGACGTATCCATTACTGCCATTTTGGAGCAATATCTGGCTTATCTTGATGAGATGAAACGCCTGGATATGGAGATTGCCAGTGAATTTATTACGATGGCATCCCACTTGATGCTGATTAAGACGAAGATGCTTTTGTCTGCCGCTGAGGCCGCAGAAGCGGAATCGGAACTGGATTTGTTACGCCAATCCCTGATTGAACGTCAGCGAAAAGAAGCGATGGAGCAGATTCGCAAGGCAATAGTGGTTTTGGAACCTCGCAACGAGGTAGGAAGATGCATCTTTACAAAGCAACCTGAGCCCTTACGTCGGGATGCCACTTATCGTTATAAGCACGAGCCGGAGGATATGCTTCGTGCGCTGGACGAAATTTCGGAACGTAATCAACGCCGTCTGCCGCCACCGACTGTGAATTTCAAGGGCATCGTGGGTAAAGAGCCCTATCCTGTAACAAAGAAGGCGACCGAACTGGTTCGCCGCCTGGTTTTGCGTGGAATCGAGAAACTGAAAAATCTTTTCAAAGGCAGTAAGAGCCGATCTGAAATTGTAGCCACGTTTATTGCGGTTTTGGAGCTTTGTAAGACCAATTCGGTTGTTTTGGAAGACGATTTAACAGGCGAAAATCCCAATGTACGTTTAGTAAAAGAACCGGAAGAAAAAATTAAGGAGATGACTTAATGGAACAAGAACAATTACAAAGGGCCATTGAAGCCATCTTGTTTGCCGCAGGCGAGCCTATTGAAATTGCGCGGTTATCAGAAGTTTTGAGTGTTGATCCGGATGAAGTTGAAAAAGCTACAGATGCACTTGCCAATGATTTGTCTTATAATCGTCGCGGTATTCGGATTTTAAAGCTGGAAAAAAGATATCAGATGGTTTCATCCGGCGAGATGGCAGACTACATCACTGCCACACTGGAAACAAGAAAGCCCCCAAAACTTTCTTCCTCTCAGCTGGAAGCTTTGACGATTATTGCATATTATCAGCCTGCAACAAAGGCGATGGTAGAGCAGATTCGAGGAGTAGACAGCTCCTATTCCATCGGTGCACTTTTAAATAAAAAGCTTATTGAAGATGCCGGAAGATTGAATGTACCCGGTCGTCCCATTTTGTATCGTACAACACCGGCATTCCTGCGTACGTTTGGACTGAGTTCCCTGGAAGATATGCCTGAGATTGAAAAGGTAAGCTTAGGTGAGCCGATTATGCCTGATGACGGTCAGCAGATGATTGAGGAAATGAGTGCTGAAGAGAATCAGGCGGAGGCACAGTAATGTGGTGGCTGATCATCTTGGGAATATTGCTTTTTGTTGCATTTGTTCCCTTTTTTGCACACTTTTCCTATGACGAAAGCGGTTACCGGTTTCGTGTTTTGTGGGGGATTATCCCGATTAAACGTCTGCCGGGCAAGAAACGTCAAAATAACAAAGAGAAGCCAAAGAAAAAAACACTGTCCGAAACGTCCGGAGGCAAATTGTCGGAGCTGATCCCGATTGTTAAAATTGGTTGTGGATTTTTAAATGCTCTTCGCAAAAAAATGAAGCTGAAGCTTGAACTTCGTGTTCTTATGGCCGGAGACGATCCCTGTGATTTGGCGATCAATTACGGTCGGGCGTGGGCAGCTACCGGGAGTTTGATTCCTTTACTGGAAGAGAGCTTTATTATTAAAAAAAGAAAAATTCAGATTGACTGCGATTTTGGCGCAGAAGAAACACTTGTAAAGGCAAATCTTCGTGCCCATATTGCTACCTGGAAGCTGATTGGCATTGCGGCTAAATACGGCTTTCGTTTGTTAAAACACTATACTAAATCGATGAAATCTAAGGAAAGCGGTGTTGAAAATGAGTAAAAACCTTCCCAATATGTTGGAATCAACCATTTCTAAGATTAGAGAAATGTTGGACGGAAACACAGTTGTTGGAACGGCCATTCCTATTTCTGAAAATTTAACAATTGTACCTGTTTCTAAAATCTCCATTGGATTTGGAGGCGGCGGAGCGGATTATGTATCCAAAAAGCAAAATGCGCAGGAGAATCCTTTTGGAGGCGGTGTTGGCGCCGGAATGAAGGTTACGCCTGTTGCTTTTTTGGTGATCAAGGACGGAAACGTTCGTATGCTGCCTGTTGCAACACCGGCCAATACCACTGCTGACCGCATTGTGGAAATGATCCCTGATACACTGGATCGAATTTCCGATTTTTTTGAATCCAGAAAAGGAAAGGTTCAGGAATAATCCTCATAATATGCGCCACAATATAAGTGGTGATAAAGATGAAAATAAGATTTGCCGGGATGGCAGCTGCTTTGCTGGCTGCCATCCTTTTTAACCCTATCCTTGCCCGTGGAATCTCGGCGGAGCAGGCGATTGTTGTGGATGGTGAAACCGGACGAATATTGTATGAGAAGCGAGCCGATGAGCGCGGATTGATTGCAAGCACCACAAAAATGATGACGGCACTGATCGTCTGTGAGCAATCCAACGTGCTCGATCGTGTGCGCATTCCCAAAGAAGCTGTGGGCATTGAAGGCTCATCCATGTATTTACGTGAAGCAGAGGTGCTGACGGTACAGGAGCTCTTGTATGGCCTGATGCTGCAAAGTGGCAATGATGCGGCTGTTGCACTTGCCATATATTGTGGCGGCACGGTGGAGGGGTTTGTTCAGCTGATGAATGACAAAGCCCATCGCTTAGGATTGGAAAACACCCACTTTGCCAACCCCAATGGTTTGGATGCGCCCGGTCATTATTCCACGCCCCGTGACTTGGCAAAGCTTGCAATCTACGCATTGAAAAATCCAATTTTTGCACAAACTGTATCCACAAAAACAATTAAAATAGGGGAGCGCTATTTGCGCAATCACAATAAGCTTCTTTGGAAGGTAGAGGGCGCTGACGGCGTTAAAACCGGCTTTACCAAAGCTGCCGGACGCATATTGGTATCCAGCGCACGGCGAGACGGGCGTCGCTTGATTGCCGTTACATTCAACGATCCGAATGATTGGGTGGACCATCACCAGCTTTTGGAACAGGGATTTTCCGACTATAAGTTAAAAAATATTATTTATAAAGGGCAAGTTTTGGGTCAAATGAACATCGTAGGCGGCAGTGCTGAACAGGTGCCCATTATATCCAATGACGATTTTTCAGTTGCACTGCGCACGGGGGAACACTGGCACATTGAGTTGCCTGCAAAAAGCTTTGAATATGCACCGGTAAGTGAAGGGCAGGATGCAGGAATCGGACACATTTTCATTGATGATGAGCCAGTAGGCTCAGTTCGTCTTGTGTACGGAGATTCTGCAGATCCACAAAAAAGCCCCCAAAAACCCTGGTGGAAAAGTATATTTTAAGGAGGTAGCCTGTGAAAGAACGGATACAAAAAATACTGTCGCAACGAGGGGTTGCCTCCCGCAGACAGGCCGAACAGATGATATTAGATGGCAGAATCTCCTGCAACGGCGCTGTTTGCGCTTTGGGCGATGTTGCGGATGCCGATACGGATACACTTCTTCTGGACGGAAAACCCCTTCCGTCTAAAGGTAAGTCCGTGTACATAATGTTAAACAAACCGAAGGGTTATGTTACCACTCTTTCGGATGAGAAAAACAGAAAAAATGTAGCACAGTTGGTTGCCCAATGTGGGGCAAGAGTATATCCTGTGGGCCGCTTGGATATGGACTCGGAAGGACTCCTTTTGCTTACAAATGACGGTGATTTTGCAAACAGAATTATGCATCCGCGCGGATGCGTGGACAAGATCTATTCTGTTGAAGTGAAGGGATACACACCACAGCGCTTGGAGCAGCTGAAAAAACCGATTTATTTGGACGGATATCGCATAGCGCCGCCTCAGGTGAACCTTGTTTCCTCTGATCAAGACCTTGCGACGATTCGAATCACCATTCACGAGGGCAGAAATCGGCAGGTGCGCAGAATGTGTGCCAGAGCCGGTATGCAGGTAAAGCGTTTAATACGAATTCAGGAAGGGACTTTGCGGCTTGGAAACTTACCGTCCGGTATGTGGAGATTTTTGACCGCCGATGAACTGGAGGCGATGCAGGATGAAGCATGATGTTTTGCTTTCCATTGAGCAAAGAATGAACACTTTTTCTAAGGGTCAAAAAAGAATTGCACAGCTCATTTTTGAAAGGCCGAACGAAGTTTGCTTTATGACTGCCGCACAGATCGGTAAGCGCGCTGATGTTTCGGAGTCTACTGTTGTCCGCTTTGCTTGTGAGTTGGGATATAAGGGATTTCCCGGACTGCAAAAGGATTTGCAGAAATGTGTTTTGTCTCAAATTGACTCCAAACAGTACGTCCCGGAAATACACGAAAATACTGATGATGAAAAGCTTTTATGGGCAAATAAAAATATCGATAATATTATAAAGACAATGGAATTGCTGGATTTTCAGTCCTTAGAAAATGCAGTATCCCGTTTAAAAAACTGTAGAAATATTTATTTGGTTTCTGATGTGTACAGTCGAGGCCTGCAGGATTATTTGAAATTTCACTTATCTGCTGTTCGAGCGCGCGTTTTAGTTGTTGAGAGCCCTGTTGAATTGATGCACCTTTGCCCGGAAGATTCAGTGATTTTCCTTTGTTTTGGATATGGAAATGATTATGTGCCGATGTTATCTTATGCCCGGGATTCCGGTGCATATATGATTGGATTTACCGGCAGCGCTTTAACGCCTGCTGCATCCGGCTGTGATGCTGTTTTCGTTGCACCAACGGATGCCTGCGGTCATACTTCTTCGTTGACTGCGCCTGTATGCTTGCTGCAGATTTTCCTTGAGTGCTTTATAAAAGGAAATGAGGAGCAGTATTTCAACATTATGGAGAAATTAAAGGATTACCAAACGAAAGAGCTGAGATTATGAAATACGATGTAATTGTAATTGGCGGTGGTCCAGCAGGAATGTTTTCCGCCATTACTGCGGCACGGAATAATAAGCGTGTTTTGCTGCTTGAACGTAATGAGCGATTAGGCAAAAAGCTTTTGATCACCGGCAAAGGTCGTTGCAATGTTACCAATGATTGTACAGCCCGTGAGGTGCTGGAAAATACGCCCCGAAACGGTCGATTTTTGTATAGTGCAATGGAGAATTTTCCACCCCGGAGCATAAAGGATTTCCTGCAATCTGAAGGGTGCGCATTAAAAACAGAGCGGGGCAACCGTGTTTTCCCAGTCTCCGACAGATCCCAAAGCGTTTTAGATTGTCTGAAAAAGGCATTACACACAAGCGGTGTGAAGGTTTTAACTGATCGTGTGACGAAATTGTTGGTGAAAGACGGACGCATTGTCGGTGTGCAGTCGAAAGATCATCGGTATGAGGCGGACAGTGTAGTACTTGCAACCGGCGGAAAATCCTATCCTGCGACAGGATCTACCGGTGACGGTTACCGGATGGCAGAGGAAGTAGGGCATACAATTATTCCGCAGGAAGGATCTTTGGTTCCTCTTGTTGCCGTGGGCGCTGACTGTGCAGATATGCAGGGGCTGAGCCTGCGCAATGTTGCGGCTAAATTGATTGACCGTAAGGGAAAGCTGCTTTACAAAGATTTTGGAGAATTACTGTTCACACATTTTGGTATTTCCGGCCCTGTTGCGCTTTCTGCCAGTGCGCATCTAAAGGGAGAGGGATGCAAGATGCTTATAGATCTGAAGCCTGCGCTGGATGAACAAAAATTGCAGGATCGTCTTATGCGCGATTTGGATCAATATCGCAATCGCACGATGGAAAACGCCCTCACGGATTTACTTCCCAGATCGATGATTCCCGTGGTATTGCGTAAAGCGGAAGTGCCTGCCGAACTACAGGCCAATTCTTTAAAAAAGGAACAAAGAAGAGCCATTTTAGACCTCTTAAAAGCATTTCCCGTTGAAATTTCCGGAAAAAGACCCGTTGAAGAGGCGATTATTACCAGCGGCGGCATTAAGGTGTCGGAAATTGACCCGAAAACGATGGAATCCAAGATTATTGAAGGGTTGTTTTTTGCAGGTGAGATTATTGATTGTGATGCTTATACAGGCGGCTTTAATTTACAAATCGCATGGGCAACGGCCTATGCGGCAGGATTGAATGTCAAAACCGCCATTGACAAAAACAGCACAATGCTATAAAATACTACAGGTACATCTTTACAGATACTTTTATATGGAGGAATTACCATGTACGAAAAACTCGTTTCTTATGCTGTTAAGCAATTAGACTTAACTCCCGATGATATTACGCCCGATAGCACTTTCGAGAGCCTGGGCATTGATTCTTTGGATGTTGTCGAGATGATTATGGATCTGGAGTCTGAACTGGGTGTGGAGCTGGAGATGGAAAGCCAAAAGATTACTACTTTCCAGGAACTGGCTGACTTTATTGACTCTAAGGTAAACTGATATAAATACCCTTGTTATAAGAAACCGGCTTATAACAAGGTCGCACTAGTCGGGGAGATAGCGGTGCCCTGTAACCTGCAATCCGCTATAGCAGGGATGAATTCCTACACCCGGGTAGACTTGAGCGCTGTTCGGCCTGTATAAGCGGTGTTGATGGAACGGTCCTGCGCAACAGGAGCCCGTGAACCATGTCAGGTGGGGAACCAAGCAGCATTAAGCGGATACTCCCGTGTGCCGCAGGCTTGCCGATCCTGAGCTGGCTGTGTGGATACCGGGCGTTCGGTCTGCTCAAATGTAGGTGTGCGATCTTGTTATGGGCCGGTTTTATATAAAAAGAAAGGATGGTGAATGGAGTGTATCAGGCTTTATATCGAAAGTACAGACCGCAAACCTTTGATGATGTGGTTGGGCAGCAGGCGGTTACCCAAACGCTGAAAAATCAATTGCAAACAGGAAAGCTATCCCATGCATATCTGTTCACCGGATCCCGAGGCACTGGTAAAACCAGTAGTGCTAAAATCCTGGCAAAGGCCGTGAACTGCGAAACGCCTCAGGACGGCAATCCTTGCAACTGTTGCGCATCTTGTCGTGCAATTGACTCCGGGTCGTGTATGGATGTGCTTGAAATAGACGCCGCATCCAATAACGGTGTTGATAATGTTCGGGATTTGCGGGATGACGCCGTGTATACGCCGTCTCAAGTTAAAAAACGTGTATATATTATTGACGAGGTGCATATGCTGTCCATTTCAGCATTTAATGCGCTTTTAAAGATTATTGAAGAGCCCCCGGAGCATTTGCTGTTTATTCTTGCCACTACGGAATTGCACAAGGTTCCTGCAACCATCCTCTCCAGATGCCAGCGTTTTGCATTCCGCAGAATTGGACAGGATGATATTGCCGCACGATTGCAATATGTGGCATATCAGGAAAATATCGAACTGGAAGACGGTGCCGCACGCATTATAGCGCGTCTTGCAGATGGCGGTATGCGTGATGGACTAAGCTTGCTTGATCAGTGCGCGTCCGCAACACAAGGAGATTTGACTGCGGAAAAAGTATATGCCTGCCTGGGCATTGCCGGTGTGCAGGAATGCGGAAAACTGATGCAGTTTATCGGTAACCACGATAGTGCCAAGGCGCTATCTTTGCTTAATCGTTTTTATTCCGAGGGCAAGGATATGGGCGCTCTTTTAGATGAGCTGACCTGCCTGTGCCGCGATCTGATGATTCTCAAAACTGCGCCTGCAGAGGGCATTGGTATGCTTTCCGGTGTTGCTTCAGAACAAGATTGTAAGATGCTGATGAATGTTTTCAGCATCGGAGAGCTTGTGCGTATGATGGGCATTCTGCAACAAACGATTGCCGGCTTTACCCGCAGCTCCAGCCGCCGTATGGATGCGGAATTATGCGTTGTCAATCTGTGTCAGCCTGAGCTTTCTCTGGATACTGATGCATTAAACGCTCGCATTTCGCGTATGGAGGAACGCCTGCAGAATGGCACATTCGTTTTGCCTGCACAACAGGATACGAACAACATTCCTGCAATAGCGGATGAACCGGAAGAGATGGAGACCTTGGAGGTTCAGGAGTCTAAGCCTGCACCTGTTGATGAAGCGCCCCTTGGTTTCTGGTCGGATGTTGTTACACAGGTGCGAAATGAATTGAAACCCCCTGTATTAGGCTTTTTTACAACAAATCAAGATGCGCCTGTACGAGGCGTGCTTCAAAACGGAAAGCTGGTTTTGCAGTGCTCCAATTCGTTTACGTATGATATGATCAACAAGGCAGATGTACTTGATTGCTGCAGGAGAAAAGCTTCTGCGATTTTGGGAGCGTCTGTGGATGTTGTTCCCATTGATCAAACATCCAAGGCGCAACAGTCCAAACAGATGGAACAGCTGTTGTCTTTTGGTCGTGCTCACGCAGACCGCATTAATATTAAAGAATAGTATAAGGAGATTGAAAATGGCTAAAGGTGGTTTCCGGGGAATGCCCGGTGGAATGAATCAAATGGCAATGATGAAGCAGGCTCAGAAGATGCAGCAAGAGATGCTCCGTATGCAGGAGGAGATGGAAAACAAGACCTATTCTGCTACCACAGGTGGTGGTATGGTTACTGCAACCGTTTCCGGCAAACACGAAGTAAAAGAGCTGACAATTAACCCTGAGGCTGTCGATCCTGATGATGTAGAAATGCTGCAGGATATGATCATTGCCGCTGTAAACGAAGCGATGCGTGCAGCCGAAACAGATTCTGCCAACAATATGTCGCGCTTGACCGGCGGCCTGAATTTGGGCGGTCTGTTCTAAGGAGGGCTTATGCAGTACTTTCCCGCTGCCTTGCAGGATTTAGCGGATCAATTTGCCAGATTACCCGGTATCGGCGGAAAAACAGCACAAAGACTTGCGTTCTACGTTTTAGGATTGCCGGCACAGGAAGCGCAGGCGTTTGCAGATGCAATTCTTGAAGCTAAAAAAACAGTTCATACATGTCCTGTTTGCCAGAATCTGACAGATCGTACAATTTGCCCGATCTGTGACGATTTAGCCCGTGATAAAAGTATTGTTTGTGTTGTAGCAGAGCCGAAGGATGTTATCGCATTGGAGCGCAGCCGTGAATTTAACGGCGTTTACCATGTTTTACACGGTGTCATTTCTCCGCTGAATCATATAACACAAGATGATATCCGCATTAAGGAGCTTTTGAATCGAGTTTCCACCGGTGAAATTCGGGAAATCATTATGGCCACGAATCCCGACACAGAAGGGGAAGCAACGGCAATGTACATTTCCAGATTGTTGCGTCCGATGGAAATTAAGGTGACGAGACTTGCCTACGGTGTACCCGTTGGAAGCCAATTGGAGTACGCTGACGAGGTGACCCTTTCACGCGCTCTGGAAGGCCGACAAGTAATGTTTTAATAAAGACCTTGCCTGAACATTGGCAAGGTCTTTTTCCCATATATTGTGGTTTTTATTGACTTTGTTGCACAAAATGTGTATACTATAATAGAAGAATTATGTAAGCACGGTGGTGTTTTGCTATGGCCAATACAAGACAAATTAAATACGATAATACTAGCATTTCTATGCTGAAGGGAGAGGAACGTGTCCGTAAACGCCCTGCGGTCATCTTTGGTTCTGACGATCTGGAAGGATGCAAGCACGCAGTGTTTGAAATTCTCTCCAACGCCATTGACGAGGCTCGTGAAGGACACGGTGATACAATCATTGTAACCCGTTATGAGGATTTGTCCGTAGAGGTTGAGGATTTTGGGCGAGGCTGTCCCGTTGACTATAACGAAAAGGAAAAGCGTTATAACTGGGAACTGGTTTTCTGCGAGATGTATGCCGGTGGCAAATATGGTGAAAATGGTGAAAACTATGAGTATTCCCTGGGCCTAAACGGCTTGGGCTCTTGTGCTACCCAGTATGCTTCTGAATTTTTTGACGCTACTGTGCGTCGTGACGGTTTTCGGTACGATTTGCACTTTGAAAAGGGCAGAAATAAGGGAGGCTTAAAGAAGGAGCCTACCGATCGAAAGAAAACCGGCTCTGTTTTCCACTGGAAACCGGACAAGCAGGTGTTTACCGATATCAATATTCCTGCAGATTATTATCGGGATGTATTGCGTCGTCAGGCTGTTGTGAATAAAGGGATTACTTTCCGCTTCCGTAATCAAATTGGCAGCAAGTTCGAAACGGAAGAATATTGCTATAATGACGGCATTAAGCAGTATTTGGAAGAATTAACCGGGGATGATGCTTTTACAATGCCAGTATTTTGGGAGGCAGAGCGTCGCGGTCGTGATGCAGAAAACCGTCCTGAAATGAAGCTTAAAATCACCTGTTCATTCTGCTTCTCCAAAAAAGTCAGTCATACGGAGTATTATCATAACTCTTCCTGGCTGGAATACGGCGGCAGTCCCGACCGCGCTGTGCGCTCCGGTTTCGTTGCAGCGTTTGATAAATATTTGCGTGAATCAAATAAGTATACCAAAAACGAAAGCAAGATCATTTATCAGGATATTCAAGACAGTCTTGTAATCATTACCAACTGCTTCTCTACAATTGGCTGTTTTGAAAATCAGACAAAAAAATCGGTCAATTCCAAATTTACGCAAGAAGCAATGACCGCCTTTTTTAAGGATAAATTGCAGGTTTGGTTCCTGGAAAATAAGCAGGAGGCAGACCGTGCCGCAGAGCAGATTCTCATTAACAAGCGCGCTCGTGAAAGCGCGGAGAAGACAAAAAGTAACATTAAGAAAAACCTTGTTGCAAAGGTCGATATTGCAAACCGAGTACAAAAGTTTGTGGATTGCCGCAGTAAGGATTCTTCTCTTCGTGAGCTGTATATCGTTGAGGGTGATTCCGCATTGGGCTCTGTAAAGCAATCCCGTAATGCTGAATTTCAGGGCATTATGCCTGTACGCGGTAAGATTTTAAACTGTCTCAAAGCAGACTATAATAAAATTTTTGCGTCTCCGATTATTACGGATCTGATGAAGGTTTTAGGTTGTGGTGTTGAGATTCAGGGAAAGAAATCCAAGGAATTAAGTTCTTTTGATATTGATAATTTGCGCTGGAATAAGGTGATTATTTGTACCGACGCGGATGTGGACGGATTCCAAATTCGCACCTTGATCCTGACGATGCTATACAGACTTTGCCCCACATTGATTCGTGACGGCTATGTTTATATTGCGGAGTCTCCGCTTTTTGAAATTACCTATAAGGATAAAACCTGGTTTGCTTATAACGAGGCGGAGAAGACACGGATTCTGAATGAGGATTTGAAGGGGAATAAACCCTCCAATATTCAACGTTCCAAGGGCCTTGGTGAAAATGACCCTGAAATGATGGCAATGACCACTATGAATCCTGAAACACGCAGATTGATCAAGGTAATGCCTGAGGACGCAGACCGTACAGCTTATTATTTCGATGTCCTTTTGGGTGATGCTCTTAATGATCGAAAGAGTTTTATTGCAGAAAACGGCGCTAAGTATTTAGAAATGGCCGATATTTCTTAAGAGAGGTTTCTTATGGCACGAAAGAAAAAAGAAACACAGGTGGATGCACAAAAGATTGATACCAGTCACGTGGTCGGTCTTGTTGGATCCACAACAGAGCAAGCAATCTCCGAAACTTTGGAGATTAACTATATGCCCTATGCAATGTCTGTGATTGTATCCCGTGCAATTCCTGAAATTGACGGTTTTAAACCTTCCCATAGAAAGCTTCTGTACACGATGTATAAAATGGGGCTTTTAAAAGGAAAAATGACAAAGTCTGCCAATATTGTGGGACAGACGATGCAGCTCAATCCCCACGGTGATGCCGCTATTTATGAAACGATGGTGCGTCTTGCCCGTGGTAATGAAACGTTGCTGCACCCCTTTGTAGCATCGAAGGGTAACTTTGGTAAGGTTTATTCCAGAGATATGGCTTATGCGGCTTCCCGTTATACAGAAGCGAAGCTGGAACCTCTGTGCGAGGAGCTTTTTAAGGATATCGACTTAGATACCGTGGATATGGTGGATAACTACGATGCCTCCCGTAAAGAACCCACGCTGTTGCCCACATCGTTCCCCAATGTTTTAGTATCCGCTAATCAGGGCATTGCGGTTGGTATGGCATCCAATATCTGTTCCTTTAATTTGGCTGAGGTTTGCAATACAGCCATTGCAATGATGAACAATCCGGAACACGATATTTTAGAAACACTTCCCGGACCGGATTTTTCTACCGGTGCTGAGCTGATTTTCGATGAAGAGACCACCCGTGAAATTTACAACACGGGCAGAGGCAGCTTTAAGCTTCGGGCCAAGTGGCGCTATCAGAAAAAGGATAACATTATTGAAATTTACGAAATTCCTTACTCTACCACAAGCGAAGTGATTATTGATAAGGTTGCGGAGCTGATCAAGGCAGGAAAGATTAAAGAAATCAATGATATGCGAGACGAAACCGACTTAAGTGGCTTAAAGCTTGCTATTGATTTGAAACGGGGCGTAGAGCCGGAAAAGCTGATGCAAAAACTCTTCAGACTGACGCCGCTGCAAGACAGTTTTGCCTGTAACTTTAACATTTTGATTGCCGGTATGCCCCGTGTAATGGGTGTTGGCGAAATTCTTGAAGAATGGACCGCTTGGCGCACAGAATGTGTGATGCGTCGTATCCATTTCCAAATTTCCAAGAAAAAAGACCGACTGCACCTGCTGAAGGGTTTAGAGCGTATTCTTTTGGATATCGATAAAGCCATTTCCATCATTCGTGAGACTGAGATGGAAAGCGAATTTATTACTAAACTGATGATTTGCTTCGTCATCGATGAAATTCAGGCAAATTACGTTGCTGAGATTAAATTGCGCAATATCAACAAAGAATATATTCTGAAGCAATTAAAGGCTGTGGATGAGTTAGAAAAGGAAATTGCCGATCTTCAGGACATTCTGAACAGCAAGCGCCGTTTGAAGAATTTGATCATCGGTGAATTGAAGGAAGTTGCCGATAAATTTGGACAACCCCGAAAGACGGAAATCATTTATGATCTTCAGACTGCGGAACCGGAAGAGGAAGAGGACGACACTCCCGATTATCCTGTGACGATGTTTGTCTCCAAGGAAGGGTATTTAAAGAAAATTACACAACAAAGTCTTCGGATGTCCGGTGAACAGAAGTTTAAAGAAGGGGACAGCCTGGCTTATAGTATCGAAACAAATAATAAGGCTGAAATTTTGGTCTTTACCGATAAATGCCAGTGCTACAAGAGCCGTCTTTCTGTCTTTGAAGACGGCAAAGCCTCTCAGTTGGGCGACTATCTACCCCAGAAACTGGGTATGGATGCAGGTGAAAATGTACTTCACGTTGTTTTGCCCGGTGACTATAAAGGCTTCATGATGTTCTTCTTTGAAAATGGCAAGGCCGCTAAAGTACCCCTTTCTGCCTACGAAACAAAGACCAACCGCAAGAAGCTTGTTGCCGCATTCTCTGACAAGAGTCCGCTGAAGAGCGCGATGGTGCTCACTGCCGACTGTCAGGTTGCAATTTATTCTACCGACAGTCGTGCTGCAGTTATTTCCACGGCGCAGCTTCTTCCTAAAACCACGAAGAACACCATCGGTGTAAGTGTAATGTCTGTTAAGAAAAAGGCGGCTGTTGAACGTGTGGTGCTCTTGGAGGAAAGCGGAATCGTGAATGTTTCCCGATATCGCAGCAGAAATATCCCTACAGCCGGTGCGTTGCTCAAAGAGGAAGATTTACCCAATAAACAAATATCTTTTGATATGTAACGGAGTATGTAATGAAGAAGAACCTGTTGGATTTTTGTAAAATTGCCATAGGCTGTATACTTTTTGGTGTAGGATTCAATTGGTTTTTAGAGCCGTGCGGCCTAAATGCAGGTGGTCTTAGCGGCCTTGCGATGGTTGCGCATCATTTGTGGCCTGTTGCACCAATTGGCGTTCTTACAGCTGTAATGAATCTGCCCCTGTTTGCTTTTGGCGGCATTAAAATTGGCAAGCGTTTTTTCTTCGGCTCGCTTGTGGGAATGATTCTGACGTCTGCATCCATTGATGTGTTTTCCTTTCTTCCCGGATTTGAAACAGAGACCTTATTATCTGCGGTGTATGGCGGCCTGATATGCGGATTTGGACTGGGACTGGTATTTTCTACCGGAGGTTCAACAGGCGGTTCTGATATTATTGTTCGTCTTCTGAAGCTTCGGTATCAAAATGTTCCCATCGGAATTATTAATATCTGCTTTGATATGTGTGTCGCAGTGTTGACGGGTATTGTTTTCGGTGATTTTAAGCTGGCACTTTACAGCGGTGTTTCGATTTTTGTGTGCGGTCGTGTGATTGATGCTGTGGTATATCGCTTCGACTATTCTAAGGTCGTAATTATCATTTCTCAGCATCACCGTCGGCTTGCTGACCAAATTAGTGAAAAACTCAAGCGCGGCGCTACATTTTTGGATGGCAGCGGCGCGTACAGCGGTGCAGAAACAAAGGTTATTCTTACGGTTGTAAAAAAACAGCAGATTTCTGACTTGAAGCAGCTTGTTGTAGAAATTGATCCGGATGCATTTATCATCGTTCAGGAGGCTCACCAGGTTTTGGGAGATGGGTTCTCCCGTTATTCCAAATATTCATTATGATGCAAGGAGGGGAGTGCTATGAAAAAAATAGGCGCAACGATTCTTGCTATAGCACTCCTTTTGTGCTTTAGCGGTTGCGGACTGTGGATGAATGGCTCGTATCGCTCTGAAACACCCCATCGGGAGGGCTCAAACACCGGCACGCATATAAATGCAGAAGTTTCCGATTATAAACAGCTTTGCGATAAGCTCCTGCAAATGATCTCCAACGGCACGCAATCCGAATTGATTTATTTTGTTAATATGGATGCGAACCAAATTAAATTTAATATGCCTCGCGCCATTGAAGAGATCACAAAAAAAGCACCCCTTGGTGCGTATGCAGTTGAAAGTATTACATTTGAAAGCGGAAAGAATACGGGTAAAAATGCTGTAGAGGTTTCAATCTCCTATATACACGGTCGTTCCGAAATTTTACGTATACGAAAGGCTGAATCCGTAAACGACGTCTATAAAATTATTGATTCTGCGCTTAATAACTGCGAAGCGTCTGTGACCATCTATGTAAATGATTACGAGGCGTTTGATGCAATTCAATATGTGCAGGATTATGTGGATCTTCATCCTGATATGTGCATGGAAATGCCTCAGGTTACCGCTACAGTTTATCCCGAAAACGGTAAAGATCGTATTGTGGAAGTGCTGTTTTCCTATGATACGAGCAGGGAGGTCCTTCGTCAGATGCAGCAAACGGTTGATCCTATTTTTGACTCTGCAGAGCTTTATGTGCGCGGAGACGGGGATTTGCTGGAAAAGTATTATCAGCTATATTCGTTTCTCATCGAACGCTATGACTATACCTTTGAAACCTCTATAACACCGTCTTATCATTTACTTCGTCACGGCGTTGGTGACAGCAAAGCGTTCGCAACAGTGTACGCCCGGATGTGTGTGCGTGCAGGTCTTGAGTGTGTCGTGATTTCCGGCGCCAAAGCAGGAGAAAGCAGTTTCTGGAACGCGATCATTATAGATGATCAGATCCTTTATGTGGATTTGCTTGCTTGCAATGCCTCGGGACGATTCCAAACAAAAACAGAAGATCAGATGACCGGATACGTATGGGATTACGATATGGACCTCACATCGCCTGAAAATGACGGTTGATTTTAAAAGGAGTCGTTTATAAACGACTCCTTTTAAAATATTTATAGCTTTAGGTGTTGACAAATTCGTTTTTTGTGCTATAATCCATCTTGTTCCGCGGGTGTAGCTCATCCGGTAGAGCGCCACCTTGCCAAGGTGGAGGTAGCGAGTTCGAGCCTCGT
>JAFTVV010000025.1 GCA_017465625.1 Oscillospiraceae bacterium | reverse complement strand
TCCGTGTGAATATTCAGGATCTGTTTGCCCACGTGGAAGATCCCAACCCCTGGTACAACAGCACCAGCGTTCTGTTTAACGTTGCCTACTGGGATGTGGAACTGAAGAACGTGATCGTGGAATATAATGAAGCCCTGACGGACAATAACGGCTGGGGTTACGCACTGGGCCAGATCTACGGCAGTAACAGCGAAAGCAATTTCTATGTTGTTGGCGCAGACAACTACTACGGACAGGGCGTCGAGCCCAACTACGCAACGCTGGAAGCCGGCTGCTATGCAGACCGCGTGGCGTTTAAGCAGGCTGCACTGGGCCTGACTGCCTTTGACAGCAGCTTCTGGACCATCGTGGACGGTTTCCCCGTACCCAACAATCTGGTGGGTACCGATTATGCTAAATCCCCTGTTTACAAAGCAACTGCTGACCTGAAGAATCCTGTCTACGCAGAAAAGGGCGCAACCGTTGCCGAGTATGACTTTGGCGCACAGCAGTCTGTGGTTGCCAATACCACACTGAAGTCCGCAACCCTCAACGGTGAGGCCATCACTGCCGCTTACAGTAGCGGCAAGCTGACCCTGACCGGCGATGCACTGGCAACCCTGACCGGCGATGCCCAGCTGGTGCTGGTCTTCGAGAACGAGAGCAAAGTTCTTTCTGTGAACGTTACGGTTGTCCCCTGTGATGTGATCATCAACGATGCGGATGAGCTGAAGGCTATGCCTGCGGCAATGAACGCAAATCCCAGCGGCGTATTTGTCCTGGGTAACGATATCCAGTTCTCCGGCACTTACGATTGCAACACCTATGCAACCCATTTTGCCGGTACCTTCGATGGACAGGGCTATGTCATTTATGACTTTGCAACCAAGCTTTGGGAGAGCGCATTCATGGGCCTTGTTGGCGATACACTTACCTCTGAAGGCGTAATCAAGAATGTCTCCTTTGTAAATGTTTACAACGAAAAGATGGGCCCGATCATTGCCCACAATATGCAAGGCACGATGGAGAATGTTTACATCCGTGTCAATCAGAATCCCTACAATCACGCTGGCGAATACAACAACCTGTTTGGTACTTACACAATGGTCACAGCAAAGATCAACAATGTTGTTGTAGAGCACACCGTATCTGCTGTTGGTGCTGCAAACCCTGTTTACGTCCTTGGCAATGCGGCCGGTACCTATAACGGTCTGTATGTCATTGGCGCAGACAATGTTGTGGCAAATAACGTCCAGATCACCGGCACATTTGAGGCTTTCGCTGACCGTGCTGCCTTTGATGCAGATGTATCTGCCTGGGACGGCAACGGCTTCTGGACCGTTGTGGACGGCTTCCCCGTACCCACACGCCTGGTCGGCACGATTTATGAAAACGCTCCGATGCCCGAGGAGAAAATTGAGCTGACAGCCGACTGCTATGTTGGCTCCGGTGACTCCTTCGTGATCGACTTCAGTGAGATCCCCGTAGCAAACCGCACCGGCGCAACCCTGAACGATGCCAGAGTCGATGCCCGGAGCTTTGCCTCTATCTCCTGCAACTACACTGCCGCAAAGGTTACTTTGGATGCTGCTACCTTGGGCGA
Source organism: Oscillospiraceae bacterium (assembly GCA_017465625.1). Taxonomy (GTDB): domain Bacteria; phylum Bacillota; class Clostridia; order Oscillospirales; family Oscillospiraceae; genus Faecousia. The sequence continues at coordinate 40,278 of JAFTVV010000025.1, read as the reverse complement.
AATGAACATCGGTGACAGCAAGACCGTTACCTTGATCTTTGCTTCCAATACCAAGGTGCTGTATGTGAAGGCTACTGTTACAAAGCGGAATGTGGTGGAGATCTCCACTGCCGCTGAGCTTCAGAACTTCCCCACCCTGATGGCAGCAAATCCCTCCGGCTACTATGTGCTGACGAACGACATTGATATGGATGGGGTTTCCTATAGCAATAGCTTCGAAGGCAACTTCACCGGTATCTTCGACGGCCAGGGCTACACCATTTATAATCTGTGCGCCAAGGCCAGTGCCAACGATACCCTCCACGGCTTCTTCGGCAAGAACTTTGGTGAAGAGGGTGTGCCGCAGCACTCCGCAACCCTGAAGAACATCTCCTTCGTGGATGCTGTTGTTTGGGGCAAGGGCGCTTTCCTGGCAATGAACGGCAGCGGCACACTGGAAATGTGTACATGAACTGTACCGTTAAGGATCTGGTTGCCGATGTAAACGATGCCAACCCCTGGTACAACAGCACAAGCGTTCTGTTCAACAAGGGCAAATGGTATCTGACAGCCGATAAGGTCATCGTGGAGTACGCAGAACCTTTGACCGACAATAACGGTTGGGGCTATGCTGTAGGCTTCCCCGACAATGTTGGCGAATTTGATAACTTCTATGTTGTAGGCGCAGACCAGTACTATGGTCAGATCGGCCCCTACTCCGAGCAGGCTACCAATACGGCTTGCTATGCTGACCGTACTGCCTTCGGCAACGCCGGCACAGACTTCAGTGTCTGGTATACTTCCGGCTTCTGGGCTGAAGATCCTGCTACCAAGACCCCTGTTCCCGCATCTCAGGTCGTATTTAACGACTATAACGACGGCTATGCCGCCGGTACAGTCCACGATGTGACCGTGCGTTCCGCAACCCGCAAGTTTGTAAGCGGTGGAAGCTCTGATTATAAGGTTGTGGCAGCTTCCGATGCCCAGAGCCAGCTTGCCGCCACCTACCTGATCGGTATTGTGAAGAACGCCACCGGCGTGACGCTGTCTACCGGAGCCTACTCCGGCAGCGGCAAGCACATCGTGATCAACGACACCGACGCTTTCGCAGCCGCAGGGCTTAGCATGCCCGAGACCGATTTGGGCACTGCCGGCTACTACATTGTCACCAGCAATGACAACGTATTTATTATGACCGGTAAGGAAACTGGCGCGCAGAATGCAGTGCTTGCATTCCTGAAGCATGTGGTAGGTATGGAAGTCTACGGCGTAGACACCGTTGTATTTACCAAGACCGGCGAAACCATGCCGGATATGGTGATCATCGAAAAGCCCGATATCCCCAACCATATAATGGGCAACTGGCGCGGCTACTACGAGACACCCGGCGAGCTCTCCGGCCGTTACCTCCTGGGCTACACCCACTTCTCTCACCAGTTCCTGCAGAAGGACGGCGCGGATAACCATACTTCTATGCTCTACCTGCCTTACGACACTTACGGCATCTCCACATGGTTAGGTGGCCAGGGCCACAGCAAGTGGTACTCCAAGCGTGGATTGTTCCAGACTCCCTCGCAGCTTTGCTACAATGCACAGGGCGACGCAGATGAGCTTGCGGCAATGGTAGATGAAGCCGCCACACAGATCCTCAATGAGCTGAATAAGGCAGAAAATGCAGCGATCACCATGGGTCAGTTCTCCATTATGGATAACCAAGACTGCTGTGACTGTAACGCATGTGATGCTGACCGTGAAAAGTACGGCTCCGACAACGGCGCGGTTGTTGAGTTTATGAATTTGCTGAGTGCAGAGATTCAGGAAAGACTGCAGGCACAGGCAGATGCCGCCGGCACCGCAAAGCGTGAGTTTACCCTCTATTTGATGGCCTACAACGCATACGAGGACGCACCTTCTAAGAATCTGAGCGAGATTCACTTCCATGAGAATCTGGGCGTGATCTATGCACCCATTGGCGCATCCTATACCCATAGCTTCTATGAGTCCCAGAACGCTGCTGTAGCAACCAATATGCGCAACTGGGCAACCCTCAGCGATCACCTGTACTACTGGCTGTATGAGACCAACTTCAGGCACTATATGATCCCCCACGATTCCTGGACCACCAGCGTGGAAAACCTGCGTTTTGCTTACGAGTGTGATGCAGATATCGTGATGATCCAGGGTCAGCATAACCAGGCGTATGCTACAGGCTTTACCGCACTGAAGGTTTACCTGAACAGTGTTGCCGGTCAGAATGTAAATGCAATGAACGATGGCGGCTATCAGAGAGCAGTCAATAGCTTCTTTGCAAATTACTACGGCAAGGGCGGCAACGAGATGCAGCAGCTGTTTGAGGAGCTGCAGGCTTGGATGAACGGATTGTCCGGTCAGTACACTGGTCAGATCAACTCCGGCAACAGTGACGCATTGGCCAGTGCAGCATACTGGCCCAAGGATATGCTGGTCAGCTGGCTGAGCCTGGTAGAGAAGGCTGAAACGGATGCCGCAGGCGATGCCAAGGCACTCAAGCACATCCGGGCAGAAGGCATCTTTATTCGCTATATGCTCATTGAGTTCTACGGCAACACATATTCCGCCGGCGAGCTGGCAGCGATGAAGTCCTCCTTCAAGGAAGACTGCGCCGCGCTGGGTATCGTAAAGGCTACCGAATTTGACAATGTCGCAGATCTGTGGAGCTAATTAAGCACAAACCATTTGATAAGCATAAAGCCCCGGCGGTTCGCCGCCGGGGCTACCCCCCCAACAGTAGGTGCGACCTGTGGTTATTCCGATAAACACGGCGTGTAGCCAGAGGTCGCCCCTACAAACAAGAAGAGCGCAGCAAAATGCTCAAAAAGGAACTTTCTGAAATTAAAGGAGGAATACTGGAAATGAAGAACCGGATTTCCAAGAGAAATTGGCGCACTGTAGCACTGTGTGTAATGCTGATCGCGGCAATGGCAATTTCTTTGGCTGCTTGTAAACAGCAGGGTGACGCCAATGTCACGATCTCCTTAAGCAAGTCCAGCATACATTTAGATGTTTATGAAACCTTTGTATTAACCGCAGAGGTGACCGGCTCTCAGGAGACACCTGTTTGGACGGTGGAAGACCCTTCTGTTGCCACGGTGGATAACGGCACAGTCACAGCAGTGCAGGAGGGTACAACCGTTGTTACAGTCACGGTAGGAAAAGCTTCAGCCTCCTGCAGCGTTCAGGTCGTCAACTCTTATGTAGCCCCTGTTTTGGTGGTGAACACACCGGATATCGCTTTGGGCCTGAATGAGTCCTATACGGTAGAAGTGGGAGTACGGTATAACGGCGAGATGGTCACAGAGCATCTTACCTTCAACTGGGAACTGTGTGACGATGCTCAGGAGGAAAGAGTTTCCCTGACCCCCAATGAGCGGGGTGCGGAAATCACGGCTCTTTCCTATGGCAAAACTGCTTATACGGTCAGCACCACCTACCGTGGTATGGTCCTGGCACAGAGCATAAACATCAAGGTGACCAATTTGGACATTACCTTTGATATTGCCAATTTGGAGAAGTCCGCGTTTGCATACAAAGCAGAGCTGGGCCTGTTCAAAACCGACAAGGATATTACCGAGATCATCCCCGTTGTCACGGTGTACAATAAGGGCGTGAAGGTAGAAGATCCCACGATCACCTGGATCAGCTTGGATCAGGATATTGCCACCGTCAGTGAAGATGGCAGAATCGTCGGTGTCAGTGCCGGTACAGCCCGTATTGTAGGACAGTATGACCATGCGGATATTGCCATCAATGCGGTGATTTACCGAAGCATGGTAGAGAAAAAGAATGTGGATGTGGAGCAGGCTACCGGATATGTACTTAGCGCTTCTCGTTTCGCCGGTGCCGGTGAGGTGACCGATGTTCTGTTCAACGGAGAAAGCGTTCTGAAGGAGATCAAGGACGGAGCGCTCTACCTGAAGGATGAGCTGCTGCCTTCCATTGGCAAGCCTGTGGAGCTGTCTGTGATTGCGGAAAAGGCGGAGTTTGTCACAGAGGGTACGATGGCGACCTTTGTCATCAATTCCGAATCGGAGCTGAACAGTTTCCCCCGGTATGCGGCAAGCTACCCCAATGGCTATTACATTTTGGGCAATGACATCCAATGCGGCGGCACCTATTCCTCCAATGTCACTGAGCCGTTCTTAGGCACTTTTGACGGCCGCGGACACGCAATCTATAATTTTACTACCTCCAGCGAAAATCGTTTCGGTCGTGGCTTGTTTGGCGAAACATTCGGCGCACCGGGGGTGAATGAGGCTACAATAAAGGATATTGCCTTTATCAACGCCAACCATTCCGGAACCGGTGCGATGATTGCGCAAATAGGCGGCGGTCTGATGGAAAATGTTTACATCAATGTCTCTTTGACCGACCTGAAGACAGGTGGCGGTCACAGCAGCACCACTGTTTTGTTCTCTTATATGTACGGTTCTCTGGAAACAAAGCAGGTATTGATAGAGCACAATATTCCGATGGTAAATGTAGGCGAAACCGGCTATGCGCTGACCAATTTGGGTGAGTATGGAAAATTCAGCGGCCTGTATATCATCGGTGCAGATCATGTCTATCACCAGCTGGTGGATAGCCAGTCCGGTGCAGATCGATACGGCGCGTATCCCACGTACAGGGATTTCATTCAAAGCGGCAGAAGTATGGGCGGCTGGGGCAATACGTTCTGGGCGACCATTGGAGCTGTTGCCTATCCCAGAGGCCGCAACATCCACGCAAGCTATATGCCCACAGTCACAGCGGCTGCCGAGACATTGTCCGGTACAACCGTTGCCATGGAAAATCTGGGCTTTTTAGATGAAGTGTTGCTGTCCGCAGCGACCAGAAAACTCGGCGTAAAAGTTGAAGAAAATTTAATCATTATTCCTGACGAAATTCCCGATGATTCTGTGCTGGATATTACTGTACGCTCCGTATTCAACCATCGTAATGCCGTGAAGCTCAGCATTAAGGTGGATTATGCAAAGCAGATGATGCTTGATGAGCAGGTACTGGTGAGCAAACGGACCGCAGAGACCTTTCGTATAGACCTGTCCTGCTTTGCTGAGGAGCTGGAGGGCTTCCTGATCCAGTCTGCTTCTGTGGACGGCAAGAGCTTCTCCTCCGTCACCTATGCCGACGGGATATTAACACTGGATACCGCAACCTTAGGCGATATGGTTGAAGATGGTCAGATTTTTGCAAACTTTGCAAAGGATAACGATCTGGCACTGGTGAAGATCAATATTTTTGCCAGCGATATGGCCATTTGCAGCGCAGAGGATCTGCAGCGCTTCCCGGAAATTATGCAGAAATATCCTTCCGGTTACTATATTTTAGGTGACGATATCGACTATACCGGCTATACTTATACCAATAATAATGATGTGTCCTTTACCGGTATTTTTGACGGTCGGGGCTACACCATTTACAACCTGCGCACCAAGACCGGTGCCAGCGATGCCCTCCACGGCTTCTTTGGTATGAACTTTGGCTTAGAGGGTGCGCCGCAGCACTCCGCAACCCTGAGAAACATCTCCTTTGTGGGTGCTACCGTGTGGGGCAAGGGTGCTTTCCTGGCGATGAACGGCAGTGGTACACTGGAAAATGTGTTTGTGTACTGTACGATCGAGGATCTGGTCGCCGATGTAAACGATCCCAACCCCTGGTACAACAGCACCAGTATTCTGTTCAATAAGGGTAAATGGTATCTGACAGCCGATAAGGTGATCGTGGAATACAAAGAACCCTTGACCAATAATAACGGTTGGGGCTATGCCGTAGGCTTCCCTGATAACGTTGGTGAATTTGATAAGTTCTATGTTGTAGGCGCAGACCGGTACTACGGTCTGCTGGGCACCACCTCCGCGCAAGCCGGTTCTGTGGGCTGTTACGCAAACCGCGCGGACTTCGTTGCCGCAAAGAACAATTTGACCGCGTGGGATGGAAACGGCTTCTGGACGGTTGTGGATGGCTTCCCCATTCCCAACAGACTGGTTGATATAAATCTGGATAAGCCCTTTGGCGAGCCTGTGGAGCTTGCAGGTATGACCTATGTGGATACCGCAGCCGGCGAAGCCACCTTCACGGTTGATTTTGGCGAGCAGAAGGCGCTGGTAGAGGGTGCGAAGCTCACAGATGCATCCGTAGAGGGTAAGAAATTTACCACCGGATCCTACGCTGACGGCATCCTCACACTGGACTGCGGAACAGTCAGCGAAATGGCAGGAGAGAAGACGGTTATCCTGACTTTTGAAAAGGGCAGCAAAAAGATTACCGTTCACGCAAAGATCGCTGTCTGCACAATGCTCATTAGTGATGCGGACGAGCTGAGTATGTTCCCCACAGTGATGAAAAAGCATCCGAATGGATACTATGCTCTGGATAACCACATTGATTATGCCGGATATACCTATTCCAACAACGCAACTGTTCCCTTTACCGGCACTTTTGACGGCCGCGGCTATACCATTTTCAATTTCTGCTCCAAGACCTCTGCTACAGATGCCACCGGCGGTTTCTTCGGCCAGCTCTTCGCTACAAACGGCAACGGTGTAGAGCTGCCCGGCACACTGAAAAACATCTCCTTTGTGGGAGCTACCGTCAAGGGCTACGGCGGATTTTTGGGAATGATGGGACAGGGCACATTGGAAAATGTGTATATTCAGTTTGATATTGAGAATATGCAGGCAGGTGCGGCAGACGGCACGCAAAACCACTGGTATCACAGCACCAGCGTCCTGTTCAATATCGGATACTGGAATATCCCCATCAAGAATGTGGTTCTGGAATACAAGGAACCGTTAAATAATCCCAAGGGCTGGGGCTATGCATTCGGTCAGATTTACGGCGGTTATAACGTAAACAACTTCCTCATTGTGGGTGCAGATCACTTCTACCAGCAAGGAATGGGCGCGCACTACAGCACAATGCAGGCTGACTGCTACTTAAGCCGTGACGATCTAAAGGCAAAAGCACCCGATCTTTCCACCTTTGAAAACGACTTCTGGACCGTTGTAGACGGCTATCCTGTGCCTAAAAAGCTGGTGGATTATGTTCCTCCTGCCAAGGAGGAGACGGTTGACCTGAGCGCAGTTACCTTTATAGATTCCACGGGCGATACATTTACTGTTGACTTTGGTGAGGAAAAGAGCCTGGTTGCAGGGATGTCTCTGCAGTCTGCCAAAATCGGAGGCAAGGTCTTCACGATTGCAGACTACAATGACGGCATCGTCACACTGGATATGGCAACGGTTCAGGATTTGGTGGGCGAGAACACTGCAAGCCTGATCTTCAAGAGTACCACCAACACCTTGATCGTGCGGGCAAAAACCGTTATGTGCACCAAGGTTATTCGCACGGCTGAAGATCTGCAGGCATTCCCTGATGCAATGAAAAAGACCCCTGACGGCTATTTTGTGCTGGGTAATGACATCGATTTTGCCGGATATACCTATTCCAACAATGCAACCATTCCCTTTACCGGTACTTTTGACGGCTGCGGCTATACCATTTTCAATTTCTGCTCCAAGACCTCTGCTACAGATGCCACCGGTGGCTTCTTCGGCGAGCTCTTCGCCACAAACGGCAACGGTTTGGAACTACCCGGCACACTGAAGAACATCTCCTTTGTGGATGCCACCGTCAAGGGCTACGGGGGATTTTTGGGAATGAAGGGACAGGGCACATTGGAAAATGTGTATATTCAGTTTGATATTGAGAATATGCAGGCAGGCGCGGCAGACGGCACGCAAAACCACTGGTATCACAGCACCAGCGTCCTGTTCAATATCGGATACTGGAATATCCCCATCAGGAATGTGGTTCTGGAATACAAGGAGCCGTTAAATAATCCCAAGGGCTGGGGCTATGCATTCGGTCAGATTTACGGCAGTCAAAATGTAAACAACTTCCTCGTTGTGGGTGCAGATAACTTCTACCAGCAAGGAATGGGCGCGCACTACAGCACAATGCAGGCTGACTGCTACTTAAGCCGTGACGATTTAAAGGCGAAAGCACCCGATCTTTCCACCTTTGAAAACGACTTCTGGACAATTGTAGACGGCTATCCCGTACCCAAAAAGCTGGCCGATCAGTAAATACCTTTCAGAAAATCATAGCATCAACGTTCCGTAATCATAAAAAATGTGAGGAGGGGTTGTGCGTGTTTGCCGCCCCCCTCATCTTTGGCTATTATGGATCGCTTTAAGCATACAAGAAACCGCATTGACACACCACGGCATCCCGGATTTGTTCATCATCGTGTTTACTGTGATGAAAGTGTGCGACTGATTTTTTGTTTGCGGATAACATAAAGAATTGCAGGAGGCACATATTTATGAATAGAATACCAAACCGACGCACCCATCAGAAACGCAGGGATTTGGGATTTTACATTCTTTTAATGGCATTCCCGGTTGTTCAGTTTTTGGTGTTTTATATTGGTGTGAATGCCAGATCTATTATGATGGCCTTCCAAAAAATTGATGTCGCCAATCACACCACCACGTGGACGATGGACAACATCCGCAATGCGTTCCAAATGATGACCGAGAATCCGCAGATGCTGAGTATTCTCAGCGTATCTCTCCTGTCGTATCTGCTGACCCACGGCATCGGCATTCCTCTGGCACTGTTTTTCTCTTACTACATTTATAAAAAAATGCCGCTTCACGGCTTTTTTCGCGTGATTCTGTTTATCCCTTCCATCATCTCTGCCATTGTTTTGGCAACGATTTACCAGTTCTTTGTGGAAAGAGCTGTTCCTGGGGTTTTCTCCCAGTTTTTCGGTATCAAGATGGAAGGCCTGATGGTCAATTCCGATACCTGCTACGCCTTCTTAGTGTTTTATAATGTGCTGATCGGCTTTGGTACCTCGGTCTTGATGTATTCCAACTCCATGAGCGGCATCTCCGACGAGCTGGCCGGTGCGGCACAGATTGACGGAGCAACGGCATTCCAGGAGTTTTGGCATGTGACCCTGCCGATGGTGTTCCCCACTTTAATGACCTTTATGGTTGCAGGTGTGGCAACCATCTTTACAAACCATTTCAATCTGTTCTCTTTCTTCGGTGAAAACGCGCCGGATGGCGTGCAAACCTATGGCTATTACCTGTATGTTAAAACGCAGGGAGCAAAATCCGTTGCGGAATACCCCATACTCTCCGCAATGGGCGTTCTGATGACCGTGGTCGTAGTGCCGGTGACGATGCTTGTAAAGCATCTGCTGGAGAAACACGGCCCCAGTGAGGATTGAGGTGCTGAATATGAGTTTGAAAAACAGGAAAACACTCCGTCAAAGCAATCAATGGTCGTTCTTTAGGGTAGCCGTACTGATCGGTCTTGTGATTTATGCTGTTTGTCTGTTTCTGCCGCTGCTTTGGGCGTTTATTACAGCCTTTAAAACCCAGCGGGAATTCCGGTTAAACATTATTGGTTTACCGAAGAAATGGACCTGGAATTTCTCCACGATCTACAATGAATTTTATGTTCCGGTATCCACGCAGACAGGAGCTACCGAATATGTAAATTTGATGCAGATGCTTGTATACTCTATGCTGTATAGTGTAGGGTGTTCCTTCTTTGGTACATTGGTGCCCTGCGTGACGGCATATCTGTGCGCCCGGTATCCATATAAATTCTCCAAGGTGATTTACTCTGTCGTCATTATTGTGATGGCACTGCCCATTGTAGGCAGCCTGCCTGCTGAAATCAGTACGGCTATGTCTTTAGGAATTTACGATAAAATATGGGGATTGTGGCTGATGAAGGCACACTTCTTAGGTATCTATTTCCTGGTATTTTACAATATGTTCCGGACAATACCGGTGACTTATACCGAGGCTGCCCGTATCGACGGTGCAGGCAACTGGACAGTGATGCTGAAGATTATTATGCCGATGGCAAAAAACACCTTCTTCACCGTTATGCTGATAAACTTTATCACCTTCTGGAACGATTATCAGACACCGCTGGTGTACTTACCCTCCTATCCTACCCTTGCGCTGGGTATGTATCGGATGTCCTATGTTACGATCAATGAGCTTTCTACCGTTCCGATGCGTATGACTGCCGCGATCTTTATGCTGCTTCCTACGCTGGTGCTGTTCGCCTGCTTCCACAAGCGTCTGCTGGGCAACCTGACTGTGGGCGGTATTAAAGGATAATTGAGGAGATATCCAATGAAAAGACTGATTTGCTTGCTGCTGGCGGCAGTTTTGTGCTTGGCAGGCTGCACCGGGCAGCCAGGGCAGACTGTTTCCGTTACCTTCCGGCAGGAGGGCTATGTGGATGTGGTGAAAACCATCCCCAAAGGAGCGGAACTGACGGATACTCCCAGCCCCGTACAGGTCAAGGGCTACCAAACCGTAGTATGGGACCGGACGGACTTTTCTGCTGTCACCGAGGACACAGTGGTAACGGCCATTATGCAGCCGATGCAGTATCATGTCCGCCTGGAGCTAAGCGGCGGAACGGTTACAGAATCCTCTCTGCCGGTGGAAAATGATACCTTTGTGATCGAATACAAATCTGACTACGAGCTGCCCCGGGTGGAAAAGGAAGGCTGCGTATTTGACGGATGGTATAGTGACGGTTTATATATCAGCAAAAAGGGTGTTTGGGAATACACCTATGTGGAAACCCTGACCGCCCGGTGGATCTCCGGGGAAAAGGATATTTCCCAGCTTGTGGACTTTGTTCTGGAGGTGGAGAGCGGACGGGATGTGGTAATCCTGCAGCTGACCGATACCCAGATCATTGATGCCGGTCAGGCACGCACCATGGAGCGTTTGGGAAACAAAAATCCCCTGACAGAGCAGGAAAAGTATACAAATTGCTACCGTTATATCGAAGATGCGGTCAAAAAGACAAAACCGGATCTGATCCTCATGACCGGAGATCTTATTTATGGCGAGTTCGATGACAGCGGTAAGGTTTTTCAGGGACTCATTGCCTATATGGAGAGCTTTGACATTCCCTGGGCGCCGGTTTTCGGCAATCACGACAACGAATCTATGATGGGTGTAACCTGGCAGTGTGAGCAGCTGGAGCAGGCAGAAAACTGTCTATTCAAGCGAAATGACCTGACAGGCAACGGCAATTACAGCATTGGCATCGTGCAGGATGGACAGCTCATTGAAACGGTGTTTATGATGGACTCCAACGGCTGTTCCAATGCATTCGCCGATGGCTACGGTGCGCTGAATGAAGCGGGTCAGCCGCTGACTTATAATGCAGGCGAGAAGATCAAGACCGGGATTGGCTTTGGCGCAGATCAGGTTGAATGGCTGGAAGAAAGCTGCAAAAATATTGATGCAGCCACCGGTGGAACGGTGGGCAAGCTGCTGGCGTTCCATATTCCCATCTCTCAGTTTGCTGAGGGCGCCTATGAATCGGGGTATCAGTCGGATCAGGGTATGAGCAATAGCGAGCTGTATACCATTGGAGAGGATGTAACTGCCCAAAATGGCGATTTTGGCACAAAAGGGGAAGCCTTTAAGGGAATCCATTCGGAATACGGCTTGTGGAACATCTTGAAAAAGTACAATTTTGAAGGGGTATTCTGCGGCCATTCCCATAAAAACAGTGTCAGCATTCTCTATGACGGCATTCGTCTGACCTTTGGTCTGAAGGCAGGAACCTTTGACCGATATTTAGAATCGGAATTGGGCGGTACAAAGATCACCGTAAGCAAAGACCTGTTTGAAGTAGAGCACGTTTACTACAACAAATAATAGGAGGACACTATGGGTAATGCGTTAACGATTACGAAAAATGTAACAGTGGGCGCAAGCTATGATGTAATCGTTGTAGGCGGCGGCCCTTCCGGCAGTGCGGCGGCAATTGCGGCCGGCAGAGCCGGAAGCAAGGTGCTGCTGATTGAACAGGAAAACTGTCTTGGCGGTATGTGGACATCAGGTTTACTTAGCCCTTTGTTTGATGCCCATAATAAAACCGGCATTATGAAAGAGCTGGTGGATGACCTGACTGCCAAAAACGCCTGGGGTGGATTTTGGCAAATCAGCTATATCCAGGAGTATATGAAACATTTCCTGGAGGAAAAGGCACTTTCTGCCGGTGTTACTCTGCTTTATGAAACAAAATACGCCGGCGTTCAGGTGAAAGACGGAACGGTTGAGGGTGTCTTTGTCCGCAACGTAGAGGGCGAAACCTACTACAAAGGCACGATTATCATTGATGCCACCGGCGATGCCCATTTGGCATCAGATGCGGGTGCCCAGTGGGTGATGGGCGATGAAAACGGTAATTGCCAGTCTATGACCCTGATGTTCCTGGTGGGCGGCATCCCCGAAAAATACAAAGACGGTTTTGTGATGTATCAGGTGCTGGAAGAAGCCTATGCCAAGCAGGGACTTGGCAAGCATTCTCCCTTCAAAATGCCCTATATGATTCCCATTCCCAACAGTGACTATGCAACCGTACAGCTGACACATATGGACGGTGGTGCGGCATTGAATGCCCAAAAGCGTACTATGGCAATTGTTGAAGGCCGCCGCCAAATGATCGATGTATTTGAAGCACTCAAGGGCTTTGATGAGGATTTTAAAAACCTAAGCCTGATCGCATCGGCTGCCCAGTTGGGTGTGCGGGAATCCCGGCGGGTAATCGGGGAGTACTACATCACAGAGGATGATCTGCTAAACGGCACGCAGTTCCCGGATGGGGTGTGTACTGCCACCTTTAATGTGGACATCCATGTTCCTAATAGCACCGAGCAGCATAATCGGGATGTAAAGCCTTATCAGATCCCTTATCGGGCTATGCTGCCCAAAGACCTTCACAATGTGTTGGTGGCAGGACGGTGCATTTCCGGCAGTCATATTGCCATGGCTTCTTACCGTGTGACCGGCAACTGCTGTGCCATGGGCGAAGCCGCAGGAAAGGCAGCGGCCTACGCAGTGCAAAACAATGTGTCTGTGCGGCAGGTGCCGAACCAAATCGTGGTACCGAAGACGTAATCGATTGAATACCCCAAAGAAAATGGGAGAGAGGTATGAAAGATGACCCATTTAGAGATCAAACAATGGAAAATGACTTATAAAGAGCATCGGGACATCCCCTGTGATGCCCCTTGCTCTTTGTACGGTGTTTTACTGGATAATAAGCTGATGGAGGATCCTTTTTACGGCCTGAATGAGCATAAGGCCACGGCACTTTGTGAGGAACCCTGCAGCTTTTTTGCCGCTTTTCAGGTATTTGAGAAGCATAGCTTTATGGAGCTGGTCTTTGAGGGACTGGATACCATTTGCGATATTTTCTTGAACGGCGAAAAGCTCGATCGCGTAAAAAATATGCACAGAACCTTTGTATACGATGTGAAGGATCGGTTGAAGCCGGGTACCAATACGATCCGGCTGGATTTCGCATCGCCCAATGCGTATTTCCGCAAAATGGAGGAGCAGAGGCACGTGTACACCAATGCGGATACCCTCCAGGGCGCCGCGCAGCTGCGTAAAGCGCTCTATATGTCCGGTTGGGACTGGGGTCCCAAGCTGCCGGATATGGGCATTTTTCGACCGGTATGGCTGCGAAGCTATGATGTAGATCGGCTGGAGGATGTGGAGATTCGGCAAAAGCACGAAAATGGCAACGTAACGCTGACGCTGAATGTGCAGACAAAGCATAGCAATCCCCAGTGCCGTCAGTATGCCGTAGTAGATGGAAAGCGCTATCTGCTGGAAAACGGCCACGGGGAGATTCAAATTGAGAACCCCAAGCTGTGGTGGCCCAATGGCTACGGCGAGCAAAATCTGTATGCCGTAGAGGTGGAGCTGGTCTATCAGGATGAGGTCATTGACCGTCAAACCAAGCAAATCGGCCTGAGAACCCTGACCATCAGCAGAACACCGGATCAATACGGTGAGGAATTCTGTTTTGTGGTCAACGGCGTCAAGATTTTTGCCATGGGTGCCAACTATGTGCCTCAGGACAATATTTTAAGCCGTATCACAGAGGAAAAAACGGAAAAGCTGATAAAAAGCTGTATCGATGCCAACTTTAACTGCCTGCGGGTATGGGGCGGCGCATACTATCCAGAGGAATTTTTCTTTGATTTGTGCGACCGTTACGGACTGATTGTGTGGCAGGATTTTATGATTGCCTGCTGTAACATCTACCTGAGCGAAGAATTTAAAGAAACGCTTTGTCTGGAATGTGAGCAGCAGCTTCGCCGTTTCCGTCACCGTGCCTGTCTGGGCTTGGTGTGCGGCAACAATGAGATGGAATCCGCCATTTTGCATTGGGGTGACGGCAAGGGCAATTTGATATGCGACGGTCCGTTGGTAAAAGAGCATTACTTAGAGTTTTACGAAGATATCCTGCCGAAGATCTGCAGTCGGGTAGCACCGGATGTATTCTATTGGCCTTCTTCTCCCTCCAACGGCGGAAATTTTGACGATCCTGACGATCCTTCCCGGGGTGACCAGCATTTCTGGGAGGTCTGGAACGGAGAAAAGCCGTTTACAGAATACCGCAAGCATAAGTTCCGCTTCTGCTCGGAATTTGGATTTGAGGCATTGCCCCCTATGAAGACCATTCGCACTTTTGCTGAAGAAAAGGATATGGATCTGTTCAGCGAGGTGATGCGCAACCATCAGAAATGCACGTTGGGCACGAAGAATACGGATTTTTATATTCGTGCCAACTATCCTTACCCCGTGAGTTTCCCGTCTTTGGTCTACACCTCGCAAATTTTGCAGGCAGATGCCATCAAGTACGGCGTGGAATATTTCAGAAGAATTCGGGGCTGCTGCATGGGTTCTGTGTATTGGCAGCTCAATGACTGCTGGCCAGTGGCTTCCTGGTCCAGCCTGGATTATTTTGGCAGATACAAGGCACTGCACTATGCCGCAAAGAAATTCTATGCCCCCGTGGCTTGCGCCCTTTTCCACGAGAATGGACAAATCAAGGTGAACATCGCCAACGAGACCATGCAGACAGTTTCCGGCAAGGTAAAAACTTATTTGTGCCGCAGTGACTTTACGGTTCTTGAGGAAGCAGAGCTACAGTATACGGTGGATGATCTATCCTCTGTGGACGTGGGAAGTGTATCGGATCAAGCAATGACAGCCCCCGAGGATTGTTATTTCTACGCGGATCTGTATGACGATGCAGGAAATTTCCTGATGCGTCAAACGCTTCTGTTTACACTCCCCAAGGACTTTGCGTGGAAAGAGCCCAATATCCGGGTAGAGATCATGGATCGTGACGATGGCGTGGAGATTACAGTATCTGCAAGTGCTTTTGCAAAATATGTGGAGATTGATTTTAAAGAGACTGATGTGGTGCTCTCGGATAACTATGTGGATGTGACAAGTACCGCCCCTGTAACGCTGTTTGCGAAGACAAGCCATAACGCCGCAGAGCTGGCAAATCAACTGACTGTTCAATCTGTTTACAACATTGGCAGGGACTAAACCGACAGGCTTTTGCAGATTTTGGAAAGGAAGACCGGTATGGATTTCAAAAATGTTCCCGTACAATATCGCCCGATTCCTTTTTGGAGTTGGAATGAAAAGCTGAAAACAGAACAGACCCGGGCGCAAATCGGGCAGATGGATGAGGCTGGCTTGGGCGGATTCTTTATGCACGCCCGTGGCGGCCTGCAAACTGCCTATATGGGGCAGGAGTGGTTTGATAATGTGACGGCTGCCGTGGAAAAAGCTGAAGAAACGGGAATGCGTGCCTGGGCATACGACGAAAACGGCTGGCCCAGTGGCTTTGGAGACGGCGTAGTCAACGGTCTGGGAGTAGCGTACCAGCAGAAGTATCTGCGAATGGAGGACGCCCCCAGCCATCCGGAAACCGCAATCTGCCAATGCGGCAAGCACTGGTTTTATTACGATGTCAATCCATTTTATGTGGATACTTTGGATAAAAAAGTGATTGCTAAGTTTATTGAGGTGTCCTATGCACCCTATTATGAGAAATACGGCAATCGCATTGAAGGTTTTTTCACCGATGAGCCCCAAATTTCCCGGAACGGAATCCCCTGGAGTTTTGTCTTTGAAGAAGCCTATAACGAGCGGTATGGCGAAAATATCCTGGAATGTCTGGAACAGTTGTTCCTGCCGGTAGGGGACTATCAGAATACCAGAGTCAAGTTCTGGAAGATGGTAACGGAGCTGTTCACAGAGTCTTATATGAAGCAGATCTATCTGTGGTGTGATCAGCGGGGCTTGAAACTGACAGGACATCTGACCAGTGAGGATCATTTGGAGACTCAAATCACGACCCACGGCGCCTGTATGCCCAGCTATGAATATTTTCATATTCCCGGCATGGACTGGTTGGGCAGAGATATTTGGAACACCACAACCATACTTCAGTTAACCTCTGCAGCACAGCAGTTGGGAAAGAAAGCTGTGCTTTCCGAGACCTTTGCGATGTGCGGACATAATGTAAGCTTTGCAGAGCTGAAAGGCATTTACGAATGGCAAATGGTTCGCGGTGTTAATATGCTGTGCCAGCACTTGCAGGGTTATTCTATCCGGGGTATTCGGAAGCGGGATTATCCCCCGGCGATGTATGTTCAGCAGCCCTGGTGGGAGGAGTACCGCCGTTTTACAGACGCGATGTCCAGAGTGGGCATGCTTCTGCAAGAGGGAGAAAATCCGGTGGAGGTACTGCTGCTCCATCCCCAAACTACAGTTTGGTCGCTTTTTGACGGCAGTTCCAAAAAGGAAATATGGGAACTGAACGATCGACTGTATGAAATTATGAACCTTTTGGAGACCAAGCATATCAGCTTCCACTTTGGCGATGAAACGCTGATGCAGCGCTACGGAAAAATAGAAAACGGAAGACTGGTGATTGGTAATTGCAGCTATCAGTATGTGATCGATCCCGGTTGCCAAGTGTTGCTGGAGTCAACCAAGGAACTGTTGCAAGCGTTCACTCAGGCTGGTGGCCGTATGGTAACGGCAGAGGAATTATCCGCCAATGGGATTGTGGATAACCCTCAAATCACCTATACAAAGCGGTATTTGGAAGATCGTGTCGTTCACTATTTCGTAAACACCTCACCCGAAAGGAAACAGGCAAATTTTGCGGTTAAGGGAAAGAAAATCGACATTTACACCGGCGAACTGCAGCCTTTTTCCGGCACTCACGAATTTGAACCCTGGGGAAGCTTGCTGCTGGTGGAAGATCATATTGCCCCGGTAACGGGGGAGGAGCTGCCTGCAAGCTTTTTGCGCCCCGAGGGCGATCTGCGGATCGTGGGCTCTGCAGAGAATTGCCTGACCTTGGATCACTGCGACTACTATTTTGACGGCGTTTTGCAGGAGAAAAGCGGCTATGTGCTGAATATTGCAGAGCGTGCCAACAGCCTGGAACGCTCTGTGCAAATTCATCAGGAATATGTTGTTCAGGCGGATTATGTACCGGATAAAATGTATCTTGCCTGCGAAACACCGGAAAAGTTCCGGATTACGATTAACGGTGTTCCTGTAGAGCAAAAAATTTCCGGTCAATTTTTGGATTATACCATTCAAAAACTGGACATCAGCGGGTATATGACTGTTGGTGAAAACCGGATTTGTATGGATTGCGAATTTAGCCAGACTGCAGAATTTTATGAAAACAGAAGAAAAGCGCAAATATTTGAAAGCGAACTAAATAAGCTGGCATACGATATGGAGATCGAGGCGATCTATCTGCTGGGTGATTTCAGTGTAGGAACGTCCGGTATTTGGACACCTCTGGAACGCAGTGCCGTTCGGTATCAGGGTGAATTCACACTGCAAAAACCGGAAAAGACACTGTCTGCTGAAAATCTGGAGCAGCAGGGATATCCTTTCTTCTGCGGAAAGCTATGCCTGGAAGGCAGCTTGGATATTCAGGGGGAGAATCCTGTGCTTTGCTTTAAACGCAAGGGCGTCAATGTGATCAAGGTGGAAATTGCCGGCAAGGAGCAGACATTGCTAACGAATGACCGGCTGCCACTTGCACCCTTTGGACAAAAAGGCCGGACGACAGTTCGCTACACACTCATCAATAATTTGAGAAATCTGTTAGGACCGCACCATTTGCCCCAGGGAGAGAGCCCCGGCGTTTGCCCCCGTCATTTTTTTAAAGAGCCCTGCGTTTGGAACGGTGCAACGGAGCAGGACTGGAATGAAAACTATTGCTTCGTGGAATTTGGGTTTTAGATCATATACACAGCCTAAAGCTTGCGAAAAAAAGCACAAATCAAGAAAATGGGAAAAATTCCTAAAATATTTACAGGCTTTTATTTTTTACCATTTCTGTGCTGTTTTGTACCTTGTTATAAAAATGACGATTTGCTAAGATGATGATAAAAGGAGGCGTATATAATGAAGGTGATTGTTGCATCGTTTCAGTGCGAATCCAACAGCAAGGCAAATCTTCATCCGCAGAAAAGTGACTTTGAGTACTTTGCAGGATGGGATATCTTTAAAAAACTGGTTGTAAAAGACATATTTGAAGATGCCGGTTTTGAAATCGTACCTTCCATTTATGCCAATGCGCTGCCCTCTGCCACGGTAGAGCGGCATATTTATGAATACTATAAAGAGCAGATTATGGATACCGTGCGTGCGAATCCGGATGCAGACGGCATCTATATCTATGTTCACGGCAGTATGGAAGTGGATGGAATCGGCAGTGGTGAGCTTCAGCTTGTCAAGGAAATCCGTCAGATTGTCAGTCGGGACTGTTTGATTGCGTTTACCATGGATCTGCACGCCAACATTACCAATGAGCTGGGGCAGTATGTGGATATTATTTGCGGCTATAAAACAGCCCCTCACACGGATCAGCCGGAAAGCCAGGTGCGTGCGGCAACTGCGCTGACCTATTGCTTGCAAAATGGTATGAAACCGTATACCTATGTGCAGAAGATCCCCATGCTTGTAAAAGGCGATACCATGCTCACCCGACAGGAGCCGCTACACTCTTTAGAAGCAGAAACAGCGCTTTTGGAGGAAAGAGAAGAGATCTTCGGCGCTAATCTATTCTTTGGTCATTGTTGGATCGATGCGCCGAACACCAGTGCTTCTGCAGTTGTCAGCGCCGCCGATCCCCATACTGCCCGGCAGATCGCAAAGGATCTTGCGAACAAGCTTTGGAATACCAGAAAGGAATACAGGTTCCGGATCGAGGCAGAACTGCCTGAGGAATGTGTTCGCCGGGCCATAGCCGGTGAGGAAAAACGCATTTTCATCACAGACAGCGGCGATAATACCACGGCCGGAGCTGAGGGCACATCCGAAGATATCCTGAGGCTGTTTTTGAATGTAAAACCCAGCAAGAAAACTTGCGTTGCCGGTATTACGGATTTGGAAATCGTGGAAACACTGTGGAACAAAAAAGACGGTGAAAATGTGAATATCGAAAAGCTGGGCTGCCACGGAACGATCAAGGCTCACGGAGAAATCTTAGGTTGGGCAAAAGAGATTATCGGCAGAAGTCTGACGATTTCTTTCGGTAATGTAGATGCGGTGTTTACAGAAAAACGCAGCGCGTTTATTGAAAAGGGCAATTTCGACAAAGCAAATGTTGATCTTTTGGTTTATGAAATTGTGGTTGTGAAGTTAGGGTATTTGTTTGAAGAACTGAAGCCCTATGCAGATCGGGAGCTGTTTGCGCTGTCTGACGGCACAAGCTGTGTGGAACTGAGCCGCCTGAATCTGCAGCGTATTGAGCGTCCAATGTATCCGCTTGAAGACTTTGAGTGGATTGCACAATAAAAATGAGGAGAAATTATTATGGCATATTTTAACAAACAGGAAACACAAAACAGAATCGATAAGGTGGTTAAGCTCTTGAATGAGAAGGATACGGATATTGCCGTTATCTATTTCGATGAGCTGAATGTGGCCAACGGCTGGTACTTGACCGGCTGGTGCGGTCAGTTTGAAAAGGGTGCTGTCCTTGTGGGCAGAGATGGCACTACAATGCTGCTGGGCGGACCTGAGAGCGAGCCCTTTGCAAAGCAGTCTTCTGCCATCAGCGATACCCGTTGCTTCAAGGTATTTATGGTACCGGATGAAGAGTATCCTCTGGCAACGATCATCGGCTTCCCCGAACTGTTCGCAGAGCTGAATCAGAAGTTCCCCGTAAAGAAGGTAGGCCTGGTCGGCACGACCGATATGCCCTATGCCGTGCATCAGGATCTGGTTAACGGTTTTTCCGGCTGTGAGATCATTGACCTGACCGATGATTACCTGAAGTTCCGTTATGTTAAGAGTGACTGGGAAGTAGAGCAGGCAAGAAAGGCAACGATGCTTTGCTATGATGCCTATAAGGCAATGGCTGAAAAGGTTAAGGCCGGTGCTAAGGAATATGAAGTTGCTGCCGCAGGTGAAGCAGTTTGCCGTGCCAGTGGCGCCAACAGCTTTGCTTATCAGACCATCGTAGGCAGCGGTGTCCGTTCCAATGCGGTTGTTCCTACCGCAACCGATAAAGTTATGGAAAACGGCGAAATGGTTATGCTGGGCATTGCGCCCCGTATCAACGGTTACGCCGGCACCTTTGGTCACACCATTCCTGTCAGCGGTGAGTACACTCCCGAGCAGAAGAAGTGCCTGACCGATATGATCGAGGTTATGCAGGTTACAAAGAGTATGCTGAAGATCGGCAACTCCGGCCGTCAGATCGACGCCGAAGGCAGAAAGCTCTATGATAAGGGCGGCTATTTGAAGTACATCGTTTGCCCCTTTGCCCACACTATGGGTCTGATGGAGGCAGAAGCTCCTTTCTTCGGCCCCAACAGCGACGATGTTCTGGAAAAGAATATGATCGTGAATGTGGACGTTTCCTTCTTCGGTCATCCCACTTTAAACGGTCTTCGTGTGGAAACCTGCTATGTCATCACCGAAAACGGTGCAGAGCCCCTCTGCCCCGAATTTGAAAAAGAACTGTTTGACTATGTAGAAAAGCATTGAGAGGAGAAGGAATATGTACGGTAAAAAGAACTGGGTATTTTGCGACGGCGACCTGCCTCCCAAGGGCGACAATCCGGATTTCCCCGGCCACGAGGCGTTGATGATCACCAATGTTTCTAAGGATGATGCGAAGATTCGTATCAAGATTCTGTTTGAGGACAAGCCTCCCTATGACAATATTACCATTGACCTGAACGCAGAGCGCACCACATGCCTGCGGCTGGATAAGCCCATCGGCAAGGAGGGCTACCAGATCCCCTATGGTCAGTATGCCATCCATGTGATCTCGGATGTTCCTGTGGTTGCCTGCTTCGGCAGATTGGATGTTCGTCAGACAAATATGGCTTATTACAGCCCTGCAGGTTACGGCTTCTGATCTGTTACGGCAAAAGTGTTCAATATATTGGCAATAGCAGAATTTTTGCAGAGGAGAAGTGCTTATGTCTGCCTTACCGCAAGTGTCGAATAAAAAGGCTGTATCTTATGAATATTTCCCTACTGTATGGCAGAATGTTATTTGGAGAAACTGGGGATATATTCCGGTTAATAGAATTGCCGCTGCTTTGGAAACTTCGTGTGCGAATATATACTGCGCAGTAAGGCAGATGGGTCTGGATGAAAACGAGCCGTTAAATCCCATGTGGGAAAAACGGGGCTATTTAACCACGATTCGTGACAATTGGCATATCTGTACCTATGAGCAAATCATGACCCTTCTCAATCTGTCTGCAGATGAATTGGCTTTCATCTTAAAAGAAGATGACTTTATGTGGGTTAAGTTGGGAAATGAAAAACCGCAGGTAGAAAAATCGGTTTATGCGCCTTTAACGGAAGAACAGCTGGCTCGCACAAGAAAGATCGCGTCGCTGTGCAAAGAAGCCTTTGGCTCTTACAAGGATAATGCCTTTTTATTTGTAGAAGAATACCAAAAGCCTGTAGCAGAGAAGGTTGTTTCTAAGGCTGAGGGAAATAATCTTCGGATGATTTACCCTTATTTTGCGTTATACGGCGATGTTCTGCTGGATGAGAGCCTGGATCCCTTACCGGAGCAGATACTCCGGCAGTATGCACAGGTTGGAATCAACGGTATTTGGATGCAGCTGGTTTTGTATCAGCTTGTGGAATTTCCCTTTGATACCGCACTCTCAAAAGGCTGGGAAAAGCGGATTCAGTCATTGCGCAAACTGGTTGCCAAAGCAAAGAAGTATGGTATCGGTATTTATCCGTATTTAAACGAGCCGCGCTCTATGCCGGAGTCGTTCTTTGAAAAATACCCTTATTTGCGTGGTGAAGCCGAGGGAGACTATTACGCAATGTGTACTTCCACAAAAGAGGTTCAGGATTACCTTTATCACGGTGTCAGAAAATTATTTGAGATGGTTCCGGAGCTGGCAGGCTTTTTCACCATCACCATGTCAGAGAACCTGACCAATTGCTACTCCCGTTTGGAGGGCGAGATGACTTGCCCGCGATGCCGCAAAAGGAAGCCGTGGGAGGTTGTGGCAGAGGTCAATAATTTGATGGCAAAGGGCGCTCACGATGCCAATCCTAATGCAAAAGCCGTTGTTTGGGCGTGGGGATGGAAAGACGAGTGGGCGGAAAAAGTAATTCCGTTGCTCACCGAAGGACAAATCCTGCAATGCACCAGTGAAGAAGCGATGCAGTTTCAAATTGGTGGGGTAAAGGGCAGCGTTTTGGATTACACCATGTCCCTTTGCGGCCCCGGAGATAAGGCAAAAAAACTGTGGCGGGCTGCCCGGAAGCAGAAAATGCCGCTGTCTGCCAAGGTGCAGATCAATAACACCTGGGAAATGGCGGTTGTTCCTTATATTCCGGTACTGGAGAAGGTTGCCGGACACATTGAAAACTTGAAGGCGCAAGGGATCGAAAATCTGCAAATGAGCTGGACACTTGGCGGATGCCCCAGCCCCAATCTGCGGCTTGCAGCCTGGCTGATGGAAGACAAAGGCGACTTGTTGGCTTTCCTTACAGATTGGCTGGGAGAAACGGTTGCAAAGGGTGTATATGAGGCGCAGTTCATGCTGTCTGAAGCTTTTTCTCATTATCCGTTTTATTTGGATACACTTTATTTTGGACCGCAGAATTTCGGTCCTATGGCACCATTCTTCCTGAAGCCTACCGGATATGAGGCAAGTATGGTCGGCTATCCCTATGACGATGTTCAAAAATGGGCGGGCATCTATCCTGTATCTGTTTATGAAGAAGAATACCGTCAGCTGATTACACTTTGGGAAAAAGGCTTGTGTGAACTTTCCCGGTATCAAGGTGTGGATGATCAGCTGGATGAAATGATTCTGATGGCAAAAGTGGTCTTGTGCCAGTATGAAAGTGCCTATCACCATATCCGGTTTAACCGGCTGCGAGATGACAGAGATACTGATGGGATGCTTCGCATCATAGAAGAGGAGCTGCAAACCGTGTTTGATTTGATGAAGCTCAGATGTATGGATTCCAGAATCGGCTATGAGTCCAGTAATCACTATTTCTATACCATGCAGGATCTCAAAGAAAAAATCATGAACCTTAAGTACTGCGAATCGGTATTACAAAAGGCTCTTTGAAATGAGAAAACAAATTTATGTGCAAATACCCTTTTGGTGTACCCCGCCCAGGGGGCATCGGGAGCACATTGTAAGCAACAAGGTAATTGTGTTTATCTGCCGCAAAACCGGTTTAGGACAAAATGGCAGATAAACAAAATCAGTCCTGCTGAGGTTATCCCCGGCAGGACTGATTTTTATTTTTTGCATCATATCGGAACGCTTGATAGTTCATAAAAAGTAGTAAATTGGTAGTAAATCAAAAATATAACGTACCGCGTCACGCAACCCTACTCCCGCGAGCTTGTCGATGTATGCAATAAACATGATCATGTCATATCCGGTTCGGGCTCAAAGCATATAACCTTCCATGTATATAAAAGCCATGAGCAAGAGGAGCTGTTATGTGATCTTAAGCGAATCAATGAACGCGCAAAAACATATAAAAAAGAAACTCAAGTTCAGTCAGTAGACACTACAAGCAAAAAGAATATGACAGAAAATGAAATACTGAATATTTGGAGAGAGATGGATTAGCTTTGCGTTAGATAAGATATTGTGAAGACAGAGCGGATATCATCCACCCGCCGTTTATTGCATCAGTGAATAGAGAAGAGAAGTGTGTCGGCGTTGCCGACGGATTAAAATCATTGCGGGCAGATGATATCTGCCCCTACGGGTTCTGTCGCACGTTTTTTGTCAATGTCGCAGGGTCACCCCTCCCGGGGTGACCGCAGTCCATACATTTCGGGCACCCGAGGACGGGTGCCCCTACGGTTTTTACGGCAGGAAGAGTTGCCTACGAGGAAGCGGCTTCTTCATCCATACTGAATTGTATTTGCAAAGTGCAAAGCTTGGTGGTATAATGACGTGTAAAGAGCCGTAAGGATTGCTTGCGGTGGTTACGGGGGATTCAAATGACCAGATTTTTTGTAACATCCCGGGAGTTAGACGGGGATTTTTTGGTGCTGACCGGTGAAAACGCAGACCACGCAAAAGTACTGCGCCTGAAAAACGGAGAGCAGGTATTGGTATGTGACGGAGCAGGCAGAGAATGTATTTGCACGGTCAGTGATGTCAGCCCCGGGCAAATCAGCCTGGTGGTGCTTTCCCGGCAGGAGAGCCAAACGGAGGCATCCGTCAGGGTGCGGGTCTATATGGCTTTTCCCAAGGCAGATAAGCTGGAGCACGTGATTCAAAAGGCAACTGAGTTGGGCGCTTATGAAATAGTGGCGTTTCCATCCAGCAGATGCGTTTCCAAGCCGGATGAAAAGAGCCTGCAGAAGAAGCTGGAACGGTGGCAAAAAATTGCCGCCTCTGCGGCAGAGCAGTCCGGGCGGGGACGTGTGCCCCGGGTACGGGTACTGAAAAGCTATCAGGAAGCATTGCAGGATGGAGCGCAAACAGACCTGCCGATTTTGTTCTACGAAAATGAACGGGCAACCACCTTGCGTATGGCGTTGGAGGAACAGCCGTTCCAGTCTGTTTCCTTGCTCACCGGGCCGGAAGGCGGCTTGGAGGAAAAGGAAGTGGAGCAGGCAAAAAATGCAGGCTTCAAAATCTGCACCCTGGGCAGTCGCATCTTGCGGTGCGAAACAGCGCCGCTGTGTGCACTGTCGGCAGTGATGTATGCCGCAGGCGAATTTTAAAAAATAAGGGCTTGTTGCGATGTTGCAACAAGCCTTTTACGTATGGTATTTACTGCCGGCCTGGATGGCCTCTGCACGGTAGATTTGCTCCAGCACCATCACCCGTGCCAAATGGTGGGGAAAGGTCATGGGACTCATAGACAGCTTATAATCTGCCATCGCCTTTACCCGTGGTGACATTCCAAAGGAAGAGCCGATGAGAAAACAGACACTGCCTTTGCCGGAGAGCTTGACCTCCTTCAGGGTCTGCGCCAGCTCCTCAGAGGAGCGCAGCTTTCCCTCAGGTGTCAGCACGCAAAACCAGGCACCCTTTGGGATTTTTGTAAAAATGACCTCTGCTTCTTTTTCAAGACCTGCGGCAATTTCGCCGGCAGAGGGGTTTTCCGAAAGTCTGTATTCCGGCAGCTCAATCAGCTTGAAGCTGCAGTAAGCCTTGAGCCGCTTTTCATACTCCGCGGCAGCGGATAAGTAAAATTTTTCCTTTAATTTACCCATACAGATCAGGGTGATATCGAACATTGCAAGCCACCTCTTTTTTATAGTATACCCCACATTCGGGCATAATGCAAGTATGGCAGAGTACTCTGCCATAAGGAGGTGGCACGATGAAAAAAGAAAAAATCATTACAGACCCCAACGGAAGCTATACCGGCAGACCACAAAATCCCTGCGAAAAACCCATTCAGGACGCGGATGATTTGTAAAACCGGCAAGACCCCCTCGTCAGAGGGGATCTTTTTGCTTCTGCATATATTTTTGTTTGGTTGCCATACCTCCACGAATGTGCCGTTCTGCCTTGTTCTGCTCCAGAACAGCACGAGCCTGCAGGTATAAAGTTTTATTATATTGCTTCAGCCGTTGAGACAGGTCTTTGTGTACGGTGGATTTGGAAATTCCGAATTTCTTTGCGCAGGCGCGGACGGTTGCACCTGTTTCAATAATGTACACAGCCAATTCGCAGGCGCGCTGCTCCATACTGTATTCCATATTTTTCCCTCCGATGCTGTGTCCTAAGAAAATCTATGCGCAGAGCAGGGCGTGTATAACTGCTTGACACCGGATAAAGTTCAAAGTACAATGGGATTAAGCTTTTTTCGGAGGAATCAATATGCGCTATTTTCATAACGACTACAATGCAATGTGCCACCCTGCAGTGCTGAAGAAAATGCAGGATGCAGAGAAAATATCTATGCCCGGCTACGGCACCGATGAGATTTGCCGCAAGGCGGCAGAGCGTGTGCGTGCGCTATGTAACAATCAAAGTCTTGCGGTTCATTTCTTGGTGGGCGGCACGCAGGCCAATATGACCGTTATTGACGGCGCATTGCGTGCCCATCAGGGGGTGCTCAGTGCCGATTCCGGCCATATCAACGTTCATGAAACCGGTGCAGTGGAGGCCACCGGCCATAAGGTGCTGACTCTGCCGGCAACAGATGGAAAAATCAACGCTGCACAGGTAATGGCATATATGGAAAACCATCTGTCTGACGGGGATAAGGAGCATACCGTTCAGCCGAAAATGGTTTATATCTCCCAGTCTACGGAGTGGGGCACGACCTATAATCTGCAGGAGCTTAAGGAGCTTTCTGCGGCCTGCAAAAAGTACGGGCTGTACCTGTTTGCAGACGGTGCGCGTTTGGGCTACGCCCTGACCGCCAAGGATTGTGATGTAACGCTGGAGGATCTGGCACGGCTGACAGACGTGTTTTACATTGGGCTGACCAAGTGCGGCGCACTGTTTGGAGAAGCGGTTGTGATTTCCAATCCTGCTCTGCAGGAGGATTTTCGCTACGTGATCAAACAGCACGGTGGTATGCTGGCCAAGGGCTGGCTTTTGGGGTTGCAGTTTGAAGGGCTGTTTGAAAACGATCTGTATTTTGAAATTACCCGCAATGCAAATAAACAGGCGGATAAGCTGCGTCAAACACTGGAGGAACTGGGTTATAAGCTGTACATACCCGGAAAAACCAATCAGGTGTTCCCAATTCTGCCTGCGGCATTGCTGGACAGCATTTCCGGTGAAGTGACCTTCAGTCCGATGGATTGGGTGGATGAGCACCATCGGGCGGTGCGCTTCTGCACAAGCTGGGCGACCACAGAAGAAGATGTAAATTTTCTGTGTCAATTGTTAATGAAACACACAAAATAACTTGATTTTCCCATTACCCATCGCATATAATAGAAGCAAAGAGGAAAACGGAGGTGAGCTGATGGATATTCGCGTTGAAAAACGCACGATACGCAATGTAGGTTTTGCGGTCGTGGGTCTTATTCTGCTGTACTGGGTACTCAATCAGACCCAACATGTGGCTCACATTATAAACACCGTCACCAACATACTCTCTCCGTTTATCATCGGCTCGATGCTGGCGTTTATTATTAATGTACCGATGCGTGCCTTTGAACGGCGCTTAAAATGGATTAAAAAAGAACGTCTGCGCCGGGTCGTGGCGATGCTCATTGCGGTGCTGCTGATTTTGATGGTACTGGCAGTGGTGATTATGCTGCTGATTCCCCAGGTTTCTGAGACGGTTCAGCTGCTGATCCCCAAATTAGAGACGTTTGCCATCAACACCGGCAACAGCATCAATAAGTGGCTCAACGAAAATCCGGAGGTTACCCAATGGCTTTCGGAGAACACAGGCTTTGAAGGCTTTGACTGGTCTTCGATTACAAAAACGGCGGCTGACTGGTTGGGCAATGGACTGACAGAGCTGCTGGGCAGGGCGATTGCGGCGATCAGCAGTATTACCAGCGGCTTTATGAAGGCCTTTATTGCCATTGCGTTCTCTATTTATGCCCTGTTCCAAAAGGAAAATCTGGCGCGGCAAGGGCGCAGAATTGTCTACGCTGTATTTCCGGAGCACGTGAGCGATAAGATCGTCCGTGTTTTTCGGCTGACCAACTCCACCTTCTCCAATTTCCTCTCCGGTCAGTGCCTGGAGGTTTGTATTCTGGGCATGATGTTTGCCGTATCCATGGCAATTTTTGAAATGCCCTACATTCCGCTGATCAGTGTATTGGTGGCCATCACCGCATTTATTCCGGTGGTTGGTGCATGGGTGGGCTGTATCATCGGTGCATTTTTGATTTTTGTTGCAAGTCCCATGCAGGCGGTTTGGTTTGTGGTCATGTTCGTGGTGCTGCAGCAGATCGAAAACAACATCATCTATCCCCGTGTGGTAGGCACGTCGATCGGTCTTTCCGGTATGTGGGTGCTGATTGCGGTGGCATTGGGCGGTGAACTGATGGGTGTTGTGGGTATGTTCCTGATGATCCCTGTGACCTCTGTGGTCTATACCCTGATCCGTGGATGGGTGCGCAAGCGGCTGAAGAAACGTCCGGTACGGGAAGAGAAGCTGGAGCCTCATCCTATGGAACTGCCGGAAAAGATGCCCGTGAAAAAACCCGGAGAACACCAACAGCATCACTACTTTAAGCGCAGAAAAAACAAGAAAAGATAGCAAAATCCCGAAACGCATCAGCGTTTCGGGATTTTGCTTATTTCAGATGCTCTTCGTTGATGAGAATGTGCACATCGTCCAACTGCTTCTGAGAAACGGTGGTGGGGGCATCCATCATCAGGTCCTGTGCGGTTTTGTTCATGGGGAAGGTGATGACCTCGCGGATGGATTCCTCACCGGTGAGCAGCATCACCAGACGGTCCACACCGGGGGCTGCACCTGCGTGGGGAGGTGCGCCATAGGTGAAGGCGTTGTACATTGCGGGGAATTTGGCCTTGACGTCCTCTTCACCCAAGCCGACCATTTGGAAGGCCTTGACCATAATTTCGGGATCGTGGTTGCGCACTGCACCGGAGGCGCTTTCGTAGCCGTTGACCACCAGATCGTACTGATCGGCATTAATGGCCAGCAGCTTTTCGGTGTTGCCCTCGGCATCCAGCAAAGTCTGCATACCGCCCTGAGGCATAGAGAAGGGGTTGTGGCAGAATTCCAGCTGACCGGATTCCTCGCCCATTTCATACATGGGGAAGTCCACGATCCAGCACATTGCATATTGCTCTTCGTCGAAGTGACCGGGGATGCGCTTGCCCATCAGGGTGCGGATCACGCCGGCGGTCTTCTGGGCGGCAGATTTCTTGCCGGCGGCCATACAGACGAAGCTGCCGGGCTTCAAGCCCAAAGCGGCAGTCAGTGCATCCTTCTGCCCGGTCAGGAACTTGGAAACACCGCCGGTCAGCTCACCGTTTTCGTCCACACGAATCCAGCAGGCCTTGTTGCCGGTCTGTACTTCTACGTCGGCAAGCAGCTTGTCGATCCACTTGCGTCCCTGATCAAAGTCGTGCACAGTGACGGCCTTGACGGTTGCATTTTGGAAAGGACCAAATTCGCTGCCGGCAACGGCGGCGGTGACATCCTGAATCTCCAAATCAATACGCAGGTCCGGCTTGTCGGAGCCGTAGCGTTCCATTGCTTCGTTATAGGGAATGTGGCGGAAAGGAGCCTGGGAAATGCGGCTGTACTTGCCGAACTTCTCAAATACAGGCACCAGCACCTCTTCCAGAGTGGTCAGCACATCGTTTTGGGTGGCGAAGGCCATCTCCATATCCAGCTGATAAAACTCACCGGGGGTGCGGTCTGCACGGGCATCCTCGTCACGGAAGCAGGGTGCGATTTGGAAGTAGCGGTCGAAACCGGAGGTCATCAGCAGCTGCTTAAACTGCTGGGGCGCTTGCGGCAGCGCGTAGAACTTGCCGGGGTGATTACGGGCAGGCACCAGATAGTCACGGGCACCCTCGGGAGAGGAGGCGGTGAGAATGGGGGTGGTGATTTCCAAAAAGCCCTTTTCGGTCATCAAGCGGCGCAGCTCGGCAACCACCTGACAGCGCAAAATAATGTTCTTTTTGACCTCAGGATTACGCAAATCCAGGTAACGGTACTTCAGACGAACATTTTCGTCAGCGTCCTTGGATTTGTTGATTTCAAAGGGAAGCTGGTTGTGACGGCATTTGCCCAGCACAGTGATGGACTGGGGGACAACTTCGATCTCACCGGTAGCCTGCTTGGGATTTTTGCTCTCTCTTTCCCGTACAGTGCCGGTGACGGAGATGGTAGACTCTTTGTTGATGCCCTTAATAACAGACATCATTTCTTCGTTTTCCACCACGACCTGGGTCGTGCCGTAGAAGTCCCGCAAAACGATGAATGCAAAGTTTGCACCCACCTCACGGACGTTTTCCATCCAACCGTTAATGGTGACGGTCTGACCGACGTCGCACAGGCGCAGCTGACCGCAGTGATGTGTTCTGGATTGCAGCATTGGTATATACCTTCTTTTTTATTATGATAACGGGCATATTTTCGCACAAATATGAGGAAAAGTCAAGGGAAACGGCACAGCAATCGGTGAGTTGCAATAAAAAACTGCCCCGAAAAGAGAAAAAACGCAAAATATAGGACAGATTTATGTTAAAAGTATAAAAAAGTTTCGATTACGATTATTTTTGGGTTGATTTTACGGAAGTTTTATCATACAATAATTAGGCTTGCGAAAAAAGGAGGGAGAAAATGTTAAACATTGTACTGGTTGAACCGGAGATCCCTCAAAACTGCGGCAATATTGCCCGTACCTGCGCCGCAACCGGCAGCAGACTTCACCTGATTCGCCCCTTGGGCTTCGACATTTCCGAAAAGGCGGTCAAGCGCGCAGGACTGGATTATTGGAATTTGGTGGAAGTGCGGGATTATGAAAATCTTGACGAATTCTTCGCCTGCAATGATGTGAAGAATATGTGGTGCCTGACCACCAAAGCGCCCCGTTGCTATACCGAGGCGCAATTTACGGAAGACAGCTACCTGTTTTTCGGAAAAGAGACCAAAGGGCTGCCGGAGGATTTTTTGGAGGCCCATCGGGAAAGCTGTGTGCGCCTGCCTATGCGTGAGGAGGCACGGAGCTTGAATTTGAGCAATGCTGTTGCCATCACGGTGTATGAAGCGTTGCGGCAGACCGGATTTTCCGGTTTGCAGGATTATGGTAAAATGCGGGTGTAATACCCGAATATATAATGGAGGAATCATTATGAACTACAACAAGAAGTCTATTGAAGACATCGACGTAGCCGGCAAGCGCGTGCTGTGCCGTTGCGATTTCAATGTCCCCACCAAGGACGGCAAGATTACTTCCGACAAGCGCATTGTGGCCGCTATGCCCACCATTGAGTATTTGGTGAAGCACGGTGCAAAGGTCATTCTGTGCTCCCACATGGGCAAGCCCAAGGGTGAATGGAAGCCGGAGCTGAGCCTGAAGATTGTTGCCGACCGCCTGAGCGAGCTGTTGGGCAAGCAGGTCATCATGGCTGCAGACGTGGCCGGTGAGGATGCCAAGGAAAAGGCCGCAGATTTGAACGATGGCGACGTGATGCTGCTGGAGAACACCCGTTACATCAAGGGCGAGACCAAGAATGACCCCGAGCTGTCCAAGGATCTGGCTTCTATGGCCGATATCTTTGTCAACGATGCATTCGGCACTGCACACCGTGCCCACTCTTCCACCGCCGGTGTGGCAGACTATCTGCCTGCTGTTTGCGGTTACCTGGTGCAGAAGGAAGTCGGTGTGATGGGTAAGGCACTGGCCAACCCCGACCGCCCCTTCGTTGCCATTTTGGGTGGCGCAAAGGTTTCCGACAAGCTGAACGTAATCAACAACCTGCTGGAAAAGGTAGACACCCTGATCATCGGCGGCGGTATGGCATTTACCTTCCTGGCTGCACAGGGCTACTCCGTAGGCTCTTCCCTGGTAGACAACGAGAAGCTGGACTACTGCAAGGAAATGCTGCAGAAGGCACAGGATAAGGGCGTGAAGCTGCTGCTGCCTGTGGATACCGTTGTTGCAGACGGCTTCCCCAACCCCATCGACGCTGAGATTGCAGTTGCCACCGTAGATTCCACTGCCATTCCCGAGGGCAAGATGGGTCTGGATATCGGTGAAAAGGCTCGTGAGGAGTTTGCCGCTGCTGCCAAGGCCGCTAAGACTGTTGTTTGGAACGGCCCCATGGGCGTGTTTGAAAACCCTGTTCTGTCTGCCGGTACCAAGGCTGTGGCACAGGCATTGGCTGATTCCGATGCAGTGACCATCGTTGGCGGTGGCGACAGTGCAGCTGCCTGCGAGCAGCTGGGCTTTGCAGATAAGATTACCCATATTTCCACCGGCGGCGGCGCTTCTTTGGAATTCCTGGAGGGCTTGGAGCTGCCCGGCATCGCTTGCCTGCAGGATCAGTAAAAATGTATGAGCAACGGGGTGGCTCTGTCACCCCGTACATATAAAACCAGAATTTCCACAAATGAGGAGAGAAGAATTATGAACAGAAAGTATCGCAAGACAGTTATCGCAGGTAACTGGAAAATGAACAAGACCCCCAGCGAAACCAAGGAATTTATGACTGCCCTGAAGGGCATCCTGCCCAAGGGCCGCTGGTGTGATATCGCTCTGTGCGTACCCGCAGTTTGCATTCCTGCTGCTGTGCGCGCTATGCGTGAGACCCGTGTAGGCATCGGTGCAGAGAACTGCAATGCCAATGCCAGCGGTGCATACACCGGTGAGATTGCCACCAATATGCTGGTAGATGCCGGCTGCAAGTATGTGATCATCGGTCACTCCGAGCGCCGTGCAATGGGCGAAACCGATGCAGATGTCAATGCAAAGGTGCTGGCCGCTTTGGAAGCCGGTCTGACCCCCATTATGTGCTGTGGCGAGAGCCTGGAGCAGCGTGAGGCAGACATCACTGCCGAGTGGATTGCAATGCAGATCAAGCTGGGTCTGAAGGGCGTGCCCGAAGACAAGATCCGCAAGGTGGTTATTGCCTACGAGCCCATCTGGGCAATCGGCACAGGCCGTACCGCTTCTCCTGAGCAGGCACAGGAAGTGTGCGAGCACATCCGTACCGTTGTTCGTAAGCTGTACAGCTCCAAGAACGCCCGCGCCATCTCCATCCTGTACGGTGGTTCTATGAACGAGAAGAACGCTTTCGAGCTGTTGGCTCAGCCCGACATCGATGGCGGCTTGATCGGCGGCGCTTCCCTGGTGCCCGAAAAGTTCGTGCAGATTATCGAAGCTGCCAATCAGCCCACTGTGTAATCCGCAGGAATAAGATAATGCAAGGGAGCTGTTGCGATATTTTGCAACAGCTCCCAATTTCGCTTTTAACGGAGGAAAACACAATGCTGCCACAGGATTTTTTGACCCGTATGGAGCAACAGCTTGGAAGTGAATACGGCGCATTTATGGAAAGCCTGGAACGGCCTCGCGCAGTGGCACTGCGTTTTAATCCGCTGAAAGGCGATGCGCCTGACCTGCCCTTTGTACAGGCACGCGTGCCTTGGGAAGAGTATGGCTATTATTATGATGGGGCGTCCCGTCCCGGTTTGCACCCATTCCACGAGGCCGGCGTATACTATTTACAGGAGGCCAGTGCTATGGCACCGGTGGCATTGCTTGCACCACAAAAAGGGGAGAGGGTGTGCGATTTGTGCGCCGCACCCGGAGGAAAAACCACCCAAATTGCAGGCCGTATGGGTGGGGAAGGCTTCCTGCTGTGCAACGAAATCAACCCCAAACGGGCAAAAATTTTAAGCCGCAACATTGAACGGATGGGTGTGGCAAATGCACTGGTAACCAACGAGCATCCTGCTCGTCTGGCAGAAAAGTATCAAGGCTATTTTGATCGGGTACTGGTGGATGCCCCTTGCTCCGGTGAGGGAATGTTCCGCAAGGAAGAGGCGGCAGTGACCGATTGGAGCGTGGAGACGGTGCAGATGTGCGCCGCCCGTCAGAAGGAAATTCTCCATTCTGCCGCTAAGCTTTTAAAGCAGGGCGGACGGCTGGTGTATTCCACCTGTACCTTCGCACCGGAGGAGAATGAACAGGTAATCGAGTGGTTTTTGGAAAACCATCCGGAGTTTACCCCGGTGGAGATGGGTGCGCCTTGGTTTGCAAAAGGCGAAAAAGGCACTTTTCGTATGTGGCCCCATAAGCTGTTGGGGGAGGGGCACTTTGCCGCTGTACTGGAAAAACAGGGCGAGGAAGAATGTTATGTAAACCTTGCGCCCTCGGAAAAAGCCCCCCGTCTGTGGCTGGATTTTGCCCGTCAGATGGGCATTACGCCCCCAAAGGGGCACTATATCACCTTTGGCACAAGCCTATACTGCGTGCCGGAGGAAACCCCGGATTTACGGGGCGTTAAGGTTCTGCGACCCGGATTGGAGTTAGGGGAGCTGAAAAAAGACCGTTTTGAGCCGGCTCACGCGCTGGCGCTTTGGCTGAAAGAAGCCAAAAATACCAAGGATTTTTCTGCAGATTCCAAGGAAATTGCCGCCTATATGCACGGAGAAACTGTGCCCTGCAGCATCAGCGGATGGTGCCTTGTCCGAGTGGACGGCTTTAGTCTCGGCTGGGGAAAAGGCGACCAAAAAGTACTGAAAAACCACTATCCTAAGGGTTTACGGCGGTAAATGCAAGAAATAAGTACTTTACATAATTCTGTTCCTATGGTATAATACCCGTGTATCTCTATAGATATGTTGATATTTGAATTTAACAAGGAGTGAAACCCTTGGCGAAATATGAAATTATAGGCGGCAATCCCCTGGTGGGCACAGTGACCATCAGCGGCGCCAAGAACGCGGCGGTGGCAATTCTGCCTGCGGCGGTTTTGGTAGCAGGGAAGTGTCGGGTGGAGAACGTGCCGGATATTTCCGACGTGCGGATTCTGCTGGATATTCTTCGGGATTTGGGCGCAGAGGTTTCCCAGCCGGAAGTTGGCGTGGTGGAAATTGACTGCACAGAGGTGACCTGCACCACCCCCAACCCGGAATTGGTTAAAAAGATGCGTGCCAGCTACTATTTAATGGGCGCGCTCCTCAGCCGGTTCGGCAAGGCCAAGGTGGCACTGCCCGGCGGCTGTAATTTTGCCTCCCGTCCCATCGACCAGCATATTAAGGGCTTTATGGCCTTAGGTGCGGATGTGGAGGAGACGGAGGAATATGTAAAGCTTTCCCCCGGTCCGGATGGTCTGCACGGCAACCGTGTCAGCCTGGACGTGGTCAGTGTAGGCGCAACGATGAATATCATTATGGCTGCCTGTCTGCTTCCGGGTACAACCGTGATTGAAAATGCGGCCAAAGAGCCCCACATTGTGGATCTGGCCAACTTCCTCAATACCATGGGTGCCAACATCTCCGGTGCAGGTACGGATACGGTGAAGATCCGCGGCGTGGAAAAACTGAAAGGCGGAAGCTACGCCATCATTCCCGATCAGATCGAGGCCGGCACCTATATCGCGGCAGTGGCCGCCACCGGTGGCAATGTGTTGGTGCAGAACGTCATTCCCAAGCACATGGAGTGTATCACCTCCAAATTGCAGGAAATGGGCGCAAAAATCTACAATTACGATGATTCCATTCGGATTATCAGCGAAGGCCGTCTGCGTGGCACAACGGTAAAGACCCGTCCCTATCCCGGCTTCCCCACGGATATGCAGGCGCAGATTTGCGTGTGTATGGCGCTGGCATCCGGCGGCAGTCGTTTGACGGAAAGCGTTTATGAGACTCGCTTTTTCGGCTATTGCTCCGAGCTGACCAGTATGGGCGCGGACATTATGATTAACGGCAAAACAGCCGTGGTCAACGGGCATCCGAAGCTGAGCGGCGCAACGGTACGGGCACGGGATCTGCGTGCCGGTGCAGCACTGGTGATTGCAGGCTTGGCGGCTGAGGGCACGACCTATGTGGAAAACATCGGTTATGTGGAGCGCGGATACGAGCGCATTATTGAGAAATTTACCGCATTGGGCGCGAAGATCAAGCGCATCGAAGATTGAGATGCACACCATCAGATATAATTTAAGGGCGCTGTATTGGAAACTCCCGTTTCCGGTACAGCGCCCTGATTTTAGATTTGAATGCCGCCGATGTAGGCGGTTTTTTCACTGTAATCGGCGTTGCAGACCACAAAGTCTGCCTTCTTGCCGAATTCAATAGAACCAATTTCCTGCTGGGCATTTAATGCACAGGCAGGGTTGTAGGAGGAGGCGCGGATGGCGTCCTCCTGGGGGATACCGAAGGAGATGGCACGGCGCATACACTCAAACAGATTGGTGGCAGAGCCGGCAATGGTGCCGTCGGCCAGACGGGCAATGCCGCCCTTCAGAAATACCTGCTGACCGCCCAGCTCGTACTCACCGTCCGGCATACCACAGCAGCGAAGCGCATCGGACACAATCACCATTCTGTCCGCACCGAACATGGTGAAGGCCATTCTGACCACAGCAGGGTGGATGTGCATGCCGTCGCAAATCAGTTCTGCGCGGACGTTTTTGTTTTCCACAGCGGCAGGAATCACACCGGGATTGCGGTGGTTGATGGCAGGCATGGCGTTGAACAGGTGGGTAAGGTGTGTCGCACCGGCAGAGAAGGCCTGCTGTGCGTGGTCGTAATCGGAATCGGTGTGGGCAACGGACACGGTGCAAAGCTTGCTTGCCTGCTCTACAAATTCGATAGAGCCGGGAAGCTCCGGCGCAATGTCTACAATGCGTACCAGACCGTCGCAGTCGTCATACAGCTTCTTAAAGCCGTCAAAATCGGGATTCTTCAGATATGCACCGTTCTGCGCACCCTTTTTCTTTTCGGAAAAATACGGACCTTCCATTTGAATACCCATCAGTCTTGCGCAGTCTGCAGGACGGTCGTTGTGCAGTTTTTTGGCGGTGGCGAAGGCGTTTTCCAGTACCTCGTAGGGCAGTGTCATAGAGGCGGGGGCAAAGGAGGTGACGCCCTCTTTTGCCAGATAGCGAGCCATTTTCAGCAGTCCCTCATAGTCACCGTCGGAAAAATCCGCACCGGAATTGCCGTGGTTATGTACATCCACCAAACCGGGGATGACGGTCGCACCGTTCAGGTCTACCGCATCGGCAGGCACGTTTTCGGGCAGAATTGCACCGAAAGTGCCGTCGTCTTTTACTTCAAATGCGCCGCAGTGAAACTGAAAATCAGCACAGTAAATTTTTGCGTTTTTGTAAAACATATTGTATGCTCCTTATTTGCGAATCTCAGGCAAGCTTGCGGCGGCGGCACTCTGACCCACACGACGGGTCTTTTCGTCAGGCAGCATTACATTGACCTTTTCTGCCAGTGCAGGGAACTCGTCAGCCAGCACGGCCTTGCAGGTGGAGAGAATCAGATCGCCGCCCTTGCCGGACATGACACGACCCAACAGCATCAGGTGGTGAATGTCATAGAACTGGCAGTACTGCACAACGGTGTATGCCAGATAGATGCCGATATCCTTGTAAACGGCGGCAGCTCTGGGGTCATCCTGTTCCATCAGTGCCTGCACCACCTTCAGCTTTTCAGCAGGAGTCAGGCTCTCGTCCAGTTCAATGCCTGCACGGGGCGCAAGCTTATTGACTGCGTCCTGAGAGAAATACTTACAGCCCACACCAAAGTCGGTAGACCACTCGTCCTGCATTGCATCTTCGTTCAGGTCTACAGGAGCAAAGGCCAATTCGTTAATCCAGCCAAGGACATTCTTGTCCTTATCTACATAGCCTACAGCTTCGCTGGTACCCATCGCCATACCCATAATCGAGCCAACATTCATACCCATTGCACCGGCCAGCGCGGAAACGTCACCGTCGTTGGCAACTACGATGGGCACGTCACCGATCTCTGCAGCGGCACGGTCGAACACGGTTTTGACCTCGTCCCAACGCTCACGTGGCACGCAGTAGAAGATGCTGGAGATCATCGGTGCATTGCCGATGAACACACCGGCAGAGGAAACACCGATGGCATCCACTCTGGGCATCTTGGATGCGGCGGTGCGGAAGGAATCCAGAATGCCCTCATACTGGTAGTTGGGGTCAGGGTTCTTCTTGGGATGCCATACAACCTCTTCGGAGTAGACACATTCACCGTCAATCACAGCGGAAACCTTCCGGTCAGATCCACCTGCGTCAAAGCCGATGCGGCAGCCGTCCAAATGACCGCCGATAGGCTGAGGACATTCATTGTCGGCAGGGCAGGCATCTAAAGGCAGATCCACGATCTCCAGAGGACGCTCGTAGAGCTTCTGGAAGAAATCGTAGTCAAATGCCCGTTCGCCATCAGCAGAATAAGCTTTTTGCAGCTTCTTGGCAATGTCGGATGCACCGCAGATGCTGACCTTGAAGCCGCCAATGGACCACAGCAGGAACTTGACATAGCGCTCTACATAGCGATAGTCAGCATCGGAAAATTCTGCAGTGCCGTGAATAAAGGTATGACGCACGGAAACGTGACCGTCGTTGCGTTCAACGGCAATGGCAATGGGGGTGGAAGCGCCCTTGCGGTATGCTTCTGCCCAGATGCCGAAGGGAATAAAGCCTTCGTCTAAGGAAGGAATATGTTTGATGTTAAAATCAATGCCTAAGTAGTTCATAAATGCTCCTCTCTCAGTGCCGCAGTTCGTTTGCGACCTTTGCTACGATCAAATTCATTTGTGTCCACTTCTTTTCCATATCTGCAACAAGCGCCATCTGACTGCGTGCACGCACCAAATTGTGCTCGGGATATGCAATTTTACTGAAATACAGGTCGCCGTCCAAATAGTCCTTCAAAAACCGCACTGCCAGCTCCAGGGTCATTACCAGTGCGCCCAGAGGAAGCATAGCAACCTCCATATTGGTCAGTGCCGGGGCGGCTTCCAGATACCCACGGGTAAACACCTCAAACAGGTGCAGATCCAAATGCATTTTGGAAGTGTCCTGCTCATCCTCAGCGGCAGTGGCGGCACCGTAACGGATGGCATCACCGTAGTCGTACAGACTGGAGCCGGCCATCACCGTGTCTAAGTCCAATACACATAAGCTTTTACGGGTTTCAGAATCCAACAGGACGTTGTTCAGCTTGGTGTCGTTGTGGGTGACCCGTAACGGCAGAATGCCGGCATCCAGCATTTTTTGCAGGATACAGCCGGTTTGTTCCCGTTCCATCAGGAATGCAATGTCCTTGGCAGTCTCTGCAACACGACCTACACAGTCCAGCTCCACAGATTCTTTAAACTGTGCATACCGGTCCTGGGTGTTGTGGAAATTGGGAATGACCTCATAAAGAGAGTCGGCAGGGAAGTTGGATAAAAGCTCCTGAAAACGTCCGAAGGCCAGAGCACTTTGGTAAAAGTCCTCATCGCTTTCCGGTGCATCCAGTGTAAAGCCGCCAACGAGATAGGACATTCTCCAAAATTCACCGTCCGGTGTTTTGTGGTAGAATTTTCCGTCCTTCGAGGGAATAAACTGCAAGGTCATACGGGGATCTTCGATGCGTGTCCGCAAATAGTCTGTAATGGCGCAGGTGTTATTCATCATTCGGATGGGGTTTTTAAAGACGTAGCGGTTGATGCGCTGCAAAACGTATTTTGTACCTTTTTCCGTAACAACACGAAAGGTATTGTTGATATGGCCGCTGCCGAATGCCTGGCAGGAAATGGGGAGAGAATCTGTCTGAAAAGCAAATGCTGCTTTTTCAATACTCATCATTCATTCACCTCAATATATAATAGATGCCATACTTCCGCATAGTATCATACGCATTTTACCATATCCCGGCAAAAAAATCAACGGATATAAACAGAAAATAAAATAAAGCAGAATTTTCAGGGGACGAAATTTCTGTCCCGGGGGCAAAATGAATTGACATTTCGGGGGGAAGTCTGTATAATATTTTCGGAAAATATTAAAAGGCGGAAAACCGCTTTTGAAAGAAAGGATAATTGCCATGATTTACAGTACTGAAGTACAGCACATGTGTCCTGTGGCCAAGGGTGCCTATCACGGCCCCGCTCCCATTCCCGAAGAGGGCAAGTGGGTGCAGGTCAAGGAGATTAAGGATGTCAGTGGTTTTACCCACGGCATTGGCTGGTGCGCTCCCCAGCAGGGCTGCTGCAAGCTGACCCTGAACGTGAAGGAGGGCATCATTGAGGAGGCTCTGGTTGAGACTCTGGGCTGCTCCGGCATGACCCACTCTGCCGCTATGGCTTCCGAAATTCTCATCGGAAAGACCCTGTTGGAGGCCCTGAATACCGACCTGGTATGTGACGCCATCAACACCGCTATGCGGGACCTGTTCCTGCAGATCGTTTACGGCC
>JAFTVV010000024.1 GCA_017465625.1 Oscillospiraceae bacterium | reverse complement strand
TGGCGATGCTATCCGCTATACGCCCGAAGCAGCATCCAACCTGAAACTGATTCGTGACGGCGTAACCTATGATGTAGGTCACACCGCAAGAGAGACCATTGTAAAATCCAGCGATACAGGATATTACATTGCGCTTTGGGTATTGGGTGATTACAAGCCTCTGGTAGCAAATGATATTTTGGTAGTAGAGGGCAACTTCACCAATGCTGAAAACAATACCACGCTGAATATCAGCAAGTCTTACGTTTTGATCAATGCAGACGGCACAGCATCCTTCTCCACCGAAATGCCCACTTTGCAGACCATCGTTGATGCAGGTGCAATGAGCGCGCATGCAAACGGCTCTGCATCGGAGATCTATTTCACCCTGGCTGCAAACAGTGTTCCTGTGGATGAAGAGGCCAACTACCCCTACACCGGAACAGTGAAGCTTGTCAGCGGCAGCAATGTATCCAACGTCAATGCTTCCATCGTGAAGATGGCTGAGGACCAGTACTATCTGGAACTGGACGGCGTGGAGCTGGCTGACGGCGACTATCTGGTCGTGGAAGGCGCATTCTCCAATGCCAATAACGGCTACACCATGAACATCACCAAGACCTATGTTTTGGTTGACGGCGAGACCTTGGTCTATTCCGAGACAGAGCCGGTCTTTGAGACTGAATTTGCCCTTACCGGCCTGACCAACCATCCCAACGGCTGGTCTGCTGACGGCATCTACATTTCCCACGATGCCCACGAAGCAACCGTCGGTACGGATTGGAGTGTCCGTTACAGACCCGTTTCTGCGGATGTGATCAAATTGGTGCGTGGTGGCGAGACCTTTAATATTGGTCAGCCTGCAGGCGACACACTGGTCGTTTACGGCAACACCAATCTGTACTTTGAGACAAAGGCCTGGACGACCCAAGGCGGCAAGCTGCCCTTCGTAGACGGTGATCTGATCATCATCGAGGGCAAGTTTAAGCACGAAGCCAGCGGTAGTATTTTGGCAGTGGAGAAGACGGAGATCTATGTAAGCAACGGCAGCCTGATCTTCAACCCCATCCTTGCCGGCGCAATGTCCAATCACGCAAACGGTGTTTCTGGCGATGGCATCTATGCCTCTATGGCAGAAAATGCAGCACCCTATGACGAATGGAAAATCGAATATACCCCTGTGACTGCCGATTCCTACTATGTAATCCGGAACGGCGAGCAGATCAACATCGGTATTCCCGGCCGCGGCACACTGGTCAAGTACGGCGATACCAATTACTTCCTGAAGATCAACTCCTGGTGTACCAATAACTTTGCCTACACCACGGACGATATCATTGTTGTTGACGGTTTCTGGAGACAGAATACCCAGGGCAGTGCGATCATGAAGATCGAAAAGACCTATCTGTACTACAACGGCTCTGCCTGGACCTTTGCCACCGAGCTGCCCAGCGTGATCAGCGGCGGTACGATGCAGACCCATACAAAGGGTATGTGGGGCAATGGCATCTCCTTTACAATGGCGGCAAACAATGCGCCCTTCAACAGCGACTGGACTCTGGAATACAATCAGACCAGCACCGATAATATTAAGATCATCCGTGGCGGCGAGACCATCAGCATTGGTATCGTTGACAGACCTCTGATCATCAAGATCAGCAATGATGAGTATTATCTGAAGCTGGAAGGCTGGACCATTGGAAACTACGGTCTGAACAGCACAAGCCCCATCACCACCGATGATGTGATCATCGTGGAAGGTAACTTTGTGTATGAAAATGTGACCTTGAATGTCACCAAGTCCTATGTCTACTATAACGGCTCTGCCTGGGTCTGCTCTGCGGAAGCGCCCGTGCAGAAGAATATAGTCGATGTAGTGGAATTGGGCAGCCACAGCAATGGCTGGACAACCGGCGGCTTCTACTTCACCGCTGCTGCAAATGATGCTCCTCTGAACACCGACTGGAGCCTCCGTTACAAGCCCCTTTCTGCCGATGCGATCAAGTGCATCAGTGGCGATACCACCACCAATGTGGGCAACACCGGCGCTGAGACCATCGTGAAGTATTCTGAAACAGGATACTACATCGAGGGTTGGGCAATTGGCGGCTCTGCAAACCTGGTAGCAGGCAATACATTTGTGATTGACGGTCAGTTCTACAACGCTGCCAACGGTGTCTACATTGATGTAGAAAAGACCTATATTATCCTCAATGCAGACGGCACTACTACTGTGCTGACTGATGCCGACAAGTACATCAATGCCGGCGCAATGAGTGCCTACAGTGAGAAAAACTGGTTCAATACCAACTATACCGCTCTCTGTTTTGTGCTTGCAAGCAATAATGCACCTGCCGACGAGGAATGGAATGTACGTTATACGCCCAAGGCTGCTTCCAACATCAAGCTGGTGCGGGGTGGCGAGACTGTCAACATCGGCAATCCCGGTGCAGAAACCATCGTCAAGATTGCAGACGGCATGTATGCACTGGCACTGGATAACTGGTGGTGGAGCGCATACGCACCCATCCAGGATGGCGATCAGCTGATCATCGAGGGTGAATTTGCAAATGCTTCCAACGGCTATACCCTGAATATTGACAAGACCTACATCACATTCATCTCCAATGCGGACGACAACGTGGTATTCTCTACTGCGGCAGATACCGAATTTGGCGATGTTCTGCTGCCCAACTCTGCAAAAACGCTGAAGATCGGTATGTGGAACGGTTCTTACCACGTATTTGAAGATCAGCAGCTGAAGGAGCTGCAGGCTGCCGGTATCACCAAGATTATGGGTATTGATACCCAGTGGATTGGCACCACCGATGTGAATGCATGGCTGGATCGTGTATACAGCTACGGCATCTCCGTGATTATGGATCTGCGCAACTGGGACGGCAAAACCGTACCTTCCTATGCAAGCC
Source organism: Oscillospiraceae bacterium (assembly GCA_017465625.1). Lineage (GTDB taxonomy): Bacteria > Bacillota > Clostridia > Oscillospirales > Oscillospiraceae > Faecousia. The sequence goes on along the minus strand of JAFTVV010000024.1, from coordinate 46,071 downwards.
ATCCCGGTGTTCTGGGCTTCCTGATGTACGACGAGCCTTGCGCAACCGAGTTTAACAACCTGGCTAATCTGAAGGAGAAGTTTGATGCAGTTATGCCTGCTGATAAGCTGTTCTACGTCAACCTGTTCCCGTCCTGTGCTGGCAAGAATGGCTTGTATGGCTTGATTATCGCTGGAAAGAATTATGAAACCCATTATGTCCAGCAGTTCCTGGATAAGCTGGGTGTTGAGGTTCTGTCTTGGGATAACTACTCCCTGATTACTCAGGCGAATGATACCAGCGTAAAGGGCATTCGTACCGACTACTTCTACAACTTTGAGGTTATGGCATCCAAGACCGCCGAGAAGTGGTACACGATGCTGTCCTCCGGTCACAAGACCACCGCTGCTTCCTACGCAACACCCACTGCAGAGGAGCTGCGTTGGCAGATGGCGGTTGCTATGACTTACGGTGTGCAGAACATTGACCACTACACCTATGTCTCTCACGAAGATGACTACAGCTGTATGGTTGAGTACAATACCTGGAAGCCCACTGCTTTGTACTATGACATCAAGACCGTCAACAACGAGTACCTGGCTTGGGACAACATCTTCATGGCATACAACTGGAAGGGTGTAGCCGGTGTGAAGGCCGGTTCTTCCAGCACAATGTTGGGTATGTTGAAGAACAACATCGACCTGACCGCCAACGGTCTGGCAAGTGTCTCCACTACTCAGGATGTTTTGGTTGGCGTGTTCGATTACAACGGTGACAAGGCATATATGGTGACCAACGCCGGTTCTGCAGGCTCTTCCAAGGTTGGTGACGGTAAGAGCTTCACAATGACCGATGCCACCGTGACCTTGAATCTGGCTGATGGCAATTACAAGTGCGCAGCCATCATTGATCAGGGTGAGATCACCTACGTTGCTGTGAACAACAATCAGATCGTTCTGGATGTGGAAGCCTACGAAGGTGTCTTCGTCATTCCTGTACTGAACTGATTTTTACGAGGTTTGTGGGCTAACGCCCACAAACCTGGGGCCGCCGTATTATGCGGCGGCCCCTTCTTGCTTTTTGCCCTATGACCATCGAGCTTCTCTGTGGTTATAGGAGAGAAATAAAGGAAAATATTTTTACACGCTGATCTGTACGGACGGTCTGCTGACTGAAAAAAGGAGTTTTGAATATGCCGGATGTATATATGATTGGAAATGCCCATTTGGATCCTGTTTGGCTGTGGCGCTGGCAGGATGGCTTTTCTGAAATTCTTGCTACATATAGAAGTGCCTTAGACCGGCTTTATGAGTTTCCGGAGACAAAATTCACTTCTGCCTGTGGGGTGTATTACCAGTGGATTGAAAAAATGGCACCGGATATGTTTGCGGAAATTCAGGAAATGGTAAAAAAGGGGCGTTGGGAAATCGTTGGCGGCTGGTTTTTACAGCCGGACTGCAACATCCCCAGCGGAGAGAGCTTTCTGCGCCATACCTTGATCTGCCAAAGATATTTTAAAGAGAAATTTGGCGTAACGGCCACCACCGGCTATAATGTGGATTCCTTCGGTCACAATGCCGGTATTCCCAAGATTCTCCGTGCCGGCGGTATGGAAAATTATGTGTTTATGCGTCCGTCTAAAGAGGAACAGGGGAGCAATGAACGCCTGTTTTGGTGGGAAAGTGACGACGGAAGCCGTGTGACCGCATTTCGGATTCCCATTCGTTACAACCTGAATGGCTCTGCCATTGCGGTTTCGCAGCTTGAACAAATTATAGATGAAGCCAATGCTACCAATCAGGATTTGATGGCGTTTTACGGTGTGGGCAACCACGGCGGCGGCCCTACCATCCGCATGCTCCATCGGTTCAATGAGATGAACCGTGAGGAAATGCGGTATTCCACCGTAGGCGCATATTTTGACAAGGTCCGAAATGGAGCGCTTCCGACCATTGCCGGGGAATTGCAGCACCACGCCCGTGGCTGCTACAGCGCGGAAACCTCCATCAAAAAAGGCAATCGGAAATGTGAAGAAAACCTGATTGCCGCTGAACGGCTGTGCCTGATGGCAAACAAGCTGACGGGGGCAAAGTATCCTGCCAAAAAGCTGAATAAGGCGTGGAAAAATGTGCTGTTTAACCAGTTCCACGATATTTTGGACGGTTGCTGCGTAAAAACCGCCTATAAGGATGCGTCCTACTTGTACGGTGAAACGATGAGCATCACTGAGCAGGAGATCAATGCCGCAATGCAAAATATCGCGTGGCATATTGATACATTGCAGGGTCAAACACTGCCGGCCTATAAATACGACCTGCACGACAAGGGGCAGTGGGCAATTTGGGAGCACGAGGTGTTGGGCACACCGGTTGTGGTGTTTAATATCCATCCCTGGCCGGTGCGGCAGACGGTTCAGGTCTACGCTTACGCAAGCAAAATGACCGATGCCGACGGCAAGGAAATCCCGTTCCAGCTTGTCCGCGGGGAACACACCGACGGCACAGATAAGATGAACACCGCTTTTGTGGCGGAAGTGCCGGCAATGGGCTACACGGTCTATCGGCTGTTCACCGAAAAGGAAAGCAGCAATTCGATCACTTCTGAAATGCAGGCAACGGAGTATACACTGGAAAACAGCTTGATTGCTCTGGAACTGGACAAGTCCACAGGCGATATTTGCAAGCTTTATGACAAGAAAAACGGAAAAGTCCTGATCGATCAGCCTTGTAAGGCCATCCTTTTGGATGAAACCGCTTGTGATACCTGGGCCCACGATAAAAAGTATCTGGGAGAAACCTGTGGTACATTCAGAGCAACCGGATTTGAACTGACCGAGCTGGGTGCTGTCCGCGCCTCCATTCGGGTTTCTTCCGTGTGCGAAAACTCTACGATCCAAAGAACCTATACGGTTACTGCCGGCAGCGATCAGGTTTTGGTGTCTGTAAAAGCGGACTTCCACGAAAAGCACAGAACGCTGAAATTCACATTCCCAATGACGGAAGAGACCGTTACCGCTCAAATTCCTTTCGGTACGGTGACCCGTCAGGGCTACACCGGGGAAGAGCCCTGTCAAAAATGGTTCTCCAGCGGCAATCTGTGCGTTGCAAACGACTGTAAATACGGCTATGATACCTGTGACGGACAGATGCGTCTGACGGTACTGCGCGGCGCTATCTATGCCGACCATTTTGCTCAGCGTGATGAATTCAACGAATATATGGATCAGGGCATCCACGAATTTACCTATAGCCTGTATCCCAGTGGCGATCACAGTGAAAACGAGCGCAAGGCAGCGCAGCTGAATTATGGCTTGCGCAGAGTGCTGAGCAGCTTCCATAAGGGCTCTTTGCCGGAAAAAATGGGTTGCATTGAGCTGGATCATAAGGGCGTGATCCTCTCTGCTGTCAAGCAAAAAGAGGACGGTGAGGCAGTGGTGCTTCGAATGTACGAGATGAACGGTGCGGATGCTTCTGTAAATATGAGGCTCTTTGACCGCACAATTTCCGTTTACGTACCCCACAACGGTCTTGTGACCTTGGATGAAGAGGGGAACGCACTGGATGCTATGGAGTGGAGCAAATAAGAACAAAAGGGGGGACTGTGGTGATCATTCGTGAAACAATTGCAACACCGGTAAGTGACCGGTGCGATGTACTGGTTTGCGGAGGCGGTATTGCCGGCATCAGTGCGGCACTGGCCGCGGCACGTATGGGCAAACGAGTCATTTTGCTGGAAAGACAGTTTATGCTGGGCGGTCTGGCCACCGCAGGACTGATTACCATCTATCTGCCCTTGTGCGACGGTTGCGGCAGGCAGGTATCTTTTGGTATTGCGGAAGAGCTGCTTCGCCTGTCTGTTTCGATGGGCGCGGAGGACAGATATCCTGCAAACTGGCTGAATGCAGACAGCACACCGGCACAGAGGACCGCAGACGATCCCCGTTTTGAAGTGCAGTTTAATCCCCAGCTTTTTGCAATTCTTGCGGAGCAGGAGCTCATAAAAGCAGGGGTAGAGATTCTCTATGGCACCTATGCCGTGGCAGTACACAAGCAGGAAAACCGCATTGAGTCCGTGATTATTGAAAATAAAAGCGGCAGACAGGCAATCTGTGCCGCTTCGGTGGTGGATGCAACAGGAGACTGTGATATTGCCGCCTTTGCCCAGGCACCCACGGAAACCTTTCAGCAGGGCAACATTTTAGCGGCCTGGTACTATGGTGTGGACGATCGAGGCTACAACCTGAATATGCTGGGCTTTTGCGATATTCCCGACAGCGAGAAGAAAGACCGAAACGGTCCGGAACTTCTGATTCCCAGACGATTTGGCGGACTGGACGGAAAAGAGCTCTCCCAAATGGTGCAGTGTGCCCACGCATCCACTTTACGGGATATTATACAAAAACGGCAGAAGCACCCCACATTGATGCCCACAACCATTGCCACTATTCCGCAAATTCGTATGACCCGTCACATTGTCGGTCAATACCGGATGTGCAGTGCGGACAATCATCGGTTTATGGCCGATTCGGTGGGTATGGTATCCGACTGGCGGAAGCGCGGGCCTGTTTACGAAGTACCGTTTGCCTCTTTGTATTCTGTACAGGTGAAGAATCTGATCTGTGCCGGTCGTTGTACCGATGCCACGGAAGACCTGTGGGATCTGATGCGCGTGATACCCTGTTGTGCAGTGACCGGTCAGGCGGCAGGTACAGCGGCAGCAATGTGCACGGATTTTACCCAAATGGATATTGCACAGCTGCAAAAAGTGCTGCAGGAAAACGGTGTGGTCCTTCACGAAAAGGATCTGCCTGTGCAGCTATAATTGAAATAAAAAATTGGGGTTTTCTAACCCCAATTTTTGCATATAAAAGAACACTTCGAAAAGTTATGCGCGCCCAGAGCCTCCCTCTGACGAGGGAGGTGGCAAAAATCTCTGATTTTTGACGGAGGGAGAGAAATTGAAAGAATACAATAAGGACAACATTCCTTTAGCAAAGGCGTTAAGAAAAAATATGACCCCATGGGAACGAAAACTGTGGTATGAGTTTCTTCGGAATTACCCAATGCGTTTTCAAAGACAAAAAGCCATAGGAAATTACATCGTGGATTTCTATTGTGCGAAGATCGGCTTAGTCGTTGAGTTGGACGGGGGTGGGCATTACACGCCGGAACAGACACAGAAGGATAATCTCCGCACAAAAGACTTAGAGTGTATGAATTTGACGGTGATCAGAATCTGCAATTTGGATATTGACCGTAATTTTTCCGGCGTATGCGAATACATTGATTTGACAGTGAAAAATCTCTCCCTCAGTCAGCTTCGCTGACAGCCGCCTGCGGGCGGCCCGGTCGCGGCTCTGGCTGTCACCCGGACAGCCATTCACTACCGCGACTGCGCTTCGCTTACCCTCGTCAGAGGGAGCCAATGGGAAAAGCTGCCGTTTTATAGACTAAAGCCTCCCTCTGACGAGGGAGGTGGCAAAAATCTCTGATTTTTGACGGAGGGAGAGAAAAACCGAAAGGTTCGGAAAAGGAGGGGCGGCTATTAGCCACCACCCTGTCCGCAGGATATAGACCGCCTCAAAGAATTGCAGGCGTGCTGCAAAAGCAATGCAACACGCCTGACCCCAAAAATGTTTAATAAAAACGTTCGTAATATACAGAATATTTTCTGATCTCTTCCTGCAGATAGCCGAGACCTAATTCTTCAGCCAGAGTCTTTGCACCGGAGAACATATTCGTGCCCAAACCGATGCGGTCGCCCTCCATTTGGTAATTCAGTGCCGCCAGCACGGTAGGGAAGATGTCCATGGCGGTAAAGGTGCGGTTGGAAACTGCGCCCTGAGGCACAATGTCCGTATTCATAAAGCAGTTGTAGACCGGGCGCTGTTCGTAGCTCAGACCTGCGGTCAGGTTGTTGTCCATACGGGGATGGTCACCGATGATGACGATCACCGTGTCTTCATAAAAGGGCTGCTGCTGACACCAGTTTATAAACTCCTCCAGCAAGCGGTCGGCGCAGGAGATGACGTTGGCGGTCTGATTTTTGTAATCGTTTCCGCATTTGGGGCAGATGTAGCCGCCGATATGGTGGGGGTCAACGGTGAGCATTGTCAGATTAAAGGGCTGATTCTTTTGGGAAAGGGCGGTCAGCTCCTTTTTGGCAATGTCGTAGAGAATGTAGTCCTCATAGCCCCAAAACACAAAATAATCTGAGGGAATCACGCCCTTCTGACGGGCGGTATGCAGGTCGTAGAGGTCGTAGCTGCCGTGATCCCGAAAATACTTATCCCGTCCGGCAAAGGCGATATCTGAGCCACACAGAAATTGATTGTAATACCCATCCCGTTCCAAAATGTCCCCCAAAGCGGTGACGCCGGAGGCAAAAAGGTCATATTTGCCCATACTGTTTTCGCCCACCGGGAAGGAGAAGGGGATGCCGCTGGAGGTGGCAAACAGCGCACCCATGGTCCAGGTGGTGCCGGGCACACTGATGAAGCCGCCTAACCCCTCTTTATCGGAAAAAGAGATTTGATCCCGGGCGAGGGCGGTCATAAAGGGCATATAGTTTACCGGCTGTCTGCCGCCTGCATCCTCTGATGCGTATGTGGTTTCCATACTCTCGAGATAAATCATCAGAAGATTTTTCTTTTGTTCGGGGGCGGTGGGGTTGGCCTCATCTACCGGCACAAAGTGCTCCTCGTAGAGGGTGCTGCGCGCGTTCCGTGCTTCGAAATAATCGGTGATCTGCAGCAATCTGTCTGCGCAAAGAAAGGCGCAGATGCAGGTAATCAGGGCAACTGCACCCATCACGGCAGGCATAAGGCGTCGCAAAATCGGCTTTTTCTTTTCAGGAAGCCAAAACCCGAAAAACCATACAGCCGCCCCGTAGCCTAAGGCAATGGGCAGAGCCGGGAGCAGACAGTTGCGCAGTGTGACCCCAAACATATTGCCGCCGGTGCCGTCCAGAGAGTTTGCCAGCGTGTACAGAAGCTCTGTGAAGCTGACACAGAAGGTGCGGTTGACCCACAGTGCCGAAATGGCCAATATACACCCCAAAATAAAGACAATACCGATAAATATGTAGAGCAAAATCAAGGGCCAGTTTCGGGTTTTCTTTCTTTCCATTTTTACAATCCTTCTAAATGGGACGGGGCGGATATCATCCGCCCCGAATACTGATATTATTTTGCGAATCGGTTACGGAACTTCTTTTTCCAGTAGGGCCAGAAGGCGATCAACTCTGCGAAGATGCACATCACCAGTGCGGCAAATACGTCCACTACAGAGTGCTGTTTGACAAACACGGTGGAGATGCAGATGAGAATGCCCCATACCCAGATGGTGGCTTTTACCCATTTTCTGGCAGTGGGGTCTTTTCCCCAGGCGGAGGCAACCGCCAAAGAGTATGCGACGTGCAGAGAGGGACATACGCCGGTGTTGGTATCGGTGGTATAAAGCACCTTGACCGCCCAGGTGGCAATATTGCTTCGGGGGAATTCCGAAACAGCGTGGAGGGGGTGCTCCTGCCACAGACCGGCAGGCCGTAAATCCTGACGGCTGGGGAACCATACGTAGCTGATGATCGCCACGATTTGGCAGAACAAAATGTATTTGGACATCCCTTTAAAGGTATCCACCTTATACAAAAGGAAGTAGAAGATGGCAAACCACATCAGGATATACCAGGACACGTAGGGAATGATAAACCATTCGTTAAAAGGGATTTTGGAATCCAGCGGGGAATAAGCCACCCAGCACTTTAAGGGGTCGATATTCCGTTCGGTCCAGGCGAACATCTGCAAATAAACAATCCAGCCCACGAAGTAAAACAGATGGCGAAATTCAGGGCCTGTGATGTTGGAAAGGCGCACCTTCCGGTAATCAATCACCGGTTTTCTCATGGTTAGTCTCCTTTGGCTTTCGTTTAATGAATTTGCGCACAATGCGCACTAAAAACGGACGCACTTTGATCTTCCATAAATAGCGCAGACCGTAAGTGTGTGTAATCATAAAGACATAGAGCTTGTAGCCTATGCTTTTTTCACAATCGACCTTCTTTTTCTTGTTGCGGTAAAAGCCGGTCAGCACGCCCAAAACATAGTCCTTCGGCACATACTCTTTTTTATAGGTATTGTCACCGCGGATCACATAACAATCCTCCCGCACCTCCAAAATGCGGTGCAGAACCAGCAGATCGTAATTTTCACGGCGGTACAGGGGCACATCGTTCTTTTTCAGGGGACGGCGAACAGGCTCGATCACCACAATATCCCGTTCCTGCCGCAGCATCGGCCGCATACTGACGCCTAAAGTCAGGGAGTGATACGCACCGATTTCCTGCATATCCCGCAGGGCGTTTTCTGCATTGGTTATACCGGTGGGAGACATTTTTGTTGTGTCGGCAGTCATTAAAATATCTCCTCCCTAAAAAATTGCCATATCTACAAGCATAATATATTCTATTTTAGCCTTAAAGTCAAGGCTTGATACCCTATGGGTGGACATATATTCCCATTGCGCGCATAAAGTGGAGCAGGAGGGGATGGGTTTGAGTAAACGGAATCTTTGGATTGTGATTGGCGGTATCGTTGGGGTGATTTTACTGGCGGTTGGACAGTTGATCCCCACCGCCATTCCTACGGCCGCCTGGGGACTGCATTTTACGGGAGAAGGGCTTCAGCCCTCCGGACCGGCAAGTACGCAGCAGCTAAAACAGTATGATGCCTATTTTGTGGGAAACCGGGACGAAAAGGTGCTTTATCTGACTTTTGATGCAGGCTACGAAAACGGACATACCGCTGAGATTCTGCAGACCCTGAAAAAGCACCGCGTACCTGCCGCTTTCTTTCTGGTAGGGGACTATTTGAAGCGCAACGGGGACTTGGTGCGGCAAATGGTGGCAGAGGGGCATTTGGTGTGCAACCACACGATGACCCATCCCAATATGAGCGAAATTGGGGATTTGCAGTCTTTCGGGGCACAGCTTCAGGGGGTGGAAGACCTGTTTCGGGAGATTACGGGAAAGGAACTGCCGAAATTTTATCGACCGCCGCAGGGTGTGTACAGCGAGGAAAATCTGAAAATGGCAAAGCAAATGGGGTATACCACGGTGTTTTGGAGTCTGGCTTATGCCGACTGGGACAACAAACAACAGCCCACACGGGATTACGCCTTTTCCAAGCTGTTACCCCGTACCCATAACGGGGCAGTAATCCTGCTCCACGCTACTTCTGCCACCAACGCCCAAATATTAGACGAACTGCTGACCCGTTGGAAGGATCTGGGTTACCGCTTTGCACCCCTCACAGAGCTGTCGTAAATATGATACCAATAAAAACCCTTGATTTTGACTTGACGCATCTGTGAATAAGGAGTATAATTTGAGAAAAGGAGGTGAAAAATGATGAAAAAGATTTTTGCATTACTTTTGAGCCTGATGCTGGTGTTCTCTCTGGCTGCTTGCGGCGGCAGCGACAAAGCTGATGCGGATAACTCCAAAATCAAGGAGTATGTGGCAGAAAACAAGGCAGATCTGCTGAGCTCTATGGAGCAGAGCTTTGCTGCCAGCGCCGGTCTGTCCTGCGATTCCGACATCGAAGTCAAGGGTATGGGCTTTGTAATCTCTCTTAACATCCACGGCTTGGACAATGTTCCTGCAGAGCAGAAGACTGCTATGAAAGAGGCATACAGCGCTCTGTCCGGCACATTCGAGTCTGCACTGGAAATGATGCAGAAGGATCTGCCCGAGCTGGAGTACTACCAGGTCGATGTCTGTGAAGAAGACGGCGATCTGCTGGCATCCATCGTTGCGGGTGACAAATAATATCCCCAATAAAAAAGACCGCTGAATTACCAGCGGTCTTTTTGTGTATGATGCAATATTTGTTTTACGTATTTAAGGTATTGTGATCGACAGATTGCGGGTTACTCAAAGAAGTCTGTTCTAAAATTCTTATTGCCTTTTCCAATAAAATATAATCTTTGACCGTTATCATCACATTCTTCCATTTCGACAAGTTGAACTTCTCCGTCGAAAGCCTGGATGATCGTGTAGCAATACTCCCCAAGGCCCTTGTCAAAATCAGGATTATACTGACGGACCTCACTCAACAGCATAACAGAAACCATACAGGAGTCTGAGCAAAATTCGCCTAAACTTTCATGGGTATCTAAAGAGACAATATCAGAACCGAACTCGTCTCCGTTCCCAGCGGTGATATAGGTAAAAATATCAAGTGCTTCAAGTTTTTCTCCGTATTCACAACGATGCCAGTCTTCTTCGTTTTTGATGATGTACATAGGATCAGTAATCACAATATCGCCTTTAAAATACATTTCCAAATCTTCCTTTCGTTTAGAAATACTCAAACCCCGGTGGCGCGGTTTTACATAGAGTGGCGCAAGATAGTAAGGATTTTTATCCTTCCAATCAACACACAGCGCTGCTCTCTGTATTATTATATAAATAACACTATGCAGTTTCAAGTTATATTCCGGCTTTGCCGGAGTTATATTTTCACAATGTGAAAGTTATATTGCTGCTACGCAGCAGTTATATTATATTCGCCTCCAAAGCTGCCCGTAGGGCAATATAACTTGCGAAGCAAATATAACTGGTGTAAGCCAATATAACTAGCCGAAGGCGAATATAGCTGCACCAAAAGAAAAAGCAGACCTTTTGGTCTGCTTTTTCTTTTGGTGCGAGAGATGGGACTCGAACCCACACGGCGAAACCACACGCACCTCAAACGTGCTTGTCTACCATTCCAACACTCTCGCAGTTGCTCAAATATTATACCTATAAAACTCCGATTTGTCAACACGAAAAACGCGCCTGCACATCGCCGTTTTTTTATGATATCTGAATTATGTCCGGAGGCGCTTTGCTTCTGTAGCTGCACTAGTTGCTTGCGGGAGCGAGCAGTCAGCTTCCCGTACAGATTTTTACTGTGGAATTTCAGTGTGTATCGCCCAATCCCATCTTTTTTGAAAAAATTATTGCGTTCCCATACTTTTTTACGGGAAAAGGATGGGGACAATTTAGGGATATTCATATAAAATATTATAGGTGCAGGGCAATGCTCCTCACGCTTATTTTACCACAGGTGATTCCAAAAATCAGGCAACGGTGCTTCTGCACCCGGCTGTCGTTTCCCTTGTGCATCTTATAAGTGTAGGTTCGGGTATTGCCGTGACAACTGTACTGACAAAAGCTAAAAATCAGGAATGAAAGGATGAATCAATATGAAAAAGATTTTAGCATTGCTCTTAACCCTGTGCTTATGTGTGGCAGTACTGGCAGGCTGTGGCGGCAAGTCCGGCGACAAAGGCACACCTTCCGGCAATGAAGGAGGCACTACAGTAGCAGGCGAGACCTATGATGCCGGTAATGTACAGGTGCTTGTGCCCAAGGGCTGGATGGCGATCCCGCAGGTAGATGTGTTTGCTGAGGAAGAGGGCGCTACCGACCCCGACGTTATTTCTGTATGCAAGGACGCAAAGAGCGACTTTGACCTGCTGAGCAAGCCCTTTGTGCGCATCGACTATTACGGACCGGACACCGAGATGATGGGCGGTTTGGAGGATTGGTACGAGGACGTACAGGAGCTGGACCCCATCGTGTGCGGTCCCTACACCTGGACGGGCTTTACCACCACCGATTACGGCCTGATGGCCATTCTGATCGCTGAGGACGGCGCGCATCAATTCCAGGCTTCTATTTACTTGGAGACCGAGGGCGGCACCATTTCCCTGGAGGATGAAGATGTTTTGGCGATCCTTGCCAGCGTAAAACCCTCTGCCAACGCAGAATAAATGTAAGGACATAACCTCATATTTTAAATCGTAGGGGCACCCGTCCTCGGGTGCCCGGAATAAAAAACCGTACAAGGGCAGTGCACCATAGTGATAAAATGGTTTTGAACGGTCCCTTTTCCGCTTAACCGCACAAAAAAATCCCGAAATGCGCCAGCATTCCGGGATTTTTATTGTTTGTTAACCAAAAAAGTTACCACTTCAAAACTGTGCAGCACCTGAAAAGGATGGGGATTTTCTCAGGATGAGCCAAAATTCTGCGGGAATCCTTTGTGGATTTTAAAGGATTTTGGTGAAATGCTGGGGAAATCCACGCCTTTTCAGGCAATTTATCACTATGGCGCACTGCCCAAATCTGCACTATTTGCGCAGGTTTGTACGGTTTTTATATATTGACTGCGGTCACCTCAGGAAAAGAATAAAAGCGGTGTCGGCAATGCCGACAGATTATGAAAATTCGGGCGGATGATCGTCGCACCTACAGATCCTATTGGACGTTTTCGCTTATTCCGCGCTGAAAAGCAGCTCGCCGTAGGTGGGGAAGGGCCAGTATTTTTCTGCCGTTGCCGTCTCTGCCTCGTCGGCAGACAAACGAAGCTGTGCCATTGCGGTCAGCACGTTGTCACGAATGGCGCAGGCCTCCTGTACCACACCCTCTGTTTTGCTCAGATTGGCGACTGCCTGCTGCAGCGCATCGGCCTTGTCTGCAATTTGATCGGAAAGTGCGGAAAGCTTTTCCAGCAGCTTGCTTTCGTAACCGCAGGCAACGGTGGCAGAAACGGCCTTTTTGACGGCCAATGTGTTGGCAAGCTCTGTGGTATATTCCCGGATTGCCGGCAAAATTTGCCGCCGCGCCATATCCACCATGGTGTTTGCTTCAATAATCACGGTTTTGCAGTAGTTTTCCAGCTGAATTTCACAACGGGAGCACAGCTCTGTGTAGCTGAGCACCTTGTGGGCGGTGAGCATCTGCACATTCTTGTCGTCCAGTGTGTGCATCAGGCAGTCGGGGGTTGTGGGATAGTTGGACAGTCCCCGACGTTCGGCCTCTGCAATCCACGCATCGTCGTAGCCGTTGCCGTTGAAAATGATGCGCTTGTGATCCTTGATGGTTTTTTTGATCATCTGATGCAGCGCGTTTTCAAAGTCCTCTGCGCCTTCCAGACGGTCAGCGTAAATTTTCAGAGACTCGGCAACAGCGGTATTGAGCATCACATTGGCGCTGGCGATGGAGTTGGAAGCGCCCAGCATACGGAACTCAAACTTGTTACCGGTAAAGGCCAGCGGCGAGGTGCGGTTGCGGTCGGTGGTATCCTGAGGGAAACAGGGCAAAACGTCCACGCCCAGCTTCATAGTCTTTTTCTTCATCCCGTAATAGGGTGTATCGCTCTCAATGGCATCCAGAATGCCCTGCAGCTCATCCCCAAGGAATACGGAAACCACTGCCGGAGGCGCTTCATTTGCGCCCAAACGATGGTCGTTGCCGGCAGAAGCCACAGAAATACGTAGTAAATCCTGATAGTCGTCCACGGCCTTGAGTACCGCACACAAAAACAGCAAAAACTGGGCGTTTTCATAGGGGGTCTCACCGGGGGACAGCAGATTGACACCGGTATCGGTGGCAATGGACCAGTTGTTGTGCTTGCCGGAGCCGTTGACGCAGGCAAAGGGCTTTTCGTGGAGCAGGCAGACCAGTCCGTGCTTTGCGGCCACCTTCTGCATAATCTCCATAGTCAGCTGATTGTGGTCGGTGGCAATGTTGGTGGTGGTATAAACCGGTGCCAGCTCGTGCTGACAGGGGGCAACCTCGTTGTGCTCCGTTTTGGCGGAAACGCCCAGCTTCCACAGCTCTTCATCCAAATCCTGCATAAAGGCCGCTACACGGGGCTTGATGACACCGTAGTAATGGTCGTCCATTTCCTGCCCTTTGGGCGGCTTTGCGCCGAATAGGGTTCTGCCGGTGTAAACCAAATCCTTGCGCTGTTTATACAGCTCCTTGGGAATCAGGAAGTATTCCTGCTCCGGTCCGGTGCAGGTGTGGACGCATTTGACCTCTTCGTTGCCGAAAAGCTTCAAAATGCGCATAGCCTGACGGTTCAGCGCCTCCATAGAGCGAAGCAGAGGTGTTTTTGCATCCAGCGCTTCACCGCCGTAGGAGCAAAACGCGGTGGGAATACACAAAGTATTGCCCTTAATGAAGGCATAGGAGGTGGGGTCCCAGGCGGTGTATCCACGGGCTTCAAAGGTAGCACGCAGACCACCGGAGGGGAAGCTGGAGGCATCCGACTCGCCCTTAATCAGCTCCTTGCCGGAAAAATCCATAATCACGCCGCCATCGGCAGAGGGCAGAATAAAGCTGTCGTGCTTTTCTGCGGTGATACCGGTGAGGGGTTGAAACCAGTGGGTAAAATGGGTCGCACCGTGCTCAATGGCCCATTCCATCATCGCTGTTGCCACAGCGTTGGCAACACCGGAGTCCAGCTTTGTGCCTTGCTCGATGGTATTGTGCAAAGACTGATAAACCTCCGGGCTCAGTCTTGCTTTCATTTGCCGCTGGTCAAAGACCAAACAGCCAAAATAATCGGATACCATTTTCATTACAGGTTTCTCCCTTCGACGGATTCGTTTTCGCTACTTTATATGTAACCGATGATTAAATCGGCAAGAATTAGTAGCAAGAGATTTTGACATAAATTAAAGTTCAGAAAACGAAGGAATACTTTGTGTCTTTCGAGTTTTATGAACTGAAAAGTTAGGTCAAAAGATCTGCTAATAACCGCAGACGTTTTAATCAGCGGTTACATATGGGAATGTTATTTCGACAGCATCACCTTGTCGCTGGTAAACTGACTGCCGCTGGACGTCTCAAACAACTGCAAAAGCTGTTCGATGGTCAGCTTTTTCTTTTCCTCGCCCTTCACGTCTACCACAATGCGACCCTCGTGCATCATAATCAGGCGGTTACCGACCCGAATGGCATCTGCCATATTGTGGGTGATCATAATGGTCATCAGGTTGTTGCGGCTGACAATGTCCTCGGTAATGTCCAAAACCTTTTTTGCGGTTTTGGGGTCTAATGCCGCCGTGTGTTCATCCAAAAGGAGCAGCTTGGGTTTCTGCAGTGTGGCCATCAGCAGGGTGATTGCCTGACGCTGACCGCCGGAGAGCAGACCAACCTTTGCGGTAAGCCGGTTTTCCAGTCCCAAATCCAGAATTTTCAGAAGCTCTTTGTACTCTTTCCGTTCCTTTGCGGTAATGCCGGGGCGCAGACCTCTGCGCTTGCCTCTACGGGCGGCAAGCGCAAGATTTTCTTCGATCTGCATATCGGCCGCTGTGCCGGTCATGGGGTCCTGAAATACCCGTCCCAGATATTTGGCACGCTTATGCTCCCGCAGGTGGGTGACATCCACACCGTCGATGATAATACTGCCGCAATCCACCGGATAAACACCGGCAACCATATTCAGCATAGTGGATTTACCTGCACCGTTACCGCCAATGACCGTGACAAAATCGCCCTCGTCCAAGTGGAGATTGATGTTGTTCAGGGCTCTTTTCTCATTCACCGTACCGGGGTTGAAGGTTTTTTCTACATTAATAATATCAAGCATTGTTCTTCCCCCTGTTGGATCTTCTGATGTGATTTTCAGCGTACTGCTTTTTCCAGTAGGGGATTGCCAGGAACACAGCGACGATGACGGCAGACAGCAGCTTCATCAGGTTTGCGTCAAAGCCCAAGGTAATGACCGTCTGCACAACGATGTAGTATACAATAGCACCAAGTGCCACAGAAAGCAATCTCAAAGCGAAATTTTTAAAGATTTTGCCGAACAGTGCTTCACCGATGATGACGGCAGCAAGGCCAATGACGATGGCGCCCTGTCCCATTTTAACGTCTGCAAAGCCTTGATATTGGGCAAGGAATGCACCGGAGAAGGCAACCAGACCGTTGGAGAGCATAATGCCCAATACCTTATTGCGGTTGGTATTGATGCCCTGGGCGCGGCTCATATTCTGATTGATGCCGGTAGCGCGGATGCCACAGCCCATTTCTGTGCCGAAGAACCAATACAAAAGGGCAATCAGTACAATCAGAACAATGCCCACGGTGATCAGGGGGTTGTGGAAAGCGGTTTCCTTTACCCAACGAAGACTGATCAGCAGATCGGTCTGGTTGACGTTGATGGACTGGTTTGCCTTGCCCATAATTTTGAGGTTGATGGAATAGAGGGAAAGCTGGGTCAGAATGCCTGCAAGAATGGGGGGAATACCCATCATGGTGTGCAAAAGGCCGGTCACTGCACCTGCAATCAGGCCTGCGATAAAGGCCGCAAACATTGCAAGCCACAGGTTACAGCCGTTGAGAATCAAAACGACTGCCACTGCGGCACCGGTTGCGAACGAGCCGTCTACAGTCAGGTCGGCCACGTCCAGAATACGATATGTAATGTAAACGCCAATTGCCATAATACCCCAGATCAGGCCTTGTGAGGCCGTTCCGGGCAGTGCGCCAAGTAGTTGCTCAAGAATTTCCATTTCATTTCTCCCGTAGTGTCTATAGTCATAAAAAAGCCGGAGCGAAGTTTATTCACTCCGGCTGAATATGTAAGCGTCAGGGGCTTAGTCGTTGTCGAGGGCAGTGTAGCCTGCCGGAATCTCTGTGATGCCCAGTGCGTCACAAATGCGCTGGTTGTACTGGGGTGTTGCATTCTCGGCATAACCGATGGGCATGGTGGAGATGTCTGCACCGTCACGCAGGATCTGCACAGCCATTTTACCGGTGGTGTAGCCCAGATCGTAGTAATCGATGGACAGGGTTGCAATGCCGCAGCCCTTACAGATGCCTGCCTCACCGGCGATGACGGGAACTTTTTCTGCAGAGCAGATGTTGTCGATAATGCCGGTATTCTCAGCGGCGGTGTTATCGGTGGGGACATAGATGACGTCACAGTTTGCAGCAGCGGTGGTGCAGATCTGCGCCAGATCGTTGGAGTCGGAGAAGGGGTGCATGGAGACGGTCAGACCCTTGGCTTCCAGCTCGGCCTTCATCACATCTACCTGATACTTACTGTTTGCTTCCTTGGAGCAATACAGCAGACCAACGGATTGGGCATCAGGGAACCATTCGGCAATCATCGCAGCCTGTGCGTCCAGAGGTGCCAGGTCGGAGGTGCCGGAGATGTTGCCGCCAACCGTACCGTTAAAGTCACTCAAATCCAGTGCAACACCGTACTCGGTAACGGAAGTGCCCAAAATGGGAATGTCACCGGTAGCGGCGGCAGCAGCCTGCAGTGCGGGGGTGGCGTTGGCCATAATCAGATCCACGTTGTCGGAGACAAACTGATTGACGATGGTAGAACAGGTGTTGGCATCGTTTTGCGCATTCTGATAGTTGAATTTTACCATATCCGCACCCAGTTCGTCAATAACTGCTTGCTTAAAACCTGCTGTTGCGGCATCCAATGCAGGGTGCTCTACGATCTGCACAATGCCGATTTCGTATTTTGCGGAGGAGTCCTTGCCGGAGCAGGCGGCAAGGGCAAAACAGCTGCCCAGACAAAGGGTCAGTGCCAATAAAACAGATAACGTCTTTTTCATAATCATTCTCCTAATCTTCTTTTTGTGTCCTCTGCTTCGCTTGCTTTTACAAAGCGGATTGACTTTTCACAGTGCACATATTATAATACTTCACATCATTAGTCAAGTGAATGGTTTTAATGTTTACTATCTAAAATTTCGATGGTGAGGGACGGGTATGGAATTAAGAAATTTGATCACTTTTATATCGGTTGCGGAGCTGGGCAGCTTTACAAAAGCGGCAGAGCAGCTGGGCTACTCTCAGTCCACGGTTTCTTTTCAAATCAAGCAGCTGGAAAAGGAATTGGACTGCTTGCTCTTTGAACGCATCAACCACACCGTAACCCTGACGGAAAGAGGGCAGGAACTGGTATCCTATGCCCACCGCATCCGCGCACTGACAGACGATTTTCGGGAGGGTCTTTCCAAAGGGGAGGAGTGCCGTGGGCATATTCACATCGGCACGCCCGACTCCATCTGTGAGCGTCTGATCTCTGCCCACTATATGGATTTTCACAGCCGTTATCCTGCCCTTTCTGTGCGGTTTTCCACCGGTGATACAGGGTATATGCTGAATATGCTGGATCACAACGAGCTGGATCTGGTGATCACGTTGGATCACCGGCTGTATCACAAGGACTACGTGGTCGCCAAGGAAGAGCGGCTTCCGATGCACTTTGTCACCGCCTCCACTTCCAAATTTGCCGGCGTTCGCGGACTTTCCGTGGAGGATATCATCAAAGAACCCTTTGTGCTGACCGAACGGGGACAGGGCTACCGCCGGGTATTTGACCGGGAACTCTCCGAACGCTCTTTGGAGATTTCACCCATTTTGGAAGTGGGACGCACCGATGTAATTACCGCCTTGCTGGTGGAGGGGGATATGATCTCGTATCTCCCCGATTTTGTAACGCGGGATTTGGTGCACGCCGGAAAACTCTGCTATCTGGACGTGACAGATATGAATACGGATATATGGAAGCAGCTGATCTACCATAAGAATAAATGGATGTCCAAAAGTCTTAAAATCTGCTTAGACTACATCAAGGCTGTTGAGTTTTCCAATTGACAGCAAACAGGCTTTTCAGAAATGCATTGCCTACATCAAAAAGGATCTGCAATAAATATATTGGGGTCAGGCGCAACAATCGCCTGACCCCAATATTGATTATAATATATTAGAACAGCTTGCCGATTTTGCCCAGCACGCCGCCCTTGTCCTCTAACTTGGCTTGAATGCCAGCGATCAGAGGCTTGAGTTGTTCGTCGGGCAGGTTGACACCGATCAGACCTTCAACAGCACCAATGGGATTGGACTTAAACTGTGCCAGCAGCTTGGGATCGGACTTGATCTTATCCACCAGTTCGTCAATTTTCTTCTTGATATCCATAGTAATTCCTCCCGATTTTTGATGGATGTACCATTACACCAATGCGGCGGTGATAATGGCCATCTTGTAGACCTCGTCGGCATTACAGCCACGGGACAGGTCGTTGATGGGTGCTGCCAGACCCTGCAGGATGGGGCCGTAAGCCTCGTAGCCGCCCAAACGCTGAGCGATCTTGTAGCCGATGTTGCCGGCTTCGATGCAGGGGAAGATGAAGGTGTTGGCGTAGCCTGCCACAGGAGAGCCGGGGAACTTTAGCTGACCAACCTCCGGTGCCACAGCAGCGTCGAACTGCATCTCGCCGTCGATGGCCAGAGTGGGATCCATTTCCTTGGCAACAGCGGTGGCATCGTGGCTCAGCTTTACAGTGCCGCCCTTGCCGGAGCCGTTGGTGGAGAAGCTCAGCATTGCAACCTTGGGATCAATGCCGAATACCTTTGCGGTCTTGGCGGTCTCGATGGCAACCTCAGCAAGCTTCCGTGCGGCGGAAACGGTCACATTGCCCTCTTTGTCTACGCTGTCTTCATAGCTCAGGTTGATGGCGCAGTCGCCCATAGCGATCTTCTCGTCGCCACGGACCATAATGAAGCAGGAGGACACCAGGTTTGCACCCTTTTTGGTCTTGACCAGCTGCAGTGCAGGACGAACAGTATCGGCAGTGGAGTAGGTAGCACCGCCCAGCAGAGCGTCGGCATAGCCCATCTTTACCAGCATAGTGCCGAAGTAGTTGCCCTTGGAAAGTGCGGCACGGCACTCGTCAGCGGACATCTTGCCCTTGCGCAGCTCTACCATTTTGTCTACCATCTCGTCCATACCGGGATAAGTAACAGGGTCCAGAATTTCAACACCGTCAATGTTGAAGCCGCCCTTTGCGGCATTTTCCTTCACGACGTCCACGTTGCCTACCAACACGGGAGTCAGGAACTTGCCCTCGTTCAGACGTGCGGCAGCCTCCAGAATACGGGCATCGTGACCCTCGGTGAAGACGATCTTCCGGGGGTTGGCTTTCAAAACATCAATCATTGCATTAAACATCGTATGATTCCTCCATTATTTCGGGCAGCTGTAATCAGGCCCATATTTTTACATTTTAATTATACATCATTCTTTCGCCGCGTGCAACCGTTTTGACAGATTTTTGTTGCGTTTTTGCGGGAGCTTTGTTATACTTAAGATAACCCAAGGGTATAAAATAAAAGGGGGATTGTGTATGGAGCTTGAATCCTATGTCTGGTTTGCCCTGATGGTGGTATTCATCATTATGGAAGCATCCACGGTTACAATGGTGTCCATTTGGTTCGTGATGGGCGCACTGGCGGCAATGATTGTCAGCCTGCTGGGCGGTGCGCTGTGGCTGCAGGTGGTGCTGTTTTTGGCAGTTTCCGCACTGCTTTTGTGGTGCTTGCGTCCTGTGGTCAAAAAGCACTTCACCCCAAAACTGGAAAAAACCAATGTGGATGCCGTGATCGGTGCAGTGGGTCGCGTCACCGAGCAAATCAGCAACGTGGACGCTTGCGGTCACGTGAAGCTGGGTGCAATGGAATGGGCCGCACGCAGTACAGACGGCACAACCATTGAAGAGGGCGCACTGGTCTGCGTAGATCGGGTGGAAGGCGTCCGCGTATTCGTCAGTATTCAAAAATAAGGAGGAACAAAAATGTCCGGTATATATGTATTGATTGGCTTTATCGCCATTGTATTTTTGATCATCATTTCCAATATTCAGGTGGTTCAGCAGTCCAAAGCCTACGTGATTGAACGGCTGGGCGCATTCCGTGAGGTGTGGGGCGTTGGCCTGCATTTTAAAGTACCTTTTATCGACCGTGTGGCACGTCGTGTGAATCTCAAAGAGCAGGTGCACGACTATCCCCCTCAGCCGGTTATTACCAAGGATAATGTTACTATGCAGATTGATACGGTGGTTTATTTCCAGATTACCGACCCCAAGCTGTATTGCTACGGTGTGGAACAGCCCATGACCGCTATGGAAACCCTCACCGCCACCACATTGCGTAACATCATCGGCGATCTGGAACTGGATCAGACCCTGACCTCCCGTGACGTGATCAACACCAAAATGCGCGCTATTTTGGACGAGGCCACCGACCCCTGGGGCATCAAGGTCAACCGTGTGGAGCTGAAAAACATTTTGCCGCCTCAAGATATTCAAAGCTCCATGGAAAAGCAGATGAAGGCAGAGCGTGACCGTCGTCAGGCAATTTTGCAGGCAGAAGGTCAGAAAAAATCCGCCATTTTGATTGCAGAAGGCGAAAAGGAATCCGCCATTTTGCGTGCTGACGCAGAAAAGCAAGCCGCCATTTTGAAGGCAGAGGCTGAAAAGCAGGCTGCTATTTTGAAGGCAGACGGTGAAGCGCAGGCAATCCGTACCGTTCAGCAGGCACTGGCTGACTCTATGCAGATGCTGAACGAAAAAGCACCCAACGATCAGGTTATTAAGCTGAAGGCCGTGGAAGCAATGGAAAAGGTTGCAGACGGCAAGGCTACCAAAATCATCATTCCCAGTCAGATGCAGGGTCTTGTAGGCCTGGCAAACGGCATTGTGGAAGGCACAAAAGAATAAGCGAAAAGGGGGTGTCTCAAATGTTGAGACACCCCCAAAAAACAAGTATGTTTTCAAATTGTATTGTAGGGGGCGGCCTTTGTGACGCCCCCCTTTTTGCTTATATGTCGAATACGGAAATCAGCTCTGCCGGACCTTCCAGCAGAAGGCGGCTGATCAGTCCGCCATTGCCCTCTGCGGTCACTTCCAGAGTGCCGCCGGGATTGTGGATGGTCAGAGTGTTTGTGCGCATTTTGCCGGCGGTATACAGCATTGCGGTCAGTGCACCGCATCCCGTGCCGCAGGCCAGAGTATAATCCTCTACGCCCCGTTCGTAGCTTAAAATGCGCAGTGTTTTCTCGTCCAAAAAGCGGTAGAAATCCACATTGGTGCCCTTGGGAAACAGAGGGTCAAACCGCAAAGCTTTGGCTTCCTCCCGCAAAAGCTCCTTTTGATCCCACTGCAAATCCGGCTTTTCCACCAATGCGTGGGGCACACCGCACACAGCGTATGCAACTCCATCCTTGGCCTGCAGATCAATATCTGTGGGCCGGGTCAGGCATACACGGTAGCGATTTTCGTTGGTGCGCCATCCTTCTACAATGCCGGCATCGGTCTGCACCGTCATATGCGGGCCTGCAATGCCTAAGTCGTAGGCAAATTTACAAATACAGCGACTGCCGTTGCCGCACATTTCGCCCCGGGAGCCGTCGGCATTATAAAAGTGCAGACGAAAATCCGCCTGTTCTGACACGTCCAGTGCCATAAAGCCGTCTGCACCCATTCGGGCGCACAGGGTTTTACTCAGCGTCTCATAATCTTCCGTGCAATTCCGTCCGTCGATAACCACAAAATCGTTACCGGCACCACTCATATAATAGCACCGCATCGCGAACCTCCAATTAACTGACTTTATTTTCGTAAGTAATGACCTCTGCCACGTCCCCGACTGCAAACTGCACGTCCAGCATACTCTTGGCGATCTTCGCCAGGCTGCTGCCGTGAGCCGCCTTTTCACCGTAAATGGCGATGGCAATTTCCGGCTGAGGTGCATCTGCCGGTGCATAGCAAACAAAAGAGCCGTTTTCAGAGCCGCCGCGACCGTGCTGTGCTGTACCGGTTTTACCTGCCACGGAAATGGGATAGTTTGCAAAGGTGGAGTAGGCTGTTCCGCCATACTTACTGGTCACCAGCTTCATACCTTCATTATATGCAGTATAGGCATCATCGGAGATGTCAAACACGCTGGCAATGACCGGATCATTTTCGTACACCAGTGTGCGGTAGTCCGGTGAGACCACCCGGTTTAAGAAGGTGGACTTGTATCTGGTGCCCTGCATACCCAATGTGCCTGCGTACACCGCAAGCTGAATGGGGGTAAACATATTATCCGACTGACCGATGGAGGCTGCCAGCTGGTCACCGGGGGACCAAACGGCTTTGTCGCTGTCGTACAGGGCGGCCTTTGTCTCCGGATTGGCGCGGCGGCCTGCGTATTCCAGCAGCTCCACGCCGGTTTTTTCGCCTAAGCCCAGTGCCTTGGCGGTCAGGTCGATGTTGGCGATGGCCATACGGTCACCCAGATCGTAGAAGAAAAAGTTACACGATACCTGCAGTGCCTCTGCCGCAGTAATGTCACCGTGGGAGCTTTCGGGGTATGCCAAGCAGGTGGGCTGATAGTCTTTGTACTTATCGAAAATACCCTTGTCGTAAATTTTGGTTTGAGAGTTGATTCGACCGGCTTCAATGCCTGCCACCACCATATTCATCTTATAGGTGGAGCCGGGGGCATACAGACCCATCAGGGCGCGGTTAAAGGTGGGAAGCAGCGGATCTTTCATCAGCTCGTCATAATCCTCGAAAACGGTCTGCAAATCGTAGGTCGGATAGCTGGCGCAAGCCAAAACATCACCGTTACGGGGATCAATGGCAACTACCGCCATGCCTTCCACATCTGCACCGTCCTTGCCTGCTGTAATCAGGGATTGTGCCACAGCCGCCATCTGCTCTTCTGCGACACGCTGGAGATTGATGTCGATGGTCAGCTCTACGTTAGAGCCGGCTTTAGGTTCTTTGAGCCATTCGGAGGAAATAATCGTACCGTCGGCAGTCACCGTATCCAGCCGCAGACCGTCCACACCGTGGAGGTATTCTTCAAATGCCGCTTCAAAGCCGGACTGACCGATTTTGGTATCCATTTGATAGCCGTCGATATCTTTGTAATGATCCCACTGTTCCGGACTCATAGAGCCGACGTAGCCCAAAATATGGGCACCGTATTTTGTATAATACTCCCGGATGGGGGTGACTTCTACGTTCACGCCGGGAATGTTCAATTCCACGATGTGGGAAAGTGCCTGATCGTCTGCGTCGCTGATAAATTCATACACCGGCAGATGATCGATGTGGTTGCGCAGTACCAGCTCGTACACCAAACCAATGACCTGACGTGCTTCTTCGTCGGTCCATTCCTTGGGTAGACCGTACCGATTGCGGAGATTTTCCACCAGCAGGGGGGCGGTAATATCCGAGTCGATGCCGTAATTGGACAGGAAGGTTTGAAAATACCCCTGCTGTGCCGAGGTGTATTCACTTAAAGTATAAGTAAAGGGACGCTCACGGGTCACAGGGAATGTTTCGTTATAGGAAATATTCTCCCGGTTACACTGGGTTGCCAAACGGTACAGATGATTGTATGTGCCATCCACACTCAGCAACACATAGTGATTGATGGTCAGCTTTTTACCATCACGGTTGCCAACCAGCACATTGCCGTTGCGGTCCAGAATTTCGCCCCGGGCCGCTTTGACGATGGTTTGGGTTGTGAAGGTGGATGCATTATCCTTCTGTCCGCCGGTTTGGATCATCTGAACGTCATACAGCCGAAAGGCGTAAAGACCTACAATCACCAAAAAGACCAGCAGAATAATCATTGCCCGACGTCGGGTCATTCTTTCCATGTCTGTCCTCCAATGGATTCAATTGACAATGCAATGGGATACAAAACGGGAATAGTCACCGCCGACATTGCGGCAGTGAGCATAAAGCCGCCGAAACGGCCGGAAATGGTCAGTCCTAAGAACAGGGTGATGACAAATTCCAGCAGCTGGTATAAAAATACTGCCGCCGCCCCACACAGCAGTGCTGCACTGAAGCCTTTTTGCAGGTATGCCTGACGGAAGATGGTGACCGCAATGCTGATCAGGGTAATAAATACCATAGAGTAAACACCGCCGGGTGTGCCTGTAAACAGGTAGATGAGGGAGGATACGAGGGCGAAAACGCTGCCGGATTCGCCGCCCTCCAGTATACAAATGAGGAAAATGCCCACAGGTACCAGCTCTGTGGTTGCACCGTACAGGCTGAACCGTGCCAGCACCACGTCCTGCAGCAAGCTCAGTGTCAGAAGCAGTGTGCCGTAAAGCGCCCACTTCAGAATACTGCGCCGCTGCTTTTTGGTGATGTACAGCTTGCTCCAGAAGCTGCTGTAAGGGCGATCCTCTCTGAATTCTCTTTTTCCGATCATTCCAGTCCCCCACTGTTGTAGTCGGTGACCACAAAGACCTGCTCCAAAGAGCCAATTTCTGCCGCAGGCTGTAACAGGGCGAATTTAGAAACACCGGAATCGTCAAAACCTGCGTCAATCACGTAACCTAAAATCAGATTGCGGGGATAAACCGTAGAGCCGGTGGTTACCACCTGATCGTGGATGTGAATGGTGGCGGTGCTGGGCAGATAGTTCATCCGCAATTTATCGGGACTTTCGGTAGAATAGCCGCCCTTGACCATACCGTTGTAGCCTGCACCGGCCACAGTGGCACTGATTTCAATGGTGGAGTCCAAAACGGTTTTGATCACCGCATAATTGGGACCTACCTCACTGACCAGTCCCACCAACTGACCGTTGGCAGTGACCGCACACATATCCTTTTGGATACCGGCATTAGAGCCGCGGTTGATGGTGATGGTGTTGGACCAGTCGTTGGAGCTCCAGGCGATGATGTAGCCGTCCACAAATTTGTAATCCTCGTCACTTTGCTTCAAATCCAGCAGCTTCCGAAGACGGGCGTTTTCCCGGGCGATAGCATCGGCATTACGGGCATCGTCCTCGATTTCCGCAAGCTGCTGCTTCAGTTTGGCATTCTCCTCCAACAGGGAATCGTGCTCAAAAATGTAGCTGTATAAATTCTCTGCCTGATCGGTCAGACGGCTGACACCGGTGCGCAAAGGCATCAAAATGCCCTTGACCACCATAGACGGAAAACCCAGTCCGGTCAGGTTGCCCACCACAGCCAGAATACCTGCCAAAAGCAGGGTAACCACCAAAACCACCCGAATACGAGTGGAGAAAAAGTGTTTCATTTGCGTTCCTCCATTATTTTCTGAAGCACCTTGTAAAGCCGACAAAGCGGCAGACCCACCACGTTAAAATAGTCGCCCTCAATGCCTTCTACAAACATCGTTGCACCGCTTTGGATGCCGTAAGCACCGGCTTTGTCCATGGGGTCACCGGATGCCACGTAACGGGCAATTTCCTGATCGGTCAGGGACTTAAAATGCACTGTGGTGATCTCCGTACAGCTTTCCTGCCTGTTTCCCTGCAGTACCGTCAGACCGGTCATCACCTGATGGGCACGGCCGGAGAGCATACGGAGCATTTGGGCGGCGTGCTCGGTACTTTTAGGCTTGCCCAAAATCTTTCCGTCGCAGACCACCACCGTATCAGCGGCAATGACCACATCGTCCGGCTCTGCCTGCACCGCCTGCGCCTTTCGCAGACTCACCGCGGCCACCTGCTGCGCAGGATCACCCAGCAGATCCATCTGCTCGTCCACATCCGGCACTTGTATTTGAAAATCCATGCCCAGTTTGCCCAGCAGCTCCTGCCGTCGGGGCGATTGGGATGCAAGAATCAATCTCATAAAGCTATCCTCGGATCATATTATGACAGTGTCATGAAGTTTAGGATGTCATTGCGAGCACCCTGAGCAAAGGCGAAGGGTGCGTGGCAATCCGCAATCCCATTTGAAGACGGATTCCCACGGCTGCTGCGCAGCCTCGGAATGACCGGGATTTCTGAACGGAATGACATTGTTTGCTTTATTCCACGCCCCGCAGGTAAAGCCCCCGGGTGTTGGCACCGGGGTCGAAGGGACGGGGACTGAGGCAACTGCCGATCACCTGATCCACTTCCCGTGGATTTTCCGTGGTGAAATACAGTCGGGTTGCCCACAGACCCAGCTTCACCAAATCCTCCTGACGGTCCAGCCAGTTCAGCTTCTTGCCGTTGAGCAATACACTGCGGCAGCTCATACCGTCCCGAATCACGGGGAATTCTGCACCGGTCTTGTCGGTCAGCTTGGTGGGAGCAAGCTGACAGGTGCATTTTCCGGTGCGACCCCGAATCAGACAGTTTTCCGTCACCATCAGCGGCTGACGGCCGTAGCACAGCAGCTCACAGGCTACCGCCTTGCTCACGTCCCAAATTTGGGGCAATGTCATCTCAAAGCTCAGGCACACGGAGGCCATTTCCAGCTCCCGCAGCGCATAAATGGAACCGGAGTTATAAATATTCAGTCCGAAATCGCCGTGCAGACGCATTCCGGCTTCCTTGGCAGGGATGATCTGCCCCAAGTTGCAAACCAGCACATCCTCCACGCCTGCATTTTTCAGCCGGCGGAGATTTTGCAGAAGCATACCCACCTCTGCGTCGTGGGTGATACGGGGCAGTGCGGCACATACGGGCACATAGTGGGAAAGCTTTTCGCACCAGGCAAGGTCTTCTGCAAGCAGATGCACCGGCACATACAGCATAGAGGGACGTGCCTTGATCAGGCTGGCGGTTACCTGCTCCCGGGTGGTGACCTGCACCGTCATCACCGGGGCTTTTCGCTGACCGGGGAAGGAAATTGTCTTTTGGGGTTTGCCCAATATGGGGGTCTCCTGACGGGCGCGCTGTGCGGTCAGCATATTCAGGGCATCCCGCCTTAGACCGTTGATGGCAGAAACGGGCAGAGTCACACCGGGCTGAAGGGTGACGTGCACATCGGTGCAGTAATAAGGCGTACCGCCGGTTTTGCCCAGCCGTTCTTCCAGCACCCGTTCGGTCAGCGGCATCGTCCGTGCCTCTTCTGCACCGCCGCAGTAGGCAGTGCAGATGCGGCCTTGCTCGTCCTGCACAGAAAGTCTGCAGCCCTCCCGACGGATTTCCGCCTCCATCGTAATGGGCACAAGCTGATTTTCAATGGCTTCATAGCTTTGGCGCACCTGCTTATACCAGGCGTTGTTTTCCTGATTTTCCTGACGCACACCAAACATCTCCGGGCCGGTTTTGCCCTGATAATAGCCGTCGGTAAAGCCCTGACGGTTAAAAGCCTGATAAAGGGTCTCCATCATCGGACGGGTGACGCCGCCGGTTTTGGCGGCCTGCACATACACGCTGGTCACTGCCGCCACATATTCCGGCCGCTTCATACGTCCCTCCAGCTTCACCGAAGCGACGCCCATGCGTTCCAGCTCCTGCAGGTATTGCACCAGACAGTTGTCCTTCAGGCTCAGGGGATAGCTGTTTTGCATACGGCCATAGCCATAGCATTGACGGCAAGGCTGGGCGCAGCGCCCCCGGTTGCCGGATCGACCGCCAATGGCGGCAGATAAGTAGCACTGACCGGAATAGCTCATACACAGCGCCCCGTGACCGAATACTTCGATCTCAATGGGGGAATTGGCGCAGATATAGCGGATTTCCTCCCGACTCAGCTCCCGGCTGAGCACCACCCGACTCAAACCCCAGGCGGCACAAAGCCGCACACCGGGCAGAGAGTGCACCGTCATTTGGGTAGAGCCGTGGATGGGAATGTGGGGGGCGATGGCCTTACATTGGCGCACCACGCCCAAATCCTGCACAATAAAGGCATCCACACCGCAAAGGGCGGCATGGCGAATCAGCTTGCAAAGGTCATTCATTTCCCGGTCGGAAACCAGGGTGTTCAGGGTTAAATGCACGTGAACGCCACGGATGTGACAGTATTTCACCGCCTCTGCCAAGGCTTCGGGGGTGAAGTTTTTGGCACTTTGACGGGCGTTAAACATACCACAACCCAAATATACGGCATTGGCACCGTTTTGAACTGCTCCGCGCAGTGCTTCCATAGAGCCTGCCGGCGCTAAAATCTCTAACATAGGCGTTTTCTCCGTTCTGTCAAAAGAACATTCTTCTCAACCATATCATTATATCATATAATTTTATAGACTTCTACCCTGTTTTCGGAAAATTCACAATAAAAAAGATTTATTTCTGCCCCTTTGGAAAACAGAGGTTGACATCACTTGTCGCAAATGGTAAAATATGAACGGTTTATGACCAAATATTTTTTAAAGAGAGGTAAAATTTATGGGTGTTGTCGCTATGGGCGGCTCGAGCGCTTCCGGTACGCTCGCCGTTGTGGCCCTGATTCTGGCTGTGGTCGCAACAGTTCTTGCTTTCGTTTTCATTGTTCCGGAGAAGAACCGCAAGAAGCTGAATGCTTTTGGAAAGTTCCTGCATGATACTGTAAACTTCAAGTATCTGATTGTTGAAAAGATTCTGCAGGCGCTGTACATTTTCCTGACAGCGTATGTTTTCATCGAAGGTTTCTTGATGCTGTTCCGTGTGGAAGATACATGGAGCGGTTCCAAATGGTACGGCGGTGTAGGCTTGCTGACCATGATTCTGGGTCCGATCGCCATTCGTCTTTCCTACGAGTTCCTTATGATGTTCATTCTGCTGGTTAAGAATGTCATTCAGATCAACAACAAGCTGAAGGGCGACGAAGGCACAGCTGCCAAGGCTCCTGTTTTTGAGGCTCCTGCTTTTGAAATTCCTGTAAAGGAAGCTGCTCCTGCAGCTGCCGAAGCTCCTGAAGCCGCATTCTGCACCACCTGTGGCGCAAGAGTAGACGCAGATGCTGCTTTCTGCACCGTCTGTGGCGCAAAGCTGAAATAATTTTATGGGCGTGTTGCTTGCAACACGCCCATAAACTTTACTACAAACGTATGTCATTGCGAGCACCCTGAGCGAAGCCGAAGGGTGCGTGGCAATCCGTATCCCCTGCCGCCGAAGGCGGCGCGGTGCTTCGCACCGCAAGAAAACGGATTCCCACGTCGCCTGCGGCTCCTCGGAATGACAAGGGGCGGATATCCGCCCCTATTTTTTATTCTTTTTGTAGAGGATGTTCAGTCCGTGGAGGAGCAGATCCTTCTTCAGAATAATCTCGTGCTTGCACAGCGGAATGATAAATTTGGCAAGACCACCGGTGGCAATGATGGTTGCACCGTGGCCCAGTTCTTCGGTGATCCGGTCGATGAGCCCGTCCAGCATAGCCGCTGTGCCGTGCATCATACCACTGCGCATACAGTCTACGGTGTTTTTGCCGATGACCTTTGAAGGCTGATCCAGACTGATGCCGGGCAGCTGTGCTGCCCGACTGGTCAAAGCATCCAGCGACAGCTTCACACCGGGGAAAATCACACCGCCGATATACACATTGTCCTGTACGATTACTTCAATGGTGGTGGCAGTGCCCATATCAATCAGAATCAGGGGGGCGGTATATTCTGCCAGTGCCGCCACCGCAATAACGATGCGGTCACTGCCCACCTGACTGGGAATGTCCACGTGGATGTTCAGACCGGTTTTTAATCCGGGTCCAACCACCATAGGCTGTTTGCCGATGATTTTGACGACACCTGTGCGCACCGAGTGAAACACGGGCGGCACGACGGACGAAATAATGCAGTCGTCAATGTCTGAGAGGCTGACGCCAAAAGCGTCCAGCATATTTTTAATTTCCACACCGTATTGATCGGAGGTGCGCAGACGGTCTGTGGCAATCCGTGCGGTGAAGAGAATCTCATCGTCCCGGATACAGCCGATGACAATATTGGTGTTGCCGATATCAATTGCAAGAAGCATACTCAGTTCCTCCGGTGCATTTGTTTGCCGGCTTTTGCCGCAAACAGAATTAAAGGCTTGCCTACTGCTGTGACCAACAGGATTGCGGCAATGGCCTCGGGTATGCCGGAAGTGCCCACAACGCCCATAGCAACCTTCAGTACCACGTCTGCCGCCACGCCTTTTGCCTGAGCGAACTGCTGGTCAAATAAAATGCCAATACTGCCCATCACCAGCGTGGAATGGAGAATTGTGGAGATACCTGCCGTCACAGGCAGTGCCAGATAATCGTTTACGGACCATTTTTTCAGCAGCTTCCACAGCCAGCCTGCCGCCACGCCCAGTAAAATCCGGCAGCAAAGCGCAGTCCAGACCGAGGCGAGCGCACCGCCAAAGCCGGCAATTTCGTTTGCCAGCACGGGGGAGAAGGCGAAGGATAAGGCGCTGGGGGTGGTGGTGTTGGTCCAGATGGAACAAAGACCGAATACACCGCCCAAAATGCCGCCGGCTGTGGGACCCATCAAAATCGCACCCAAAATGACGGGGATGTGCATGGTGGTGGCTTTGATCAGCGGCAGCGGAATCAGCCCGATCCCCGTGATTTGCAGTACCAGCATCAATGCCACAAACATTGCCAGTATAACCATATAACGTACATTCATACGGCTTTTTTTCATATTCAGTTTACCTCCTGCTGCCGCTCCGCTAAAGGGATGCAGCGCATATTATATCCCTATTATAGCGGTATTTTCTCAGGTTGTAAAGCGCAAAAGCAATTGAGGTCTTTACACCGGAAAAAAATATCGCTATAATAGGGGCAAAGAATCATAGGGAGGATTCCGAAATGCTGAAAGGAAAAGTTGTTCTTCTGGGTGTCACCGGTGGAATTGCCGCCTATAAGGCTGCGGCACTTTGCTCCGCACTGGTCAAGACCAATGCCACCGTAGAGGTTGTGATGACCAAAAACGCCACAGAATTTATTGCACCCCTTACTTTTGAACAGCTTACGGGAAATAAGTGCCTGGTAGATACCTTTGACCGCAATTTTGTGCATCAGGTGGAGCACATCTCTCTGGCGCGTCGGACGGATCTGGTGATGATTGCACCGGCCACCGCCAATGTCTGCGCCAAGCTGGCTCACGGACTGGCGGACGATATGCTGACCACCACGGTATTGGCCTGCAAATGTCCCAAGCTGATTGCACCGGCAATGAATACGGGTATGTGGGAAAACCCTGTGACCCAGGATAATTTGCAGACACTCCGTCATTATGGCTGGGAGGTGATTGCACCGGATAGCGGCAGACTGGCCTGCGGTGACGTGGGTGCAGGAAAACTGCCCGAACCGGAACTGCTTTTGGAGCATATTATTCGGGCACTGGCGATGCCCAAGGATTTGGCAGGCAAGCAGGTTTTGGTCACTGCCGGTGCGACCTGTGAGGCGTTGGATCCGGTGCGCTTTATTACCAATCATTCCTCCGGAAAGATGGGCTTTGCCCTTGCAAAAGCGGCCATGCTTCGGGGTGCAGAGGTAAAAGTCATCTGCGGCAGCACCACGGTTGCACCGCCTCCTTTTGTAGAGGTGATCAAGGTGCAGTCTGCGGCACAGATGTTTGAGGCGGTCCGGGAGCACAGCCGGGAGGCGGATTTCGTATTCAAAGCCGCCGCTGTTGCGGATTATACACCGGCAGAGCCTGCCGCTGAGAAAATGAAGAAAAAAGACGGTGCACTTTCCATCCCACTGAAGCGCACCGAAGATATTTTGGCGTGGCTGGGTGCAAATCGCCGTCCCGGTCAGGTGCTTTGCGGCTTTTCCATGGAGACGGAAAATGTGCTGGAAAACAGCAAAGAAAAGCTGAAGAAAAAGGGCGTGGATATGATCTGCGCCAACGATTTGCGTCAGGCAGGCGCAGGCTTTGGGGTGGATACCAATGTGATCACGCTGATCACAGCCGAGGACGTTCGGCAGCTGCCCCTGATGTCCAAAGAAGCTGCGGCCAATGCCATCTTAGACCGCGCTCTGATACTGGCAGGAAAGTAAGCACGATCATTTGTAGGGACACCCGAGGACGGGTGCCCCCACGAGGTATTACGATCGGTGGGCGCAAATGTGGAGAAACGGATTGCCACGCCGCTTGGCAAGCGGCTCGCAATGACAATTTCTTCGGACATACGTTACTTTTGATATGCATTACGGGACGGCATTGCCGTCCCGTAAAATTTTGCATTTTAATTTTTGAGCAGTGCTTTATAGTAGCCTATGGCTTTTTCTGCAACTGCTTTGCGGTCAAAGGCGGCGGCTACCTGCCGCACCTTCTGCTCATCAATCTGAGGCAGGCGCGCTGCCATACGCATAATGGCGTCGGCCATTCCGTCTGCGTCCTGAATGCCGCAAAATTCTGCGCTGTCAGGGGTGAGGAAGCCCTCCGGTCCACCGCAGCGGGTACAGACAACCGGCACGCCTGCGGCGGCGGCTTCGATGACAGGGATGGCAAAGGTCTCCTTGTCTGAGGGCATCAAGAGAATGTCGGTATGGGCGAGAATTTCCGCAATCTGCTGATGGTTTTTCTGCCCCACAAAACGGGTGCGGTCTGCAATGCCTGCTTGCTCTGCGGCGGCCCGATACAGCGCACTTTGATCTCCGTTTCCAATGACGGTATATGTAAAATCCGTCAGCTTTTCTTCCTTTGAAAGCTTGGAAAGTGCCTGCACCGCCACTTCGATGCCCTTGCCCTCACGCAGAGCGCAAACGGTGGCAAAGCGGATGGTACTGTCGGTCTTTTCTGCCTTCGGACCGCTGAAGACAGAGCAGTCCACCGTATTGGGAAGCACCTGCGCCTGCACCCCCAGTTTGGCAAACAGTTCTACCATATAGTTTCCCACGCAGGTGATTTGCGCGCCGCTTTCCACCGTCTTTTTGGTGTAGGGTGCGCTCCAATCCTTAAAGAATCGCTCAAAATAGCTGGCGTGCTCTGTGATCAGCACCGGCACACCGATGCGTTTACCCAGCATTGCGGTGGCATAGCCTGCAGGAATCAGCACCTGTGCGTGGAGCACGTCCGGTTTGCCGTTTTTCTTTTCGTAAGCCTTATACAGCCGATACAGGCATCGGGTGTAGGCCTTCATTTGCCAGTGGGGAGACAGACGGTGACGGTTGAGCATCCGACGGGCGTGAGTACGGTAGCCCTTTTCTTCTACGGTGTAGCGCTTTTTCATAAAGGGAAAACGCAGTGCCTGAGAGATGGGCTGCCGGTCAATATGGAGCATACCCACTTTTACACCGGCCTGCGCCAGTGCCTCGCAGAAATGCTTGTGGTAAATGCCCATCAGTTTGTCGTATCTGCCCGGAAGCCAGGTGGCCACCACTAAAATATGTAAAGGTTTTGAAGCCATAAGATCAACCCTTTCTGTGTATTTACCCATATTGTAGCAGAAAACGGAAAGAAAGGCAATCACCGCATTTTTATTTAAGAAAATGGAAAAAGATTGACATCCGCCTATTGGCATTTTCGTTTTTCTGTGCTATAATGGCGGAGAAAGACCTCGGTGATGAGAAAATACATAAATGATTGCCGCTTTTTGGCAGAAATAAGGAGAGTAATTATGAAGAATAAAGGCGTTCGTATCCACGGCAAAATGGACCTCCGTCTGGAGGAATTTGACCTGCCGGAAATTGGCGACGACGGTGTGCGCGTCCAGATTATTTCCGACTCTTTGTGCATGAGCACCTACAAGGCTGCTGTTGAAGGCGGCGATCACAAGCGCGTGCCCGACAATGTTGCAGAAAATCCCACCGTTGTGGGTCACGAATTCTGCGGCAAGATCGTGGAAGTGGGCAAGAACTGGGCCCACAAGTTTAAGGTCGGTGACGGCTTCTCCATTCAGCCTGCCCACTTCTATAAGGGCTCTCTGATGGCTCCCGGCTATTCCTACAACTACTGCGGCGGCGATGCCCTGTACGGCAACATTCCTCAGGAGACATTGCTCGCCGACTGCCTGCTGCCCTACAATTCCGATGTTTACTTCTACGGCTCTTTGGCTGAGCCTATGAGCTGCATCATCGGCACTTTCCACGCCCAGTATCACACCAAAGCCGGCTCTTATGTCCACGATATGGGCATTGTAGAAGGCGGCAAGATGGCACTGCTGGCTTCCGTCGGTCCTATGGGTCTGGGCGCAATTGACTACGCTCTGCACTGCGACCGTCGTCCCTCTCTGCTGGTTGTGACCGATATTGACGACGCCCGTCTGGAGCGCGCCGCCAGCATCTACACCGTAGAGCACGCCAAGGAGCTGGGCATCGAGCTGCACTACGTCAACACCGCAAAGGTGGAAAATCCTGTGGAGTACCTCCGCAACCTCACCGGCGGCACCGGCTACAACGACGTCATCTGCTTTGCACCTGTCCGTCCCGTTGTGGAGCAGGCTGATGCGATTTTGGGTTACGACGGCTGTCTGAATTTCTTCGCAGGCCCCACCAATGCACAGTTCAAGGCAGAGATGAACTTCTTTAATGTCCACTATGCTGCTACCCACATTGTGGGCACCTCCGGCGGCAACACCGACGATATGCGTGAAGCCATCGAGATGATGAATAGCGGCAAGATCAATCCTGCCGCAATGGTTACCCACATTGGCGGCCTGGATGCAGTTGTGGATACCACACTGAATCTGCCCAACATCAAGGGCGGCAAGAAGCTGATCTACAATCAGATCAGTATGCCTCTGACTGCCATCGACGACTTTGCAGAGCTGGGCAAGGAGAACGAGATGTTTGCAGAGCTGGCAAAGCTGGTGGAGAAGCACAACGGTCTGTGGAACGGCGATGCCGAAAAGTACCTGCTGGCCCACGCAACCCCCATCAACTGATTCTGCATCCACAAATAAAAATTTCTGCACTTCCGGTGACCCATTGGGGTTGCCGGAAGTTTTTTGTATTGTGGGTCGGTAATGGGTGAAAAACTTTGAATATAATTAGATTTTTATGTATAAAAACGGAAAAAGTGCTATCTTTTTTCAAAAGACTATGATATGATGGTTATGATGGATAGAACGCGCCTGTGCTACGCAGGCTAAATCAGGAGGAACAGCGATATGGCTTTTAGCAACTATTTAGGACACGAAGACCAGATCTCCGGCATTGAAGAATACCGCCTGGTAGGCGGCAAGGGTGACGGCCTGCGGCTTTTGCAGGTGCGCAACGGATTGGGTCTTCAGTGCAGTGTTTCGCTGGATCGCTGTGCGGATATTCCCCGTCTGACCTTTATGGGGATGAATATGGGCTATTTCTCCCCCTGCGGCTTTGTGGGTTCTTCCTATTACGACCGCAGAGAGGATCATTGGCTGAAAAGCTTTACTGCCGGATTTTTGACCACCTGCGGCTTGACCACTGTTGGCGGAGACGCTCAGGACGGGGATGAATTCCTGCCCATGCACGGCACTATTGGCAACACTCCTGCCGAGCACGCCCACTGGTATCGCAAAGGCGATCTGCTGGTTGTGGAGGCGGATATGAAGGACTGTGTGCTGTTTGGCCGCAAGCTGCAGCTGCACCGGGTGCTGGAATTTTCCACTACGGAAAACAAGCTGACGCTGAAAGATACCGTAGAAAACCACGGTGACGAGGCATCTCCTGTGATGGTACTCTACCACATGAATATGGGCTATCCGCTGCTGAGCGAGCAGTCTGAGCTGATCATCCCCTCTGATCGGGTGATTCCCCGTAATGCCCACGCCGCAGAGGGTCTTCAGCAGCATCTGCAATTCCCCACACCCACCCCCGGCTATGAGGAACAGTGCTACTTCCACGAATTTGACCATAAGGGTCTTGCGAAAATCTATAACCACGGCATTGGATTGGGCCTGGCCATCTCTTTTGACCCCAAAAACCTGAATTCCTTCTGCCAGTGGAAAATGCCCGGTGCGCACGATTATGTGCTGGGTCTGGAGCCCGGCAACTGCACGCCTGATGGCCGCGTTGCTATGCGGGAGCAGGGGAGACTGCAAATGCTGAACCCCGGCGAAAAGACCACCTTCCAATATGATGTGGTCTTCTACAGCGATTATAATGAATGGAAAAACGCCTGATAGGCCGATTATAAAAAATAAAGAGGTATATTATGAGAAGGCTTTTGCCTGTATTGTTGATTGTTCTTTTGGTTTTTGCCGGCTGTACTGCTGCCGACTCTGCACCCAAAGAGACAAAACCGCTGAATACCGACAGTCTCATCGGTGTTTGGACGGGGGATGCAGACGAGACGAAAACCATTATGGAAGACTTTAACTCCCGTATTGAGGAAACGGTCGGACCGATTTTTGCGTTCCACGATTTGCACCATACGATCAGTCTCTCTTTCTCTGAGGATGGAGAAATGGCGCTGAGCTGTGACGAAGCCTCCACAGAAGAAATGCTGCATCAGTTGGAGATGCAGTCCTCTGAGTGTCTGTATGCTTACTGGCAGGAGCAAACCGCCAAACGCGGCACAACCGTGGAAGAGCGTCTTGCTGTGCACGGCATTGCCTGGGAGGATTACGTACATTCTGTGGTAACGGTGACCAAATACAGCTACTTGTATAACTATAACATTCCCTCTCTGCTGGATGATCCCGCACCCCAGCAGCCGGCACAGGTGCAGGATTATGGCCTGATCTGTATGGATGGTGTTTCCGCGTACTACAAAGGCTGGACGGAGCATTACCACACGGAGGCGGATCGCATTTATCTGGATACCCCCACCTACGAGCAATACTATTACGAAACCACAAAGACCGGCGGCCATCTGGATATGCTGAACCAGCACATCGTGCGGAAGGATCACGACGAGAGGGACTACGCTGTAGAGTATCATTTGGATAAGAGCAGTGATATTCCCCTGCAATAACACACAGACCGCTGACCCGTAGGTCAGCGGTTTTTGTGTTGTTGCAACGATATAAATCCATAAATGGATTTTCGATATGCCGCTTTGCGGCGCGATATATCTTCGATGCGATATGCCTGCGGGCGTGAGGGGATTTATATCATATCGCATGGCGAAGCCATATATCGCATTTGCCGCAAGACAAATATATCGCGTTTTGCAAAGAAAAACATATCGCTAAGCCGTTTTACGTGTTAACCGCGGTCACCTCAGGAGCGGTGTCCCTACGGATAAGAAACGGTATGTACAGCATTGTAGAGGCGGATATCATCCGCCCGTTGTTTCCCGGTTGCTTTTATTATGGATAATCTTTTAAAAAAATATGAACAAAACCGACGTGACCGCCTTGCATTCCGTTTTCCCCTGTGGTATACTAAAAACAGTCAAGCGATTGGCAATCATAAAAAGGAGACGATATTATGAAAAAGATTATTGCATTAACATTGGTTCTGTGCACACTGGGCGCATTTGCACTCACCGGCTGTGGCAAGAAGTGTGACATCTGCGGCAAGGGCGGCGCTAAGGAAGCCAACATTTTCGGTCAGAAGGTTTACATTTGCGACAACTGCCTGGGCAAATAACAACATACCTCAAGATTCCCCAACCGTCTTTTTGTCGGTTGGGGTTTTTTGCTCCAACCGTCTTTTTTCTTGCGTCTGTGGCAGAAATGTGCTATATTATAAGGTAATGAATTTTTTGGAGGATGTCGATGTTTCAACAGATTTTAAAGCTTATAAAAGAATACGATACCATTATTCTGCACCGCCATCACAAGCCTGACGGTGACGCAATGGGCAGTCAAATCGGACTGAAAAACCTGCTTTTGGAAAACTTTCCCGAAAAGCACATCTATGTGGTGGGTGACGATCCGGGAACATACAGCTTTATGGACGATTGCGCCATGGACGAGATCCCCGACAGCACCTATCAGGGGGCACTGGCGATCATTTTGGATTGCGGCGGCGTCAATATGATTTGCGACAACCGCTATACGTTGGCTGAGAAAACCGCCCGTATTGACCACCACCTGTTTACCGGCAAAATTGCAGACGAAGAGGCGATTGATACCTCTTTTGAAAGCTGCTGCGGTATGGTCACCCAGTTGGCAGTGGACGGCGGCTGGAACATCAATGCGTTGGCGGCACAAAGCCTGTACACCGGTATGGTTACTGATTCCGGCCGTTTCCGTTATGACGGCACTACCGCCCGTACCCACCGTCTGGCGGCAGAGCTGCTCCAAACCGGCTTTGATACCAACCGGCTGTTCAGAGGGCTGTATGCCGACAGCTTTGAAAGCAAGAAATTGAAGGCGGCTTTCATTTTGAAAATACAGTTTACCCCCAAAGGCAATGCCTACATCTACACCACCCGGGACGAGGTGGCGGAGCTGGAACAGCAGGGCATCGACCTGTTTACCATCTCCCGTGGTATGGTCAACACCATGGCCGACATCAAGGGCGTCCACATTTGGGCAAACTTTACCGAGACCGACAAGGGCGTGCAGTGTGAACTGCGCTCGTCTATGTACAACATTAACCCCATTGCCGTCAAGTACGGCGGCGGCGGACACCAAAAAGCCAGCGGCGCAACGGTTGCAGACCGTCAGACGGTGATGGCGATGCTTCAGGATTTAGATGCGATAGGAGAGCACCATGAATAAAGAAATTAAGCAGAAGATATTTGATAAAATCCGGGAATATGACACCATTATGCTGTTTCGCCACGTGCGTCCGGACGGAGACTGTATGGGCGCAACCAAGGGCTTGCAAGCCATCATCAAGGCTACCTGGCCGGAAAAGCAGGTGCATTTGGTGGCAACGGAGAGCGCTGCATATTTGGCATTTTTAGGGAAAGAAGACCCGGATGTTTCCGATGAGGTCTATGCTTCCGCCCTGGGCATCGTGCTGGATACGGCCTCTGAAAACCGTATTGCCAACAAAAAGTACACCCTGTGCAAGGAACTGATCAAAATTGACCACCATATCCCTCTGGAAAACTACGGTGACTATATCTGGGTAGAGGAGGAGCGTTCCTCCTGCTGTGAGATGGTGGTGGTGTTCTACGAAACCTTCAAGGACAGTTTGATTTTAAATCAGGAGGCGGCAAAATGCCTGTACACCGGTATGGTGACCGACTCCGGCCGCTTTAAATACAGCGGCATCTGTGGCGATACACTGCGTGCGGCGGCAACGCTGCTGGACGTGGGTGTGGATACCGACACCCTCTATGCCAACCTCTATTTGGAGGCATACGGTTACCTGAAATTCAAGGCGGAAATCTACCGCCGTATGGAAATTACGGAAAACGGCATTGCATATATCTATGTAGACAAGGCAATGCAGGAGGAATTCAACCTGAGCTTAGAGCAGGCCAGTGCCTGCGTGGGCACGCTGGATTCTATTCGGGATGTGATTTGCTGGATGGTATTTATTGAAAACGGAGATGCGGAGGGGTCAATTCGTGTCCGTCTGCGTTCCCGTTTTGTGACCATCAACACCATTGCCGAAAAATATCACGGCGGCGGTCACGCCTGTGCCAGCGGTGCAACGGTCTACTCCCTTGAGGAGATGCAATCCCTGCTGGCAGATGCGGATGCTCACGTAAAGGCATACAAGGATACACATGAGGGGTGGCTGTAATGCGGGTCTTAATTACCAATGACGATTCTGTTTCTGCCGCCCAGCTTCTGCCGCTGGTCAGATGGTGGCAAAAACGGGCAGAGGTCACCGTTGTAGTGCCTGAATATGAGCAAAGCGGCAAAAGCCACGCCATCGAGCTGCACAAGGCCTTCCGTGCCGCACCCCGTCAGGTGGAAGACGTGTCCCTTTGGACGGTGGATTCCTCTCCTGCAGACTGTGTGCGTTTTGCGGTGATGGGACTGAAAATGCAGTTTGATTTGGTGATCTCCGGTGTCAACAAAGGCTATAATATGGGGCTGGATGTGATGTATTCCGGTACCGCCGCCGCAATTTTTGAGGCCTGTGCTCTGGGGATTCCCGCCATTGCGCTTTCTACCGGCGTTCGTGAATACAGTTGCGCCACAGACCATCTGGATCAGGTGTGGGACTATGTGGTCAGTGAAAAACTGCTGGAGCGCCACAGCCTGTATAACATCAACATCCCCCAAAATCCCAAAGGGATACGCATCACCCGTCAAGGTGGGCCTTACTACTGTGACGAATTTGATCCTCAGGGAGAGGATCTTTATATGCCCCGTGGCTTCTGCGTGTACCAGAACAGCAACGACCTGACCTTGGATACGGACTGCGTCACCGCAGGCTACATTTCCGTTACGCCGATGACCATCAACCGCACCGATTACGGCGTATACGAAGATCTGAAAGCATTGAATCAGTAAAAAGGGGACAGACCCGTGTCAATGTCATTGAGTTCAAAAACCCTTGTTATTCCGAGGCTGTGAAGCAGCCGTGGGAATCCGTTTTCTTGCGGTGTAAAGCACCGCGTAACAATCCCTCAGTCACGCTGTTCGCGTGACAGCTCGCTGAGGCGAGCCCGGTCGCGGCTCTGACAGTCCACCGGACTGTCATTCACTACCGCGACTGCGCTTCGCTTACCCTTTACACAAGGGAGCCTTTGGATTACGGATTGCCACGCACCCTTCGGCTTCGCTCAGGGTGCTCGCAATGACATCCTAAACCCAATGACATTGAGACCCGTGTCCCCGGATTTCCCTCAATCAATACGGAGGTATGAGTATGGAAAGAATTAAAAACAAGCTGGGTTTTATCTGCGATATGGACGGTGTCATCTATCACGGCAATAAGATTCTGGATGGCGTTACAGAGTTTATAAACTGGATGCAGGAAAATGACAAGAAGTTTGTATTTTTGACCAACAGCTCCGAGCGCACCCCCCACGAGCTGAGTATGAAGCTGGAACGGATGGGACTGAATGTGTCTGCAGACCATTTCTACACCAGCGCAATGGCAACTGCGGAATTTTTGCACAGTCAAAAGCCGGATTGTACCGCCTATGTGATCGGTGAAGCCGCATTAACAAAGGCGCTGTATGATCAGGGCATCTATATGAACGATGTAAATCCCGATTATGTGGTGGTTGGTGAGACCAGCACGTACAGCTTTGAAAAGATTACAAAAGCCATCAATCTGGTGATCAAGGGCGCAAAGCTGATCGGCACAAACCCGGACATTACAGGTCCTGTTGAAAACGGTATTTATCCTGCCACCGGTTCGCTCATTGCACCGATCGAGATTTCCACCGGCAAAAAGGCGTATTTTGTGGGTAAGCCCAATCCGCTGATGCTGCGCCACGGCTTGAAAAAACTGAACTGCCACTCTCAGGACATTGCCTTTATCGGTGACCGAATGGATACCGATATTATTGCAGGCATCGAAAGCAATGTGGACACGGTGCTGGTGCTGTCTGGTGTGACTGCTTTGGAAGATATTGACAAATTCCCCTACCGCCCCGGCGTAATCGCCAGCGGCGTAGGCGAGATCGTGCGATAAGGATGAAAAATCTCCGTCTGAAGAGTCAGGCGGAGATTTTTTGAAACCCATCGAAAGAATTTGTAAGGGCACTCCTCCCGGGGTGTCCGCTTTGCGATATGATATAAGTTCCCCCACGCGCGCAAGCATATCGCATCGAAGATATATCGCGCCGCACAGCGGCATATCGCAAATCCCGCAAGGGATTTATATCGCTGCGAACAAAAACCTGCCTTCGGTCGATGGCAGGTTTTTCAGAGTGTCAAAGAACCCCCAAACCGTCAAAACATAAAAAATACATCCTATTAAAAGCGTAGGGGACGGGTCTCCCGTCCCAAAAGTAATATTTTCTAAATTGCCTTGCTATGCAAGGCGTTTTGACTTACTGCTGGGCGCAACCCTCTTGAGTATCCGCATACACTTCGGGGTCGCGTTGCTTGTCTTTGGGGCTTCTTTAACCTCTGGCAGCTTGTCAAAAACATAGTTTTTTGACAAGCTGAAGAGGGTTCGCACCAAATAGTGCGAACCCTCTTGTTGGTTATTACATATCGAAGGGTTCCATACCCAGTACAGGGTGACCCACTTCGCCCAGGAACTCCAGCAACTGCTCGGGATCCTCGGTGCAGACGGTTTCGTCTGCGATCATATCGGTGAAGTTCTCCACACCGTACAGCTCCAGTGCCACAGCATCCAAACGCTCACGGACCTGTTCCTTCAGCTCCTTGGGCATCCAAACGATACGGCCGGGGCCGCCTTCAGCGGCGATAAACTTCTTGGAGAAGATGAACTGCTTACCGTGACCCATGAAGCCGGGGGTCTGAACACCGCCACCGGTCATAGAAGCCATATCGGAGAAGCTCATACCCAGAGGAGTCATGCCGGCGTGCTCACGGCAGGTGATCACCACGCCCATGGAGCAGGGCTCAACGCCACAGATACACTCGAAGCAGCCACAGGAGGTCATGGGATCCTGGAACAGGGAGTACAGAGTACCGTTGTGCAGCTCACCGTGGGAGTACTTTTCAATAGCCTCATCCACGTCCTCGTAACGACCCAGACGCTCGTCAATACAGCGCTCCTTGGGCACGATCTGACAAGGACCGGTGGGATCCAGCTCGTTGGTAGCCTTAGCATCCAGCCAGGACACAGCACCGCACAGACCCAGACGCTCGGGGGTAACGATACAAACGTGGCTGGGGGAGAAGGCCTGACACATA
Source organism: Oscillospiraceae bacterium (assembly GCA_017465625.1). GTDB lineage: Bacteria > Bacillota > Clostridia > Oscillospirales > Oscillospiraceae > Faecousia. Next base: position 3,213 of record JAFTVV010000024.1, on the reverse strand, counting down.
ATACAGGTGTAGTAAACAGGCACGGATTCGTCGGTCATGGTGCGCAGACGGTCGTCGCGCTTTGCAAATACCTCGTTGGCCTTTGCACGCAGGGTCTTATTCTGCTCTGCATCCACCACGATGGTAACCTGACACTTGTCTACAACGGCCTCAAACTCGCTCTTGAGCTTCGCGTACAGCACTTCGCCCAGGTGACGGAACTTGAAGCCTACCTCAAAGTCGGCCTTGGAGATACGGATACGGATCATATCACGCTGACCGGTGTGCATGACGCCTTCGATGCAGTTGAGCCATGCGTGGATCTTACGTTCCATAACAGACTCGAAGTCGGCCTGCATAGCCTTGCCGGCTACGTCGATGGTGTAGGACAGAGAGATCTTGGAGCCTACGGGCACGTCGTCGATCTCGGGTCCGATGACGGTGATCTTGTGATCCTCCACCTCGGCGGCTTCCTTGGTCTGCACCAGCTCGAAGCAGTCCACACGGGAGCCGTCCACTTCCACCTGCATATCGCCGCGGCGAATGATTTCGCCCTCGAATGCGGTAGCGTAGGCAACAGGAATGTCGATGTTGGTAATCTTGATCTTAATGTCACGGGCTTCCAGAGAGGTAGCGTTCCACTTGGTGGTATCCAGCTGCTGGATCAGGCTCTTGGGTACGCGGAACATATTCTCGGTCTCGTTGGAAATAACGGGGAAGCCCAGGCAGATTGCGCCTGCACCGTAGGAGACGATCTCGTCGGACAGGGGCTTATAGGCATTTACAAAGGCGCGAACACGGGCCATGGTGTACTTGGCCAGTGCGGGGAAATCACCAGGGGTGATGTTACCGAAAATCAGTGCTGCACGGACGGCAACGGACACAACGTGGATCACGGACTGCATTTCATAGCCCAAGGGGCATACACGCACGCCTTCACCGGTCTTCATACCGGCATCGCTGATGTGCTTCACAGCATCACCGGTCAGAGTGACCAGGATACCCTGATTCTGATAGGACTTAACCAACTCTACGGTCTCAGCGGGGTCGTCTGCACCGCCGATGATAACGGCAACACCGGGGATGTCGCCGGTAACCAGAGGCACGCCCAGGTTACGCACGAAGGCGTCGGTCAGGTGGCCCATCTCAGGCTCAGCGTAGGGGGTAGCACCGTGGATGTACTTCAGGGCTTCCAAAAACTCTGCGCACAGAGCAGAAGCAATGCCGGATTCAAATGCGTCGTGCAGACGGTTGTTACGGGTCATTTTGGCCTTAATGGTGTCCATAGCGGCCTTCATTTCAGCCAGTGTGGTAATCTTTACGCCGGTTACACCGTAGTAGCAAGGCAGAGCGTATGCGGTATCGGGGAAACCAACAGGCTCGTTCTCGCCATAGGTGGCGATTGCGGCGTCAACAGCAGCGACGGTACGCTCATAATTGTAGTCGTTGCCGCCGAAAACTCTATCAAACAGTGTCACAATAGATCCTCCTTAATTATTCTTCATCACAATCCAAGCGTGCTTTAATGGCTCGGATTTCGTCGAGTGCTGTGGGGCTGCAGTCGTAAGGGGATTTTCCCTGACGGTCTGCGTCAATCACTTCGGTGTTGTAGTGGATGATGCCCAGCAAATCCTCCGGGGGAATGGCGCTGCGGATGAATTCCTCATCCTGCGCATCCCGTACCTTGTTTGCAACCACCCGTACCTGCTTCACACCCAAATCGGTGGCCAAACGCTTTACATTTCTGTAGGTTTGGACGCTGCGGGCGCCGGGCTCAATCACCACAATAAACTGGTCCATATTGGATGCTGTACCGCGGCCCAGATGCTCCAGACCTGCTTCCATATCCATAATGACCACATCGTTTTTCCGGTAGGTTAAACTGGCAAGAATCTGCTTGAGCATCACGTGCTCGGGACATACACAGCCGCTGCCGCCCAAATCCACCGTGCCCATCACCAACAGCTTGACACCGTTGATGGGTTTGGCGTAGATATCCGGGATATCCGCCACGTAGGGGTTGAGCTTGTAGAACTTGTTGTCGTCGCTGGCGCCGGTGCGTTCTTTGGCCAGAGCCTTCATTTTGGAAATGGGGATGATCTCGTCCACTTCCTCCTGCGTCAGACCCAGTGCTAACCCTAAGTTGGCATCCGGGTCCACGTCGGCGGCCAGCACCGTGCGGCCTTCATCGGCATACAGTCTTGCCAGTGTGGAGGACAATGTGGTTTTACCCACACCGCCCTTTCCGGTTACTGCAATTTTCATATTTTAGATTCCGAGAGCAGCACGCTTAGCTTCGATGCAGGCGATCATCTTGTCGCCCAGGCTGTCGATGTCGGTATCCACAACAAACTTTGCTTCAACCCACTTGTTGATGCCGTTCTCACCCTGCAGCAGCTCGGTGACCTCGGTAGAGCCCTTGGAGTAGGGATCTACGCCCAGGAAGGTTTCAATACCGGTAGCCACAACGTAGTTACCGATGGAAACAGCCTTCTCGGACATCCATTCGGGAGCACAGCCTACTACGGGAACCTGAGAAATGTTGATGCCCCAGTCCTTGGCAATATCGGAAGCCAGAACCAGCATACGGGAGATGTCCACGCAGGAGCCCATGTGCAGAACGGGAGGAATGCCTGCCAGCTCACAAACGCGCTTCAGACCTGCGCCGCAGTATTCCTTTGCCTGATCGGGATCCATCAGACCGGCCTTGGCGGCAGCCTGTGCGGAACAGCCGGAGACAATCAGAATGATGTCGTTTTCCAGCATCTTCTTCATCAGACCGATGTGGGCGGAGTCGGGACGAACCTTGGGGTTGTTACAGCCGACCATTGCCACAGCACCGCGAAGAACACCGGAGTGGACACATTCGATCAGAGGCTTGGTGGTGCCCATCTCGTCCACCTGGGTGTTTGCAACGCCGTCCAGCACCTTCTTGATTGCTTCGACGGAGTAGCCTACACGAGCCTTCTGCTTCTGAGAGGGGATGTTGACCAGATCCTGATTACGGTTCTGGAAGTTTTCAATAGCCATCTTCACGATCGCCTTTGCGTTCTCACCGGCAGTCTCAGCGCTGAACTGAATGAACTCGGAGTCGGGCCTACGGGCGATGGGGGAGGTGGTGATGAACTTGGTGTGGAAGCACTTGGACAGGGGGCCCAGTGCGGGGAAGATACACTGCACGTCTACAACAATGGCTTCACAAGCGCCGGTCAGAACCACGTTCTCCTGGTTCAG
>JAFTVV010000023.1 GCA_017465625.1 Oscillospiraceae bacterium | reverse complement strand
GTTTATGACGATAAGGTCATTTTCAAGGCAGGCGAACTGCAAACGGTGAAGCTGGACGCAGAAAAGTATCTGGTGGACGGCAAGCTGACCGGCATTGGCATCGGCATCTTCGGCGGCCCGACCTGGGATGCAAAGCTGCCCGACGGCTACACCCCCGACCGCCACACCCTTACCATTTCCAATGTGAAGCTGGAGGGCGCAGAGCCCAAGACATACGATCTGAGCAAATCTGTATGTATCAGCGGTACGGGTGCAACCGGCTATACGGTAGCCAACGGTTCCGGCGTGGCATCCTTTGCAGACGGTGTACTGAAGATCACAAACGGCTTCTGTTACGACTGCCACAAGATTTCCCTGACGGAAGTGCCGGAGTCCGGTGAAACAGACGAAAAGTCCTATGTGGTATTGGATATGCAGATCGACACCCTGGGCGGCAACTGGACAAGAGATGTTGAGATGCGCTTCTATGCCTATAGCTTTGAGGGTAATCCCCACGAAGTTTATGACGATAAGGTCATTTTCAAGGCAGGCGAACTGCAAACGGTGAAGCTGGACGCAGAAAAGTATCTGGTGGACGGCAAGCTGACCGGCATTGGCATCGGCATCTTCGGCGGCCCTGAGTGGAATACCAAGCTGCCCGACGGCTACACCCCCGACCGCCACACCCTTACCATTTCCGGTGTGAAGCTGGAGGGCGCAGAGCCCAAAACATACGATCTGAGCAAATCTGTATGTATCAGCGGCACGGGTGCAACCGGCTATACTGTAGCCAATAATTCCGGTGTGGCATCCTTCGTAGGCAGTGTGCTGAAGATCACAAACGGCTTCTGCTACGACTGCCACAAGATCTCCCTGAGTGAAAAATAAGCACCTGTCAGCAAACCGCAATATTTCAGCAATTTCCCACACAAAAGAGTCATAATTATAGCAAAAAGTTTTCTAAGATAGAAAATCGCGAAACCCGTAATCCTGTTCGTTTGAACAGGCGTCTTGAAAAAGCCGCCTGTTCCAAAAAATAATCAAACAAGAAATGAGGGAAAATTATGCATCGCACTATAAAAAAAGCCATGGCATTGATCGTGACACTGTGTTTACTCCTGAGTGTCATTCCGATGGGTGCACAGGCAGCTCTGCTGCAGGGCGAGGACTACATTACCCAGCAGCTTTCCTTGGGTGAAGACCTGGTACTGCACCTGCGGGCCAGCATCCCCGACAGCGCTGCAAACTATGCCAAGGACGCAGTGGGCACAATCTCCTACGCAGGCAAGACCGCAACCTACACGTTGGATGATATGACCCCCGACGAAAACGGCATGTATGATATGCCGGTGGAGATGGCCGTCGCAGAGATGACGGATGATATCCACGCATTGGTAGAAGCCAAGGTTCTGGGCATCAAGCAGGAGGTCTTTGACGAGCACTACACCATTCGTGATTACCTGGTAGCCATCATCAATGGCGATTACAGCCAGACCACCAAGGATCTGTGTCTGGAACTGCTGAATATGGGTGCGTGGGCACAGCTGTATTTTAATCACAATATCAGCAATCTGGCCAACGCAGGCTTCAATATTCAGCCCGGCTATTCTGTTCCGGATGAAATCCCCTCTGCAATCACCGAGGGTCAAGTGGAAGGCATCCGTTTCTACGGCACTTCCGTTCGCTTCCTCTCTCAGACCGCTATGCGCTTCTATTTCAAGGCAGACAGCGGCGTAAACGGCTATACCTTCACCGTGAACGGTGCGAAGGTAGATCCTGTTGAAAAGGATGGCCTGTACTACATCGAGACCCCCGGCATCAATCCTCAGAATATGAGCGATGTGATGACCGTGAATGTTACCGACGGCAGCAACACACTGTCTGTTGGTTATGCACCCATCTGGTACTTTATTCGTGCCTATCACAATATTGACAATGATTACAGCAAGGGTCTGATGGAAGCTGCTTACAGCTACTACAAGACTGCTGAATCCTACAAGACCCAGATCTGCATGGATGTGGAGATCAGCACCCTGAGCGGCAACCATGAATCCATCGGTCTTGGCTTCTATCCTCTGGATTTCGAAGGCGATATCAATAACTATACCGACAAAATTGAAGTGCCCACAGGTATGAGCTATACCGTGAAGCTGGATCAGGGCAAGTACCTGGTAGACGGCGAGTTCAAGGGTATCGGCATTACGGTTCTCGGCGGTCCTGCCTGGGATGCCAAACTGGAAGATGGCACTACTCCCGACAGACACACCATCAAGATCACCGAAATGCGCCTGGAAGGCCCGGAGGATCGTCCCATTGATTTGAGTTATGCTACAATCGCAAGCGGTCAGGACGGCACCGGTTATACCAATGCAAATGCCGGTGGTACTGCAACTTTGACAGATGGTGTAATTACATTTGCCAACGGCTTCTTCACTGACGGCTACAAGATCACCTTCAACGAGGTATCTACATACATTGAGCTGGATATGCAGCTGAGCACCTTGAGCGGTAACTTTGAAACCATCGGTATCGGCTTCTATGGTTACGACTTTGAAGGCGACATCAACAATCATGTTGACAGAATTGATGTACCCACCGGAAACACCTATACTGTAAAGCTGGATCTGAGCAAATATCTGGTAGACGGCGAGTTCCCCGGTATCGGTCTTGCTGTTTTGGGCGGCCCGACCTGGGATGCCAAGCTGGAAGACGGCCAAACTCCCGACAGACACAACATTACTATTTCCGCTATCCGCCTGAAGGGTGAGCTGGATCAGCGCATTGATCTGAGCAAAGCTTCTTTGAAGGCCGGTCAGAACGGCACCGGTTATACCAATGCAAACGCTGGCGGTACCGCAGTGGTAACCGATGGCGTAGTGACCATTTCCAACGGCTTCTTCACTGACGGCTACAAGCTCCTCTTTGTGGATGAAACCATTCCTGATGAAACAGAGCCCACCGAGCCCGAGCCCACCGAGCCCGAGCCCACCGAGCCCGAGCCCACCAAGCCCGAACCCACCGAGCCCGAGCCTCCTGTTGAAGAACCCGACACCTACCTCTGCCTGGATATGCTGATTACCACATTGGGTAATTCCACCGATCCGATCGAAGTTCGTTTCTTCCCCTACAACTATACAGGCAGTGTCGGTGACAGCGGTACCGATTCGGTTAATATCACCGCTGGTACTGCCACCACCGTAAAGCTGAATTTGGATAATTATCTGGTAGACGGTGAACTGACCGGTATTGGCTTTGCTATTATGGGCGGCCCCGCCTGGGATGCCAAGCTGGAAGACGGCTATACTCCTGACAGACACACCGTTACCATTTCCGATGCCCGTCTGGAGGGCGACCAGTCCAAGGCCTTTGATTTGAGCAAGTCCACCTGGGCAAGCGCAGCCAATGCAGGCTATTCCTGGGCTAATGGTAGCGGCGTGGCAGAGATTGGCAGCACCATCGTTATTAGCAACGGCTTCCAGTACGACGGTCACAAGATCACCCTGGTGGAGGATACCAACACCTACATTGCAATGGATCTGTTGTTCACCACACTGTCAGGCTCTACAGCTCCTGTTGACATCGGCTTCTTCCCCAGCAATTTTGAAGGCGACATCAACAACTGGACAGATAAGCTGACCATTACTGCAGGCACTACTGCTGCCATCAAGCTGAATGCAGAAAAGTATATGGTGGACGGCAAGGTGTCCGGTATCGGCTTTGCCATTTTCGGCGGTCCTGAATGGGATGCCAAGCTGGAAGACGGCTATACACCCGACAGACATACTATTACCATCTCCAATGCCCGCTTGGAAGGCGCACAGTCTGTGACGTTCGATCTGACCCAGTCTGCTTGGGCAGGCGGCAACAGCGGTACCGGCTTCACCAATGCCAACGGCTCCGGTAAGGCGACTATTGGCGAGACCATCGTGATCTCCGACGGCTTCCGCTACGACGGTCACAAGATTTCTCTGATGAAAAAACCTGATACATTCCTGTGTATGGATCTGTTGTTCACCACACTGGGCGGCTCTACCAGTCCTGTTGAGATTGGCTTCTTCCCCAGCGATTTTGAAGGCGACATCAACAACTGGACAGATAAGCTGACCATTACTGCAGGCACTACTGCTGCCATCAAGCTGAATGCAGAAAAGTATATGGTGGACGGCAAGGTGTCCGGCATCGGCTTTGCCATCTTCGGCGGTCCTGCCTGGGATGCAAAGCTGCCCGACGGCTACACTCCCGACAGACACACCATTACCATTTCCAATGCCCGCTTGGAAGGCGTACAGTCTATGGCCTTCGATCTGAGCCAGTCTACCTGGGCAGGCGGCCAGAACGGCACCGGCTTCACCAACGCCAACGGCTCCGGTGCAGCAACCGTTGGCCAGTCCATCGTGATCACCAATGGCTTCCAATATGACGGCCACAAGATCACTCTGGTGGAGGATACCAACACCTACATCTGTATGGATCTGAAGTTTACCACTCTGGGCGGCTCCACGGATCCCGTTAATATCCGGTTGTATAACTACAACTATGAAGGCAGCGTCGGTGACGGCTATACCGATTTGATTGCCGTGAACGCAGGCACAACCACAAAGATCAAGGTAAAGGTAGACAACTATCTGGTTGACGGACAATTGCCCGGCTTTGGCTTTGCAGTTTTCGGTGGTCCTGAATGGAATACCCAGCTTGAAGATGGCACATATGACAGACACTTTATTGAGATTTCCAATGTGCGTCTGGAAGGTGTGCAGGAGCAGAGCTTCGATCTGAACAATGCGACTGTGGCCAATGGCACAAACGGTACAGGCTTTACCTGGGCAAACAGCGGCGGTACGGCATCCATCGCGGATGGCAAGCTGGTTGTTACCGGCGGCTACTGCTACGACGCTTATGAGTTTACCTTTTAATATCCGCAAATATCAATCATTCCCCTAACGATGAGGCTGCTGTGAAAACAGCAGCCTCATTTTGATTTGCGGGCCGTCGAGGCGCCGCCCCCTACGATGCAGAACAAAACGTGCGACAGAACTCGTAGGGGCAGATTAGAAGTAGTTGAAAGATGAAAGTGGAAAATTTGGTAAGATGACGGAAACCGTCAACGCCTCCCCTGTAGGGGAGGTGGGCGAGCGTAGCGAGATCGGAGGGGTAAGCAGAGTTTCCGATAAGCATAAACTTATGGCTCTGTAAACCCCTCAGTCATATTGCCTAAAATCGGCAATATGCCAGCTCCCCTACAGGGGAGCCTTTATCGCCTACCGCAAATATTTAAATTGTCGGCTCTGCCGACACATTTTTTCTTCTCTCTTCTCTATTATCTATTTTTTTCGTATTTGCCAATCCGTCTTCTCTATAAATTGAAACTTTCATACAAGATATTAGGTATTAAATTCAATGCTTATATACAATTTTATGATAATATGGTATTACTAAAAGTAGAAAAATGGCTTTTAACTCTGCAAAGAATCAAAAATCAAGCTTTCTCAAGGGGAAAGGGTGCACGTATATGTATAAAAATAAGGTCTTATTTCGGGTATTGCTGATTTGCATCTGCATTACGTTGGTTGCAGGCTGTCTTGGTATCAGCGTGTCGGCGGCATCTTCGGCAAATTCCGTTTTACAGGTAAACAGTGCAGGCTCGTCTGCATCGCTGAAGGATGGGACGATTCAGGTTTCTCTGGGGCAAGAGGATGTGTTTACCTATAATGAGATCCTGAACCTTTCAGCGGCTTCCAAGAATGTGCCGCTGCTGAATATGCAGTTCAATCCGTCCATGATCGGTACGGCGGATGCACCGAAGGTCTATCTGCGGTTTACGGATATTTATGACGAAAATAATTATATCACCATCACCCTGACCAGCCTTGGCGATACCTGGGCAAGCGGTCATATCTATGTGACTGCCGGTGCGGCTGATCAGCCTCAGATTGGTATTGAAAATGCAGGAGATCCCAATAACAGCAAGCCCCATATCAATGATGTTTACGGTTACGGTGCAGCAGTGGATTATTCCTTGGCCGGCCTGCCAAAAAGCAGCGAAGATACCCATTTAACACTGTATTTCGACTATGCAGAAAAGGCAATCTACGCAGACCGTGAAACCTATACCCACGCCAAGCAGCTTGTGGTCGATCTGGATGAGGATGACTATTTCGGCTCTGAATTGTGGGAGGGATTTACCACAGGGCAGGCAAAATTCTCTGTTTTTGCATCCAATTATCAGGCTGCAACCTGTAATTTCACCATTTCCGCCATCAACGGAAACAGCAACCTCTCGGATCGGGATCAAAGCGCGCCCATTATTTCTGTGAATACGGGCTATGCGCAGGATGCCCTTCCCACGGCACTGGTGGGAAAGCCCTACCCCATTTTCCCGGCAACGGTTCTTGATGGCTGTGACAAAAATGCGAAAGAAACCTCTGCTGTGTATTATGAGAGCAGTACCGGAAGCAAGCAGGAAGTTGCTGTAGTGGACGGAAAGTTCACACCCTCCGAAGCAGGTGCGTATATCATAGAGTATACAGCGCGAGACTTTTCCGGCAATGCTTCCACAGCATCCTTGCGCGTCAATGCGGTAGTCGGCAGCGGTCTGCAAGTTACATTGCAGAATGTTGTTTCCGAAACGGATACAGGCACGCTTGTTCAGCTGTTCTCCGGTGTGGACTGCATAGGCGCTTCCGGTAATGTATCCTACCGTATAACGGCAAAAAATGCGGCAAACGGTGACGTGCTGGAAATTGATCCCCAAACCTGTTCCTTTATTCCGATGGAGGGTGGCGACTGGGAAATTACCGTTACGGTGCAGGACTATATTTCCACAGTGGTGAAAACTTTTACGGTAAAAGCCAATCGGACCTCCCAGCCCCAGGTGTATGACACGGTGGCTGTGCCAGATTATTTTGTACAGGGCGCGACCTACAATCTGCCTGTACTGTATGGCTATGACTTTTCCTCCGGAAAAGGCGTTTTGAAGGCCATGGATGTGTATGTTACGGAAAGCGGCGGCAGCGAAAAAGCGGTTACAAACAGGCAGTATACTCCTTCAACTGCAGGCGCAGTCAAGGTGACTTACCGTTTAACTGTAGACGGAAAGAGCTGTGAGAAGACCTATAACGCTACCGTTGTAAAGGTAAAAAGTATAATCAACACGGTGCAACTGAACAAGTACTTTGTGGACCCCACAGGTGCGGCTACCGGCACTACTTCCAGTTCCAAAATCACCTATTCCTTCAAAAAAGACACAAAACTGAACTTTGTAAATTTTGTGCAGGTGAAGCAAATGACCTTCGGTTTCCAGGTGGGAAGCCAAAAGGCCTATAACAAAATTTCTGTCTATCTGACAGACGTGATCAGCGGAAAACAGGTAAAGCTGTCCTATACCAACACAGATAGCGGTGTGATGTTCTCGGTCAATGACGGAGGCACGGTCACGCTGACCTCTGCTTTTGACAGTGCATTTACTTTGGCATTTTCCGGTGATACGGGCATTGTAACGCCGGAGACCGGCAAGAAAATCAAAGTAAACAATTTCCTGGACGGCAGTGAATTTACAGGCTTCACAGACTCGATTGCACGTTTCACGGTGGAGCTTTCCGGTGTGACCGGCTCTTCTCAGTTTGTGATGCAGACACTGAACGGTCAGAAGCTGAGCAATGCCACAAAGGATAGTGTTGCACCTCAGTTTATTGCCGATGCCCTGTCCGGCTCTGTCGAAAAAGGCGAAAGACTGCAGCTGAAGGGCGCGTTTGTATACGATGTATTGAATCCGATTGCTACAGTAACCTTAAAAGTGACGGATCCGGACGGCACAGTTGTAACCGATGAAAACGGCATCGTGCTGAACGGAACACAGGATGCCTCCAAGGATACGGCCTTTACCATGGATAAGCTGGGCACGTATACGATTTTCTACACAACCACGGACGGTGCAAAGAACACAGGACGGCACATCTATACCCTGACCGTCACAGACGGGGAAGGTCCGACCATCACCCTGTCGCAGCATACAAAAACTGTGAAACCCGGTGAAACAGTGACCGTTGCCACCGCACAGGTGCAGGATAATGTGACATCCAACTGCACGGTCGCCTCCTATGTGTATAACCCTGAGGGCGTGAAAATAGATGTTACAAACGGTACTTTTGTGGCAAGCATGGAGGGTGTTTACACCGTCCGGTATATGGCATTTGACGGTGACGGCAACTATTCCTTCGCCACTTATGAAGTAACGGCCCGGCCGGAAGAAGTCCATTACCTCAGTCAGTCTATGTCCTTGGGCTCTGACCTGATTCTGCACCTGTGGGGCAATGTGCCCGAAGGCTATGCCGGCTCCATTTCCGGATCGCTGACGTACGACGGTGCAACCAACAAATTCAAGCTCAGTGAGCTGACCAAAAACGAAAATGGCCTGTACCACATGCAAACCGAAATGGCCGTGGCGCAGATGACGGAGCACGTGGATCTGACCCTGAAGCACAATATCATCGGTGAGATTATCAGAAGACAGTACAGTATTCGTGACTATCTGGTGGCGTTGATCGAGGGCAATTTCGATCAGGCAACCAAGGATCTGAGCCTGGAGCTTTTGAATATGGGTGCCTGGGCGCAGAAGTACTTTGATTACGATGCAAGCAATTTGGCAAATCAGGGGTATGTCATTACGCCTGCCAATGCCGTTCCTGCCCAGTCCCCTGAAGTAGCGGTTGATGGCGGCGTAAGCGGTATTCGCTTCTACGGCACTTCTGTGCGCTTCCTGTCCAAGGCCGCTGTGCGCTTCTATTTTGCAGCCGATGGTGCAACAGATGGCTATACCTTTACGATCAATGGCACAGAATATGAGCCTGTGGCAAAGGATGGCCTGTATTACATTGAAACACCCGGCATCAATCCCCAGGATATGAGCAATGTCATCACGGTAAATGTCACCGACGGCAGTACCACATTCTCTGCGCAGTATGCGCCCATCTGGTATTTTGTCCGTACTTATAACAGCACCGACGATGCGGTTACCAAGGGCTTGATGGCGGCAGCCTACAGCTATTATAAAGAGGCTGAAGCATACGAACAAAGCATCCCGTCCGGCAATGCAAAACAGCCGGAAGCACCGACCGGTGAAGGCGTGTATATCTCTCTGGATGTGCTGGTGACCACTTTGGGCAATTCCAACGATCCTGTAGAGATTGGCTTCTACCCCTACGACTATGCCGGCAGAATCAATGAGGGTTATGCCGACCGGGTCACCGTAACAGCAGGCAAAAAGACCACGGTCAGACTGAATGCGGAGAAGTATATGGTGGACGGCGTGATTCCCGAAGGTCTGGGCATTGCGATCTTTGGCGGTCCTGAGTGGAACACCAAGCTGCCTGACGGCTATACACCCGACAGACATACGCTGATCATTTCCAATGCGTGGTTGAAGGGTGCATACGAGAAGCAGCTGGATTTGAATACTGCTTCTGTGGCCACCGGCAAGGAGAGCACCGGCTTTACCGATGCCAACGGCTCCGGTGCGGCATCCATCATCGACGGACAGATCGTGATCGAAAACGGCTTCCGTTACGACGGTTATAAGATTGCCCTGAACAGTGCAAATGTAAAGAGCAAGTCCTACATCTATCTGGATATGCAGATCGACACTCTGGGCGGCAACTGGATAAATGACGTTGAAATGCGCTTCTATGCCTATAACTTTGAGGGTAACCCCCACGAGGTTTATGACGATCAGGTCATTTTCAAGGCAGGCGAACTGCAAACGGTGAAGCTGGACGCAGAAAAGTATCTGGTGGACGGCAAGCTGACCGGCATTGGCATCGGCATCTTCGGTGGCCCGACCTGGGATGCAAAGCTGCCCGACGGCTACACCCCCGACCGACACACCCTTACCATTTCCGGTGTGAAGCTGGAGGGCGCAGAGCCCAAAACATACGATCTGAGCAAATCTGTATGTATCAGCGGTACGGGTGAAACCGGCTATACTGTAGCCAATAATTCCGGTGTGGCATCCTTTACAGGCGACGTGCTGAAGATCACAAACGGCTATTGCTACGATTGCCATAAGCTGAGCCTGAGCGTGGCAGGTGAGTCGGAAGATCCCTCTGAGCCCCCGGAGGATACCAACACCTACATCTGTATGGATATGCTGATTACCACTTTGGGCGGCTCCACGGATCCCGTTAATATTCGGTTGTATAACTACAACTATGAAGGCAGCGTCGCTGACAGCTATACCGATTTGATTGCCGTGAACGCAGGCACAACCACGAAGATCAAGGTAAAGGTAGACAATTACCTGGTTGACGGACAATTGCCCGGCTTTGGCTTTGCAGTTTTCGGTGGTCCTGAATGGAATACCCAGCTTGAAGATGGCACCCCCGACAGACACTTTATTGAGATTTCCAATGTGCGTCTGGAAGGCGTGCAGGAGCAGAGCTTCGATCTGAACAATGCGACTGTAGCCAAAGGCACAGACGGTACAGGCTTTACCTGGGCAAACAGCGGCGGTGCGGCATCCATCGTGGATGGCAAGCTGGTTGTTACCGGCGGCTACTGCTACGACGCTTATGAGTTTACCTTTTAATATCCGCAAATATCAATCATTCCCCTAACGATGAGGCTGCCGCGAAACGGCAGCCTCATTTTGATTTGCGGGCCGATGTGGGCACCGCCCCCTACGATTGAATATGAAAACGTGATATATTGACCGTAGGGGCGGATTAGAAGTAGTTGAAAGATGAAAGTGGAAAATTTGGTGAGATGACGGAAACTGTCAACGCCTCCCCTGTAGGGGAGGTGGGCGAGCGTAGCGAGATCGGAGGGGTAAGCAGAGTTTCCGATAAGCATAGACTTATAGCTCTGTAAACCCCTCAGTCATATTGCCTAAAATCGGCAATATGCCAGCTCCCCTACAGGGGAGCCTTTATCGCCTACCGCAAATATTTAAATTGTCGGCTCTGCCGACACATTTTCTCTTCTCTCACCTCTCTTCTCTATTATCTATTTTTTCGTATTTGCCAATCCGTTCTCTTACAAAATGAAATTTCTATACAAGAGATTAAGATTTTGAGTCAATACATCACATAAGGCTTTATGATAGAATAGTAGAGGAAAAATGTAATTATAGCAAAAGGAGTTTTGTGTTGCTATGAAGCGTTTTTGTGAAAACGCCATCCAGGCGAAAGGAATTATGGATGATGCCGTTCGGTTCGTCGTTGATCATCAATTAAAGGACCGAAAAACGTGGAAGCTTTATATAGAAGTATTTACATCCCGTGTGGATTCAGCAGATGAAAGATGGAGAGGCGAATACTTTGGAAAGCAGATGCGCGGCGCCTGCTATGCCTATATGTATACGCAGGATGAAGAATTGTACGATATCCTGACCTGGGCAACGGAAGAGATCCTCAAGACCCAGGATGCATACGGACGTATTTCCACATACGCCGTTGACAATGAATTCTGTGGCTGGGATATGTGGTGCAGAAAATATGTGCTGACCGGTCTGCAGCATTATTACCGCATCTGCAAGGATGAGGGTCTCAAGGAAAAGATTGTGGCGGCCTGCTGCAAGCATCTGGACTACATTGCCGATCAGATCGGTACCGGGAAGATCGAGATCACAAGCACCTCCATGTGGTGGGGCGCAGTGAACTCCTGCACCATTTTAGAGCCCACTGTAGAACTTTACAAAATGACCGGCTGTGAAAAGTATCTGGATTTTGCCAGGTATATCATTTCCACCGGCGGCAGCAGCGACTGCAACCTGATTGAGCTGGCACTGGACGGCAGTCTGATGCCCTACCAGTATCCCGTTACCAAAGCGTATGAGATGATGTCCTTCTACGAAGGCCTGATCGCCTATTACGAGGTGACAAAAGAGCAAAAGTATCTGGATGCAGCACGGCGGTTCCTGGACGCGGTTGCTCAAAGCGATATTACCATTATCGGCTGTGCCGGCTGTACCCACGAGCTGTTCGACAATTCTGCAGTTATGCAGACAGAGTATTCCGAGCAGATTATGCAGGAGACCTGCGTAACGGTTACCTGGATTCGTATTATGGCCAGAATGTATCTGCTTACCGGAGACGCAAAGTACTACGATTGGATCGAGCAGGCAGGCTATAATGCGTTGTACGGAAGTTTGAATACAGAGCAATGTATGCAAAGAGAGCTTACGTCCGGCGTGTATCTGCCGGCCAAGACCTTCGATAGCTATTCGCCTCTGTATATGAACAGCCGCGGACGGGGCATCGGCGGATTTTTGACCTTTGAAAACGGGGAATACGGCGGCTGCTGTGTGGCCATCGGTGCTTGCGGTGTATCCCTGATGCCGCTGCTGGCCGTTGTGTGTGATGAAAATTCCATCTACGTGAATCAGCAGTTTAGCGGCACGGTTACCGTGAAAGACCAACAGGGCAAGGATGTTTTGCTGGACTTTGAAAATCAGGCTCCTCTGCAGGACTGCTGCAGTATTACGGTTCAGGCAGAGTGTGATTTGAACATTCGGATCAGAAAGCCCGGTTGGTGCAAGGAGATGCTCGTAAACGGCAGCGCGGTTTCCGATGCACCGTATTATGATGCTGCAGGGCATTACAAGGCCGGTGAAAAAATCGTCTTTGAATGGAAACGGACCTTAAAAACGCAGCAGATTAATGGTAAAATAGCCTTTACTTACGGGGAACTTGTTTTGGCGGCAGACAGCGCAAAAACAGAAAAAGACATTGCACTGCCTGTACACGTTTCCGAAAATCCGGCCTACAAGGTATTGAAGCCGGAAAAGGGCGAGCTTGTCCGCATAGAATGTCAGACAGATGATGGCGCTCTGCTGCTGACAGACTATCAGTCCTGCGGTAAAAACTGGACGCAGGAAAACAATGTGATATCCGTTTGGCTAAATATGTAAAAATTCAGGAAAAGGTGAAAGATTATGAAAAGAAGATCAATTTTAGCACTGGTTCTGACAATTGTTACTGTAGTGTCCTTGTTCGCCGGCTGCGGCGGCGGCAGTGGAAGCAAGGTGGACTCCACCAAGACCCACTTGTCTGTTTTGTGTTACGATGGCGGCATTGGTTCCGATTGGGCTAAAAATGCAGCCAAGAGATTTGAAGAAAAGTACGCAAATGTTTCCTTTGAAGAAGGCAAAATGGGCGTTGTGATTGACATTACCAACGACAAGCTGGATGGCAAGAACGGCGTGACCACGACCCCCTACGCAATCTGGTTTACCGAGAGCGTCAACTTCAACGAACTGATTGCCACCAATCAGATCGTGGACATCAGCGACATCGTCACCGGTTCGCTGTCTGATGCCTCCAACGGCGCAGAGACCGGCTCTATTGAGGATAAGCTGGCTCCGGAGTACAAGGAAGCACTGACTGCTGTAAACGGCAACTACTATTGCATTCCCCATTACGAGGTTTACACAGGTTTGGTTTATAATGTGGATCTGTTTGACGAGTACGGCTACTATTTCAGCGCAGACGGCAGCTTTACCTCTGTTGCAGACGAAAAGACGGTTGGTCCTGACGGCGTCAAGGGCACCAAGGACGACGGCCTGCCCTCCTCCTACGAGGAGCTGTATGCACTGATGGATCAGATGGTGGCTGACGGTGTCGTGCCCTTTACATGGGTGGGCTCTGCCGAAAACTACGTAAACGACCTGTTTGCAGGTCTGCAGGTGTCTTTCACAGGCAAAGACGAATTTATGCTGAATGTCACCTTTGACAGCGCTGCAACCAATACACAGGCAACCATCATTGATTCCTTTAACGGCAACACCCCGGTGGAAAAGCAGGTGACCATCACCGACAAAAACGGATATCTGATGACCCAGCAGGCCGGTCGGTACTATGCTTTCGAGCTGATGGAAAAGATTATGTCCAACGACAGCTACCACACCAAGCTGGATAAGTCCACTTCTCACCTGGATACTCAGGAAAAGTTCATCCTGAGCGACCTGAAGGCCGGCGAAAAGCCCATCGCAATGATGATTGAAGGTACTTATTGGTACAACGAGGCTACCGAGGCCCTGAAGCGTTCTGTGAACACCTATAAGGAGCAGGCAGAAGGCAGAAGATTCGGCTGGATGCCCCTGCCCATTCAGTATGAAGGCACTGTAACAGAAGGAAACGGCAGAAAGAACACCGTTTTGGAAACCCTGAACTCCGTTGCCTTTATCAATGCAAGGTATAAAGACGATCCTGTGATGCTGGATCTGGCAAAGAAGTTCCTGCAGTTCTGCTATACCGATGAATCTCTGGTGGAATTCTCTGTAACCACCGGTCTGCCCAAGTGCGTCAATTATACCATTCCGGAAGATCAGCTGGCTTTGATCGACAATTACTTCCAGAGAGATGTTCTGGATACAAAGATGAACTCTGATGTGGTTTACCCCTACTCCGATAACCCCATCTATGTGAATGACCAGAATGCGTTTATGTTCAATCAGGGCTCTCCGATCTGGGGTGCTTCCTACAACGGAAGAACCACCACCAACTACTATACCGCATTCAAGTCCGGCATCACCGCAAAGGACTACTTCCTTGCTTCTGCAATGGATGAAGAAACCTGGAGCAGCCGTTACGCAGAATATCTGAACTAAAATACCTTTCAGGGAGGTGTTTGTGACAATGGCACAAATACGAAAGAAAAACCTGATGAAGTCGAAGAAAAACAGAGGGAAAACGATCTTTTACTGGAGCGTACTGGCGTTTCCCCTTCTGCAATTTGCCATCTTTTATATTGGTGTCAACCTGAATTCCTTTGCGTTGGCATTTCAGAAATTCAATATGTATGGCGACGGTCTGGAATTTGTAGGCTTTGATCATCTTCTTACCAATTTCAAAGCGGTATTTCAGAAATTTCAAGAAGCAGATTACTTAATGAAGGCATTTAGCAATTCCGTTGTTGCATATCTGGTTGGCCTTGCTGTAGGTCTGACGCTGGCACTGTTGTTCTCTTATTACCTGTATAAAAAATACTTTATGAGTAAATTTTTTAAGGTAATTCTGTTTTTGCCCTTCATTATCTCCAGTATCATCCTGGTCATCATCTACAAATACTTTGTAGAAAATGCAATTCCTGCGTTTGTGCTGCAATTGTTCGGCAAGGAGATCGAAGGCTTGCTTTCCAATCCGGATACGGAATTTATAACGGTTCTGTTCTTCTCCATCTGGACCGGCTTTGGAATACAGACACTGATTTACGGCAGTGCGATGAGCGATATTTCGCCCGATATTATTGATGCGGCAAAAATAGACGGTGTAACACCGCTCAAAGAATTTTTGCTGATCAATATTCCGATGATTATGCCTACCATTGCGGTGTTTGTGGTTTCCAGTACTGCAACCATTTTTGTCAATCAGATGAATTTGTTCAGCTTTTATGGCGCAGAGGCAGCAAATTACGATATATGGACCATTGGCTACTATATGTACCAGGGCATCACTACAGCATCGCTGGCAGACTATCCGTATTTTGCCGCATTTGGACTTGTGATGACCATGATTACCATTCCCATCACCCTGCTCGTCAGACGTTTTATGAACAGATTAAACCCCAGTGAGAGGTAGATGACAGATGAAAAAACGAAATTTATCTCTTTTAAATGTCAGTCTATTCCTTGTTTTGCTGATCTATACCATCTCCCTGATCTGGCCCTTGATTTGGGCAATCATGACCTCGGTGAAAGAGCAGTATGACTTTTTGTACAGTCCTTTGGGTCTGCCCAAGGAGTTCATATTTAAGAATTTCTCCACGGTTTTGGATAAGTTTGAAGTGAACGCCATTGTCGATGGCATTCAGGTGAAGCAGGGCATCGGCGATATGCTGGTCAATACGCTCTTGTACGTGGTTGGCGGCGCATTTGTAGCAACATTTGTTCCCTGTGTTACTGCCTATGCAACGGCAAAGTTTCCGCAAAAGAAAATGAGTGGAATCATTTATGCAACCGTCATTGTAACCATGATCATCCCCATTGTGGGCTCTTATCCTGCTGAGATTACAATGCTGAAGAATTTGGGCATTTACGACACTTTATTGGGCGTCTGGATACAAAAGGCAAACTTCCTGGGTATGTATTTTTTGGTGTTCCATGCAGCCTTTAAAGGTATGGCCAAGGAATATTCGGAGGCGGCCGAAATTGACGGCGCCAATGAATTTACCATTATGACCAGAATTATGCTCCCGTTGGTCAAAAATACCTTCTTTACCATATTTTTGATCAAATTCGTGGAGTTCTGGAATGATTATCAGGTGCCGCTGCTGTACTTGCCCAGCAGACCCACGCTGTCCTTCGGCTTGTATTATGTATCCAATTACACCGGCAATACCATCAGCACGGTTCCCCTGCGTATGGCAGGCTGTATCATTATTCTGCTGCCGATCCTTGCGTTGTTCGTCGCTTTCAAAGAAAAGCTGATGGGCAATATCACCATGGGCGGCGTCAAGGGATAACCTGTCATCAGAACATTAAAACATCTTATGAAGAAAGTTGGGATGAGAATGAGCAAGAAAAAAGTGTTACTCTGGGTACTGCTTTTGTGTATCTGCTTCACATGTACCATTGGTAATCTTGGGCATCACGCATCCGCCGCATCCGCAGAAGTGATCGATTGCGATATTCCCTCGGAATATGCGCTGGGTGATGAATTCTCGATTCCGGACGGAAAAGTATCCTACAATGGTCGCGATGCAGTACCGGATGCCAAATATGTGGTGTTTCCTTCCGGCAAGGCTGTTTCCGCGGAAACCATCGTCTTGTCTGAAACCGGTAAATACGAGGTTGTTTTTGAGGCAAGCTTCGATGGTGCGTCTGTAGCGGCAAAGAAGAGCTTTGTTGTAAAAAAGACACTGTTACAGGTGCATAACGATAATTCATCGGCAGAGATTGCAGACGGCAAAATTCAAGTCTCTATGGGCTCTGAGGATGTATTTACCTATAATGAAGTTGTGGATCTGTCCGCGGCATCCAAGGAAGTGCCGCTGCTGGATATAGAATTTAATCCCAGCACCGTCGGTACAGCAGATGCCACCAGAGTGAAGATTCGCTTAACGGATCTGTACAACGAAGAAAACTATATTACCATTTCCCTGAACCATCATACAGATGCCTGGGCAAGCGGTCATATCTATGTGACTGCCGGTGCTGCTCATCAGTCCCAGGTTGGTGTGGAGAATGCAGGCAGCGCCACCGGCAAAAATGTGCATATAGATGACGAGTACGGTTACGGTGCGGCCATCAATTGCGCAATGAGCGGTCTGCCGAAGTCTCCTTCGGATACCCATCTGACACTGTACTTTGACAGCAACGAAAAGGCTTTCTATGCAGACAGAGAAAGTTATACCGGTGCCAACCAACTCATCACAGATTTGGATGATCCCTCCTTGTACGGTGACGAGATTTGGAATGGCTTCACCACCGGTGAAGTAAAGATGACGGTCTTTGCAACCAATTATCAAGCCGCAACATGTAATTTTACAATTCATACAATTAACGGAATCAGCGAATTTGCCGACATCGGCGATGTATTCGCACCGATCGTATTGGTAAAGACCGGATACCCGGAAGAGAACCTTCCCACAGCACTGGTTGGAAAACCCTATCCGATTTTTGACGCAGCGGCAGTTGACGGATATGATGGGAAGCTCCCGGTGACTGCATCTGTTTATTACAAGTATTATTCGGAAACGCCTGTTGAAGTGGCGGTCGTTGACAATGCATTTACCCCTGTAAAGGAAGGCGTGTATACCATAGAGTACAGGGCAGAGGATCTGTCCGGAAATGTTGGCACAACGGGTATCCGCGTCAATGCGCTGCAAAGCGAAGGCTTGCAGATTACACTGCAGGATATGCTGACGCAGGTCGATACCGGCACGATGGCCAGGGTGATTTCGGCAGTAGACTACACCGATGCTTCCGGTGCTGTAACCTATAGCTTAAAGGCGAAGAATCTTTCAACAGGTGAGGAAGTTGAGATCGATCCCCAAACACTGTCGTTTATCCCGATGACCGATGGCGAATGGGAGATCACGGTAACTGCAAAGGACTATATTTCCACAGTTCAGAAGTCCTTTACGCTCAATGCCCTGCATACCGCGCAGCCTCAGGTATACGACCACGTGGCGATTCCGGAATACTTTATTCTGGGCGCGGCCTATCAGATCCCGATGCTGAACGCCTATGATTTCTCCTCCGGCTCCGGCATTTTGACAGCCATGGATGTTTTCATTACAGAAAACGGCGGTGCGGAGAGCAAAATTGAAAACAGCAAGTATATTCCGGAAAATACCGGTCGTGTTACCGTAACCTACCGTTTGACCGTAGATGGAAACACCTGCGAAAAATCCTATTCTGCCACCGTGGTGGATGCAGGCTATACCGGCGATCTGGATCTGAGCAAGTATTTTGTGGCATCCACAGCCGATGCACTGGCACAACCGGATAACGCATCCATTACTTATGAAGTGGCGAAAAACACTGAATTTGACTTTATAAACTATGTGCAGGTTAAGAGTTTCTCCTTCTCGTTCCAGATTGGCGAAAAAAACGCATATAAACAGGTCCATATTTATTTGACGGATATTTTAAGCGGAAAACAGGTGAAGGTTTCCTATAACCGAACCGCAGACGGTGCAACATTCAGCGTCAATGACGGTGCGGAAACGAAGCTCTCCGCCTCCTTTGACGGAATCAACAAGAACTTCTCGCTGGAATTTTTGGGCGACTCGTTCATCGTGTCTCCGGAGGCAGGAATTCGCATAGAAGTGAAGAAATTCCTTGACGGAAGTGCGTTTACCGGCTTTACAGACAATCTGGCCAGATTCACCGTTGCTGTGGATCAGGTTTCGGGTGCGTCCCAGATTATTATGAAGAATCTGAACGGCCAAACGCTGAATAATGCCAAGACCGATCGATTCACGCCCCAGCTGCTTGTGGAGACCATGTCCGGTGACAGAGGTCAGGGCGACAAGGTCACGTTAAAAGGCGCATTTGCCTACGATGTATTGGATTCGATTACAGTGCTGACATTGGAGGTCACAGATCCCAACGGTGCTTTTGTAACCGATGAAAACGGCGTCGTGCTGGATGGATCACAGGATGTGGGAAAGGATTACACCTTCACCACAGATATACTGGGCGATTATTTGATTCGCTATGTGATCAAGGACGGCAAGGACAAAACCGACAGTTATGTGTATTCCATCACTGCAAAGGATATCACAGCGCCCACCATTACTCTGCGCGGTCAAAAAGACTCTGCCAAAAAGGGTAAAACCGTTTCCGTTGCCAAGGCAGAGGTCAAGGACAACCTGACGGAGGAATGTACGGTTGTGGTCTATGTGTTTAATCCTGAGGGTGCGAATGTAAAAGTTACAGATGGAAAGTTTGAGGCTTCTATGTCAGGCGTATACTCGGTGCGGTATATGGCGTTTGATGCAGATGGAAATTGTACCTTTGCTTTCTACGATATTCATGTAAAGTAGGTGAGAAGATATGACCAAATTTCGTCGAATTATCATTTTGGTATTCATTCTCAGTATGATGCTCAGCATTGCAGGCTGTGACAGTGATTCCAATACCGCAGATGCAGGACGCCCTGTGGTGGATGGTCAATATCTTGCAAGCAATGGAGAAACGGAATACAAAATCGTTATTCCCGAAAACGCCAGCAGTTTGATCCAGATTGCTGTTTCTGATTTTAATAAATTCTTTTTCGAGGCGACAGGTGTGAGTATGCCTGTTGTGAAGGACAGCGAATTTAACGGCGACGGGAAGTTTATCTCTGTGGGTGAAACCACCCTCCTGAAGAATACAGAGATTACCTATTCTTTTGATGAACTGGGACGGGACGGATACAAAATCATTACCGAAGGCGATGATCTGTATCTGATCGGCGGCGCAGACTACGGCTCCATGTATGCTTCCTACGAGCTGCTGGGAATTCTGGTGGATTGGGATTATTTTGCTCAGGACAGTTATGTTCTTACAAAAGGCTTGACCCAGCTTCCTCTTTACGATTTGAATGTGACCGATGTTCCGGATTTCCCCATCCGCGTTGCATCTGACGGCGTGGTGGAAACCAGCAATCAGGCTCTTTACCGTCTGCGTCAGAGACCTTTGACAGAGAACTTTATCTTTGTGAAAAACCATTGGGCGCACAACTCCATACAATTTATCAAGGACTCTCCCGATGTGAATGATACCTGGTACAACGCAGCCAAGACCCAATTGTGCTACACGGCCCACGGAGACGCCCAGCAGTACGAAAAGATGCAGAACGCTTGCTTTGAAACCTTGAAGGAAGCGCTGATCCAAACACCCGACAGAGACGCTGTTACCTTTACCATTGAGGATAACTCCGATTACTGTGACTGCGATGCCTGTAACGCGATGAAAGCGCAGTACGGCGCTTTGTCCTCCACAGTGATTCTGTTTTTGAACGATTTGAATGCCCGTGTGCGTGCCTGGTTTGAAACCGAGGAAGGCAAGCCCTATGCAAGAAACCTGAGAATCGTATTCTTTGCATATAACGCCTTTGAAGCAGCTCCGGCAACTTATAATTCGTCCACCGGAAAATATGAGCCCAATAACGGCATCAAGATGGATGACGGTGTATACTGTATGCTGGCACCCATTCGGATGGATTACTACAGACCCATTACCGATCCGTTGAACCAGGAGTATTACACGAATCTGAAGTCCTGGGGTGATTTGGCACAGGGTAATCTTTATCTGTGGTATTACAGCACCAACTTCTGGAACTATCACGCACCCTATGACTGCTTTGATTCCTTTGCGGAAAACTACCGTATGGCAGCCGAATGTAATGCCTATTACCTGTTCGATCAGCGGCAGGTAGACGAAAGAACAACCGTTACCGGCTGGTCTACGCTGAAGGACTATGTGTGCAGCAAGCTGGGCTGGGACGTGGATCGCAATCCGGAAGAGCTGATTGACAAGTTCTTTGAGGGATATTTTGGTCCTGCAGCACCTGAAATGAGAGTGATTTTCGATCAGCTGCGCCTTTTGACGGAGTACAACAAAGAATATAATGAAATGGGTGGCAATGCTACAATCTATTTGAGCCTGACAGATGAAAAGTTCTGGCCGAAGGATGTTCTGCAGCAGTGGATGGTACAGTATGATCTGGCGGTGGAGAAAATTGCACCCTTGAAGGAAAGCAATCCTGCGCTTTATGAGTCCTACCTGGAGCATATCCAGAAGGAAAAAATTTCCACACTGTATTTGTTGGTAGAGTGC
This sequence comes from Oscillospiraceae bacterium, assembly GCA_017465625.1. Taxonomy (GTDB): domain Bacteria; phylum Bacillota; class Clostridia; order Oscillospirales; family Oscillospiraceae; genus Faecousia. The sequence goes on along the minus strand of JAFTVV010000023.1, from coordinate 13,371 downwards.
TACAGCTATAATACCAGCGTGACATTGATTGATGCTTACAAAGCCGAATTTAAGGAATTGGCAGACAAGCTCGGTGTTACCAAGTATCACGAATCCAGCGATATTTCCAACCTCTACGACAAGTGGTTCTAAGCGCATCAATATTGGGTAGCATCCTGTTACGATGCTACCCAATGTCACTATTATGGGATACTGTAAAAAGGAGAGAATGTTATGGCACTTTTTATCGGTATAGATTTGGGCACATCCGCAATGAAGCTTCTGCTGATGGACGAAAACGGTGTGATCCATAATACGGTAACAGAAGAATATCCTTTGGAATTTCCCAAGGCCGGCTGGAGTCAGCAAAATCCGGAGGACTGGAAAAAAGCCCTCTTTGCAGGCCTGCCGTCGCTTATAAAAGGCTTTGATGCAGAAGAAATTGCAGGCATTGGCGCAGGCGGTCAGATGCACGGACTGGTGGTGCTGGATGAAAACGACCATGTGATTCGTCCCGCAATTCTTTGGAACGACGGCAGAACGGAAAAGCAGGTAGATTTTCTGAACAATGAGATTGGCAAGGCGCGCTTGTCCCAATTGACGGCCAATATCGCTTTTGCCGGCTTTACCGCACCAAAGCTGCTGTGGATGCAGGAAAATGAGCCTGAAAACTTTGCCCGTATATCCAAAATTATGCTCCCCAAGGACTATATCAACTATATTTTGACGGGGGTACATAGCTGCGACTATTCCGATGCTTCCGGTATGCTTTTGCTGGATGTGGCAAATAAATGCTGGAGCAAGGAAATGCTGGATGTTTGCAAAATTCGGGAAGATCAGATGCCGAAGCTTTTTGAAAGCTTTGACTGCATCGGAACGGTCAAGCCGGAAATTGCAAACCTGCTGGGAATCGGCTGTAATGTGAAGGTTGCGGCAGGCGCAGGGGATAATGCGGCGGCCGCTGTTGGCACCGGTGTGGTTGGAGAAGGGGGCTGCAACATCTCTCTGGGTACTTCCGGAACGGTGTTTATCTCCTCGGAACACTTCGGTGTAGACGACAGCAACGGCCTGCACGCCTTTGCCCACGCCGATGGCGGCTGGCACTTGATGGGCTGTATGCTGAGTGCCGCGTCCTGCAATAAGTGGCTGCTGGAGGAGATCCTGGGCACATCGGATCATCAGGCAGAGCAAGCCGCAATCCGTGAAGAAAGATTAGGCGAAAACCACGTGTTCTTCCTGCCCTATCTGATGGGCGAGCGTAGTCCCATCAACGATACCAGGGCAAGAGGGACGTTCATCGGTATGACCATGGATACCTGCCGTGCCGATCTGGTGCAGGCGGTACTGGAAGGTGTGGCTTTTGCCATTCGGGATTCCGTAGAGGTGGCAAGAAGTCTGGGCCTTGAGATCCGTCGCTCTAAAATCTGCGGCGGAGGCGCCAAATCCCCACTTTGGAAAAAAATAATGGCAAATGTGCTCCGTTGCACACTGGAAGTGCCGGTATCCGAGCAAGGCCCCGGTATGGGCGGTGCGATGCTGGCAATGGTGGCCTGCGGCGTATATGAAGATGTAAACACCTGCTGTAAAAAGCTGGTATCTGTGGCATCCACGGTAGAGCCTGATCCAAAACTGGCTGCCAGGTACGAAGCCCGTTATCAGCAGTTTAAGAAGATTTATCCTGCCGTAAAGGCACTGTTCCCTGAAATTCAATAAGGAGGAAATGATATGTACTTTGAAAATATTCCCGTAATCCCCTACGAGGGACCCGATTCTAAAAATCCTTTGGCATTTAAGTTTTATAACCCCGATCAAATAGTGATGGGCAAGCCGATGAAGGAGCATCTGCCCTTTGCGATGGCCTGGTGGCACAACCTGTGCGCCGGCGGCACGGATATGTTTGGACGGGATACCGCCGATAAGTCCTTCGGCACTGAAAAGGGCACAATGGAGCACGCCAAGGCCAAGGTAGACGCAGGCTTTGAATTTATGTAGAAGCTGGGCATTGAATATTTCTGCTGGCACGATGTGGATATCGTCCCGGAAGCGGATGACATTAAGGAGACCAACCGCCGTCTGGATGAGATCTCGGATTACATTCTGGAAAAGATGCGTAAAACCGGCATCAAGTGTCTGTGGGGCACTGCCAATATGTTTTCTAATCCCCGTTTTATGAACGGCGCAGGCTCTACCAATTCTGCAGATGTGTACTGCTTTGCGGCGGCACAGGTGAAGAAAGCGCTGGAAATTACCGTAAAATTGGGCGGTAAAGGCTATGTGTTCTGGGGTGGTCGGGAAGGCTATGAGACATTGCTGAATACCGATGTGAAGTTTGAGCAGGAAAATATCGCAAATCTGATGCGTATGGCGGTAAATTACGGCCGTTCTATCGGCTTCAAGGGGGATTTCTACATCGAGCCCAAGCCGAAGGAGCCCATGAAGCACCAGTATGACTTCGATGCCGCAACAGCCATTGGCTTTTTGCGTTACTATGGCCTGGACAAGGACTTCAAGATGAATATTGAAGCCAACCACGCCACCCTGGCAGGCCACACCTTCCAGCACGATCTGCGAATCTCTGCCATCAACGGGATGCTGGGCTCTATTGATGCCAATCAGGGCGACTATCTGCTGGGCTGGGACACCGACGAGTTCCCCTTCAACATCTTTGAAACCACCATGTGTATGTACGAGGTTCTGAAGGCAGGCGGCCTCACCGGCGGCTTCAACTTTGACGCTAAGAACCGTCGTCCCTCTTACACCGCGGAGGATATGTTCCACGGATATATTCTGGGTATGGATGCCTTTGCACTGGGTCTTTTAAAGGCTGCCCAAATCATCGAAGATGGTCGGATCGACAGATTTATTGAAGAACGCTATGCCTCCTACAATAGCGGCATCGGTGCAAAAATCCGCAGCGGAGAGGCTACCTTAGAGGAATTGGCTGATTACGCAGAAAAAATGGGTGCACCTGCACTTCCCGGTTCCGGCAAACAGGAGTATTTAGAGGCAATTGTGAACAATATATTGTTCTTCAACAAATAAAAAATATGGATTACAATATTTTACTTCAATCCAATAACGGTACGGTATCCTTTTTGGAGGATACGGTGACGCTGGTTTCCAAAGCGGACTGCGCAGACACCCGTTTTTCCATGACGGTAGATTTTCCGGAATGGGAACATGATGCCTATGTATTTTTGCCTGCCTGTGCCTACAACGCAAATAAGTTTAGACGGAGAAAAACCAATTATCCTCCGGAATATACTCCGGAAGAATGTGGCGTCAATCCTGAACCTGTGATTACAGATGTTCCGGCACTGAATCCCGATGGCAGCGGAAAAATGCAGGTCACGACGGGAGATTTGTCTGTGCCCTGTTTCGGTGTGTTTTTTAAGCACAGAAAAGCCGCTTTTTTCCTGTTCACAGAGCAGGCCTGCAAGGGGAAAAACATCGGTTTTTCAGTGGAAAGCGGCAGTGTGACTGTTCAATTTCCTGCAATACGGGAAAAATGCTACAGAATATGCAGAACAGACGAGCCGTCAAACGACAGCGGTTTTCAGGCGAAGGCAGGAGAAACTGTCACCGCCAAGGTGTTGATCAAGGAATTTTCCTGTGAAGATTTGCCTGCATTTTTCGGTCTCTTTTTCCAAAACCGCAGATGCCTGCTTTCCAATGCGCCTGCTGAAATGCCGTATACCCAAAAGCTTTGGGATACCATGGAAGAGCACATGAATCGGGATAATTTCAGCGGAGAATACTATGCGGAAATGTCCAAAATGTGGCAATGCGGCTGGGTTGGCGGCGGAATGTCCTCATTGCCGCTTTTAAAGCTGGGCAACGCTGTTTCTCAGGAGCGTGCGGCAAAGACTTTGGATTATATGACCTCCCACGTCTCACCCCGGGGCTTTTTCTATCCCACTGTGATCCGTGGGCAGATTTACGGTGATTGCAGCGGCAAAAATCATATGCAAAATGCAACATTGACCAGAAAAAACGGCGATGCACTGTATTTCCTGTTTAAGCATTTTGCAGTAACACAGCCTGAAAAACGGTGGGTTTCTGCCGCAAGAAACTGTGCAGATGCCTTTGTCAGGCTGTATGACCGCTATCAGGATTTCGGCCAGTTTGTCAATGTGGAAAACGGTGAAATGATCTTCGGCGGCACCACCTCCGGTGCGTCTGCCATCGGGGCACTGGTAATGGCGTGGCACTATTTTGGTGATGACCGATATCTCACCGTTGCCGCACAGGCAGGAGAAAAGTACTATCGCAATTTCGTGGCACAGGGACTGACCTACGGTGGTCCGGGGGAGGCACTTTGCGCTCCCGACAGCGAAAGCTGTTATGCCATGGTAGAGAGTATGGTGCTTCTGTACGAGGCCACAAAGGAAGAAAAATGGCTGTGTTATGGCAAGGACAGCCTGCACCTGCTTTCCAGCTGGGTGATGCCCTATGCCTACAAGTTCCCGGAAGACTGTGAATTTGCAAGGCTCAAAATCAACACGGTAGGCAGTGTGTTTGCCAACGTGCAGAATAAACATTCTGCCCCCGGCTTGTGTACCGCCTCCGGTGATGCCATCTATAAGCTGTACAAATATACCGGAAACGAAGCATATCTGGAGCTTTTAAGGGATATTGTTTTCTTTCTGCCCCAATGTGTTTCCACAGAGGAACGCCCCATCTGTTCCTGGGATCAGCCGCCCAAAAAGCTTTTGCCCGGCTGTATCTGTGAGAGAGTCAATACCAGCGATTGGGAAGGGCCGGAATATATTGGTGGCGTATTCGATGTGTCCTGCTGGTGCGAAACGTCGGTTTTGCTGACCTTTATGGAGCTGATCCAAAACGATACCCCCATACAATCATAAAAGCAGAGCATATTCCGGTGCGCTTTATCGCTTAGGCACATACCGCAGTTCCCAAGGTCATTGCAAGGCTGTGGGGCGATGATTATTTCGGCAACTAAACATTATAGGGCTGCAAAATAACAGCCTGACAAAAGACGGAGGGTCTCAGAAATGGGATCCTCCGTCAGTTTACAGGAAGCTTTAAAGCTGCGGCGCAGCCGCGCGTTGATTACTTTAAAAAGTTTGTTAAACTTTCACAAAAATAAAATTGAAAACCCACAGATCCACCTGAAAGAGGTGGGGGCAAAGGGGTAAAAACGAAACTTTTTTTCCAAAGTTAGATGGAAAGAGAACATAATTTTTTCCTGAATAAAAGAAAAATAAAAGGGAATTTTCCAAAGAAAAAAGGGGTAAAAGTTGGAAATGCGTAAAACAGAGGTTGTGGATAAAGCAGTGGAAAATGTTGATAACTCTGAGTTTTTAACAGTTTCCACAGGTTTTTCCACAGGGGGTAAAAAAGGGAAAAAGTTGGGTGCTTTTTAGGGAAGTTTACATAAAATTTTAGCTTCCAAAATAAGAAAACCCGATTTTTTTGCCCTTGATCATTTTGACAACAGGGTAAAAACGGGGTCGAAAATTCATACTTGACAGCCTGTTTTTGTCTTTGCGGAAAGGGCAGCGCAAGCAAAACCGAAGGGTTCGTTCCTGCATTGGGACAAAAACTTCAGCGGAAAGAGGAGATCACTGTAAAAAACACTGTATTTTCCTGAATTTTCTCACTTTTTTTAAAAAAGGACTTGATTTTAAGGGTACACCTTGCTATAATTGATAAACGCATGAGCATATTTTAGTGAATAGGAGGTGTGACCATGCCCAACATTAAGTCCTCTAAGAAGGATGTTATCCGTTCCAAAGTTGCTTACGAGAAGAACAAGGCCGACAAGTCCGCAATGAAGACTGTCATCAAGAAGTTCGACGCTGCACTGGAATCCGGCGACAAGGCTGTTGCCGAGACCGCATACAAGGCTGCTGTTGTTTCTGTGGACAAGGCTGTCCAGAAGGGTATTCTGCACAAGAACACTGCTGCCCGTAAGAAGAGCAGCATGACCCTGCGTCTGAACAAGCTGGCCTAATGGCTCTCTGAAAATATCTCCTTCCGATTTTTCCCGGAGGGAGTTTTTTCATTTTATAATCGAAAAACGACGGGCGGATGATATCCGCCCCTACGGTGTTGAACAAAACGTGCGATAGAACTCGTAGGGGCAGATATTATCTGCCCGATAAAGGCTCCCTTGTGTAAAGGGAGCTGTCACGCGAACAGCGTGACTGAGGGATTGCCATGCAGCGTTCCGCACCGCAAATATTATAATCCGTCGGCTTTGCCGACACCATAACTGTCCATTGTCCATTATCAACTGTCAATTAAAAACGGGAGTGCTGCAAATGCGGCACTCCCGTTATGTATAATGTATTACAGGTACTTTTTGACCTCGTCGCCGGCCAGAGCAGGATCGTCGGAAACGGTGACGGTGATGTTCATATTGTTGGCCTCTGCGAAAGCAGCGCACCACAGAATGAAGTCTTCGCCGGCAGCACGATCCTTACCGATGGTCTTATACAGATTGTCGATGTACACATTGGTAATATCAAAATTGCCTGCGTGCAGACCGCTGAGCAGACCCTTCAGCATATCGGGATTGGAAATGCCGTATTCCTGAGAGTCTACCAGACGAACGCGATAGCTTACATCATAAGTCAGCTTCTTGCCGTACTCGATGCATACCACGTCGCCGCTGGCGCTGGCAACAGCTTCGTTGATGGAATCAATCATTTTCTTGGTCTTACCGGAGCCCTTCAGGCCCATAATTACATTTATCATAGGAATAATCCTCCTTTGCTTAGACGCACGACTGTGCCGTATAACTATATTACCAGTTATGGCTTGATTTTGCAACAGTAAATTGTTTATTTATGAAAAAATTTATGCTTCGTAGCCGGGTTTGCCCAAAAGCTTAAACATATTGCGCTTGTAGAACTCCACACCGGGCTGATTGAAGGGGTTCACACCCAGCATATAGGCGGATACACCGCAGGCCAGTTCGAAGAAGTAGAACAGCTCGCCCAGCTTGGCGTTGTCCAGCTGCCCCATATCCACGGTGATGACCGGCACGCCGCCGTCCACGTGGGCTTCCAGTGTGCCTAAGAAGGCCTGTTCGTCTACAAAGTCTAAGGTTTTGCCTTCCAAATAGTTCAGGCCGTCCAGATTCTTGTAGTCGCCGCCGATGGTCAGCTTGTTTTCCGGAGCATCGAAGCGCACCATGGTTTCAAAAATGTTCCGCTCGCCCTGCTGGATCATCTGACCCAGAGAGTGCAGGTCTGCGGTGAATTCTGCAGAAACAGGGAAAATGCCCTTGCCGTCCTTGCCCTCGGATTCACCGAAGAGCTGCTGCCACCAGCCGCCCATCATCTTGAAGCCGGGCTCGAAGGATTCCAGAATCTCGATGCACTTGCCCTGACGGTACAGCATATTCCGTGCCGCCACGTACAGCCAAACGGGGTTTTCAAAGGAACGCAGGTCATAGGTTTTCTGTGCCTGCACCGCACCGGCCATCACCTCCATAGGATCAATGCCGGCCACAGCCATAGGCAGAAGACCCACAGCGGTCAGCACGCTGTAGCGGCCGCCCACATTGGGGGGGATGATGAAGCTCTCCCAGCCTTCCTCGGTTGCCATCTGACGCAGTGCACCGTTGCAGGGGTCGGTGATGGCATAGGTACGTGCCTTTGCACCTTCCGTGCCGTACTTGCGCTCCAGCATCCAGCGCAGAGCGCGGGTTGCGATGGCAGGCTCGGTGGTGGTGCCGGACTTGGAGATGATGGCAATGGAGAAATCCTTGCCCTCCAGCAGTCTCTGCAGCTCATTCCAGGCTCTGGTGGACAGGCTGTTGCCTGCGTAATAAATCTGGGGATTGCCCTTGCCCTTGCCGATGTTGTGGTTACAGCCCTGCATCAGCTCGATGGCGGCACGGGGGCCTAAGTAGCTGCCGCCAATGCCGATGACTACGAAGACATCGGAATTGCTGCGGATACGGGCGGCGGCCGCACGGATGCGGCGAATTTCGTCGGTCTCTTCGCTGACGGGCAGATTCAGCCAGCCCAGATAGTCGTTACCTGCGCCACTGCCCTCCATCAGCATTTGATGGGCGTCGAAGACTTCCTTTTCGGTTGCCAGCAAATCAGGCAGGGAAAGTGTTCCCCAAACGTTGGATATATCAACTTTAATCATAAAATGGGTCGTCCTTTCAGATGATGTTCGTTTATTTTACCGCAATTCTAGCCTAAACGCAAGAGGATGAAAAAAAATTTCTGTAATAATTGACAAAATCGCATTTTCCTATGGAAATGCACTGCAAAAACGGGTATAATGAAACAGTAAAATCACGCAGTATGCGAATATGCCGCCGCCCGTATGGGGCAAACCTGCGGCAATGATCAGGAGGGTACATATTATGAAGTATGGCTTTGGTGTAGATTTGGGCGGCACCACCGTCAAGATTGCCTATTTCGACGAAAACGGCACACTCATTTCCAAATGGGAGATTCCCACCGACTGTACAGACTGTGGCAAAAATATTTTGCCGGACATTGCCCGTTCTCTGCAAAACTATGTAAGCGAGCACAACATCCCCACCGACTGCCTGCTGGGCATCGGCATTGGCGTACCCGGTCCGGTCAGTGACGATGGGGTGGTCAACGGCTGCAGCAATTTGGGCTGGGGCGTTTTCAATATTCATAAGCAGCTGGGTGCGCTCACCGGTCTTGCAGTAAAGGCAGGAAACGATGCCACCGTTGCCGCCTTGGGCGAATGTTGGAAGGGCAGCGGCGCAGGCAGTCAGGATCTGCTGTTTGTCACCTTGGGCACCGGTGTTGGCGGTGGACTGGTGGTCGGCGGACGTCTTCTGCTGGGCGCTCACGGCGCGGCCGGTGAAATCGGCCACGTGGTACTCAATCGGGACGAGACCGAGCCCTGTGGCTGTGGCAAGTACGGCTGTGCCGAGCAGTATTGCTCCGCAACCGGTGCGGTGCGGCTGGCAAAGCAGGTGCTTCAAAATTCCGATGAGCCCTCCGTTCTGCGTGAACGGGAGCTGACCTGCTATCAGATTTTCAAAGCTGCCGAAGAGGGCGACCATCTTGCGCTTCTTGCCCGTGAACGGTATTTTGCCTATTTGGGTGAATTTTTGGCAAGTCTGTGCTGTGTTACCAACCCCAGCCGTGTGGTTTTGGGCGGCGGCGTCAGCAAGGCAGGTCAGGTATTGATTGATGGCTTGCTGCCTTACTTTAAAAAGCACGTTTTCCACGCAAACAGCGATGTGGACTTTTCCATTGCCACCTTGGGCAATGATGCAGGCGCATACGGCGCATTTAAGCTGATTGCAGGCTGATTGGCAGTATTTTAAACTTGACTTTCCGCGTATTTATTGGTAGTCTTATTGGTGATATTTTTGTCGAAAAACGTCCCTGATGCAAAGGAGAATATTATGCGACATAGTGGCATTTTAATGCACATTACCTCTTTACCTGCCCCCTATGGCGTGGGCACAATGGGAAAAAGTGCACTGGAGTTTATAGATTTTCTGGAAAAAGCAGGGCAGACCCTGTGGCAGATTTTGCCCCTTTCTCCCACCGGTTACGGTGATTCCCCCTATCAGTCCTGCTCCACCTACGCAGGCAACCACTATCTCATTGATTTGGATGCACTGGTGCAGGACGGATTGCTGACAAGTGAAGAGCTAAGCGGTATTTTCTGGGGCGGCAACGCAGAAAAGGTGGATTTCGGTCTGCTGTATCAGCACCGTCTGCCGGTTTTGCGCAAGGCCTACAGCCGATTTACGGACGCAGAAGCACTGGAAGCTTTTTGCCGTGAAAACGGTGACTGGCTGCCGGACTTTACCTTATATATGGCACTGAAGGACGAATATCAGGGTCTTCCCTGGTTTAGTTGGCCGGATCAGCTGAAAAAGCGCAACCCCGATGCGCTGTGGCAGACCCGTCAAAATCTGCGTGACAGCATCCGTTTCTATAGCTTTGTGCAGTACCTGTTCTTTAAGCAGTGGAACGCTCTGCGTGATTATGCCCACAAGAAAAATGTGCGCATCATCGGTGACGTGCCCATTTACGTGCCTATGGATTCGGTGGATGTTTGGGCAAATCCCGAGCTGTTTCAGTTGGACGGTGACCTGAAGCCGGAGGCTGTGGCAGGCGTGCCGCCTGATGGCTTTACTGCCGACGGTCAGCTTTGGGGCAACCCCCTGTACCGCTGGGAAGCCCACAAAAAAGAGCATTACGGCTGGTGGCTGCGCCGCTTAGGTGCTGCCGGCAAGCTGTATGATATTGTGCGGCTGGACCATTTCCGCGGCTTTGAAGCCTACTGGTCCGTACCTGCCACAGACAGCACTGCCCGGAACGGTCACTGGGTGGAAGGGCCGAATATGGACTTCATCAACGCAGTCAAGACCGGTCTTCCGAAGCTTGAACTGATTGCGGAGGATTTGGGGTATCTGACCCCTTCGCTTCTGAAAATGCGGGACGATTCCGGCTGGCCGGGGATGAAGGTTTTGGAGTTTGCCTTTGATTCCAAAGAGCCCTCCGATTACCTGCCCCACACATATCCGGAAAATTCTGTGTGTTATACCGGCACCCACGATAATATGACTATGCGCCAGTGGTTCGAGACCGCAGATGCAGAAGCGGTGGAATACGCCAAAAGCTATATGGCCCTTTCTGAGCAGGAGGGTTACGTTTGGGGCACAATCCGCACCGCCTGTGCCAGCGTCTCCCGAATCTGCGTTGTGCAGCTGCAGGACTATCTGAACCTTTCCGGTGCGGCCCGTATGAACTGCCCCGGCACTTCCGACGGCACCAACTGGACGTGGCGTGTGCAGGACGGTCTTTGCACCGACGAGCTGGCTGAAAAAATCTATAAGCTGACCGCACTTTACGGTCGCATTTAACTTAAAACCATAGAATTGGAGAGAAGAAAAATGAGTTATGATTGCCTTGGTATTCTGAAATTTACAGAAGCACGGCTGAAATATACCTACGACGTGGCCCTGAAGGATGCTACCGCCCAGGAATTGCACGAGGCACTGGGTGAGGCTGTGATGATGGCCATCAGCGACAACTGGAACAACAGCAAGCATACCCGTATGCACCACCGCAAGGCCTACTATTTTTCCGCGGAGTATCTGATTGGCCGTCTGGTGTATTCCAATATGTTCAATATGGGCATTTTGGACGAGATGAAGAAGCTGTTTGCTGAGCGTGGCGTAGATCTTTCCATTTTGGAAGACATCGAGGACGCTGCATTGGGCAACGGCGGCTTGGGCAGATTGGCCGCTTGTTTCTTAGATTCTGCCGCCAGCACCAATATTCCGCTGTCCGGCTACGGCCTGCGTTACCGCTTCGGCCTGTTTAAGCAGAAGTTTGACCAGTACGGCTCTCAGGTGGAGGCCGCTGACGACTGGGCAAAGTACGGTGACCCCTGGTCCTACCGCCGCTATAACCACACTGTAAAGGTCCGATTCCCCGACCAGACCGTGAATGCTGTCCCCTACGACGTGCCGGTGATCGGCTATGGCACAAAGAACGTGGGCACACTCCGTCTGTGGCAGTGTGAAGCGGAAGAGGAACTGGACTTTAACGCCTTTAACGATCAGGACTATCTGCGCGCCCTGACGCAGAAGAACAAGGCAGAAGACATTACCCGTGTCCTCTACCCCAACGACTCCACTTGGGAGGGCAAGCGCCTGCGTATTAAGCAGCAGTATGTGCTGTCCTCTGCCTCCTTGCAGGATATGATTCGCACCTATAAGACGGCCCACGGCAACGACCTGAGCAACTTTGCCGACCATTACGCCATTCAGCTCAACGACACCCACCCGGCAATGTCCATTCCGGAGCTGATCCGTCTGCTGATGGCAGAGGGTATGACCTTTGAAAAGGCCTTTGAAGTGGCACAAAAGACCTTCTCCTACACCAACCACACCGTTATGGGTGAGGCGCTGGAGAAGTGGAATCTGGATTTGCTGGGCAGTGTGGTACCGGAGATCGTGGACATCATTCTCCGCTTGGACAGCAAGCTCAGAAGCGAGCATCCCAACCTGTTCATTGTAAAGGATCATACCGCGCACATGGCAAACCTGAGCGTCTATGTGGGCAGCTACGTCAATGGCGTGGCAGAGATCCACTCTCAGATTTTGAAGGACGATGTGTTTAAGGATTGGTATGCCGCCTATCCGGAACGCTTCCAGAATAAGACCAACGGTGTGACCCCCCGTCGCTGGATGGGTCTGTGCAACCCGGAGCTGACCCAGATGATCAAGTACCGCATTGGCGGTGACTTCCTGTCCGATCTGGACCGCATCGGCAAACTCAAGGGCATGATTGACGACGATATGGTGCGTCAGTTCAACGCCATCAAGCGCACCAAGAAGGAGCAGCTTTGCAAGGTTTTGGAAAAGCAGGAGGGCATCAAGCTGAATCCCGACTTTGTGTTCGATGTGCAGGTTAAGCGCCTTCACGAATACAAGCGTCAGCTGCTGAACGCTTTGTCCATCGTGGACATCTACTTCCGCCTGAAAAACGGGGAGCTGCCCAACTTCCAGCCCACCGTATACCTGTTCGGTGCAAAATCCGCACCCGGCTATGCCCGTGCCAAGGCCATTATCCGCTATATCAACCGCATCGCTTTTATGATCAACAACGATCCTGCGGTAGCAGATAAGCTGAAGGTCATTTTTGTGCAGAACTATAACTGCTCTTATGCGGAGCACATTATTCCTGCCGCCGACATTTCCGAGCAGATCTCCCCTGCAGGCACAGAGGCCTCCGGCACCGGCAATATGAAGCTGATGCTCAACGGTGCTGTGACCCTGGGCACACTGGACGGTGCCAATGTGGAAATCGTCAAGGAAGCAGGTATGGAAAACAACTACATTTTCGGTGCGACTGTGCCGGAAATCAACGCCACCAAGGGCAGTTATTATCCCCGTGGCATCTACGATTCCAATCCCCACCTGCACCGCGCCATCGACACTTTGGTGGACGGCACCGTGCCCACGGATGACCAGCAACGGGATTTGTATCACGCACTTTTGGACGGTACCCACTGGCATCAGGCAGACCACTACTTCCTGCTGCTGGACTACGCCTCCTATATCGGCGCCAAGCTGCAGGCGAATGCCGATTACGCAGACCGTTTGGCATTCGGCCGCAAGTGCCTGATGAACGTGGCCAGCGGTGCGAAGTTCTCCTCCGACCGCACCATCCGCCAGTATGCGGAAGAGATTTGGCACACCCAACCCATCGCTTATTAATGCAAAATCGGGACGGCATTCGCCGTCCCGATTTTTTAGTTGAAAGAGAAGAAAAAAGCGATATCCCCCAGTCGAAAATCAGAGATTTTCGACAACGCCTGCGGGCGTCCGGTCGCGGCTCTGACAGCCTACCAGGCTGTCATTCACTACCGCGACTGCGCTTCGCTTACCCT
>JAFTVV010000022.1 GCA_017465625.1 Oscillospiraceae bacterium | reverse complement strand
GGATACATTTTGTCGTCCTGCTTGACAGGGCAAACCTTTTGCGCCCTTTTTTAGGCGCTCCCTTGGATTTTTCCTCGGTTATTTTCGCATTAACCGTCCCCTTGTCCCCGAACCGTCCCCTTGTCCCCGGCGTTCCATCTTCACATAAGGAGGTAATTTTATGAAGAAAGTGTCTATTATTGCAATTGTTGTGCTTGTAGTCGTTATACCTTTATTGATCTTTGTTTTCAGTGGAAAGGGCAACATTCCAATCCCGCTGGTCGAGGGTCTTTCCTGGAAATCTACGCCAAAGCAAACGGCACAACTCCTTGGTGAACCGGTTGAAGAATGGTTAGATGCACAGGTTACCGGAAAAAACATATATATTTATAGAGCAAATGTACTTGGCCATGAAGCGTCGGTTAGAGTTTTCTTTGCGAAAAATAAAACTTTGACTGATCTCTATTTCACCTGGGAAAATTGCGACGAGGATTTTTCTGATCAGGTCTATGAATGCATATATTCATATTGCAGCAAAGATAAGAATTTCTATGTCGAAGAGTCCGATTATCCACCAAATTATGAAAAAAATATTTCAATGGGAATAAATAACGGTGCAACTGGTATTCATTACTCGATTAAACAAGAAGGAACAACAGTAAGAGTAATTTGCATTCATCTTTTTTAAGAAATGACGGACTGGGACAAGGTGACAGGTAAATGTATTTAATAAATATACGCCATCCGCAAATGGATGGCGTATATTTATTCTTGAAAGTAAAGTCTTGCTTTTTGATTGGGGGCATCGGGGGTGTGGACAGCAAAAAGACCGTATAGATTGTTACATCTGTTTTCAATTTCCTGATAGGGGTGATCGATTCGATCACCAAGATTGGGGAAGAGCCCTGTTTTTCTCGCTGCAACCAAAGCCTTTCGCCCGGAATCATTCAGTGCAAGTACACGCACATACGGGGCAGGGGAGTTGAGATCTTCCGTTGTCAAACCGAGAAACGCGCACATAATCATTCGGTTTATACGGGTGCGTGTATATCTTTTGGATTTGGTCGCATCAATGATATCAGAAAGTGTTGAAAACGTTCTTGCATTTTTCATTAGCTTTCTCCACAAACCTTCAGACCCAAAGGGTATGGCTTCAAATTCATCATCACGCATTGTGCGCAATTTTGCAAGGATTGCACGTTCCCCGGCATCAATATGATGTGCTGCAGCGTCCTGAAAGGTTTTCTGCGCCGCTTTTGGAATATAGCCTATCCACGATGTGTTTTCCAATATTAAACGGCGCACTGCGGTAGCAGAGGGGTTTTCGGCGTCAATCGTTTCGTCGTTATAGTCTCCTGAACGCTGAATAGGATCGGGAATCATCGTGGAATTGAGGGCAATAATGGCCTTGCAGTATTCCGTTGCCAAAATGTTATTGGGTTTGGATACTGCGTCCACGCTGCATCCCAATTGCTCTAAGACGGTTTGACGCGCAGCAGGGAAGGAGCAACCTGCAGCCATAGCATCTTTGATCTTTGCGGAGAATTCTTCCGACAAAAGTGCTTGTGCCGCCTGCATCAGCTTTTCACAGTCGGGATCTTCTGCACCAAAGGAAAGAATATCGCAAAAGCCGCCTAAAATCCGAACGCCGCTATACGCAAAGCCTTCGGCAGAGGAAAGCGCCGCAGTGACCGGTAATTCCAAGACGAGATCTGCGCCGCTCAATAGTGCCGCTTTTGCCCTGAGCGTTTTATCAAAAACTGCAGGCGTTCCCCGTTGCACATAGTTACCGCTCATCAGGCACACAATAATGCTATCGGGATATTTTTGCCGTATCGCGTGAATGTGCTTATGGTGTCCAATGTGAAGTGGGTTATATTCGCAAATAATTCCAATAATTTTCAAAAATATCCCTCCTTAATTGAAAAATTTTTCCTATTAGGGGTTGAGAAAAATTTAAAAATAGTATACAATATCTCGGGTTATAATTATCATATCACATAAGCTTAAAAAAGAAAACAATTTTTAGGAGGATTTTCTCAATGAACGTATTGGTTATCAATGCCGGCAGCTCCAGCCTGAAATATCAGCTGATGAATCCTGAGACCGGCGATGTCACTGCAAAGGGCTTGTGCGAACGCATTTACATTGACGGCCGCTTAACCCACAAGGTTGGCGACAAAAAGGTTGTCAAGGAAATTCCCATGCCTACCCATTCTGAGGCTATTTCTGCTGTTCTGGACATCCTGCAGGATGCAGAGCACGGTGTGATCAAGAGTGTTGACGAAATTGACGCTGTCGGTCACCGTGTGCTTCACGGCGGCATGAAGTTCTCTGATTCCTGCATTATTGATGATGCTTGTATTAAGGCAATCGAAGACTGCATCCCCCTCGGACCTTTGCACAATCCTGCAAACCTGATGGGTATTCGTGCATGCCAGGCTGTTATGCCCGGTAAGCCTCAGGTTGCTGTTTTTGATACCGCTTTCCACATGACAATGCCCCCCAAGGCATATCGTTACGCCATTCCTGCAGAGTATTACGAAAATGACGATATTCGTCGTTATGGCTTCCACGGTACTTCTCATAAGTATATTGCCCGTCGTGTTGCTGCTTTGTTGGGCAAGAATGAGTTTAAGCTGGTGAACTGCCACCTGGGTAACGGCTCTTCCTTGTCCGCTGTAAAGGACGGAAAGTGCATGGATACTTCCATGGGTCTTTCTCCTTTGGCCGGTGTTCCTATGGGTACCCGTTCCGGTGATATTGACGCCTGCGTTGTACAGTTCATTTGCAACAAGTACGGTATGAGCGTGGATGAATGCCTCAATATGCTCAACAAGAAGTCCGGTGTTTTGGCTATTTCCGGTGTTTCCTCCGACTTCCGTGATCTGGAAGACGGTGCCGCTAATGGCGACGAGAAGTGCCAGCTGGCTCTGGATAAGTTCTGCTATGAAGTTGCCAAGTATGTTGGCTCCTACACTGCAGCGCTCAACGGCATTGACATTCTGACCTTCACCGCCGGTGTTGGCGAAAACGGTCCTGAAACTCGTCAGGCTATTTGTGATTACCTGGGCTTTATGGGCGTGAAGCTGGATCCCGAGAAGAACAAGGTTCGCGGTAAGGAAATGTGCATTTCCACACCCGATTCTTCCGTTCAGGTTTGGGTTGTTCCCACCAACGAAGAGCTGATGATCGCTCAGGATACCGCTGAGCTGGTCAATGCTGCAAAATAAAACCTTTTGAAGCCGCCTTTTGGCGGCTTCATTAGTAAAGGAGCATATATGGAAACTGTTGCTGAACGTTTTTTGCGTTATGTAAATTTTGATACGAAATCCGATGAATTTTCAGAAACTTGTCCTTCTTCCGCAAAGCAGCTGGTCCTTGGAAATCAGCTTGTAAAAGAGATGCTGGAAATGGGTATAACAGACGCACATATTGACGAACACGGCTATGTATATGGCACTGTGCCCGGCGATCCCCGTCTGCCTGTTATTGGACTTATTGCGCACATGGATACTTCACCTGATGCTTCCGGTGAAAATATCAAGGCCCGCATTGTGCGTTATGATGGCGGCGATGTACTTCTGAATGAAGAGCAGAATATTTGGCTTCGCGAAAGCGATTATCCCAGCCTGTCCAATCACAAAGGAAAACGATTGATTGTTACAGACGGAACAACGCTTTTGGGTGCGGATGATAAGGCCGGTGTAGCGGAGATTCTCAGCTGTGCCGCACATCTTTTGAAAGTGAGAATGAACCACGCCACATTGAAAATCGGCTTTACACCCGATGAGGAAATTGGCAGAGGTGCCGATTTGTTTGATGTGCAAAAATTTGGCGCAGATTATGCCTATACTGTAGACGGCGGTGCGTTAGGTGAACTGGAATACGAAAATTTCAACGCGGCAAGTGCAAAAGTTACTTTTTCCGGCTTAAATATTCACCCCGGCTCTGCAAAGGATAAAATGGTCAACTCTCAGTATATTGCGATGGAATACCAAAGCCTGTTGCCTGCGATGGAAAAACCGGAGCACACAGAAGGCTACGAAGGCTTTATTCACCTGACCGATATGACCGGTGAAGTAGAGCAAACAGTTTTGCGTTATATTATCCGCGACCATAATATGGAGAAGTTTAATCGCAAAAAAGCGATTATGCAGGAAATTGCTGATCAGCTGAACGAGAAATACGGAGCTGATACTGTCAAAGTTGAACTGCGTGACAGCTATTTTAATATGCTTGAGAAAATTCAGCCCTGTATGTATATTGTGGAGCGGGCAGAAAAGGCAATGCAAAATGTTGGTATTGTGCCGAAGATCGTTCCCATTCGTGGTGGTACTGACGGTGCACGTCTGTCCTATGAGGGACTTCCTTGCCCAAATCTGTGTACCGGTGGCGAGAATTTTCACGGTCGATTTGAGTATATTCCTGTTGAGGATATGGAAAAAGTGGTTGAACTTCTCACCCAGATTTTGACGACGGTATAACTGAAGAAATACGGCAGCAACAGAATAAAATAGTTGTATTTTTTCATTTTTGTGATACAATAAACAAAAGTATGCCGTTATTAGATACGGTGATGTTTTGGAGGTTATTTTATGGCAGACGCAAAACAGTATATTGTGCAACCCCAAAAGCACGGTAATATAATGATTTCTGAGGATGTTATTGGTACAATTATTTCCAACGCCGTGAAGGATGTGGAAGGCGTTGTTGGCCTGAGCACAAAGCCCGGTGCTGATATCACCGAGGTTGTTGGCAAACATAATTGGTATAAGGGTATCAAAGTCATTGTGGTGGATGATAACAACGTCGGCATTGAATGCAATATTGTAATTCAGTACGGCCAGAATGTTGTTGCCATCGCCGGAGCTGTTCAAAAAGCAGTTTCTGATGCAGTTGAGGCAATGACCGGTGTAAAGGTCGCCTCTGTAAACGTTAACATTTGTGAGATTTCAAGTCGGTAAGGAGTTCCTATGACAAGATCAGATGCCAGAGAACTGGCTGTTCATCTCATATATGGCAGAGAATTTACAGGCGAAGAGCCTGATAAAATCATTGCAGCCCGTTTGGAAAAAGAATATTACAGCCTGCTTGCTGGGGAAAGTGCGCTTTACGCAGATCGTCCAAGTCGCCAGCAGATCCGTTACATAGACGGTGTCGTGTCCGGTGTTGCCAATCGGATTGACGATCTGAATAATGTTATTCGTCAGTATTCCATTGGCTGGGATGTTTCTCGGATTTCCAAACTGACAAGAACGATTTTACAGCTTGCCATTTTTGAGATTCAATTTGTTGATGATGTACCCACCGGTGTTGCGATTGCAGAAGCCGTTCGTCTCGCGAAACTGTATGATGGAGACGATACCGGCGCTTTTGTAAACGGCATTTTGGGTTCGTTCGCCAGAAATCTTGAAGCTGAGGAGAAATAATGCAAGTTATCGGTTTTGACACCAGTAATTACACGACCTCAATTGCATATTTTGATGGCATTGACGGCGAAAACTATTCAAAGCTTCTTCCTGTTCGGGAAGGTGCTTTAGGTTTGCGCCAGAGTGATGCTGTTTTTGGACACAATAAAAGCCTGCCGGAGCTATCCGACAGGCTATTTTCCGATTTAAAGGCAGCCGATATTCGAGCAGTCGGTGTAAGCACGCGCCCCCGTGCGGTGGAGGGCAGTTATATGCCCTGTTTTATGGTAGGTTTTTCTCACGCCAAAATACTCAGTGGCGCAATTGGCTGTCCGCTTCTGGAGTTTTCCCACCAGCAAGGCCATATTGCCGCCTCTCTGTGGAGTGCAGGACGATTGGACTTGCTTGATCAACCCCATCTTGCGTGGCATTTGTCCGGTGGCACAACCGAATTGCTTTATGTTACACCGGATGGGAAAAATGTACATTGCACTAAAATCGGCGGTACAACCGATATTTCAGCAGGCCAGCTGATAGACCGAACAGGGCAGTTGTTGAATCTGCCATTTCCGTCAGGAAAATATATTGACCAGCTTAGTCTTAACGCATCCGACCGGGAGATTTTTCGCGTAAAATGTTCTGAGCTTGATTTTTCCTTATCGGGCGTACAAAACAAGGTGCAACAGTACTTTGAGCGTACTAAAAATGAAGCAGAAACTGCGGCATACGCCTTAAGATGTATGTCTTACGCAGTATGCAAAGCAACGGAGAATGCCGTAAAGCTTTATCCGGATATACCGGTTGTTTTTTCTGGTGGCGTTGCATCTAATAGCCTTCTCAGGTCTACAATGGCGAAATTTGACCCGATTTTCTCTGAGCCACGTTTTTCCACCGATAACGCCTTAGGGGTCGCTGTCCTGACTCACCGAGCCTTGGAGGGATAATATGGAGCTAAAACCTGTAACTGTTACACAAATTAACGAGTACATTCGATCTCAAATGGATCAGGATCCCCTGCTGAGAAGTGTTGCTGTCCGTGGAGAGATCAGTAACTATAAGCTTTATCCCTCCGGTCATCACTACTTTACGCTGAAGGATGACGGCGGCACATTAAAGGCTGTAATGTTCAAAGGCAATGCCTTTCGGCTAAAGTTTCGCCCGGAAAACGGTATGAAGGTCATTGCCTTCGGTTCTATATCCGTGTATCCCCGTGACGGCGCATACCAGCTATACTGCACGGCGTTGAATGCTGACGGGTTGGGTGATTTGCATATTGCGTTTGAACAGCTCAAAAAGAAGCTGAGCGCGCTGGGCTTATTCGATCAGGCACACAAAAAACCAATTCCTAAATATCCGCAGACCATCGGCATTATTACGAGCGCTGCCGGTGCGGCACTGCACGATATGCTTCGGATACTTCGTAAACGTTACCCACTTGCGAAAGTCCGTTTACTTCCTGCTCGTGTACAAGGGGCGGAAGCAGCAGGGGAGATTGCCGCTGCAATTGCTTTTGCAAACCGACATCGGCTTGCAGATGTTTTGATTGTTGGTCGCGGTGGCGGCTCTATTGAGGATTTGTGGGCATTTAATGAAGAGCCTGTGGCTTACGGGATTTATGCGTCCGAAATCCCGGTAATATCCGCTGTAGGACACGAGCCTGATGTTACGATCTCCGACTATGTGGCAGATCTTCGTGCCGCAACCCCCTCCAACGCCGCAGAATTGGCAGTTCCTGATCAAGATGCGTTGCGTCAAATGCTGGATTCTTATTCGGCATCTATGATTACAGCATTACGCAGACAGATTAAGACTTGCCGTATTCGTCTGAATACGCTTTCAGCCGGCACGGCGCTGAAAAGTCCGGATGGCTATATCCAAAAGCGACGGGCAGATATGGACGCGCTTAAAACCAAATTGGCATCGGCTTATACAAGATCCTTGCATATACACAGGCAGAGATTTACGGCTCAAACTTCCAAGCTGGATGCTATGAGTCCGCTGAAGGTGTTAACCAGAGGATATTGTGTCACCCAAAAATCGGATGGTGCTGTTGTTTCGTCTGTGAAGCAGGTGAAACATTCTGATCAGATTGATATCGTTGTCAGTGACGGAACATTTCGTGCCGTAGTGGAATGAACAGGAGTGTTATTATGAGTAATACAAAGCCTACTTTTGAAGAAAATATGAAGCGGTTAGAGCAGATTGTACGCACAATGGAGCGCGGAGATGCTCCATTGGAGGAATCAATGAAGCTGTTTCAGGAAGGTACAGATTTGGTTGCGCAGTGTTCTCTGATGCTGGATCACGCAGAACAGCAGGTCACTAAAATTGTAGTCCAACCCGATGGACAGTTCACAGAGGAGATGCTACCGGATGGAGAAGACCGTTGATTTAAAAACCGCGCAGTATAAAAACATCATTGATGACTATCTGAATCGTCAATGCTTTATTTATCCGTCAGAGCCACAGCAGAAGCTGTTTGAGGCTATGCGCTATAGCTTAATGGCAGGTGGAAAACGACTTCGTCCCATTTTTGTGCTGGAGTTTTGCAGACTGTGTTCCGGCACCTGGGAACAGGCACTTCCTTTTGCAGCGGCAATTGAAATGATTCAAACCTATAGTCTGATTCACGATGACTTGCCCTGTATGGATGACGATGATTTTCGTCGTGGAATTCCCACAAACCATAAAGTCTATGGGGAATCTACTGCTGTGCTTGCCGGTGATGCCCTTTTAACGGAGGCATTCCACCATATTGCAACGGCTCCATTATCTGCTGAGCAACGTATACAGGCTGTGGAGATATTATCCTTCTGCGCCGGTGCGTTGGGTATGGTTGGCGGACAGGTTTTGGACATAGAAGGGGAGAGCAAGCAGTGTACAGAAGAAGACATTCTTGCAATTCACAGCCGTAAGACCGGTGCTTTGATTGTTGCCGCCTGTAAGCTGGGCGTTATTGCCGGAAACGGAAACGATGCTCAAATCTCTGCCGCCGAAGAATTTGCACGTAATTTAGGACTTGCTTTTCAAATTCGGGATGATATGCTGGACGTGATCGGCAGTGCCGCTGAAATGGGCAAAGCAACCGGAACGGACACCGACAAAAATACATTCGTCCAATTATACGAACTTCAAAAATGTGAGGAACTTGTTGCACGTTATACAGCAGGTGCAATTTCCGCACTAAACTGCTTTACGGATATTCAATATCTTACTGACCTTTCAAATATTCTAACAAATAGAACATATTAGTAAATACGTAAAGGGGACGATGCTCATCGTCCCCTTATTTTTTCAGATATCTATTGCCGGATTCATATAATAAACATTTTTTTGGTTCAATTTTTCCCTCAGAAGCTGCAGCGACTCACCAAAGCGCTGGAAGTGATTAATCTCTCTTTGGCGTAAGAATTTAATCACGTTGTTCACGTCAGGATCGTCACTCAGGCGCAAGATGTTGTCATAAGTGACCCGTGCTTTTTGCTCTGCTGCCAGGTCCTCGGTCAGGTCAGCGATGGGATCGCCCTTGACAGCCATGGATGCGGCAGAGAAGGGGAAACCGGAAGCAGCGGTGGGGTATACGCCTGCTGTGTGATCCACAAAGTACGGCGCAAAGGCAGAATCTTCGATCTGGCTGTCTTTTAAATTGCGTGTAAGCTGATGAATAATCGCGCCCACCATTTCCAAATGCCCCAACTCCTCAGTGCCTATATCGGTCAGTAAACCCTTCTGCTCGTCAAAAGGCATAGAATACCGTTGGGACAGATAACGCAAGGATGCGCCCAGCTCGCCGTCAGGACCGCCGTACTGGGAAATGATGATGGAGGCAAGTTTAGGATTCGGCTTATCTATTTTTACGGGATATTGCAGTTTCTTGTCATAGATAAACATACTTATACCTCCTTATTTTTTGCGTATTCCCAGGGCCACGGATCGTTTAACCACTTATAGGTTTTGTTATTGTTTACTGAGAAGTGATTCATCGGACCGTTTTGATTCTCAAATTCCTTCTTTGCTTCTTCATACAGGCACTGCATCTGCGTGTAAAGCTCAAAGGCTTCCTTGTCGTTTTGGTGGGTGTCCAGATATAATGCCAATTCCTGAATTGCAAACGAAATGACTTGTAGCTGAGTTGTAGGCGTTACAGGCTGTTCCTGCTTGTTGACCATTCCCATAAAAGGCAGATCCAGTCCTGCAAACAGTGTCCCGCGCACTAAAGCCGTTCTCGGCTCGTATTTTGCAGGATTATCTAATTGAAAGGGAACATAAGGATTTGCCAAGGGCGCCATTGCAGGAAGGCGGCCTTCGCCCATATTCCGATCTTCTTTGTTCATAATACTCCTCCTATTGAATGTTTTAGAACCGTCGTTCCGTGTCATTCTATGTCAGATATGGACGATGCGTTCTTACCTGTGAACGTTCAGGATGCACCGTTATAAGGATTATTCCGAATAAAGGTTGCGACTTTTTTCGCCATATGATATAATTAAATTTGAAATTTATTTCTTATAAATACAAAAAGATGATATATAGAAAGTTTTATACACTTGGGAGGATTTAAGTAATGGTCACAGGCGAACTGAAAAATAGAATTGACGGCTTGTGGGATATTTTTGCCGCAGGCGGTTTGGTAAATCCCTTGGATGTGATTGAGCAAATCACTTATTTGATGTTCATTCATGATTTGGATGCCACCGACAGTCTACGCGCCAAAGAAAGCGCAATGCTGGGGCTGCCCTTTGAGAGTATCTTTGCAGATGAAGTGCAGGTAGGGGATCGGAAGATCGACGGCAAGCAGTTAAAATGGTCTGTGTTCCACGATTTTGATGCTGGCAGAATGTATTCTGTTATGCAGGAATGGGTGTTTCCGTTTATCAAAAACCTGGGCGGCGGCAAGGATAGTGCATACTCCAAGTATATGGGTGACGCCATTTTTAAGCTGCCCACTCCGTTGCTGCTGAGCAAGGTAGTGGATTGCCTTGATCAAATCTACGACCAAATGGAGAAAGTGAAGGACAGCGATATCCGCGGTGATGTATACGAATATCTACTCTCCAAGATTGCTCAGTCCGGTCTGAATGGTCAGTTCCGCACGCCACGCCATATTATCAAGATGATGGTGGAACTGATGCAACCGAAGCCGGAGTTTACGATCTGTGACCCTGCTTGCGGTACTGCCGGTTTCTTGGTGGCATCGGAAGAACACCTGATGGAAAACCATAAGAAAGAGATTTTCTTTGATCGGGTCAAAAAGGATCACTTCTTGAATCACATGTTCTTCGGCTACGATATGGACCGGACAATGCTGCGTATTGGTGCGATGAATATGATGACCCACGGTGTGGACAGCCCCTTTATTGAGTACCGGGATAGCCTGTCGGATCAGAATCCAGACAAGGAAAAGTTTGACCTGATTCTTGCCAATCCTCCCTTTAAAGGCAGCCTGGATGGAGATACCGTATCCGCAGATCTGCTGAAGGTCTGCAAGACCAAGAAGACAGAACTGCTGTTTTTGGCGCTGTTTTTGCGGATGCTGAAAACCGGCGGTCGATGCGCCTGTATCGTTCCCGACGGTGTTCTGTTCGGTTCTTCTACCGCCCACAAGGCGATCCGCAAGGAGCTGGTGGAGGGCAACCGTCTGGAAGCTGTAATCTCTATGCCCAGCGGTGTGTTCAAGCCCTACGCAGGTGTATCCACCGGTATTCTGATCTTCACCAAGACAGGCCACGGCGGCACGGACAAGGTTTGGTTCTATGATATGACTGCTGACGGTTATAGCCTAGACGATAAGAGAACCCCTGTCAGCGAAAATGATATTCCCGATATCATCGCTCGCTTCCATAACCTCGATGCCGAAGACGGCAGAGAAAGAACCGATAAGTCCTTCTTCGTGCCGAATCAGGAAATCATCGACAACGATTATGACCTGTCCATCAACAAATATAAGAAGACCGTTTACGAAGCAGTTGAGTACCGTTCTGCGCAGGAAATTATGACAAACCTGTACGACTTGCAGATTCAGTTCTCTGAGGGAATGGAAAAACTCAATGACTTGCTCGGACTGTAAGGGGTGCTGCTATGAAATTTTCTGATGTGTTAGAAATAAAAAACGGCAGAAACCAAAAGCAGGTTGAGAACCCAAACGGTAAATACCCTATCTATGGTAGTGGTGGAATAATGGGTTATGCCGATGATTACATCTGCGAACCATACACCGTCATTATCGGAAGAAAAGGCACAATCAACAATCCTATTTATGTTGAAACTCCGTTTTGGAATGTAGATACTGCATTTGGTTTGCAAGCAAAGAAAGACATACTGCATCCCAAATACTTATATTATTTTTGTGTACATTTTGACTTTGAAGCACTCAACACTACCGTAACAATTCCGAGTTTGACCAAGGCGAATTTACTTAATATTGATATTCCTCTCCCACCGCTTGTGGAACAGACCGAAATTGTTGATACTTTAACATCGGTTGATGAACTTATTAAGATAAAAAAACAACAGTTAGAATTGTTTGACGAGCTCACCAAATCCCGATTTATCGAACTGTTTGGGGACGCTGATTACCCACAGGTTTTGTTTGAGAATGTTTGTGCGTTTCTCAGGAACGGAGCAAACATTAAACAAACTAAAGGTGCTGGTGGTTATCCAATTACTCGTATTGAGACATTGTCAAATGATGTGTTTAATATAGACCGCCTTGGTTATGCAGATATAACGGATTTGGAGAAATATCAAAGTTATATTTTGCATCACGGAGATATCTTAATTTCACATATCAACAGCATCGCATACTTGGGCAGAGCTGTTCAATATAGGGGACAACTCGATACACCGATTATTCACGGAATGAACTTATTGTGTGCTCGCATTGCTGATTCTTATAATCCGACTTATATAGAGTGGTTTTTCAAGACTCCTATGGCAAAAGAGTACATTTCAACCATTACTAAAAAGGCGGTCAACCAAGCAAGTATTACAACATCAGACTTGAAGAAAATGCAAGTACCCAATCCGCCTAAAAATCTACAAGACCAGTTTGCCGCCTTCGTCGAACAGACCGACAAATCAAAAATGGCAGTACAACAAAGTATTGCCGAACTGGAAGAATTAAAGAAATCTCTTATGCAGAAATATTTTGGTTAGGAGCAAGGCGTGAAAAAAGACAGTATAACAAAGCGAATTATAAAAAATCGGCGCAAAGAATTGCGACAGCGATTTTTCAAGCTATCAAACCTAAAATGGATGATTGTAATTCTCATTTGCTCCGCTGGTATTTTAGTTGCCTCATATTGTACATATAAGAGCAACCCGTGGCTATCGGGAGTGTTTGTATCTGCTGGCTGCGGTGGAATTACAGGATTGGTGCTTTATTTCTTATCTAATTTG
This sequence comes from Oscillospiraceae bacterium, assembly GCA_017465625.1. GTDB lineage: Bacteria > Bacillota > Clostridia > Oscillospirales > Oscillospiraceae > Faecousia. Next base: position 225,264 of record JAFTVV010000022.1, on the reverse strand, counting down.
CGAAATAACAAGTGCGCTATTCTTCAAAAAGAGTTTTCAACATTAGCCTCAATAAGCGACATATTAAACCAGATTGATGGTTTTAAGAATTATCATCTTTGTTATAGAAAGTCTTGGGGGGTCAAAAGAGATATTTTTGAAGACGGGATTGAAATTGCAGGTTTATTTGAAGAGCTTCAATCTGTTATTGACAATATGTCCCGTGAACTTTATGAGGCTTTTTTAGTTGAGGGCGATAATCCGTTAAGCTACGAGAATCTGCAACTGTTTAGAAACAGGCTCTTAAATGCAAACAGCGATGAAGAAGTCGAAATTTGCATGAATGAGATTGCAAAGCATTTTTCGGTTGTCCAGGATAAAGTTTTCGAATTAACAAGAGAAAAAGAAGACCAGCTGATGTTTCTTGGAAAATTCTTTGTATAATCAGGACTTGAATATTGAGAACACTTAAAAGAGTGTTTATCTATTATGCTGTTAAAAGTAATATGTTTTAACTAGAGGAGAAAAATGAGCAAAGTTACAAACGAGCATTATGTGCCGTGTTGCTATCTTTGGAACTTCAGTTTTCAAAAAAACAAAAAATCGCCGCAAAAATCTCCGATACATGTGTTCGACACAGTGATAAACAAACATTTCGTTCGTGCTGTACATGATGTTTCAAGCGATTATGGTTTTTATGATATTGCAGAGCTGGAGGAAAAAAGCAATGTGTTAGAAGTATGCTTTTCTGGTTTTGAGGGAGAGTATGCTACGTTACTTAAAGCATTTGTAGACGGAATACATAATACATCTGTTAAAACTCTTGGAGCAAAGGAAAAGACCAGCTTTGCCGCACATTTTGCAATTCAATATGTCCGCACACTTGCTCATAGAAGATTTCTATCTTATTTAGTAGAGCAATTAAAAACCATTATTCCCCAAAACAGCATTTATTACGACCATATTATAAGTGAGGACTATATTAAGAATTTGCATAATGGCCAACTTCTTAATATGAAAACAGCAAATATTATTGCAAATGTATTTGAGGACAAAAAGTGGATTATAAGCCTTAACAAAAGTGACCAACCTTTTATTACCTCAGATAACCCTGTTTGCGTAATAAATTGTGGCGATTCTGCTGGTCTCTGCTCGCTTGGCTGTATTATCGCAATACCTATTTGTCCCGATATCTTAATTATGATGGTCGATAACCGTATTCCTGTTCAAGACCGAAAAGTTGTAGAAATGTGCGATATTAAAATTGTTGATTATTTAAATAAGCAACAGCGCAATAATTGTAGCAGGTGTCTTTTCTCGATTTTGGACGATTTTTCTTTTGTTTATTCGGAATGATTCTTTTACTCAAGGGGTGGTCAGACATGACAAACTTTGATTTTCTAAAAAAGGATGCGAAATTCAGCAGTTTTGCCGATGTTGCAATTACTGCTGAGAAACTGTATCGCATTGATACGGCATCGTGTGTCTTTAATATTAGGCGAGCTGCTGAGTTTGCTGTCAAGTGGATGTATTCTGTTGACAGCTGTCTCGTTATGCCCTATCAGGACACCTTTGTCACCCTTATCAACACAGTAGAGTTTAAGGACATCGTAGGCAATGATATCTTCCGTCGTATCGACTTCATCCGTCTTGTGGGCAACAATTCTGCACACTCTGCCCGCACGATTAAACCCGAACAGGCAGAACTTGCCCTTGAAAACCTATTCTATTTCCTCGATTTTGTGGCATACTGCTATGCCGATGAATATGAGGAGCAGACCTTTAATGCAGAGCTTCTGAAAGCAGAGCCTGCTCCCGTAGCACCTGCTCCCGTCGTTACCATCGATATCCAGCAACTTATTGAGGAAAACAAGGCGCTCAAAGCAGAACTGACCTCCAAGCGTGAGGAACAGCAGCCAACTTACGTTCCGAAGCCTTTGGATATTTCGGAATACAAGACCCGCAAGGTCTATATCGACACTATGCTCATCGATGCTGGATGGGTGGAAGGCAAAGACTGGTACAACGAATACGAACTGCCTGGTATGCCCAACAAGTCCGAAGTCGGTTATGCTGACTACGTTCTATTCGGTGACGACGGCAAACCCCTTGCTGTTATCGAAGCAAAGAGAACCTGCAAAGATGTTGCCATCGGCAGACAGCAGGCAGAACTGTATGCAGACATTCTGGAAAAGAAATACAAGCGCCGCCCGGCAATTTTCCTGACCAATGGCTTTGAGACTCACATCATTGACGGTCAGTACCCGGAACGGAAATGTGCCACCATCTACTCCAAGCGGGATTTGGAGAAGATGTTCAATCTGCGTACTATGCGTGTATCTCTCAAAAATGTAATGGTTAAGAAGCATATTGCAGGCCGTTACTATCAGGAGGGCGCGATCAAAGCCGTCTGCGATGCCTTCGATCAAAAGAACCGCCGCAAGGCATTGCTGGTTATGGCCACCGGCTCCGGTAAAACCAGAACAGTCATTGCCCTGTGCGATGTACTGCTGCAGCACGGCTGGGTGAAAAACATTTTGTTCCTGGCTGACCGCAATGCGCTGGTGCATCAGGCAAAAAAGAGCTTTACCAACCTGTTGCCTGATCTGTCCACCACAAATCTATGTGTTGATAAAGATAATTACACAGCTCACTGTGTGTTTTCTACGTATCAAACGATGATGCACTGCATCGACAATGTGATGGACGAACACGGCAAGCTGTTTACCTGCGGTCATTTTGATTTGGTGATCTGTGACGAAGCACACCGGTCTATCTACAACAAGTACAGGGATATTTTCAACTACTTTGATGCGCCTCTGGTAGGACTGACGGCTACACCCAAGGACGAGATTGATAAGAATACTTACGAGGTCTTTGAACTGGAAAACGGTGTTCCTACCTACGGCTACGAACTTGCCCAGGCAGTTAAGGACGGTTATTTGGTAGACTTTATAACTGTGGAAACCAAACTTAAATTTTTGGAAGAGGGTATTGTTTACGACCAGCTGACGGATGAGGAAAAAGAGGAATACGAAGAAAAATTTGCCGATGAAAATGATGAACTGCCCGAGAAAATCATGTCCTCTGCACTGAATGAATGGGTCTTCAATGTGGATACAATTCGACAGGTGTTGCATATATTAATGACTGAAGGACTAAAAATCGACTACGGTCAGAAGCTGGGCAAGACCATCATATTTGCAAAGAATCATAATCACGCTGAGAAGATTTATCAGGTCTTTAATCAAGAGTATCCCCATTTACCCGGTTTTGCGAAGGTGATCGATAATAAAATCAATTATGCACAGAGTTTGATTGACGAGTTCTCCGATCCCAAGAAGCTTCCGCAGATTGCAATCTCTGTAGATATGCTGGACACCGGTATTGATGTGCCGGAGTGCTTAAACCTGGTATTCTTTAAGAAGGTTATGAGTAAGGCTAAGTTTTGGCAGATGATTGGGCGAGGAACACGCCTGTGTCCTGGGTTACGGGACGGCGAGGATAAAGATAAGTTCTATATCTTCGACTTCTGCGGTAATTTTGAGTTTTTCCGATTGTATGCAGAAGGCAGGCCAGCAGCCAATCAATTGGCATTGCAGGGTACGATCTTTAGCCTGAAGGCACAGATCGCTTTTAAGCTACAGGATATTGCTTATCAAACACGGGATTTAATCGCATTCCGCTGTAGCTTGGTAGACGATATGGTTCACAAGGTGCAGGAACTGAACAAAGATAACTTTGCAGTTCGTCAGCATCTAAAATATGTGGAACTGTATTCCAACCCGGATAATTACACCACGCTGACCTATGAAAACACCCTACAGATGCAAGAGCATTTGGCTCCGCTTATCATTCCGGATGCAGATGAAGTGTCTGCTGTTCGGTTTGACTCGCTGATGTATGGTATTGAATTGGCGTATTTGATTGGCAAAAAGTATACAAGGGCAAAATCGGATCTGTTTAAGCGCGTTAGCTTTATTGCCTCCGTTGGGAATATTCCGGAGATCTCTGCACAGGCGGATTTGATCAACAAGATCCTACATACCAGTTATGTGGATGATGCCGGCATCAATGAGTTTGAACAGATTCGCGAAAAGCTGCGTGGCTTGATGAAGTACATTATCCATCCGGGGGTCCTCGTTGATACAAGAATCCTGGCAGATGAAATTCTTTCTATGGATTGGAAGGAGTCTGAACTGGAAAATGATGATCTTAAGAATTACAAGATGAAAGCGGAGTTCTATATTCGTCAAAATCAGGACAACGAGGTTATCGCAAAATTAAAAACCAATCAGCCACTCACTACCGCTGACATAAAAGTGCTGGAAAACATCTTATGGAGCGAAGTCGGAACGAAGCAAGATTACGAAAACGAATATGGAAGCAAGCCTTTAGGTGAATTTGTCCGTGAAATCGTAGGTTTGGATATGAATGCCGCCAAGGAGGCTTTCGCTGAGTTTCTGAATGACACATCTTTGGATAGTAATCAAATCTACTTTGTAAACCAAATCGTGGAATATATCGTTCACAATGGTCTTATGAAGGATTTATCTGTCTTGCAGGATGCCCCGTTCACTGATAACGGCAGCGTAGTTGAGATCTTTACAGATATTACAGTATGGCTCGGTATTAAGAAGATTATAGATAATATAAATGCAAATGCTGTTGCAGCGTAAAGATATTCAGCGGCAGAATTAACACATTTTTATAACAATAACCAGATGGAGCGTTACCATCTGGTTATTGTTATTTGCACGTTCTCATCCTTGCTCGTTGGACATATTCTGTTATGAGGTGGGGGCTATGCTTAGAAGAAGATTATCATTATTTGCCGGTTATTGTGTCATTATTGGTGCATTTGTAATTGCAGGGCTGTGGGGAAATCGTGCCGCGACCGTGTTTTCGGGCAATGGCATAAAAAAGGATACAGTATGTTTTGTCATTGATGCCGGTCACGGAGGTATTGATGGTGGCGCTGTGTCCTGTTCCGGTGTTGCGGAAAGCACTATAAATTTGCAAATATCTTTGCGGTTGCGGGATCTGCTGCATCTGCTGGGCTATGACACAAAAATGATTCGCACAGAAGATGTTTCAATCTATACAAGTGGCAATACCATTGCTGCAAAAAAAGCATCGGATTTAAAAGAACGTGTCCGCATAATCAACAGCACCGACCGTGCTGTACTGCTCAGCATTCATCAAAACCACTTTGTAGATTCGTTTTATCGCGGAGGACAGGTGTTTTACGCATCCACGGAGGGAAGCAAACTGCTTGCAGAAGCAATACAAAATCAATTTGTCTGCACCATCAACTTAGGAAGTAATCGCAAAATAAAACCTGTGGAGGGCATATACATTATGAAACACATTGCGTGCCCTGCAGTTTTGATCGAATGTGGCTTCCTTTCAAATCCGGAAGAAGAGTTTTTGCTTCGTTCTGACGACTACCAAAAAAAGGTTTGTATGGTCATTTCTACTGCCTGCAGTGATTTTCTTGAAAAGATGCAACTTGACCCCACTGTGGAGAGCTGATATAATATAGAAAAACAGTAGGGGAGCCTTGATTTATGGCCAAAGCAAAAAGTGTTTTTTATTGTACCGCCTGCGGAAATGAAACGCCAAAATGGCAGGGGAGATGTCCAGCCTGCGGTGCGTGGAATACCCTTCAGGAACACATCGAACGTTCTGCGCCCTCCGGTCGTGCCAAATCCGCGCCGGTAGGGGAGAGTCGCAATCCTCAAAAAATATCCGACATTCACGGTGACCACGAAATTCGTTTTTCCTCCGGTATGGGGGAGCTGGACAGGGTATTGGGCGGCGGTTTCGTTGCCGGTTCTTTGGTGCTGGTTGGCGGTGCGCCCGGTATCGGAAAATCCACGTTGCTTTTGCAGATATGCAACTGCCTGTGCAGTGAGCGATCGGTCTTATACGTTTCCGGCGAGGAAAGCGAACGCCAGCTTAAAATGCGCGCTCAGCGCTTGAATGTGGAACCGGACAATTTGTTCGTTCTTTCCGAGACGAGAATGAACGACATCCTTTCCGCACTGGACAGTATTCAGCCGGATATTCTGATTGTGGACTCCATACAGACGATGTATAATGAGGATAATGAATCCTCTCCCGGCAGTGTATCTCAGGTGAAAGAGTGTACCATGATTTTGATGGAGATTGCCAAAAGCCGCGGCATCACCGTTTTAGTTGTGGGGCACATCAATAAAGACGGCAATATTGCAGGACCAAAGGTTCTGGAGCACATTGTGGATTGCGTCTTGTATTTCGAAGGCGATCCCCACTCTTGCTACCGCCTTCTGCGCGGCGCAAAAAACCGTTTTGGTTCTACCAATGAAATCGGTGTTTTTGAAATGGCCGATAAGGGGTTATTAGAAGTTCCCAATCCCTCTCAAATGCTTTTGGAAGGGCGTCCTGAAGGCGCTTCAGGCACATGCGTTGCCTGTGTTATGGAGGGCACACGTCCGGTGCTTGCGGAGGTTCAGGCACTGGTTAGCAAAACCTCTTTCAATGTTCCCCGAAGAACATCAGACGGCTTTGACTACAATCGTGCGGCTTTGCTTTTGGCGGTTGCTGAAAAACGCGCAGCAATGAAGCTGAGCTGTTTTGATGCCTATATCAATGTAATCGGCGGCTTGCAATTGGATGAACCGGCGGCAGATTTGCCTGTAATTTTGGCAGTGGCTTCCTCTTATTTGGATAAGGCGATTCCGGCTGATCTGGTTGCAATCGGGGAAGTGGGGCTCACCGGTGAAATTCGCTCCGTTTCCAATTTAAATCAAAGGTTATCTGAGGCGGCACGCCTTGGATTTACAAAGTGCATTATCCCAATGAGTAAAACAGAAGGACTGGATGTTCCTAAAGGAATGGCTGTTTATCGTGCAAAGGATATTCGGCAGGCTATAGAAATTGCCATATAATAACAGGGGAGGGGACTACGTCCCCTCCTCATTCTCTTCAATATAGTCAATTTTAGATAACGGATTTGCTTCCGAAGCAAGTCGCAGCTCCGTATTCTCAATGTGCGTATAGATTTGTGTGGTATTTAAATTTTCGTGGCCTAAAACTTCCTGAACAGTTTTTACATCAACGCCACCGGATAACATCATTGTAGCTGCTGTGTGGCGCAGTTTATGGGCAGAATAAAGTTCGGGATCTAAACCGGCCTGCAGCAGTGCCTTTTTGACAAGACGATGTACTGCCGTAACACTGATTCGATTGCTGTCGCGCGAGCCAAACAGCGCACGGTTGTCGGACAAGACCTGTTTGTTTCTCTCAGGCAAATAGGCCTCGATGGCCTTTCTGCATGATGTTCCAAAGTAAACAAAACGTTCTTTATTGCCTTTACCAATAACACGAATTCGGTCCTCGTAGACGTCATTCAGGTTTAGTCCCACAAGCTCACTGCGTCGGATTCCGCAGTTTAAAAACAGCATCAGTATCGCGTAATCACGCTTTGCATTCGGCCCGGAAACGGACTGCAGCAGCGCGGCAGACTCTTTAAAGGTCAAATATCGGGGCAAGCTTTTGCGAAGCTTTGGATATTCCAGATCTGCAACAGGATTTTCTGTTAACTGCTTTGTACGAATCGTTAAGTATTTATAGAAGGATTTAATTGCGGACAACTTTCTGGAACGAGATGTGGCACTGATGCCTCGCTCCGGAGAAAGCGCATCCGGATTCGCAATACGGTCATTGGCCAGATACGATAGAAAATCAAATATTTGAGAAGTTGTAATAGATCGAATAAATTCAATGTCAATATCTTTTATGGGTATCACATTGATGTCGGTACTAAGCGGCATTTCGTTTTGCATAAGCCTGATAAATCGCAAAAAAAGCCTTAAATCAAGGTAATATTCGGATATTGTACGGGGAGATTGCGCCTTGATATTCTCGTGATATGCAAGAAAATCCCTTAAAATTTGCGGACAATCAGCATATTTACTCATTTTTTTCACCTCAAAAAGTAACGAACAAACGTTCGTTTATAAATTATAATATTATTTTTAATAGATTGATTATTCAGCAACAAACGGGAGATATGATGTAACCATTGTTGGCTGTCCAATGAATGATATGTATAAAGGATATCGTATGCGCTTGCGTAAACATTAAAATCAAACGTTTAATCAATCGTAACACAATCTGTACCGGAATACAATACTGATCAGATAATGATGTATTTATGTAATAGTATGAATTAAAATGTATGACGCAATACAATTTGATTGAAGTATAAAATGGAATCGCTGGAGTGATTATTTTAGAAAAAGCAGACGGATTATAAGCGTAACATTTGTAAAAGAAATTCGCGAGATTATATGACTGATAATACAAATATAATAAGAAGTCTTGGAGCATATAGTAGCAATTGCTGCAATCGGCTAACAGCTAGTAGAATCGGAAAAAACAAGGATTAAAATGATGGAATGTTACTTCGCTGTAATCATTATAACATAAATACACTGCGAACGCAACAAAATTTTTATTTTGTTGCGTTCGCTCGGTGGTAGTATGCGTGCGTCAAGATTGCCGTGCGAATATGTAGAATCCTTTCCCCTGCGATCAGCCTGCACCGATACCAAATGAACCCCGCGATCAGCCTGCACCGATACCAAATGATAGCTTTGTTTCGTACATATCCTCCATAACAGGATTTTGTCGTTTTTAGAATAAATTCATTATTTTTTGCTTTACAAGTGATGATATATCAGCTAAAATAGCTTCAAGACGTTTTTAATAGGAGGAAAATCAGATGTCGGTTAAAAGAATTGGTGTACTTACCAGTGGTGGAGATGCACCGGGTATGAACGCTTGCGTTCGATCTGTTGTGCGCACTGCCCTGTATCACGGTATAGAGTGTTACGGTATTCGCCGCGGCTATAATGGCCTGATTACAGGTGATATCATTAAATTGGATGAAAAAAATGTTTCTCACACCATTAACCGTGGCGGCACAATACTATATACAGCTCGCAGTAAAGAATTTTTGAACGAAGAAGGTCAGAAAAAAGCAGTTTCAACCTGTAAATTTCTTGGGTTAGACAGCATTATTGCAATCGGCGGCGACGGCACCTTCCGCGGCGCTCGTGCCCTGTCCAAATGGGGTATTAATGTTGTTTGTATACCTGCAACCATCGATAACGATATCAGCTGTACAAACTATTCTATCGGTTTTGATACCGCAGCCAATACAGCCATTGATTGCATTGATAAACTTCGGGATACAATGCAGTCTCACGAGCGCTGCTCCGTTGTGGAGGTTATGGGACGCAATGCCGGCTTCCTGGCAATGTACGTCGGCTTAGCCGTTGGCGCAACAGCGGTCTTAGTCCCTGAAAAAGAAATTGATTTTGAAAGAGATGTTATAGAAAAAATTCGTGCTGCCAGATTTAACGGCTTCACTCACTATATGATCGTTGTTGCTGAAGGCGCAGGTTCTGCCGCTGATATTGCCAACAAAATTAAGGATTCCATTGATTTGGATCCTCGTGTTACTGTTTTAGGACACATACAACGTGGCGGCACTCCTTCCGGACGTGACCGTGTTAATGCTACCAAAATGGGTTATCTTGCAGTTGAATTACTTTTAGCCGGTAAAACCAATCGAATTGTTTGCACAAAAGCAGGCACATTTACAGACGTCGATATAGACGAAGCGCTTCAGATGCAGAAGCATATTCAGTCTATGGAAGTAGATGTGATGGCGGCAATGACGGGTATTTGATAGTCCCCTACCCTAACTGAACCAAATAATAAAAGGTCTATTGAGTTCAAATCAATAGACCTTTTTTATGCCTTTGGATGACATTTTTCATATACGGATTTTAATTTGCTGTTGATCATATGGGTATACATTTGTGTAGACGAAATATCACAATGCCCCATTAATTCTTGCAAAGAGCCTAAATCTGCCCCGTTTTCAAGCAAATGAACAGCAAAACTGTGCCGCAATGTATGCGGTGTAATGTCTTTTTCGATATTTGCCTTATCCTGATAGTACTTCAGAATCTTCCAAAAGCCCTGGCGACTCATACGACTGCCATTTATATTCACAAAAAGCGCATCTTCTGTAGGATCAGAGAGCATCGTTTTACGAATGTCACGAACATATGCGCGCAACGCCTTCAGTGCCGTGGGATAAAGCGGAATTGTACGGGATTTTTTAGCACCATTGCACTTAATCGCACCAAGCTCTAAATTTACATCGGAAATATTCAGGTCGATCAGCTCTGTAACACGAATACCGGTGGCGTATAAAACTTCCAGCATCGCCTTATCGCGAAAGCCTTTAGGATCTACGCAGTTGGGCTGTGCCAGCAGAAGCTCGATCTCACGGCCCGTCAGAATTTCCGGGAGCTTCTTCTCTCCCCTGTCAATGTGAATATCTGTTACAGGATTGATTTCAATAAATCCTGTGGAAATTAAGTACGCGTAAAAGTTTTTAATACTGGCCGCACTGCGCGAAATGGTCGCTCCCGATTTGCCTATAGAGTACATATGCTGTAGATAACGATGAATATCTTCCTTTGTGATATGCAGAAGTCCTCTATTACATTCATCCGTTGCCCACTGTTCAAACTGGCGAATGTCACGCAAATAGGACGCGACTGTATTACCGGAAGATTTTTTTACTTTGGTCAGATAATTTTCATAGGCATGAACAAAATCCAATACAATCACATCCTTTCTCTATAGTAACATCAAATGAACGAGCGAAAATAAAACGCAAATATTAATGGTCGGGCAAAAAATTGATTTCAGGAGCATACCTTTTGCACACAAAAATGCGGTCAAAAGCAGTATGCAATTATTGCAAGTCTGGGAAAACAATGCATATAGGCTGATATATGCGTTAAAGTGAACACACAGCAGAATCAAGCAGTAGCCCTGAAGAAAAGCCCTTATAAAAACAATAACATTAAACAACAAGCGATTTACAGTAAGAAACAAATATGCCAGTAAAATGCCGCTTAATGAAAAAAGAATAAAACTGACATGCGAATAAGTAAAAGTCGCACTTGAGTCGTAATCCTTCAATGAGCCAAAATCTTGCAGAAGCGCGAAAAAAATACCGATTAACAAACCGAAGATCCAGCAAAGGGTAACGTGCAACACTGATGGACGACGGTATGAAAATCGAAAGCGTAATTGCATTAACCACTTATACAACAAATATTCTCCTTTGCATTAAAATTGGACCTAAAGCAAAATGCATTGGAGAACGATTACTCCAATACTATACTTGAATAAAGGCTTAAAAGCAAGCAAAAACAGAGAAAAATGAATTTTTTGTTTATTATGACCAGTATTATGTCAACATCATTATGTAAACTACGTAAACCTTAAATCAAATAAAAACAGCATAAAACAAGATATTGGGGCGAACACCCCTCCCCTTTACCAAATATTGAAAATGCAGGAAAAGTTTCATTTCTCAATCGGCAGGTAAATGGTATTTACCTGCCGATTGAAATTGTACAAATTAACGAAAACGATACTTATATCCTTTGTTTTTGCCCTTTTTCTTTAATATATCGGTTGTTAATGCCGGAATTGCACCGCCAATGGCGCTGAGGAGCGTTACAAGTATATTGCGAAAGTCCGCTTTTATGGTCAGATGTACCGCCAATAGGATCAAAAAATATGCAAACGAAATTAGGATGGTTTGGAGTGCATTATCGCATTCGTAGATTAGTTTTAAAGCAAAAGAAGATATACATACTGAGAGAAAGTGTATTGCCATCGCCATATGAATAATACTATTTTCAGGAACAAGATCTTTATTTATCAAAAGTGCGCCAATCACAGATAATAGCATCATAATTCCTGTTGCCACGGAAACACCCGTAACAAGCTCTATTGGTTTAATCCGAAAACGACTCTGTTGTTTCATTACAGCACTCCCCTTCTGTTTCAATCTATGAGCTCCCAGTAAAAATTATACCCGTACAAGAGACATACTCTTGTACGGGTAATTAATTATATAACTAATTTTATTTGGACATTTGCTGCATCATCCGCTGCAGAAGCTCTTCAGCATCGTTTTTAGAATTTCCGACGGCTGTATAGTAGAACTTCACTTTCGGTTCTGTTCCGGAGGGTCTGGCAATGACACTTCCCTGCTCTCCTAAGATAAACTCTAAGACATTGGACGAAGGGAGTGCAATAGAGGATTTTTCGCCGGAGACAACATTTGTTGCCACACCTGATTTGTAATCGCGGAAGATGGTGACCGGCACACCGCCAATAGCAGAAGGAACAACACTGCGCAAATCAGCCATCATCTTAGCTGCTTTCTCCATTGCACCAGCACCAGTCAATTCAATACTTTGAACTTTGCACATATAATAGCCGTAATTTTCGTAGAGTGCACTCAATGCGTCAAGAATCGTTTTGCCCTCGCTCTTTAAGGAAGCAGCCAATTCACACACCAGCATCGAAGCGACAACAGCATCCTTATCACGTGCATAGGTGCCCTTCAAATAACCGCAGCTTTCCTCAAAGCCAAAGATATAGCGTCTTTCTTCCCCGATCTCTTCCAGCTTTAGAATCTCGCCGCCAATATATTTAAATCCGGTCAAAACAGCCTTCATTTCTACACCATATTTTTCGGCAATTTTGTCAGCCAAGGGTGCAGAAACGATACTGCGCACAACAATTCCTTTTTCGGGCAAAGTATTCTTTTCGGAGCTCTTCTTTAAAATGTATTCCAGCAACAGACATCCGAGTTCATTGCCCGTAAGCTTTTTGTATCCATCGGCACTGGGAACAGCAATCGCAACACGATCACAGTCCGGATCAGTGCCCAAGATCACATCGCACGGGTTTTGGTCAGCCACCTTATAGCTCTCTAAGAGCGCAGCGTCTGTCTCAGGATTCGGATATTCACAAGTCTTAAAATCGCCATCAGGAAGCTCCTGGCAGCCTACAACGGAGACGTTGACATTTAATCTTCTGAAAATCTCCCGTACAGGCTCATTTCCGGTACCGCAAAGAGGGGTGTAAACTACATTTAAACCGGCATTTCGGACGGTTTCCAAATCGACTGCTTCAGTAAGTACGGTATCGTAATATTTTTGCCAAATGTTTTCTTCAATATATGCAATCATTCCTTCGTTCAGGAACACATTAAAGGTCTTTTCCTCAGGAACGAAGTAAGGGATCTCGGAAATTTTCTGAGTCACTACAGCGGCAGGTTCATCCGTCATTTGGCAGCCGTCCGGGCCGTAACACTTTACACCGTTATAAGCGCCTGCATTATGGCTTGCGGAAATTACAATGCCGCAGCCGCATTTTAACTCGCGTACTGCATAAGAAAGCATTGGTGTAGGTGCTAAGCGATCAAATAAATACGTTTTAATCCCCTGTTCTGCAAAAGCAACAGCGCAGACTTCGGCAAAGAGTCTGGAATTATGCCGCGAATCATATCCGATAGCAGCCTTTTGTGGCAGATCAGTGGATTTCAGCCAGGAAGCCATACCCTGAGCGGCACGACGAACAGTATACCGATTCAAACGGTTGCTGCCTGCGCCCATAATGCCACGCATACCGGCAGTACCGAATTGAAGGTCGCTGCCAAAGCGGTCCTTGAGTTCATCCTCATTGTCTGCAATGGCTCGAAGTTCCTCAACTACATCGAGGGGAAGTTTTTCATTAAGCCAAAAATGATAATTTTCCAAATAGTTCATTGTGTACCTCCAATAGTCAAAAGACAGCTCAAATAATTTATTTGAGCTGTCTTAAATATACAAATTACACTTGCTCAACAGGAGTTGCAGCGGCGCGCTTTTCCTGAGCCTCAACCAGGGCAGCAAACTTCTGACGAGTGTTACGTACATCCTCTAAAGAAATCTCAATTGCTTCCTCGGTGCGGCGAAGTGCATCATCCATATAGTCGTTGCTGGCCTTACGAACCTCAGCCAAACGTGCCTGGGTCTGCAAAACCATTTCCTGACACTGGCGCTTGGATTCTTTATAGATGTTTTCTTCCAGTACCAGCTCAGCGGCCTTTTCTTGTGCCTGACGAATCAGTGTCTCTGCCTCACGACGAGCCTGACCAATCAATTCGTTGCGAGATTCAACGATGGTGCGAGCCTGCTTCAGCTCAACAGGCAGTTGGGCAATGACCTCATCCAACATATCCAAAGCCTTTTCTCGTTCAATAATACATTTGTCAGCACCTAAAGGAAGACCTCTTGCGTCCTGAATCATATCGTACAATGCGGAAATAATTTGTTCAATGTTCTGTTCGTTCATTTCTATTCTCTCCTTCTTTACGTATATCGGCAATACGCTGTTTAAATGCGGGAATAATTGCATTGGGTAGGAAATCAGAAAGGTCAACATCGTAATTCCCCAGCTCTTTTGCTGTACTTGAACTCAAATACATAAACTGATGTTCAGCAGTTAAAAACATCGTATCAAGCGTGGGATTGATTTTGTGATTGATCAACGCCATCTGAAATTCATTTTCAAAGTCCGAACCTGCTCGCAAGCCTTTGACTATAACGCAACTACCTTTTCTTTTGGCATACGTAGCCAAAAGTTCGTCGGAGGAATCAACTTCCACATTATCAAGTTCTACGATACATTTTTTGATCAATTCCACTCTTTCGTCACGAGAAAACATTGGATTTTTCCCTGAGTTAACCATGACGCATACAATAAGCTTGTCAAAAATCTTTGATGCACGCTGGATAATGTTTAGATGACCACTGGTTATAGGATCAAAACTGCCCGGGTATATGGCGATTTTCAAGATGCTCACCTCATTAGCCTTCCCTGCGATAGATTGCAACCAAGGTTTTGCCGTATTTATAATCCTTAGATCTGGAAAAGCCGGCAAAAGCAGATGGAATCTCCTTATCGAGAGGCCGTTCTGTGACTATTATACCATTAGTTTGTAAAATGTCAATTTCAGATATTAAATTTAAAGAATTTTCTATGAAATCTTCAATATAAGGCGGGTCAAGAATAATAATATCATACTTTTCCTGACATCTGTTCAGGTAATCGCGGTAATCACTGCGAACAACACGCCCTGAATTTTCCATTTTAGCTCTTTTAAGGTTCTCCTTAATCAGGCGGCAGGCGTCTTCTCTGGCATCAACAAAAGTAGCGCTTTGTGCGCCTCTGCTGAGCGCTTCAATTCCAAGCTGCCCTGTGCCCCCAAACAAATCCAATACCCTCGCACCCGGCAAATCGAACTGAATGATGCTAAACATCGCTTCTTTCACACGGTCAGCGGTAGGACGTGTAAGCATCCCCTCCGGAGTTTTTAATTGAATTCCTTTTGCTGCTCCTGCAACTACACGCATATAAATCCCCTACCCTTCTGATGTGTGAAAATGTTCAAATACAGCCTGTGCAGCATTTTGCGGCAAATAGTGCAAAAGTTCTTCGTATGAAGCGGCACGAATGGCAGAAATGGAAGAAAAATGTTTTAAAAGCAGTTGCTTTCGTACCGGACCGATTCCTTCAATGCGATCAAGCTCAGAATATCGGAGTGCTTTCCGCCGAAGCTGGCGATGGAAGGAAATTGCATAACGGTGAGTTTCCTCCTGTATATTTCCAATAAAGGAAAACACAGACGGCAAATGGTCGATCCTTATTTCTTGGTGTTGGGCGGTAATGAGCGCCCGTGTGCGATGTTTATCATCTTTTACCATCCCAAAAACGGGAATGTTCAGTTGGTAAAAACGCAACACTTCTTCGGCTACGCGTGCGTGAGTCGCACCACCGTCAATAAGCAGCAGATCAGGCTTTAATTCAAATCCTGATTTTTGTTTCAGGAAATCATCAAAACGCCGAAGGAGCGTTTGGCGCATAGAACCGTAATCGTCCTGCTCCCCGTTCAAATCGACCTTAAATTTTTTATACTCCCTTTTACAAGGCTTGCCATCCACAAATACAACCATACCGGCCACATTATTACTACCGGAAATGTTGGAAATATCGTAGGATTCGATGCGTTTGGGAAGGGATATTCCAAGTGTTTTTGCAAATTGCTGATAACCGGCTGTGAAACGGTTTTCTTTCGCGGAAACGCGGACGACCTCTTCTTGAGCATTTTTGCAAGCCAATTCGACCAGTCGGGCATTGTCTCCCTTTTGTGGTACGCGGAATTTCGTTTTAATATGGTGTTCGCTTTGCAAAAGCTCTTCAAGCAATAAACTGTCATCCATTTCAACAGGCAACAATATTGTTTTAGGTGCATATCCGCGGCTTAAATAATACTGTTTTGTTAAGCTGGAGACAACAATATTTTTTTCATCCAGAGGAAGGACTTCGTAATCTTTATCCACCAATTCACCATTGCAAAAATGCAGGACTGCAAAACAACATTGCGTGTCCGTTTCACCATAACCAATGGCATCCAGATCGTAGCCGGTATCCGAGGCAACATGTTGCTTTTGATCAAGTGCCTGAATAGCATTGATGCGATTACGCAAAGCAGCTGCCAATTCAAAATTCAACCCATCAGCAGCTTTGATCATATCCTGACGAAGAGCGTCACAAACACTTTTATAGTTTCCAAGCAGAAGCTGACGTGCCGTCTCCATAGTTGAAATGTAATCCGCCTGACATTGCTTGATCTGACACCATCCAATGCACTGGTTCATATGGTAATTCAAACACGGTCTGCCCTTCCCTAAGTCACGCGGAAAAAGTTTGCCGCAAGTGGGAAGCTTTAAAATCGTATGAATGCTGTCGATCAGGTTTTGAGTAACCCCTCGGCTGCCAAATGGACCATAATAGGAAGCGCCATCGTCTTGAATTTTGTTGGACAGGGAAATTTTCGGAAATGGTTCGCGCATATCCAAACGAACATAGGGGTAGCCTTTCCCATCTTTCAGCAAAATGTTATACTTCGGCATATATCGCTTAATTTGAGCACACTCTAAAACCAATGCCTCAAATTCATTGGATGCAATAATCACATCGAAGTCACATACATTGCTGACCATCAAACGGGTCTTGGGACTATGAGAAGAAGTGTTCTGAAAATATTGACTGACCCTGTTTTTTAGTTTTTTGGCTTTTCCGACATAAATAACGTGATGATCCTTATCGCGCATTAAGTAAACACCCGGTGAAAGCGGCAAAGAGGCAGCTTTTTCTTTTAATTCCGAAAGATTCATAAACTACCTCCAATCAAAGAATAACCGCCTCGGTGCATTGCACTGAGGCGGAAATCATCATGCAAATCAATAAACGTCACGCTGAAGCAATGCTTCCAGTGCGTTCACCGCAGACTCAGCATCAGCGCCCTGTGCAGACAGGATAACCGTCGCACCTGTCACGATACCGAGAGACATTATACCCAAAAGGCTTTTTGCGTTCATCTTGCGATTCTGAGCCTCAAGCCAGACAGAGGATTCGAACTCGTTGGCCTTTTGGACAAAGTAAGTGGCCTGTCTGTTATGCAGTCCGGATTCGCAACGAACAACAACTTCCTTGCTGTACATACTAATACACTCCTAACACTTGTACACCTTCAGTACAGATTCTATAACTATAATAATCAAATGTTACGAAAAAGTCAACCTTTTTTAGGTTTTTTCAATAATTTACATTATTTAAATTCCGCAATTGTGACACCGTCTTCTCCTTCGCCGTATACACCGAGACGAAATGTTTTCACAAATTTATTCTTTCGCAACGATTGATGCACTGCATTTCTCAAAATGCCGGTTCCTTTTCCGTGAATAATGCGAACACTGTGCAGTTTTCCGCGCATCGCTTCATCCATATATAGTTCCAAAACATTGATCGCTTCCACACTGTCCATTCCACGCAGATCAACCTCAGATGCAGCAGCATGCATTTTCATTTCCCGTCCGGAATGGGCAGGATGACCGCCCTTTTCCTTGTAGGGATTTTCGTTTTCCAGGAGAAAAAGCTCGTCCGCTTTGGCGTTCAATTTCAATATGCCGGCCTGTAAGGTATAGGTGCCGTCCTTATTTATGGACAAAACGTTTGCTTTTATACCTAATTTCAGGAGCTCCACAGTGTCACCAATCATAATCGGCCTGGTTGCTGCAGGTCTTATAATTTTTTTCTGTTGCGCGCGAATCTGCTCCTCTGTTTCGTTTAATTGCTTGCGAAGTTCAGCTTGCCTTTGGTTAATGCCGGCAGTATTCGCGTTTTCTGAAAGCTGCTTCTTTATTGCTTTTATCTCTTCAGCGGCATAGTTTGCAGATCGACGCGCTTCCTCGATGATTGCACGCGCTTCGGCGCGCGCCTTTTCCAACAGCTTTTCTTGCTCCAGACGCAGTTTTTCATTAAATTCTTCACTGCGTCGGTTCATTTTCGCAGTTTCCATTCGGAGGCGTTCTGCTTCCAATCTTGCCTGCTCCATCTGCTGTCTTTGCGACTCCAATTGACTTAACACATCTTCAAAATCTTTATCATTTTTTCCGACTAAGTCACTGGCATCTTTAATAATATCATCCGACAAACCAAGCTTGCGAGAGATGGCAAACGCATTGGACTTACCGGGGATGCCGATCAGCAGCTTGTAGGTCGGCTGAAGGGTTTCCACATTAAACTCACAGGATGCGTTGATTACACCGGGTGTACGCATAGCGTAAAGCTTTAACTCAGCATAATGGGTCGTTGCCATAACCTGAGCACCCATCTTGCGGCAAAATTCAATCAAAGCAATGGCCAGTGCAGCCCCTTCTGCCGGATCAGTACCGGCTCCAAGTTCGTCAAAAAGCACCAGCGTGCGGCTATCGCACTGCCCGATAATATCCACTATCGTGCGCATATGGCTTGAAAATGTGGATAAACTTTGTGCGATGGATTGCTCATCGCCAATGTCTGCCAGAATTGCATCGAACGTAGAAAGCACACTGCCGTCTCCTGCAGGAATATGAAGCCCACATTCTGCCATCAAAGTCAATAAGCCAACGGTTTTGAGCGTGACTGTTTTGCCGCCTGTATTTGGTCCGGTAATGATCATTGAATCATAATCGCCGCCAATCCGAATGTTTGTTGGAACAACCTTTTGCGGATCAATCAGCGGGTGACGCGCATTACGCAGATCCACCTTTCCCTCGTCGTTCATCAGCGGCATCCAGGCCTTCATTCTGTAGGAGAGTTTTGCTTTCGCAAATATAACATCCAGTTCAACCAGCGTTTGATAATTTAAAAGTAACTCTTCAGTGTGCGCGGCTACTTCTGCCGACAATTCTGCCAAAATTCTTTCAATTTCCTTCTGCTCCTGAATTTCCAACTCTTTCAGGGCATTATTGGCATTAACTGCCGACATGGGTTCTACAAAGTATGTAGACCCGGTGGCAGAAACATCGTGCACTAAGCCGGGAAGGTCATTTTTACATTCGCTTTTCACAGGAACAACATATCTTCCCTGTCGGATGGTAATAATCGGCTCCCGAAGCACTTTTGCATAGGCAGGCGAGGAAATAATTTTTTGCAGACTTTCTTTAATGCGTGCGCTCTGTACGCGCATATGCCGACGAATGTCAGATAATGTAGTACTGGCATTGTCTGCAATTTCTTCCTCGGACAATATTGCCCCTAAAATCCTGTCTTCCAAATACTTGTTTGGCGTCAAAATTTTAAATAAAATATCCAAAACAGTGGCAGGATCATCCTCCGAAACATAAGCCTTCACCGTTCTTGCGGAGCGCAAAACGGCGCCAATGTGTAAAAGCTCCTTCGGATGCAGGCAACCATTTTTATTGGCACGTTCCAATGACTGAGAAATATTGACTATTCCAGTAAAAGTAGGGTTGCCTTTTTTGGTACACAGACCATAGGCTGCTGTGGTCTGCTCCAGAAGCTGCTTCACATCATCCAAGTCGGAGGTGGGGCGCAAGTTTAAGCAGACGTTCTTTCCATCCTCAGAGCAGGCGCAGGACGCAAGGAGTTCAAGAACACCGGAGAGCTCCAATTTTTGTTGAGATTTTGTATATAAATTCGACATTATTTGTACTCCTAACGGGGAATTTCTGCCTCAATCTGAAGAGATTTATAAAAGTCCAGGGTTGAAAAACCCCGTTCCAATTGACGGATTAAATATAATTCAGTAAGTTGCGACAATCGAAGCATGGTATCTTCCTGAAGCGTAAAGCTTAAAATCTTTTTGGAATCACACAAAGTAATATAGCGCATTGCATCCAGCATTCCGGCAGAAACAGGCATTCGCAGGTTGTTGTCATAGGCTGTCTCGCAAGACGCACATTCCAAATGGCCCTGTGCTACATTAAAAAATTGGGGGGAATGGCTTCCGCAGACGGCACATCCGGAAAGATCTGGTGTATAGCCGGCAAGACAGGCGGCACGCAATTCAAAAGCGGCCTTTGCTTTTGATTCAGTTGTGTTATTTTTGGACAGGGCATACAAACAGTTCAGCACAAGAGAAAGAAGCTCCGGGTTGGGCAAATCCTCCTGAGAAATCAAGTCGGCAACCTGTGCAAAATATGTTCCAAGAGAAAGTTTACACAGATCCTTGCGAAGCTCAATAAAAAGCTCTACGGAATGGGCTTCATTGACGGTAAACTGTTCCTTGTGTTCAAAGAATGTAAACTCAGAAAAAGAAAGAAGCTGACAGGGAGCAATTAAAGGACTGTTTTTGCGGCGCAATCCCCTTGCTTTAGCGGAAATCTTGCCATGCCGAGCAGTTAAAATGGTCAGCATGGCATCGGTTTCGTTATAGGGTGAGACCCGCAGTACCAGCCCCTGCGTCGTCAAGTACATTGGATTCCTCCTGCCTTTTTGCTTTGTTATAAAGTAAATAATACTCGGGTATGCCTGAATCGAGAAAAACCTTCCAATAATCCTGCGCATTCATATTCATCCCTCCGATATTAGGTTATACCGGAAGATGCAGAATAAACTGGAAATTATTCTCTGTATCCAAAGTTTTTAACCAAGAAGTCGCTGTCGCGCCAGTTCTCTTTAACCTTCACCCAAGTGGTCAAAAACACTTTTGTACCCATAAATTTTTCGCAATCCACCCGTGCCATTGACGAAATTTTTTTCAAAATCTCACCGTTTTTACCAATAATAATGCCTTTGTGATTATTTTTCTCACAATAGATGGTTGCATCAATATCAATAATGCCGCTATCACGCTCGGAAAACTTTGTAATTTCAACGGCAGTGCCATGGGGCACTTCTCGTTCAAGACACCACAGAAGCTTTTCACGTATAATTTCCGCCATAACCTGACGTTCCGGCTGATCGGTTGTAACGTCATCAGGATAGAGGAACGGTCCTTCAACCGCATACTTTTCGCACTCCTCTAAAAGCGCGGAAATACCGTCACCGTTCTTTGCCGAAATCGGCACAATGGCTTGGAAACAATTTGCCTTGGAGTATACATCAATCACCGAGAGGAGTTCTTCCTTAGGTACAGAATCAATCTTGTTGATGGCCAAAATCGCAGGGCAGTTCTGCTCCTTGATTTGACTAATCAGTGCTTCCTCCTGCGCACCAATGGATGCAATCGGCTCAACCAGAAGCACGGTTAAATCCACATCCGCTATTGAGTTGCGCACAACGTTGACCATATAATCCCCCAGCTTCGTTCTGGAGCGATGAAATCCAGGGGTATCCACAAACACAAATTGTGTATTTTCTTTTGTTACAATGCCGCAGATGCGGTTACGGGTTGTCTGAGGCTTATTGGATACAATGGCAATTTTTTCGCCTACAAGATAATTGGTCAGTGTTGATTTGCCCACATTGGGTCTTCCCGCAATGGTAATCATTGCTGTTTTGGTTTTCATATGTTTTCTCCTTTATCTGCTCACACCCGGAACAGTAGATGCAATTAATTCTTCTCTTTTGCGCATCTGTGCCTTTTGAGGTCCTTCATCCAAATGATCATATCCAAGCAAATGCAGCACAGAATGAATACACAAGTAGCCGATCTCCCGACGCAGAGAATGGCCGTATTCCTGAGCCTGCGCTGAGGCACGCTCCAAGGAAATCGCCATATCTCCCAACGGACAACGTCCTGTTTCCGGATCAAGATATTCGCTCCAGTCTGCAGGAGGCATACCTGCTTCCAGTTCAAACATCGGAAAGCTCAATACATCGGTGGCAGCATCGATGTTTCTGCTGGCTGCATTGATCGCTTGAATTCGTTCGTTATTGGTGACCAACACGTTGATCTCACAGGGAATGTTTATTTGTTCGGCCTTTAAGGTTGCCTCAATGCATTTCGTGATTACGGACGATACAGACAATCTTCGCAGGCAAAACGTATCAAATGTAATATTAATTTTAATGTTTTTCATTTTGTTTTCCTCTGATATCTTTTCACGGGTGCAGGCGAGCCGGCCTGCTTTTTCGCCTCGGCTTTTTCATAAGCGTGAATAATCCGCTGCACCAGTGCGTGGCGAACAACATCGGATGCGGTAAGCTTACAGATGGCAATATCCTTCACGCCCTCCAACACACGAATAGCGTCCTTTAAGCCGGAAGTTTTATCGGTCGGCAGATCAATTTGAGTCACGTCGCCGGTGATCACAATTTTCGAGCCAAAGCCCAGTCGTGTCAAAAACATTTTCATCTGTTCTTTTGTGGTATTTTGCGCCTCATCCAAAATAATGAAGCTGTCATCCAGTGTTCTGCCGCGCATATAGGCTAAGGGAACAACCTCAATAGAGCCTCTTTCCTGGTACTTCTGGAAAGTTTCATTGCCCAGCATATCATAAAGGGCATCATATAACGGGCGAAGATACGGGTCAACCTTATTTTGCAGATCACCGGGTAAAAATCCCAGCCGCTCCCCTGCCTCGACAGCAGGTCGTGTCAGAATAATGCGGTTTACAGATCTGGCTCTGAAAGCTGCAACCGCGGCGGCAACGGCTAAATAGGTTTTGCCCGTTCCTGCCGGACCTACACCCAATGTAATGGTGTTTTTACCGATCGCCTTAATATATTCCTGCTGACCAACGGTTTTGGCCTTGATCGGCTTACCCTTTGCCGTGATGCAAACCACATCTTCCGCCATTTTGGCGACCTTGTCATCGTTTCCTTCCTGTACCAGCGTAATCAGATAACGAACTCGTTGCTCATCAATAATTTCGCCCTTAGAAGCCAAGGAAAGCAAACCTTCTAATGTGCGCACCGCTTTGTAAGCCGCTTCTTCTTCACCGGAAATTTTTAACTCTGTTCCCCGGTTGACAATACAAACACCCAGTGCTTCTTCTATGGATTTGATGTTTTCGTCAAAAGATCCAAACACCGCAATCAAATCTTCAACGCGATCAGCATTTACAATGCGCTCAACCATCATTTCTGCCATTATCTATAATCTCCTCAGTAACTGAATATCCGATTTGCTCTCTGCAAAAATAGGAGCCGGATATCCATGTATAGCCATTTGTTTGCTCGGTGTCAAGCTGTTCCTGTAATACGAAACCTGCAAGCATTTGCGATTGTATATAAGTTCGCAAATAATTGCCAAGCCACACATCCCCTGCATCCGAATCATAATCTTTATTATCATAAGCGATTTGGGACGTTTTTACAAGTGCAATCGGCAATTTAAACCCACCGGGCAGGGTCAGATATTTTTCTTTTCTTATTTTAACACAATGTGCAGGTGAAATGCTACTGTCATTTTTTAAATTTATTTGTTTTTTTCCAATAAGTAGTGCATAACTTGTGTTTTTTTTGAAAGAACCGGGGTGCTTTTCGTTCGGTTGGGGAGCTACCGCGTCAATCAATTTGGAAGTTTTGGCATAAACAGTTCCTTGGGCATTCGATGCTCTGACAAATAGGCCGCAGTCCTCATATCCGGAAATCAAAATCTGCCCCTTTCGCACAATTTGTCCCACCTTACACATTTGCACGCCATCGGTAACCGTAATTTCATCTACAAGACCGTCATTTGCGGCAACAATATGGCTAACGGTATTTTTTTGAATGTCTGGATTATTTTCTGCCTCATTCTCGCTGATATGAATCGTTGCCACACAGCCGGATGAAGTAACGCCTATCCATCGGCAGTGTGAAAGCTTTGAAATCATTTTATTTTTAAACGCACCGCTGTCAATTTTGTCGGCCTTACAGCCAAAATACAGCCCACATTCACTGGCGTATTCTAAAATTTGATCTTCGGAAGTGATATAGCTCCCCTCTATTTCTATAAAAAAGATGTGTTTCGGGATAAAAATCGTTAATACAAGGAGCAAGATCGTAAATATCAGAAGAACAGGTCGCTTGTACACACGGATGACGTTCCATAAATACCCTTTTACGGCTAAAATTCTTATGCGATCGCCGCATTTGGACGCAACATTTTTCGCAATTTTAAGGTCTTGATGGTTCATCTCAAATCTTACTGTTAATTCATCCAGGTACTGTATTTCATAGAGTAAACATCCTTTTTGTGTTAATAGCTCTATGGTTTTGGAAATGTCCGATCCGACGACTTCAAGTACAACAAAACGTCCCGTTCTATCCAATCAGACCATCCTTTTCCGTAAATTTCACACAGCCAATGTCTCCCCTCACCCATAGTTGTTCGTTGGATATTTTTTTGATTTTTAACATACAGCCTTCAATTTCCACAAGCCCTTCCTTCGATTTCACAATCACCTTTTGGTCGTTATAAAGTGTGATCCCCTGGTGGTTTTCAACCAATAAGGACTGATTACCAACAATCTCTACCAGAAGCTTCTTGCCTCCGGAATAATGATTCACAGACAGCATTTCAGTCAGTCGCTGTTCCACTGATTTTCTATCCATTTTATCGCCTCCTGTATAAAATTTTATGAGCACGTTCGGATGAAATTGCTGTTTGGAACATAATATCTTATCGGTGATGTATGGGATGAACTATAAAAACAGGATATCAATGAGCATATACTGCTCTTTAATCTTGATGCTCATTTTCGACAGTAAAACTGCGCTTTACGGGGCGCAAGAAGGAATAGAAACAGCATTAAAAACAATTTTGCCGTCAATGTTTCCCTTTATCTTTCTAATTGGATTGCTTATGCAATCGTTTGAGGGCAAAAAAGCAAAAAAGAATCGAACTATTTCATCCTTATGCGGTATTCCCGATGGAACGGAGTATTTATACGTCACAGGGCTCATCAGCGGATATCCAGCAGGAGCAAAATGTGTTTATAACGCGTATCAAAATGGTCAACTATCCAAAAAGGATGCAGAACATCTTCTTCTCTTTTGTAATAATCCGGGGCCTGCGTTTATATTCGGTGTTTTAGGCTGTGTTTTTGATCAGGTAACAACACTATGGGCGATTTGGCTGATTCAGATTCTTTCTTCCATTCTGACCGCCATTCTCTTGAAAAGCAATGAACAATCTATTCCAACCCCCACAAGATCGAACAAGAAATCCTTCATCCAAATATTTAACGATGCATTACATACTACAGCTACAATTTGCGGCTGGATTATTCTGGGAAAGGTACTGTTGTCATTTATAAACAAATGGTTTTTATGTTTTTTACCGCACGAAATTTCTGTGCTCCTCGGTGGTATGATCGAACTTTCAAACGGCTGTATATCGCTTCAAAATGGCATCAGTTCTGCGCATCAAATGATCCTGTGCTCAGCAATGCTCACAATGGGCGGATTTTGCATCATTATGCAGATTGCATCTGTAACAAGCGGATTATCGATGCGGTCATATTTCCTGGGAAAATCTATCCAGCTTCCTCTTGCCGTAATGCTGACGGCCATCTACACCGATTATTTCATCCTGCAAAGAAAATATACCGTTTTGTATATTGTAATTTTCTTCTCTTTTTTGCTGTTTGTATTTCTTATTCGACAAAGAACGAAAAATAATACTGGAAAAAACAAATTATATCGTGTATAATAAAGAAAATTTTGCAGGAGGTTATAAAAATGCTTTTCAGAAAGAAAATTGCCAGAGACTGCACCTACTGCAGCTATGCAACTATTTTAAACGAACGGGAAGCATTATGTGTCAAAAAAGGCGTTGTAGACTGTGTGAAAGCTTGTCGTAAATTTCGTTATGACCCCTGTAAGCGTGTCCCTCCCAAAACGAAAGCAATGGATTTTCAGCAATACGCCCGAGAGGATTTTGATTTATAAAATAAAAAGTCGATGTGCCGCCAGATTGGAACACATCGACTTTTTTTAATTATTCCGAGATCAGCGCTAAGAATTCATCCTCCGATAAAATCGGAATTTCCAACTCACGTGCTTTGCGCTCTTTAGAACCGGCATTTTCCCCCACTACAACATAGGTTGTCTTTTTGGAAACAGAGCCGGATACTTTGCCACCGAAGCTTTCAATTTTCTCAGAAGCCTCATCGCGCGTGAATTTTGTAAGCGCTCCAGTCAAAACAAAAGTCATTCCGGCAAAGCGCGCGTCACTGACACTCATGTTGCATTCAAAATTGACACCTGCACTGCGGAGCTTTTCAATCATCTGCTTGGACTCTTCCTGCGAAAACCACTCTGCAATAAACGCGGCGGTAACAGCACCCACATCGGGAATCTGTGTAAGGTCCTCTTCGGCTGCGTTCATAAAGCAATCCATGGTTTTAAAGTGTTGCGCAAGAACTTTGCCTGTTTTTGCGCCTACTTGTCGAATACCAAGAGCGAAAATCAACTTGCTCAAGTCTTGTTGTTTACTGCGTTCAATGGCATCCAACAGCTTTTTAGCCGCAACATCGCCATTTTGCCAAAGAGATTTAATATCCTCAAGGGTCAGACTGTAAATATCAGCTGGCGAATGCAATAAATCCTTTTCGATTAAACCTTCCACAATTGCACTGCCAAATCCCTCTACATCCATCGCATCTCGGCTCACGAAATGCTCAATAATTCTTGAAATTTGGGCAGGACAAGCTGAACCGGTGCAACGTACAAATGCCCCATCGTCATCTTTTTTGGTCGGCGCGCCGCACACGGGGCAACACAGCGGCAGAAAATAAGGTACGGAATCCGTTGGACGTTTGCCGGTATCTACCTCTAAAATCTCAGGAATGATTTCCCCTGCTTTGCGGATAAAAACGGTATCACCAATGCGGATATCCCGTTCGGAAATAAAATCCTGATTGTGAAGCGTGGCATTTGTAACCGTTGTGCCTGCAAGGCGAACAGGTTTTACTACAGCCTTTGGAGTAAGAACACCGGTGCGTCCTACTTGCACAACAATATCTTCCACTACCGTGGGTTTAATCTCAGGTGGATACTTATACGCTGCGGCCCATCGAGGGAATTTTGCAGTAGCACCCAGCTCCTCTCTTAGTGCGATTTCGTCCACTTTGATTACAGCACCGTCAATATCACAGGAAAGGCTTTCCCGTTCTTCGTTAATACGCAGAACCTCACGATGGATATCTGCGATCGTATTATACACCTTCCAGGGAACAACCTTAAATTTTAAATCCTGAAGAAACTTCAGCGTATCGCTGTGGGTTTTAAATTCCACACCCTCTGCATATTGCAGATTAAAAACCAAAATATCAAGACCTCTTTGCGCGGCAATTTTGGAATCCAACTGGCGCAAAGAGCCTGCTGCGGCATTTCTGGGGTTTGCAAATAAGGCTTTCCCCTCTTTTTCCTGCCGTTCGTTGAGCTTTTCAAAGCTCTTCTTAGGCATATACACTTCGCCCCGAACAATCAGTTTTTTGGGGGCATTTTCTATATGCATCGGAATAGAACGGATGGTTTTGAGATTTTCGGTAACGTCCTCTCCAATCACACCGTCTCCCCGGGTTGCGCCTCTGACAAACACGCCATCTTCGTATTCTAATGCCACAGAAAGACCGTCGATCTTGGGTTCTACAGTAAAGGAAACCTCGGAATGTGTATAGATGATTTTTTGCAAAAAGTCCTCTAACTCTTCCAAAGAAAAAACGTCCTGCAAACTCATCAAGGGAACAAGGTGTTCTACTTTTTCAAATTTACTCAGCGCCTCCCCTCCTACCCGCTTCGTGGGAGAATTGTAAAGGGCAAAATCAGGATGCTCTGCTTCCAATAATTCCAGCTCCCGTAACAGCCGATCATACTCAAAGTCGGGCATTTGGGGATTATCCAGCACATAATACTGATAGTTTGCTTCATTGAGCACCTTGGTAAGTTGTTCGATTCTTTCTTTATGATCCATTTAAAGCGCCTCCGGCTTGAAAATAAGTATTGGGCACCTGCCCGACGATCACTGTTTCAGCGACAACAATGTGACTGCTGATTGTAAAACTGTTGGTTTTACCCAACACCAAAACAGTGACATCGATTTGTATATCCATAATAATTTGTTGAAGCGTTTGGTTAATGCCTGCCTCAGAAAAATTGCTGGTAAAGGATGCGTCTGAGTTACTGACTGAATGAATGGTGACCGGAATTTGAATGCCTTTTCCGGAGAAAAACTCCGGAAAAATCAAACTGCCAATCGGAATTCCTAAACGTGAGGAATCTGCAGCCAAAATTTCATCGTTGATCAAGTCCAAAATATTGGTTTTCAATCGGTTGACTTCGCTCATATTCGTTTTAAGGGCAGTAATTTTCCCATCCAAATCTTTCTCAAAATAAACCATTCGATCATATTGAATTGTACCTATTTCAATTTGCTCATCAATGGCATCATTAATTAAATCAGAGGTAATGTTCCGCACCTGTGTTTCAGCCAGCCGCTTAATAGCGCTTGCGTATTTATAACGAAAAAACACCAACAGCAAACAAAACAGCACTAAAGAAATGAGCAAAAAACGTAGCAATTTACGACATATTCGGCACACCCCGTTCCCTCCCTGAGAACAGAATATGCTCAAAACGAATAAATATTACAGTTTTTTCATATGCGCTGACGCACTTTTGAGCATCAGTTTTTTGGTGCCGATCTGATCAAACGCAATTTCAAGCAAAGCATCTGCGCCCATTTTTACAACGGACAGAACCATTCCGCGGCCAAAAGCGGTATGCCGAACCATATTTCCTTTGCTCAGCTCCAGCAACGGGACAGCAGGCCGGGACGGAACAGTATAAGCGCTTGCAGCAGTCTTTGCACGCTCGGGATAAGTATAAGAAAAGCTTGTACGGGCGTAATAAGGCTCTCGTGATAGATATCCGCCTTTTTTAACCGTAATATGATCCGGTATTTCCCTCAGGAATCTGGATGGCAGAGCCGCGTTGGTGCGTCCGTAAAGCATACGTTGGCGCGCATAAGAAATGGTCAGATGTTTCTGTGCGCGCGTGATTGCAACATAGCACAAACGACGCTCTTCTTCCATTTCCTCGTCATCCCCGATTGCTTTCATCCCGGGGAAAAGCCCGTCTTCAAATCCCACAAGGTAAACCCTCGGAAACTCCAGTCCTTTGCCAGCGTGCATGGTCATCATTACGACGGCATCGTCGTCGTCATTATACTCCTCCAAGTCGGTATAAAGCGAAATTTCCTCCAAAAAACCTGCCAAAGTAGGCGTTTCTGCGTTTTCTACATAGGAAAGAATGCTTGATTTTAACTCTCGAATATTTTCAAGACGTGTTTTGTTTTCCTCAGTAGGCTTGCTTTCCAGCATATAAATATACCCGGTGCGCAGCATGAGCTCCTCATAAAATTCAGGAAGCGGCATACCGTCATCCAAAAGGCCGGCAAGTCCCTCAATAAGAGCAGAAAACTGAAGAAGCTTTTGGGCAGACTTTTCTAAAGGACCGTAAGAATAAGGGTCTGCAACAACACTGTATAGTCCCTTTCCCTCTGCCTGTGCCAAACGATCTGCTGTTTCGATTGTTTTAGCACCTAAACCTCTTGGAGGGTTGTTGATAATTCGGTGAATTCTCAAATCATCCTTGCGATTATTGATCACGCAAAGATATGCAAGCATATCTTTAATTTCCGCACGGTCAAAAAACCGCATACCGCCAAACACACGATATGGTATACCGTTGCGCTTGAATGCAAATTCCAATGCGTTGGATTGGGCGTTGGTACGGTATAATATTGCATGATCCTTGAAGGATTCTCCCTCAGGCTTGTTAATAATTTGGCTGGCAACGTAGGACGCTTCTGCACTTTCATCAGATGCCTCGTAAATGGTAATGGGTGTTCCCTCTTCGTTGGAGGTCCATAACTGCTTCCCTTTTCGGCCCTTGTTGTTGGAAATTACTGCGTTGGCGGCAGTTAAAATGGACTTTGTAGATCTGTAATTTTGTTCCAGACGGATGACTCTGCTTCCGTGATATTGTTTTTCAAAAGAAAGAATGTTTTCAATCGTCGCACCACGGAAACGATAAATACTTTGATCGTCATCACCCACAACACAAATATTACCGTATCCACCCGCAAGCAAGGAAGTAAGCAGATACTGCATGTGGTTTGTATCCTGATACTCATCTACAAGAACATATCGGAATTTACGCTGATAGTAAGTGCGCACATCTTCATGTTCCTGCAACAATTTTACCGTCAGGAAGATAATATCATCAAAATCTACTGCGTTGTTTTCCTTTAGTTTTTGCTGGTATGTTCGGTACGCCTTGGCAATGTGCCACATACGCACATCCTGGGCATCTTCGGCCTTCAGGGCATACTCGTCCGCAGAAACCATCTTATCTTTTTCGCGGCTGATAACGCTTAAAACATATTTCGCAGGGAATGTCTTGTCATCCAAACCCATATCCTTAATAATATCCTTTAAAACGCGCTCAGAATCAGCGGCATCATAGATGGTAAAGGATGACGCATAACCCAAGCGCTCGATATCACGCCGCAGAATACGGCAGCAGGTGGCGTGAAATGTCAGCGCCCAAACGTCCTGCCCTTTCGGTCCAAGCATGGACGAAAGCCGTTCTTTCAGTTCGTTGGCCGCTTTATTGGTAAACGTAATAGCCAGAACATTCCATGGCGCAACAGGCTCTACTGCACACAAAAAATCCGCACGCGCACAATCCTGATCCGATATTGGAGACATTAAAGATTCCAAAAATTCAATATCGTTTGGTGTGATGGTATCGGGAATATCTGTGCAGTCGGAAGCACGTCCAAAGCGCAGAAGATTGGCTATACGGTGAATTAAGACAGTCGTTTTGCCACTGCCTGCACCTGCGAGGAGCAGTAAAGGCCCTTCGGTTGTCAGGACTGCTTGCCGCTGCATCGGATTGAGCGCTTTAAATTGACTTTCAATATATCTTTTTCTTGCACTTAAAAATCGGTTAAATTGCTGTTCTGTCATATTTGCACCTACATAAAAACGGATGCATATATTTTACAGCAAATAAGGCAAAAGGTAAAGATGAAAATGTATTAAACCATCATTTTTCTTAAAAATCCCAATGCCTTTTTTTCAATACGGGAAACCTGCACTTGGCTTACAGAGAGAATTTTTGCGGTGCGCTCCTGGGTCAATCCGTGAAAGTACCGAAGCTTTATAACCATTTTCTCCTTTTCCGGCAAATTGCAAATTGCCTGATGTAAAGAAATTTGCTCTAATACCTGTTCTTCTCCTTGGGTGTCTGTTAGTACATCTTCCAGACTGAAGCCGTCCTCCCCTGCTGATTGATGAATGGATTCCACAACAGCCAAAGCTGATTCTGCTTCCACAATTTCATCCACCAAAAAGCCTGTATGTTCAGACAGCTCCTGAATTGTTGGATCTCGTCCAAGCTTCTGTTGCAGAGCATTATGTGCTGTCTTGATTATTGCTCCGCGTTCCTTAATGCCACGGGATACCTTAATCGCTCCATCATCTCGTAAAAACCTTCTGATTTCTCCTGCTATTTTTGGTACAGCGTATGTAGAAAACTGTGTGCCAAACTGCAGATCAAATCCGTCTACTGCTTTCAAAAAGCCAAGACAACCTAATTGATATAAGTCCTCTGTTTCCGTTCCTTTCCCTGCAAAACGTTTCACAATAGACCAAATCAGACCATTATTCTGTTTTAAAATTACTTCCTTCGCCTGCTCGTCTCCTGACTGACATTTTGCAATCAACTCTTCCAATGCAATCATTTGCAGCCCTGTAGTTTTCTGCGCATACGGACAACCGTTCCGTTTCCCTTTGAAGACTTTACAACGATACTGGTCATAAAGCTCTCCATAATCGTAAAGCCCATTCCGCTGCGATCCGTTCCGCCGGTGGTATACATCGGGCGTCGGGCAAGATCTACATCTTCAATCCCTACCCCTTTATCTTTGATGGTAATATCCAGTGTTTTATTTTTTAAAATTTTGCAACGTAACGTAATTGTTCCAATGCAATCCGGATATGCGTGCACAATACAATTTGTAACCGCCTCTGAAACGGCTGTACGAATATCACCCAGTTCCTCCAGCGTCGGATCCATTTGTGCGGCAAATCCGGCAACAGCAGCGCGTGCAAATGCTTCATTGGAAGATTTGCTCGGGAATTCGATCGTCATATAGTTTTCAAACTTCATATATTTCCTCCTGAATATCTACAATTTTGTCCATCCCTGATGATTTAAAAACTTTTTTAGGCTGTTCATTTAATGCAGATAAAATCAGCCTTCCCCCGATTCTTGTAATACTTCGCAGGGCATTAATGACGACGGCAATCCCTGACGAATCCATAAATGTTACCTCCGAAAAATCAAGGACACACGTATGAGGGGTATAAGCTTCGATCTTTCCTTCAATGGCCTGAATATAGGCTTTTGCGCAATGATGATCAATTTCTCCCGTCAATGCGACAGTAAGCTTTCCATCTTGTAGAAAACTGGTTAATTGCATATAATTCCTCCTTTTGTGGTGATGCTATAAGTATAAAAACAGGAAATGAAAATTACAGTCGGAATCGAGTAGCTAAAAAAATTCCCCTGCCGATTCGGCAGGGGAAAATATCATATTAAAGCTTTTTCAAAGCATCAAGGCTGTCCTGTAATTGATCAATCAGGGCACGCGCTTTATCGGCTTTCTCACGTTCGGCCTGCACAACCGCTTCGGGTGCACGGGAAATAAAGTTCTCGTTAGAGAGCTTGCCTTCCAGACCGGCCAGATTTTTTTGTGCCTTTTCCAGTTCCTTTTGAACGCGCTCCACTTCCTTAGCCACATCCACAAGCTGTCCCATAGGAATGTAGAGCTTTGCGTCGGCTGTTGTGCAGCAAACCATTCCGTCAATGTTTTCAGGCTCAGCATCCAGCATTGTGATCTCATCGGCATACGCAAGACGCTGCATATAGCCCTCACCTTCAGTGAACACATCCGGCTTCGAGGTAAGGATATACAGTGCAGCCTTTTTAGAGGGAGGTACATTCATATCCGCACGACGATTGCGGATGGCACGAATAGCGTTCATAACCGATTCCATTTGTAATTCTTCGGAACGGAATTTCAGTGCATCTGTATACTCGGGCCATTGTGCAACAATCAGTGCATCACCATCGTGGGGCAGGCTCTGCCAAATTTCCTCTGTGATAAAGGGCATAAAGGGATGCAGCAAGCGCAGTGTTTGATCCAGCACATAGACAAGAACCTGAAGAGCAGTCTGCTTCTGTGCGGCATCTTCGCTGTAAAGTCTTGCCTTTGTCAATTCGATATACCAGTCACAGTAGGTATCCCACAAGAAATCGTATACCTTCTGAACGGCAATACCAAGCTCGTACTTTTCAAGATTTTCGGTAACTTCTGCAATTAAGGTGTTCAGTTTGGACAGAACCCACTTGTCTGCAATAGTTAAATCCTTAGTGTCCGGCAGCTTATTAACCGCGTCTTCTCCCAGATTCATCAGCACGTATCTGCTGGCGTTCCACAGCTTATTGGCAAAGTTACGCATCGCTTCACAGCGCTCCACATAGAAACGCATATCGTTTCCGGGAGAGTTGCCCATCACCATATTCATACGAAGTGCATCACAGCCGTATTTATCAATAATTTCCAGCGGATCAATGCCGTTTCCAAGGCTCTTGGACATTTTACGACCCTTATCGTCACGAACCAGGCCGTGAATCAGCACCGTGTGGAAAGGTGCTTTTTGCATATGCTCAAGACCGGAAACAATCATACGAGATACCCAGAACGTAATAATATCATAGCCGGTTACAAGAACGTCTGTAGGATAGAAGGTATCCAAATCCACGGTTTTATCCGGCCAACCTAATGTGGAGAAGGGCCACAAGGCAGAAGAAAACCAGGTGTCCAGCACATCGGGATCCCGTTCAATCTTGTCGCTTCCGCATTCTTCACATACGTGGGCATCTTCTCTTGTGCAGGTCATATGGCCGCACTCAGCGCAGTACCATACGGGAATCTGGTGACCCCACCACAACTGACGGGAAATACACCAGTCGTGAAGGTTTTCCATCCAATTCATATAATTCTTTGTGAAACGTTCGGGAACAAACTTTGTCTCCCCTTCTTTCACGGAGCGAATAGCTTCCTTTGCAAGGGGTTCCATCTTCACAAACCACTGTGCAGAAACAATGGGTTCTACATCATTACTGCAACGATAGCAAGTACCAACGTTGTGCTGATGCTCCTCGGTTTTCTCCAAAAGTCCGAGCTCGTCCAAATCTGCAAGGATTGCTTTACGGGCTTCATAACGATCCAGACCGCAGTATTTCCCACCCAGTTCATTGATTCGGCCGTTGTCATCCAACACGCGGATAGATTCCAGGTTGTGACGCAAGCCGACCTCAAAGTCGTTGGGGTCGTGTGCAGGAGTCATCTTCACGCAGCCTGTGCCAAATTCCAAATCCACATACTCATCTGCAACAACAGGGATGCGGCGATTCATCAGGGGCAAAATGCAGTATTTGCCAATAAGATCCTGATAGCGCTCGTCGTTGGGATTGACGGCGATACCGGAGTCACCCAGCATAGTTTCGGGACGGGTGGTTGCCACGATCACATAGCGGCCATCCTCTCCTTCAATGGGATACTTGAGGTGCCACAGCTTACCGGGCTTATCCACATACTCAACCTCAGCATCAGAAAGAGCAGTCACGCAATGCGGACACCAGTTGACAATTCTGGAGCCTTTATAAATCAGACCTTTTTCGTAGAGAGACACAAACACCTCACGAACAGCCTTGGAACATCCTTCGTCCATTGTGAAGCGCGCTCTGTCCCAGTCGCAGGAGGCGCCCAACTTTTTCTGCTGCTGTACAATACGGTTGCCGTACTGGTGCTTCCAGTCCCAAACACGTTCCAGGAATTTTTCGCGTCCTAAATCGTGACGAGACAAACCTTCCTTTACCCGCAGTTCTTCCTCAACCTTGATTTGTGTTGCAATACCCGCATGGTCCGTTCCGGGAACCCACAGTGCGTTAAAGCCCTGCATCCGCTTAAACCGGATCAGGGTGTCCTGTAAGGTTGCATCCATTGCGTGTCCCATATGCAGCTGACCGGTAACATTGGGAGGCGGCATAACGATGGTGAAAGGTTTAGCATCAGATTTTCCTGCAGGGTGGAAATAACCACCATCCTCCCACATACGATAAATTTCCTTCTCTACTTGCTGGGGCTCATAGACCTTGGGCAATTCTTTGTTCATAAAAACACTCCTTAATAAAAAAACCCTGAGCAACACGCTCAGGGCGGAATAGATAAAACATTCCGTGGTACCACCTGAATTCCCGATAACGGGCACTCACAAGCTATAACGGGCAAACCCGAAATCTCCTACTACCATTCAAAGATTCTGCTCCGAGACGACAAACCGGCAAAAATCGTGCGTATTCACACCATCCATACGCTCTCTGTAACGATCAAAATTGCAGGAAACTTCTCTTCTTTGCATTTCGTTGTAATCATATCATAATAATAAAAAAAGTCAATATAAAAACATTTATACGATTGAAAAAACGGAATAATATGCTATTATATATTAAAATATGCTTTCATTAAAAACGGAGGATATATTATGAAGCTCTCGTTGGTTGTTCCCTGCTATAACGAAGCAGAGAATGTTGAAGCTTTTCAGGAAGCCACAATTAAAGCTTTTGAAAACTGTGGTTACCAGTATGAGATCGTCTTTATTGATGACGGCAGCAAAGATGCTACAATGCACAATCTGCGCAAATTGCATCAAAAACAAAAATGTCCTGTCAAGGTGATCAGCTTTTCCCGCAATTTCGGCAAAGAAGCCGGAATCTATGCTGGACTGAGTCAAACTTGCGGTGACTATGTGTGCATTATTGATGCGGATTTACAGCAACGACCGGAAATTGCCCGTCAAATGGTTCAAATTCTGGATGAGCACGAAGAATATGATATGGTTGCCGCGTATCAGGACCGCAGGGGCGAAAGCAAGGTACTTTCCTTCTTTAAAAGACGTTTTTATTCAATTATCAATAAAATGGCAAAGGTGGATGTGAAATCCGATGCCAGCGATTTCAGAACTTTTCGACGCAGTGTAGCCAACAGCATTTTGGAGCTGACGGAGTATCACAGATTTTCCAAGGGTATTTTTGCATGGGTTGGTTTTAATACGTGCTTTATTCCCTATGTTGCCTGTGAACGTGTTGCAGGAAAGAGCAAATGGAACTTCAGATCTCTTGCCAATTACGCCATTGACGGCATCATCGGTTATTCCACCAAGCCTTTGCGTTTTGCAACCTTTTTGGGCGGCTTTACTTCTTTTGCTTCTATGATCTATTTGATTATCGTTGTGCTCCAAAAACTCATTTCCGGCATTGATATTCCTGGTTACGCAACCATTATCGTCCTGATCTTGCTGCTTGGCGGTATTCAACTTTTATGTATCGGCATTATCGGAGAGTATGTCGGACGTACCTTTGAGCAGAGCAAAACCGCCCCATCTATATTGCAAAAGAAATTTTGGATTATAAATAATTTAAAGTCGGACACGCGTGTGTCCGACTTTTCATTTCTATAGTTCCGCATGAACTTCCCGAAGCTTTTGACGAATAGATAGTAAATCCCGAAAGGTTTCCGGGCGTTTATTCAGGTCTCTGAGTAATGCGGATGGATGATAAATGGCGGTCATCCACGTACCGTTCCTGCAAATCCAGGTGCCGTGATCTCTTGTAATATGATAATCGGGATAAATCAGTCTCTTGGCGGCAATTCGTCCAAGGCAAACGATAATATCCGGCTTAACAAGTTCGATTTGTTGTTGCAAATACGGCAAGCAGGCAACTTGTTCCTCCTCAAATGGGTCACGATTCATCGGAGGGCGGCACTTTACAATATTCGCAATATAACAATTGGTGCGATTTACATCAATAATGGAAAGCATATCATCCAAGAGTTTTCCTGCAGGACCTACGAACGGTTCTCCCTGTAAATCCTCCTGTTCTCCGGGACCTTCACCGATAAACATAATGTTTGCGTTGCAGCGTCCCACACCAAACACAACATTCGTGCGGCCGGAACACAATCCGCATTTATGACAGGATCGGCAGTCACTTTCTAATTGTTCCCAGGATGTCATTGTTTTCACTTCTTTTTCTGTTTATTTTTAGAACGTTTATTCTTCATATGACGCAATGCCCGAAAACGCGAAAGCAGAATCACAGCGACAAACAGAATTATTCCACCAAGTAAAATACGTAAAATTATTGAAATAATAGAAGTTGATTGTGTCTTTTCGGAATGTTCAATAACGATCGGTGCATAGTTAGACACATCATTCATTGCGTAGATATCTGTTTGCGCTACGCAGTAGGACTCATACCATACCTGAAGATGGGCCATCAGTTGCCCTTTGCTGATCGGTGCATTAAAGCTATTGGGAATCTCCTCATATACGAATGTCAAATCATCAGCTGACAATCCCTGGGGCAAAACGGTCATAAAATTCTCACGTGAAGCAAGAAAAACGTCACATTCTCCGTTTATAACAGGCTGCTGTTTCAGGATTTGATTTTCAAAAATAATCTGTTTTCTGCTATAGTTTTGATATGCTCGATCCAAAAGAGCAATTGTCTCCGGATAGCCGCCATAACTTACGACATATCCCCTGTCAGAAAGCGCAGATGCAGAACCCAGCACCACACAAATAATTTCCATATCCTCCTTTTTGGAGGTGGATACGATACAGCCATAGCCCTCTGCAGTTGTGCCGGATTTTCCGCCGGTAACACGGCTGTCAAAATGAATACCCACCAGATCCGTATTCATCAGGTAATTACTGGTTGTTAACAGCCGTTCTGTGTGCATATTTGTGGCAGGGACAGTATAGTAAACCGTTTCGAATATGGTTTTAAATTCCTCATATTTCAATGCAGCTTTTAAAATGCGGGTCATATCTTTTGCGGTCGTTACCTGATTGCTGTGATGAAAACCGGTAACGTTACAGAAGACTGTAGATTTACACCCCAGTTCTTCCGCTTTGGTATTCATCATTGCGACGAATGCATCCTGAGAGCTGGCAATATGTTCAGCCAAAACAACAGCAGCATCGTTGGAAGATGTAACCAGCATACAATACAAAAGATCCTGCACAGAAATGCGCTCCCCTACCTGCAGATCTGCTGAAACAGCCGACGAAGGAATCGTATTGAGTGCTGATTCGGTTACTGTTACAGAATCAGTTAGTTCTGCATTTTCAATCACAACCAGTGCCGTCATAATTTTAACAAGACTGGCAGGAAAATAAGTAGAATCCGCATTCCAGGAGTACAGCAACGTATCACTATTCAATTCATAAACAAATACAGAGTGCGCATTTTTAATAATTCTTTCATTGCCCCATAGACAATTGGCCGCATCTATTGTGTGGCATCCGTTTGTGACGGCTAAATCCGCTTGCGGCTCATCTGCGGAGACACACAATGTAAAGGTGAACAACATAAAAATGCAGATGAAAATCAAACATATACGCTTCATCATCATAAATAATTCCTCAAATATTCTATCTGTAGTCTTGTATGACCGAGAATAATCGTGTATAATTGACTTAAATTATAACAAATTTTTTATCCATAGTCAATCAGGAGGAATACAATGTTTCAAAGCAGTATTAAGGCATTGCTGGTTGGCATTTTAGTTTGCGTTGCTGTTTACGTGGGTGTCTTTATTGGAAGAGTAAACTCGCGAAATGTATTATATGTTCCGGATATACCCGAACGCACAGTTTCTGAAAACGATGGTATTATTAAAATAAATATAAACACAGCAACATTGGATGAACTTCAAATGCTCCCCGGTGTTGGAAAAACAATCGCAGAAAACATTATCCGATACAGAGAAAAATACGGCAAATTTGTAGATATTATTGAGATTAGATATGTAGACGGCATTACAAAAGATTTGTACGAGAAAATAGAAAAATACTTGACTATTGGAGGCTTTTAATGAAAATACTGGTAGTTGACGACGAAGCTTTGTTGGTAAAAGGCATTCGTTTTAATTTACAAAACGACGGCTACGATGTTATCACCGGCTCCGATGGCCTGCAAGCGGTGCAGCTGGCAAAAAGCGAAGCGCCGGATTTAATCATTTTGGATGTGATGATGCCTGAAATGGACGGCTTAACCGCCTGTGCACGAATCAGAGAATTTTCTCAGGTTCCCATTATCCTGTTAACCGCCAAAGTTCAGGATATGGATAAGCTTATGGGCTTTGAACAGGGCGCAGACGACTATATAACAAAGCCCTTCAACATTCTTGAATTAAAAGCTCGTGTGCGCGCATTGCTAAGACGAACCAAAACCACCCATCTTGATCAGTCCGAAATGTTGGAGTACGGCACAATTGCACTGGATTTGCAGGCACGCAATGCATACAAAAACGGTGTGCTTGTTGATTTGACCGCAAAGGAATTTGACGTCATCGAGCTTCTGATGCGTAATCCAAACCGTGTTTACTCCAGGGAAAATCTATTGGATATTCTTTGGGCGTATGAATATCGAAGTGACATCCGAACAGTGGATGTACACATTCGCCGTTTACGTGAAAAACTTGAAGAAAACCCCGCAGAGCCACAATATATTGTTACGAAATGGGGCGTTGGCTATTACTTCCGAAAATAAAAGAAAAACACTGATTCAATATAAGAGTACCCACTTCAAATATGCGCTGACGTATGTTTTTATCACGTTGGCTGTTTTGTTATTTTTGAATTTGTACTCTTCAAAAACCAGCCAGAAAATCTTTTACCAAAGTAAAGAAGCCGCGATGATGGATAAATGCATTTTGGCTTCCAATGAAATCGCAAAATTGCCGGTTGTGAATCCTTCCACTGTTGAACAGTCTTTGGAATCCATCGCCAGCCTGCGTGTAGACCAAATTATTGTAACGGACGAATCGCTGAAAATTATTTATAATTCTGTCCATACTGCTGAAGATGTAGATCCGGGTGATATTGCTGAAATTACAGATGCACTCACAGGCAATGACGTTTTTTCGTGGCATTTCACCGACGGTATTATGGTCTCAAAAGCCGCTGTGCCGGTAATTTCATACGGAACCACCATTGGATGCGTTTATATGATTGAATCAGATGCACAGCAAGGCGCGCTTTTGCAGTCACTTCAGGTAAATATTTTTACAGTTACACTGATTCTTGAGGTGTTTTTAATTCTATTCTCCCTGTTCTTCTCAAGAACCTATACCGCACGCCTGCGTCGTGTTATGGAGTCCATTCGTATTATTCGTGATGGAGATTATACCCACGTCTTAAAGATGGGCGGCAACGACGAATTAACTGTATTGGGTGATGAATTTAACGATCTTGTAAAGCGACTTCAGGTTTCCGAAGATAAAAGACGGCGTTTCGTCTCCGACGCATCCCACGAACTAAAAACCCCTCTGGCATCCATTAAGCTTCTATCCGATTCCATTTTGCAGAATGAAATGGATATTGATACCGCAAAGGAATTTGTGGCTGATATTGGCAATGAAGCAGAGCGTCTGAACAGAATGACGCAAAAGCTCTTGACGCTGACGCATTCCGAAGTCCCACCGGATGAAGCGTTTGAGATCACCTATATCGCGCCCACTATTGAACGCGTGGCAAAGATGTTGTCCACAATCGCTGACGAAAACAATATCGACATTCAGCTCGAACTGTTGCGCGACAGCACAATCCTGATTCTTGAAGATGATCTATATCAAATCATTTTTAATCTTGTCGAAAACGGAATCAAATACAACACCGTAAATGGAACGCTCAGAATCTCCTTGAACCGACTGGATGATAATGCCCAGATCATATTTGCAGATACGGGTGTTGGTATTCCGCAATCCTCTATTTCCCACATTTTTGAGCGTTTTTACCGTGTGGATAAGGCACGATCCCGTCAATCCGGCGGCAGCGGACTTGGACTTTCTATCGTTCGTTCCATTGTGGAAAGAAATGCAGGCACGATTCAAGTTGAAAGCACAGAAGGAAAAGGGACAGTCTTTACCGTATCCTTCCCTGTTTTTGATACCGAAGAAGATCATCCGTAATAAATGCTCTTGTATGTACCCTCTTTTTTGATTTTAGCACATTCCAAAAATTCCAAATAATCCACCGGTCTGTTTTTATCCACGATTATGCCGGCTTGAGAACCCTGTGCAACAAATCTGTAGCTCGCATGCTGTAACATTCGTTTATTAAGCCTTGTTTTTAAACGAAACCCATTTTGTGCATGATAACATCCCCCAAGTTTTATGGTGTTCTCATTGCCCGCCAAATAAATCGTTATTGGCATAGGGGTTTTGGAATCTATTTCGCAGTTTATCAGATAATACATTCCGCTTTCCTCAATAAATGCCTGCCCAATGACCTTTTGATCCAGTGTTATATTGTATGTACTATTCACAAAAATCACCCCCCGTTACATTATATGTGACGGGGGGGTGATTTATTAAAGCAGGTGGTCTTCCAGTCCAAAGCTTACAGCGATGGCATTATCAACCATTGTCATCTGTTTCTCATCCAAATGTCCCATGTGTTCTCGAAGACGGCGCTTATCAATTGTGCGGATTTGCTCCAAGAGTATTACAGAATCCTTACTCAATCCAACACTGCCACCGGCAATATTGATATGTGTCGGCAAACGTGCTTTGCCGGTTTGACTTGTAATGGCAGCTGCGATTACCGTGGGAGAATGTCGGTTTCCCATATCGTTCTGAACAATCAGCACCGGACGCGTTCCGCCTTGCTCGCTTCCTACAACCGGTGATAAATCCGCATAAAAGATGTCCCCGCGTTTTACTGTGCTATCCATATTTTCACACTCCGCAGATATCGTTGCCTGCGCTACTGAATCTACTATGTAACGCGGGTATAAGTATTGTCCCACATCACAATCCAAAATATACAGCAAGCAGTCAAAATATCCTATGCAAAAACGCGACAAGATGTTACACAAAAACAAAATTACGAATCTCTAACAGCAAAATGCGCCGTTCTCCCAAATAAATTTCGCATTTAATCGGAACATCGTCCTTGGTTAAAAACACCTCTATCATCAAGGTCTCATCCTGAAAACTATCGCGATATGTAACACAATAACCTTCTTTATGTTCCGAAACACTGTGAATAAATCCGCCTTCAATGGCATCCAAAAGAAACCACGGTGCAAAAATAGGTGATAAACAGCCTCCATCCATCGGCTTAAACACTAAGATTTGATCATCAAACGTGAATTGCCCTTCTTTGCCGTCAATCATACCGGAAATGCCCGATATCGTATTGGGCTCCACCACTTCAAAATGAATTTGATGATTTTCATCGTAAACGCAGTCAATGACAAAAGAGCATACCTCATCATAATAATCCGCTGTAACAGTACACTGAAATTGAACTTGATCTGCTTTAGACACGGTCGTGCGCAAATTCATTGCACGATCCAAATTCTCATCCGCAGACGCACATCCGGTTAAAAAAACAATGGACAAAATGATAACAATGCAAAATTTCAAACACTCAGTCCTTATGGCAGAAGTCGGGGAAGAACGCAAATCATATCACCGGGCAACATTCCATACATTCCAATCTCGTCTCGGCATATATCCCCTGCCCGTCCGTGAATCCAGGCACCACATATAGCGGCATCCAACGCAGAAAGTTTTTGCCCCACAAGCGCGGTAATGATTCCGGAAAGTACGTCTCCCGAGCCGCCTTTTGCCATTCCGGCATTGCCGGTATGGTTTTCAAAGCAAACATCACCGTCAGTAATCAGCGTTTTATGACCTTTCAGCAGTATAATACATCCAAAAT
The DNA here is from genome assembly GCA_017465625.1 of Oscillospiraceae bacterium. Taxonomy (GTDB): domain Bacteria; phylum Bacillota; class Clostridia; order Oscillospirales; family Oscillospiraceae; genus Faecousia. The sequence goes on along the minus strand of JAFTVV010000022.1, from coordinate 182,206 downwards.
CTTTTGCCATTTGAACGGCAGACTTCTCCCGATCGTCCGGCAAAAAACCAAAAGCCGTACGAAACTCTCCAGCGTGGGGCGTTAGAATTGTAGGCGCTGTTCTTTCCCGCAATATATCTGTATGTCCTTCTAATACATTTATTCCATCAGCATCTAAAACAACAGGACACAATGCGTTTTGAAGCACATATTGAACAACAGAAAAACTGCCGAACGATTTGCCGATACCCGGGCCGATCAGCACTGCATCCATTTTGGGCAGTAAAGACGCAATCTGTTCCCAGGCTTCCTCGCTAAACATTCCGTTTTGATCCCTAAAAGGAAGTACAACCGCTTCGGTAACCTTTACTGCTTCGATAATATAAATAGATTCCGGAACTGCTAAATAAACTACGCCTGCACCGGTGCGAAGCGCACCATTGGCTGCCAATGCCGCTGCACCGGAGAATCCTTTACTGCCACATAATAACAAAATTCTTCCGTAATCACCCTTATGAGTATCGGGCGCTCTCTGAGGAATTTTAGAGTAAACAAAGCTTTCGTCCGTCATTTGAATTTTCAAGAATATCACCTTCCTTATAAATTCTACCACAAAAGTACTATTTCGGTCAATAAGCGGAAATTATGCTTGCATTTTTATCCGAAATATGCTAATATACATCGGTAATATTCAAAAGCAATGATTGGGCTGTCGAATACTGACAACACGGTGAAAGAGAGGACGGTGTGGTGAGATCCGTCTGCGTGCAGTTGTAGGCTTTCTCCCATGAGCTGCCGCCTGAAATTCAAGTAGGGTGCGCCGGGTGATCTCGTTACCGATCTATGATGTATCAGCATCGAAAAGCTGCGCCGGAAATGGCGAATTGCGGGTGGTACCGCGGAGGATTTTTCCTTCGTCCCGATTGTGGGACGAGGGTTATTTTTTTATATTTAACCTTTGGAAGGAGTTTTATAATGAAAAAGCAGTTAGAGCAAATTCAGCAAGACGCTATTGCCGCACTGAACGCAGCAGATTCCCCTGCCGCTTTAGAGGAGCTTCGTGTGCGTCTTTTGGGCAAAAAGGGTGATCTTACAGCAGTTCTGAAGCAGATGGGTAAGCTGTCTCCCGAGGAGCGTCCTGTTATGGGTCAGCTCGCCAATACGGTACGAGCCAACATTGAGCAGGTGCTGGAAGCCAGAAAAACCGAAATTAACGCACTGGTGCTGGAAAAGAAGCTGGCTGACGAGGCGATTGACGTGACCATTCCCGGCAATGAGGTAAAAATGGGTCACGAACACCCGATGAATCAGGTGCTTCAGGAAATCAAAGACCTGTTTGTGGGTTTGGGATATCAGATTGTGGACGGTCCTGAAATTGAGCTTGCAAGCTATAATTTCACCAAATTAAATATTGAGGAAGGGCATCCCTCCCGCGATCGTTCCGATACCTTCTATTTTACAGACGATGACTCCGTATTGCTCCGCACGCAAACAAGTCCGATGCAGATTCGTGTAATGGAACACGCAAAGCCCCCCATCTGCATTTTAGCACCCGGACGGGTTTACCGCAAAGACGAAGCAGACGCAACACACTCTCCTATGTTCCATCAGATTGAAGGATTGGTTGTTGACGAGCATATTACCATGGGCGACCTGAAGGGCGCACTGGTTACCTTGATGAAGAGCCTTTACGGTGAGGACGCTGTTATGCGTTTCCGTCCCCACCACTTCCCTTTTACCGAGCCCAGCTGTGAGATGGATATGCAATGTCACAAGTGCCACGGCACAGGAGAAGTCAACGGACAGGTTTGCTCTACCTGCCACGGTGAAGGCTGGATTGAATTGCTTGGCGCAGGAATGGTTCATACCGAAGTCCTTTGCGGCTGTGGGATTGACCCCGAAAAATATTCCGGCTTTGCATTTGGTATGGGTCTGGAACGTATGGCTATGCGTCGTACACGCATCAATGACCTGCGCTTGATTTTCGAAAATGATGTGCGGTTCTTAAACCAGTTCTAAGGAGGGAATCGAAATGAAATTAAACAGAAAGTGGATTAACGAAGAATTCGTAGACTTATCCCACGTCTCTGATAAAGAATACGTAGAAACGATGACAATTTTCGGTCAAAAGGTGGAAACCTATGAGCGGATGGACAGTGAAATCAAAAACGTTGTTGTAGGCAAAGTTCTTTCCATCGTGCGCCACGAAAATTCTGACCACATGTGGGTTTGTCAAGTCGATGTTGGCTCTGAAGAGCCTGTTCAAATCGTGACCGGCGCTCAAAATGTGCACGAAGGTGATTTGGTTCCCGCTGCACTTCACAACTCTTATCTTCCCGGGGGTGTTCACATTACCAAGGGTAAGCTTCGCGGTGTTGCCTCCAACGGAATGCTGTGCGGTTTAAGCGAATTAAACTTGACTGTGAATGATTTTCCTTATGCAATCGAGGATGGCATCTGGATTATCGAGGAAGATTGCAAACCCGGTGACGATATCAATTTGGTGATTGGAAACGATGATACTATTGTAGATTTTGAAATCACCAACAACCGTCCCGACTGCTATTCCATTATTGGACTTGCAAGAGAATCTGCCGCCGCATTCGGACAAACAATGAAGCATCACGAGCCTGTTGTAAACGGAAGTGAAGCCGGCTCGATGTACGATTTCCTGGATGTGGATGTTCCTGCAACAGAGCTATGCAACCGCTATAGCTCCCGTATGGTTGCAAATGTTAAAATTGCTCCCTCCCCTAAGTGGATGCGTCAGCGTCTGCGTGCAAACGGTATTCGTCCAATCAATAACATTGTGGATATTACAAACTATGTAATGCTGGAATACGGTCAGCCGATGCACGCATTCGACTATCGCTATGTCTCTTCCGGCAAAATCATTGTGCGTGAAGCCGAAGAGGGAGAAACACTGACCACATTAGACGGCAATGTTCGTTCTCTGAAGGCCGGTATGCTGGTTATTGCTGACGAAAACAGGCCCATCGGACTTGCAGGTATTATGGGTGGCGAAAATTCTGAAATTATGGACGACACCACCACTGTTGTCTTTGAGTCAGCAAACTTTAACGGCACTTCTATTCGTCAAACAGCCCTGGCGCTCGGTATGCGTACAGAGTCCTCCGGTAAGTTTGAAAAGAGCTTAGACCCCATGATGACCGTTCCTGCCGTACAGCGCGCCTGCGAGCTTGTCGAACTGCTTGCCTGCGGCGATGTTTTGGACGGAATGATCGACATTATCAACTATGTTCCTGCCCCTAAGGACGTTCCCCTTGAGCCTGAGAAAATCAACAAGCTTCTCGGCACAAGCATCCCGGAGGCGGATATGGTTCAGTATTTACAGCTTCTGGAGCTTCCTGTAGAGAACGGAGTCATTCATGTTCCCTCCTGGCGTCCCGACCTGAATTTGATGGCAGATATTGCAGAAGAAGTCGGTCGTTCCTACGGCTACAATGTTATTCCCACTACAGCGTTTAAAACATCCACTAAGGGTGGATATACACCTGTAATGCAATTTGAAGCAAAAGCCGGCAGCTTGTGCCGTTCCCTTGGCTTTAGTGAAATTATCACTTATTCTTTCGTTTCTCCCACGATTTTTGATCAAATACGCTTGCCTCAGGATTCTGGTTTGCGCAATACACTTCATATCCAAAACCCCTTGGGTGAGGATACTTCTGTGATGCGCACCACTGCCCTGCCCTCTATGCTGGATATTCTGGCGAAGAATAATGCATATCACAATAAGCAGGCAAAGCTTTACGAAGTGGCAAAGATTTATTTGCCTGTTGAAGGCCAGGTGCTTCCGGAAGAGCCCAAAATCTTGGTGCTGGGCACCTATGGCAGTGGCGAAAGCTTCTTCACCATCAAGGGAGAACTGGAATGCATCTTCTCCGGCTTGAGAATTCCGAAGGTTTGTTATGAGGCAGATCAAACAAATCCCTCCTATCATCCCGGTCGTTGTGCAAAAGTTTCCTGTAACGGTGTTGAGCTCGGTTATATAGGTCAGATTCATCCCCTGGTTGCAAAGAATTACGATATCGATGCAGAAATTTACTGCGCTGAAATCAATGTGACAAAGCTGATTACACTTCAGCTTCCTGAAGCAACTTACGTTCCCCTGCCCAAATACCCCACCGTTTCCCGTGATTTGGCCGTTGTATGCGATGATTGTCAAACCGTTGCCGAAGTGGAAAACGTAATCACCGATGCTGCCGGAAAACTGTTAAGAAAAGTTCGTCTGTTTGATGTCTACAAGGGAATTGGCATTCCGGACGGCAAAAAGAGTTTGGCATTTTCTCTGGAACTGCGTGCCGATGACCGCACATTGACGGATGAGGATTCCGAAAACGTAATGCGCCGCATCCTGACATCTCTTTCCGAGAAACTGGGCGCTGTTCTCCGCTAAATTTTTGCAAAAAAGACTTTACACTCCGCTAAAAATAGTCTATAATATCTTCAATACAGAAAAGGAGGTCGTTCACATGACAGAAAGCAACAGCATAACAAGAAAATTTCAAGTAGCCACCGATGACAGAGAACATATGCGTCAGGTTCTTCGTGATGTGTTCGATGCTCTGAACGAAAAGGGTTATAACCCTATTAACCAGATCGTAGGTTATTTGTTGACAGAAGACCCCACTTATATCACCAACTACAATAATGCACGAACAAAAATTTGCAAGTTGGATCGGGATGAGCTTCTGCAGGCGCTTGTAAAGAATTATTTGTTTAACTAATTTAAATGGGAGGCTTTTGCCTAAAAGCCTCCCATAACTTTTTAAGGAGGTTTCGATATGGCTGACGAAAAATCTGTTCTGATGTACAAAGGGCATCCTTTGATGCGCAAGGATAACTTAATCTATTACGGCTCTATGGCAGACTCACACATTGTGATGCTGCAGGTGCTGGAGACCAAAAAGGTGCAGGATGCGGATATCGCAACGCGCGTCTCTGTCCAGCTCCAGCTGACCGATCCCACCGCCAAAAGCCGCGATCGCATTGTAAAGAAAAGCGAAAAAAACGGTTTTTATACGGCACTGGATGTTGGCTGTGTATGGCTTGAAAGAGCACTGGCCGGAAAATAACAATATACAAAAAGCACTGCAAGCAGAAATGTTTGCAGTGCTTTTATATTTTCTGTAAAAAATCACATAATAAGGGCAAGGAAGTGATCAAAACGGAAAACAAAAAAATAGGAAAACAAAGCTTTCGACTGAAGCAACCGCCTGTCATAACTGCCTGGGCAAGTGTGGCAGGAAAAAAGGAATCGGAAGGACCTCTTGCACAGCACTTCGATATAACAAATCCGGATTCTTACTTTGGGCAAAAAACCTGGGAGCAAGCCGAAAGAAAAATGCAGCAAAACGCATTATATACGTTGACTCGCAAGGCAAATATAAATATAAGGGATTTAGGTGCGGTATGCTCAGGTGATTTGCTGAATCAATGCATCGGCTCATCATTTCCGCTGCGAAATATGCAAATTCCGCATCTTGGTTTATACGGTGCTTGCTCAACGATGGCAGAGAGCTTGATAGTTGCGGCTATGGCCGTCGATGGAGGATTTTTAGAAAACGTAGCGGCTATGACATCCTCCCATTTTGCAACCTCCGAAAGGCAATACCGCTTCCCCCTGAACTACAGCGGTCAAAGACCGCCAACCTCCCAGTGGACGGTTACCGGGGCTGGCGCTGCACTGCTCAGCAGAAACGGCGCAGGTCCTAAAATTACAGGATGCACAATTGGAACAATCGTTGACCTGGGCATAAAGGACGCAAACAATATGGGAGCCGCAATGGCACCAGCCGCCTTTGATACAATAAAAACGCATTTCTCAGACTTTAAAACATCTCCGGAAGATTATGATTTAATAGTAACAGGCGATTTAGGACAAATTGGCAAGGAAATTTTGATAGAGTTGTGCAAAAAAAACAATATACCAATTGGAGGCAAAATTACCGATTGCGGATGTTTGGTATACGACAATATCACACAGGGCGTGAACGCCGGCGGATCGGGATGCGGTTGCAGTGCCATCACTTTATGCGGTTATTTATTAAATAAGATACAAAATAAGGAGATTAAAAATCTGTTATTCTGTGGTACAGGTGCGCTTTTATCACCTGTATCAACGATGCAGGGACTTCCAATACCGGCCGTATGTCACGCGGTTGTAATCGAAGGAGAGCATGCATAATGAACTATTTATTGGCGTTTATAGTCGGCGGTTTAATTTGTCTGATCGGTCAATTTTTCATCGACAAGACAAAACTGACGCCTGCACGAATTTTGGTTGGATATGTTGTTTCCGGAGTGCTGTTATCATCTGTGGGCATATATGAAAAACTGGTCGATTTTGCAAAATGCGGTGCCTCTGTTCCTTTATCCGGCTTTGGTCATTTGCTGGCAAAAGGCGTGCGCGATGCCGTGGATGCAAAAGGGTTTATTGGCATTTTTTCCGGTGGGCTTGAAGCATCTGCATCCGGAATTACTGCCGCACTAATTGCTGCTTTGATTGTCGCAATAATTTTCAAAGCGAAGGATAAATCGGCCTAAAATGAACAGACTATATTTGCAACCTAAATGAAACGGAGGATTTTAAAATGAAGAATATGCAGAACAGAACACAAAACCAGAACAACAAAAACCAGAGCACTCAAAATAATCGCACTGAAAACAACAATAATAACAGCAAGTGCAGCGAACAAAATAAAATGAGCAAATAATAATGAAGCCACCCAATATCTGACGCACAAAGTGCGCCGGGAATTGGGTGGCTTATATTTTAAATCAGATTAAGGAAATCAGCGCATCAGCATACTCTTTACAAGTTGCGCCATCACGATCGCCTGTAACTGCGACTCGGCAGGAATCCATCGCCTTCAGCAGGCGCTCAGCAGCCGCAGGACGGCAGATGTGTTGCAGAAGCAAAACCAATGCCTTCAGAATGCTCGCAGGGTTTGCGTAGTCCCCAAGGCCCTCTTGAATCATGCGCGGTGCAGAACCGTGGATTGCCTCAAACATTGCATATCGGTCGCCAATGTTTGCACTGCCGGCAGTGCCTACGCCGCCTTGAATTTGAGCAGCTTCATCGGTAATAATATCACCGTATAGATTGGGCAGCAGAACAACCTGAAATTGATTGCGGATAGCGGGATTTACCAGATTGGCTGTCATAATATCAATATACCAATCGTCAACTTCAATATCGGGATAGTCCTTGGCAACTTCGTGACAAACAGCGGTAAATTTACCGTCTGTCTTCTTCATAATGTTGGCCTTTGTAACGATGCTAACACGATTTTTACCGTTATTTTTTGCATACTCAAATGCCGCGCGGGCAATTCTTTTTGTACCAAAATCGGTGGTCACCTTGAAATCCATTGCAAGACCGGGAAGCTCAATGCCACGACTGCCTAATACGTACTCCCCTTCTGTATTTTCACGGTAAAAAATCCAGTCGATTCCTTCCTGGGGAATCTGCACCGGGCGCACATTGGCGTAAAGATCCAATTCTCGTCTGAGGGTTACATTGGCGCTTTCCATTTTACCGCCCATCGGTGTTGTGGTAGGCCCTTTCAGAAGTACATCACAGCTTTTAATCTCTTCAAGAACGCTTTTGGGAACGGGCTCATTCAGAGCCAGGCGATTTTCAATAGTCAATCCGTCGATAACTTTTATGACAATCTTACCGCTATTAATCTCGTCCTTTACAAGCTCATAAAGCACACGTTTGGCCGCCTCCATAATAATGGGTCCAATGCCGTCACCATCAATGATGCCAATCGTTACGACCTCTTTTGTGGTATAATCTACGTGCTGTGCTTTATAGTTGTTCACTCGTTCCAGCTGTTGACACAAGAGCGTTTTAAAGCTTTCACAGGCCTGTTCGATAAGCATAATTATGCCTCCTTGGTGTAGTTAAGCAAACCACCGCTTAACAAAATTTTCTGCTGTCTGGAAGATAGCTCGCAGATAAGCGGTATAGTTTTATTACCGCACTTCATTTTAAGAATTCCATTTTCCATACCTGCAGAAATATCTTCGATCACAATTGCATCGTCCTGGTTTATCGCGTCGTAATCGTTGGGATCAGCAAATGTCAAGGGAAGAATTCCTGCGTTAATCAAATTGGCAACGTGAATGCGTGCAAAGCTTTTTGCAATAACGCAACGAACGCCTAAGTACATCGGTACAAGTGCCGCGTGCTCTCTTGAAGATCCTTGACCATAATTACTACCGCCAATAATGATTCCATTTTCCACCTTTTTTGCCCGTTCTGCAAATGTAGAGTCGCAGACTTCAAAGCAGAACTTGGACAAATACGGGATGTTGGAGCGATACGGCAAGATCTTAGCACCGGCAGGCATAATATGGTCCGTTGTGATATTGTCGCCAACCTTTAATACAACCTGTCCGCTTAACGATTCTGTAAAGGGACGGGATTGGGGGAACTCTTTAATGTTCGGGCCACGCAGCACGGTATAGTCTGCGGCCTCCTCCGGGCTTACCGGTGCCAACACTGCAGAATCATCAATTAAATACTTTTCAGGCAACGGGCTGTAGGACACAGGAGATAAAACAGTGGGGTCTGTGATAAATCCGGTGAGCGCCGATGCGGCGGCAGTCTCAGGTGAAACAAGATAAACCTGTCCATCCTTCGTTCCGCTTCGACCTAGGAAGTTGCGGTTGAAGGTACGCAAGCTTACACCTGCGGAGTTGGGAGAAAATCCCATTCCGATACAAGGACCGCAGGCACACTCCAAAAGTCTTGCGCCGCTTGCCAAAATATCTGTCAGCTCGCCGCTTTCAGCCAGCATCCGCAGTACCTGCTTTGAACCGGGAGAAATAGAAAGACTAACACCCGGTGCAATCGTCTTACCCTTCAGTATTGCAGCCACCTTACGCAAATCCGCCAACGAGGAATTGGTGCAGGAACCAATGCAGACCTGATCGACTTTGGTGTCCTTTAAGGACTCCACCGGAACAACATTATCAGGACTGTGAGGGCACGCAATAAGCGGCTTCAGTGCAGACAGATCGATCTCAATAATCCGATCGTACTGTGCATCCTCATCCGAAGATAAGGGCACATAGTCTTCTTCCCTGCCCTGCGCCTTTAAAAACAGATATGTTTGTTCATCAGACGGGAAAATAGAGGTGGTTGCGCCCAATTCTGCACCCATATTTGTAATCGTTGCCCGTTCAGGGACAGAAAGTGTCTGCACACCGGGGCCGCCCCATTCAATAATTGCACCAACGCCGCCCTTAACAGACAGAATGCGTAGGATTTCAAGGCTGACATCCTTTGCGGTTACAAATGCCGACAGCTTTCCGGTCAAATAAACCTTAAACATCTTGGGCATAGTGATGTAATATGCACCGCCGCCCATTGCAACAGCCACGTCCAATCCGCCTGCACCGAAAGCCAGCATACCAAGGCCGCCGCCTGTAGGTGTATGACTATCCGAGCCAATCAGCGTCTTTCCGGGTTTACCAAACCGCTCCAGATGAACCTGATGACAAATACCGTTGCCGGGACGGGAAAACCATACGCCGTGCTTAGCGGCCACAGTCTGCAAATAACGGTGATCATCTGCATTTTCGAAACCGCACTGCAAGGTATTATGATCTACATAAGCTACACTCAACTCGGTTTTTACACGGGGAATCCCCATTGATTCAAACTCCAGGTATGCCATCGTGCCTGTTGCATCCTGCGTCAATGTCTGATCAATACGAATGGCAACCTCACTGCCACGCACAAGCGTGCCTTCTACTAAATGTGCTTCAATGATTTTTTCAGCAATTGTCTTACCCATTATTCACAAACCTCTCAATCATATGCTCTTTCGCATTTTGGATGTGATTGCTCATGAGCTTCTGAGCAAGCTCCGGCTGTCCTGTGACAATCGCATCAATAATGGCCTTGTGTTCCTTTACGGAAGCGCTCATTCTGTTCTGATCCTTAATGGAAGCGCGACGGAAACGCATCGTTTTGCGGTGTAACGGAAGCAGTGTGTCACGAATGACTGTTCTGCCACTTAATTCATAGAGCATATCGTGAAAACGGTCGTCAATCTTCTGCAGGTTGTCTTTATCCATTTTTTCAAAATAAAAATCCTGAAGCTGACTGATTTCCTTTAGTGTTTTAGCGTCCTCCTCCGTGATGTTTTTCGTGGCATAATAGGTCGCAAGTCCCTCTACGTGTTCACGAATATTCATAATATCTACCAGGTCCTCTACTGTAATTCCAAGGACAATAGAGCCCTTTCCGGAGTCTGCGATCAGACGCTCCTGCTCCAAGCGGCGCAACGCTTCTCTAATGGGGGTACGGCTTACACCAAGCTGCTCTACAAGTTTTAATTCGGTGAGAATTTCCCCACGCTCATAAACACCTGTGATAATATCATTTTCAATTTTTTCAAAGACTTGATCTGCTAAAGAAACGGTTTTAAACTCTGCCATATTCAAATCCTCACTTCACAAATCTGCCGGGTGCAAATTCTTCAATTTTTTCTTCCAATTCCTTGTGGGAGATCATCGTCTGACGTCCTTCCTCATACTGCAGGTCTACCCAACCCTTCAATTGCAGTACCAGCGGATCATTTTTTGCCACTTCACACGGTGCTGAAAGATTATAATTCGTGTTGATCCAGTATGCAATGCCGGCCAAACCCGAGGTTTTGCTGATCTCAACCATTGCCGGTCGATTTAACAATTTCTTTGTATCAAAAATAGTATAAATCTCTGCATCCTTTAATAATCCGTCGGCGTGAATACCGGCTCTTGTAGAATTAAAATTCCGACCCACAAAGGGAGTCATAACCGGCACATCGTAACCGATGTCCTTTTGGAAGAATTCAGCAATTTCTGTAATCACAGTGGGGTCCATACCATCCATCGAGCCACGCAGAGAGGCATATTCAAATACCATTGCCTCCAAGGGAATATTGCCGGTGCGCTCTCCGATACCCAACAAGGAACAGTTTACTGCGCAAGCACCGTAAAGCCACGCAGTGGACGCATTGGAAACAGCTTTATAAAAATCATTGTGTCCGTGCCATTCAAGGCACTCACTGGGAACATCGGAATAATGCTGCAGACCGTATATAATTCCGGCAACACTACGGGGCATAGCTGCTTCTGTAAACGGCACGCCATAACCCATCGTGTCACAGGCACGGATTTTAACAGGAATTCCTGCTTGCTTTGAAAGGCTCTGCAGCTCATTGACAAACGGAACAACAAATCCGTAAAAATCTGCTCGTGTAATATCCTCCAAATGGCAACGGGGAATGACACCGGCATCAAACGCATCAGAAACGGCCGCAAGATAATGGTCAAGTGCCTGGGAACGAGTCATTTTCATTTTCTTGAAAATATGGTAGTCGCTACAACTCACCAAAATGCCCGTCTCTTTGATACCTAAATCACGAACAAGCTTAAAATCCTCCTTATTGGCTCGAATCCAACTTGTGATTTCAGGGAATTTTAAGTCCAATTCCATACACTTTTCGATCGCAAGCCGATCCTTCTTGCTGTATACGAAGAATTCAGTTTGACGGATAATGCCATAAGGTCCGCCAAGCTTAGACAAAAGCTTATAAATATTAACAATTTGATCAACAGTGTATGGCTCTACAGACTGCTGACCGTCTCGCAAAGAGGTATCGGTAATCCAAATCTCTTCAGGCATATTCATCGGAACACGGCGATGGTTAAAGGCAACCTTGGGTACAGACCCATAGGAATAGATTTCTCTTTGCAAATTCGGTTTCTGAACGTCCTGCAATGAGTATTTATAGGATTTTTGTTCCAGTAGGTTGGTCTTTTCGGAAATTTCCAGCATAGAACATACCCCTCCCTTTGTATTATTGTATACAATTATACGATATTTCCAGCAGAAGTCAATGAAAAATCCGCACAAAGTTTTCCTGTGGCGGACAACTGTGTTTATAGCACATTATACAATTGTGATATAAATGTTTAGCAGTATATAAAAATAGTAGAAATTATCATTAAAAAGTGATATAATACTTGAACTAAATCATTGGAGGGATTTCTATGAAACAAAGAGACGTTCAACGAATTTTAAAAGAAACCGCCTACGTTCGTATGGGTGGCAGTGCAGAAGAGCTGCGCTGTGCAAATTATATTAAAGACGAATGTGCAAAGCTTGGTGCGGATGCCCAAATAGAATCTTTTGAAGTGGATATGGCGGATATTTTGGAATGTGAATTAACTGCCGACGGCATAAAGATTCCCTGCAAAGGCTATTTTAATGCCGGTAGCGCCTGCATTGAAGCACCTTTTTATTACCTGCGCGATAACTCCGGTTATAGCCTTTCTCAATGTAAAGATCACATCGTAATGATTGACGGATACATGGGATATTGGAAATATCAGGATCTCATTGAAAACGGTGCCGTTGGATTTATTACATACGACGGAAGCACAAATTATGCCAATCGTGATATTGACCAAAGAGAATTGCGCAGCTTTGTATCGAAGGGCAACAAGATTCCGGGAGTCAACATCAACGCAAAAGATGCAGTAAATCTTATTAAGAAAAAAGTTTCCACTGTAAAGATCAACTTAAAGCAGAATGAATACATCGGTAAGAGCCATAATGTTGTGTTGGATATTCCCGGCGAAAGCGATAAATGCATTGTTTTCACCGCACATTACGACTCCACTTCCCTATCTCAGGGCGCTTATGATAATATGTCCGGCTCCATTGGTTTGTTGGCGTTAGCCGAGCATTTTAGTAAAACAAACAGTCATTACAGCACCCGATTCATTTGGTGCGGAAGTGAAGAACGCGGTCTTCTTGGCTCGAAGGCTTATTGTAAGCAACACGAAGAAGATTTAAAAAATGTGGTGCTGAACATCAACCTGGATATGGTCGGCTGTATTATGGGCAAAATGATTGCGTGCTGCACAAGCGAAGAAAAGCTGACAAGCTATATTGAGTATTTTGCAATGGAATATGGTATGGATTGCAAGGTATCTCAAGATGTATATTCCAGTGACTCTACACCCTTTGCCGACTGCGGCATTCCTGCTGTGTCCTTTGCCCGGATCGCACCCCATAATACTGCAACAATTCATAATCGTTATGATACTGCCGCAGTAATGAGTCCCTCGCAAACCATTGAGGATATGGACTTCATTATCGCATTTTCCAACCGAATGGCTCAGGCAAAGCACTGCCCCGTTGCCCGTGTCATCCCCGACAATATGAAGGAAAAACTGGATGAATATTTAGCCAGAAAACGCCCCAAAAACGCATAAACAAAGCGCCCATCAGATCGATGGGCGCTTTAATTTTATAAATCAACTTTCTGCCAAACCGCCGTCACGGACGTATTGGGCAAACATATCGCGAAGGAAGAAATTTTCTTCATAACGGTATATTTCTGTCAGATTATTATACCGATATGTAGATGTGTAGCTATCTACAATCACATAATAAGTTTTGTCGGGGTCAATGTTGCTGCGGACACCCGCACCGTAATCCGCAAAATAGATATAGTAGCGATCATTGTCCGTTTCAAAAAACTTTTCTTGCAGGTCTCTACCCTTTATAGAGCAAAGTGTCAAATAGTTGTCAAACGGGAAAATCATCTGAAGCTGAGAATAAGTGACATCGCCTTGAGACAGATATCCGGGAGATCTTACCGAGAAAAATCCACCGCCCAAAACAATATCATATTCTTCTCCCCACAACTGACAGCCGTATTCATAATACAGCTTTGCGGCCGTGCGGCAAAGATAGTCCTTGTTCATACTTCTTGCGTTGAAGCCTAACACTTCCCGGCCTGCGCTGATTTGATCATCATACTTTTCCAGCAGTTGATCCACAATCGGATGATCATCGTGGGCCTTATATTTTTCATTTCCGATGTACTGCGCTTCATTGACACCGGTTGTTCCGGTAACAGTGTTAACAGTAATTTCAGCGTGGGAGATTCCGGTGTTTTCACCGCCGCCCTGCAAATGGTACACGCCATACTTATCAACCATTGTATAGTACTGGTGTGTATGCGCCTCAAAAACCAAATCCACATATCCGTTGGAAAGCTCCACATCGTAGTAAGCTTCCAGCATTTTGTCTGTTGCAGTATTATTAAATTGCTTGCCACCGTAGCCATCGTGAATACTGTAGACAATATAATCGACGCCCTGCTTGCGCAGCTGCTCTGCCTCTTTTTTCACCAGTGCTGTCAGATCGTCACCGGTTTTAAAGTAAATACCCTTGGTATGATCGGAGGCAATAGAGGAATAGCAGTCACCGATCGCACCGATAATTCCAATTTGAATACCACCTTTTTCAACGACTACAGATGCATCACAATACTCTACTCTATTATTGGTATTCACATCGTACAAATTGATCGCAAGAAACGGAAACTCTGCCAGTTGGGCATTTTCCTGAACGATCTCCTCGCCCCAGTCGTATTCGTGGTTACCCACGGCCATTGCAACGAAGCCCATTTTGTTCATCCACTCTGTCACAAGATGACCTTCTGTCAGATTGGATTCGGAACTTCCCTGCCACATATCTCCCGAAGAAAGCAGAATAACGTGCTCGTCTGTATTTTTCTTAATCTCAAAGAAAGTAGACAGCTCATCGACACCTGGTTGCATACTTGTGTCATCAAACTTTCCGTGCAAGTCGTTCACCACATAAAAATCAACAGCCACAAGCACCGACACATTGCAGTCATCACATATGCCGTCATCATTTTTATCGATATGATTTGACGAAGAACGTTTTTCACTATTGCATCCAACCATAGCCAGGCTGAACAAAAGCGCTAAAACCAATAAAATCGAGATTCTCTTTTTCATATTTGCCTCCAATTTTTATCTTGCAATATCATAACATAATCGGCAATATGAATCAAGAGTATAAATATATTTTATCTCGTATATCAGTTTAAAGAATGGTTATTGCACTTCCACTACCCGAATATCTTCCATCTCAGCTCCGGACTGCGTCATAACAATATCTGCAATGACCGCCACATCCTGCGCTTGCAATCCACCTTCCGGGGATGCAACGGCAATGGAAACACCCTCATCACTCATATAAGCGACACAGTCACGGTATCCCTTTGCAATAATCAAATTCTCAATCTGTGATTCACACAAAGAAACCTGAACCAGCGAATCCAACTGCTGATTGACCTGAACATCACCTGTATCGGTGCTATACGACATTGCCTCCTGCAAAAGCGCAATTGCTCCATCTCTTGCTTCCCGTCGAGATAAGCGCACCGCGGCAAAATAATCAGACACAGTGCTTTGCATCGGTTCCTCATTCATTGGATCATCCGCCATTACAAGCATATCTGACGACAGGATTTTTTGCGAATCAAGGGTATCTGTTAAGCTAACGGTTTTTGTGTCCTCCGTATATAGCCAGTTTGTATATATACCTAAGCAAACTGTTGCCAGAACAGCCACCGCAATCAAATTCTTTTTCCAAACTTTCATAAATAACCTCCACTACTGCATTTTTAGTATAGAAATTTTATTCATTCCAAGACCCGTTGCCTTGGAAACAGCCTCAGCTATGGCAAGCTTTACAATTGGATTATCAGCGCCCTGACAAACAACGATTGCCCCTTGGTACTGGGCGGCGATGACTTGTTTAACCAAACCCCTCTCATTTCGGTCTCTGTCAGAAATCACCACACATTGCTCTTTGCTCTGCACCGACGTATCGGATTGATCCGAATCCGTATTCATTTGATAAATTGTTTGAGCGCCATATAGCTCCTGCAGATATACACGAACAGTTCCTGCGCCATCCACACGGGAAAGTATTTCTTCAAGTTTTTGTTCAATTGTTTGATCAAAAATCTGTGGCGTAGAAATCGTTTCTGCGTCTTTTTCACTGGTTTTGTTCCCCGGAATCGCCATTAATGCAATACCGATTACGATGATCAATGCAACGTATTTGTATTTTTCAAACTTTTTAAATTTAAATTTTTTAAAATCCCTTAACCCCAAAACTGATGCTCCTCTGTAATTCCAAGATTTGTGGAAATAAAAGACGAGAGTATTTTTTTATTGTATGGCGATATATTTCCCCTGATCGAAACACTGTACGGTATGGGAACATTTTCGTTGCTTACTTGTACCATCACCTCAATCTTTAAGCCCATAGACTTCGCTTCTTCTAATATATATGCTTTGGTCTGTTCACCTATGATCATTTTCATTTCTGTTACAGACTGATCATACGCCTCTGATGCAACAAAAGAAGCCTCCTTGCTGACCCCTTCCAGATCAAAAATTATTTCATCAATTCTAATATCCACAAGTGGCTTCAGCATTGTCACCGTCATAAAAACACCGGATATGATATAAAAGATTTTCTGCATTGATTTTTGCGAGCCGACAACCGTTTTTAGCACCGCACAAATAATTGCAGCAGTTGTAATACTCATTAAGTATGCTTTAATTGCATTCATAACGAAACACCTTTTATGAAACAAACGATGCCGACCAACAACATCAGGCACATTGCGCCAATAGATCCAAGAGCCAGTCCCATCGCTTTGGCGCAATCGTTTAACACATTAACCTCTTCCCTGCCCCCATAAGTTACACATATTCCAGCTGTAAGCTTCAAGGCTATATACTGTATTCCAATTTTTAAAAACGGACCTATGAAGACCGCAATGACAGCAATGATGCCGTATATTCCAGCGGTGTTTTTCATAAACCCAGCACTAATCAACACGGTGTCTGAAGCATCAGAAATAATACTTCCCACTACTGGGACTGTACCGGATATTGCAAGCTTCGCAGCTTTAAGAGCAGACGCGTCTGTTGTACCGGTAATAACACCGGTAATGCTTATATATCCGGTAAAAACATATAAAATAATTTTTAGTGTCCAAGTAACGAGCCATTTTATAAAATCACGAATGGTGCATAATGTCTTGTCCCCAAGAGCGCCACAGCAAATCGAAAGGCAAAGATAAATATACAACAACGGAATAATGATGGAGGAAATTACAAGCGACAAAACAGAAATAAAGATTGTAGTTCCTGCATATAGGGCCGCGGAACTTGTAATCCCCCCTTGTGCAGCCAGCGCCGCACTCATTACCGGAATTAAAAGCTTCCCGTACTGTGTCATATCATTGATGGTCTGAAAGGCTAATTGAAAGAACGTCGAGGCAGGTTGAAGCATTATAATACCAAGCATTACGGATGCGGCCAAATGTACAACCATACTATGTTGTCCCTGTACCGTATCCACAATAGAAACAAGCAGAAACAGCAACAGAATTTTGACGCATACTTTAAGCGCATCTGCTGCATCCGGTGCAATATGCTTTAATGCTGAGCCCAGCACAAATAATAGGCCTTCCGAAAATGATTGTGTATCCTCCGGCATATAGAGTTCACCGGATTCGGGAACATCCGGTGCAGTATATTCTGTTGCGGAGGACGAAATAATGATTGTAGATAGTAAAATCAAAAACAAAATAATTTTTTTCATAACGCTTGTAAAATATTTTCCATCAAGTCTAACAATTCCGTAAAAAGCGGCATACAAACCCAAAGTGTTACAGCAGTTGTTAAAACATTCAGAATTTTTCCTAATGCGGTGTTTCCTGAGTCGTTGCAAATCATAATTGCAATATCCGAGACAATAGAAATCCCCACCGTCTTTAAAAGAATTGCTACAAAGCCTCCATTCAAATTGGATGTCATTTCAATCTTTTTTAAAAACGATAATATGTGCGACAAGTAGTTAAGTGCGGTTATTCCAATTAATGCACAAACAAGAACTGCAAGGAGCACCGAAAACTCCTTCCGATTTGAAGATAAAATTGTACTTAGAATCGACGCAATTAAAATACCGGCAATACATTTTAAAAAAATATCCATTAGAAACTAAATAATCGTTTAATTAGATCAAACAGGTCAGATATTTTAGTTGCAACCATCATTAGCACTACAATTAATCCAGTAAGTGTAGTCATCATTGCCTGTTCTTCTCTGCCCGAACGTGCAAGCACCTGGTTTAAAATCGTAACAATAATACCCACAGCTGCAACTTTAAAAATTAAATCAATGTCCATAAATTAAATTAAAAGTATTGTAATTGCCGCACCGCCGCAAATCCCAAGTGTTTGGTATGTGCGTATTTTAGAATCTTTGTTCTGCGTGAAAGACAGCGCCTTCATATTGCATATATTACGCACGTTCTCAAGTCCCCTAAGTTGTCCATCAATGCCAAACTGCCCTAATGATACGCCTAATTCTTGTAAGATCGTTTTACAGGATGAAGGAATATTATGTGTTTTATCCAGTACGGCATCCATACATCTTTTAGCATCCGGTGCAATTTGCTGTTCAAGCTCTGCTGACAAATTTGCAAATACATCGCATATCACTCCATCACATTGTTGCGATGTTTTCTTACATAAATCGGACAGTGGAGACATTCTGTATTCCAAATCACAACTCATATAATCCAAAGCATGGGCCAAATCATATAAAAGTTTTTCCTCCTTCTTGTAAGTAAACGAAAAAGCGCTGCCGGAAAGTATGCAGCCTGCGACAATAAACACCGCGCCAATCAATTTGATACTCAAAATAATCGATCCTCCTGCCATGTCTTATCAGAATGTAAAGTAATCAAAGTGGTAAAAATTTTTTCTTCCAAAAGCTTTTTATACTGCCTTCTTTTAAATAAATCCTGCCTGTCCATTGCGTGGGCGGTTGCAAACAGACGAACGCCGCACCAAGCTGCATTGATTACCGCTGCAGTATCCTCCGGGCTTGTTACTTCATCCACCGCAATAATCTGAGGATTCATTGTACGCAGTGCAATTTCAATCCCAGAAGCTTTACTGCATCCGCAAAGTATATCTGTTGTAGCGCCCCTTTCAAAAACAAATCGTGCCTGCGTACTGGGAAACAATTCTCCACGCTCGTCCACAACTACAATATGAGAGTAACAATGAATGGACGTTTGATGTATAAGGTCTCGCATCAGAGTTGTTTTTCCAACCCCCGGAGGACCAATAATCAAAACAGAATCTTTTAAATTATACAATCGTTTACTGATATTACTGATCTGACGCGCTACTCTTATACATACAGAGGTCACTGCACGATAATTCTTAATTGATCCCCCTTCTGTAATACATAAACCACACAAGCCAATTCTGTGACCCCCTGATATTGTAATATATCCCTTTTGAATACCATCGCTTGTCCACGGAGAGTATTTAGAAGCCATATTAATACAAAAATCTATATCTGATTGGGAAACAAATCTTTCCAACCATTTGCTTTCATTTTGAAATACCAATTCCGGTGGCTGGTCTACGCGCAGCCGCAGTTCTTGCATTTGATCTTTTCCCAATCGATCTACTTCTTGCCGCATCCATATCGGCAATACATTTATGAACGTCTGCCAACAGCATTGCATACACATCACTCCTGTTGCAATCTATGCAACAGCATATATAAAATATGCACCCTAAAAGGCAATCCTTTTAGGGTGCATAGAAATATATACACAATATTAGAATTCTTCGATTACGCTATCGTCTTCCTCGAGATCATCAAAATCCATTTGGGCAGGCTTTCCGGATTTCATAGATTCCCACTGTTCCTTCGTAATCAGTATAGCACGGGGTTTACTTCCCTGGAAAGGACCTACAATCCCCTTTTCTTCCATCTCATCCACAATGCGGGCAGCACGGGCATAGCCCAGTTTTAACCGCCGCTGCAGCATAGAAACAGAGGCCTGATTGGTTTCCAAAATGACATCAACAGCCGCCGGAAGCATTTCGTCTCCATCCATTTCTTCAGCATTGGGCTCGGCCTCTGTCACTGTAGGCGTTTTAGTGCCGGTCTGTGCGGCCTTGCGCTCAATTTCATCCATAATGGACTGATCGTAGTCTGTAATAAACTTTGCCTTCACATAATTGGTGACCGCTTCCACCTCTGAATCACTAACAAAGCAACCCTGCACACGTTTAGGCTTTCCTTCGCCAATGGGTGCGTACAGCATATCGCCGCGACCAACAAGCTTTTCAGCGCCCTGCGTGTCCAAAATGATACGGGATTCCATAGCAGATGCAACCGCAAAAGCAATTCTTGACGGAATATTGGCCTTCATAAGACCGGTAATAACATCCGCAGAAGGACGTTGTGTCGCAATGATCAGGTGGATACCGGCTGCGCGTCCCATCTGCGCAATACGGCAGATGGATTCTTCTACTTCCTTTGCCGCAACCAGCATCAAGTCCGCAAGCTCATCAATGATAACCACAATCTGAGGAAGTTTTTCACCGTCTTCCTCCTGGCTTTCAACAATACTGTTGTAGCTTTCCAGATCGCGGACACCGGCGTCAGACATTGCTTTATAACGGCGCATCATCTCTGTGACGGCCCACTGGAGCGATCCTGCGGCCTTTTTGGGATCGGTAACAACAGGAATAAGCAAATGCGGAATCCCGTTGTATATGCCAAGCTCAACCATCTTGGGGTCAACCATAATTAACTTCACATCATCAGGACTTGCTTTATACAGCAGGGAGATAATGATGGAGTTCATGCACACGGACTTACCGGAGCCGGTTGTACCTGCAATCAGCATATGCGGAAGCTTTGCGATATTGCCTACGATGCAATTGTCGCCAATGTCCTTGCCAACAGCAAAGGTCGATACGGATTTGGCTTTGTGGAATTCCTGAGAATCAATCACTTCCCGCAGAGAAACAGGCGTAACATTGCGATTAGGTACCTCAATACCAACAACAGAAATTTTACCGGGAACAGCTGCAATACGAACACCGGATGCGCCTAAGCTTAACGCAATATCATCTGCAGCAGTAGTCAGTTTATTCAAACGAACACCCTTATCCAGTTCAACCTCATATCTGGTAACGCTGGGTCCACGCGTAACATTAATGATGTGCGCTTCAATTTTAAAGCTTGCTAAAGTCTCATTCAGGCGTCTGGAATTTTCGCGCATTTCCGCTGTTGCATCACCGGAGCCCTTGCTGGGGATTTTCAGCATATCAATGGGCGGAAAATAATAAATTGGTTTTTCAGTCTTTTCCGCCTGTGCAATCTCCAAAGCGACCTCGACGGCAGATTCTGCTGCTTGTTTTGCAGATACCTTTTCAATCTTCGTTTCTTCTGCGGCCTTCTTAATCTCGCTGGGAGTATACTTCAGCTCAGGCATACTTTCAGGAATTGCGTCTTCAATTTTAGGAGCAGGAATTTCCATATCGTCCGTCTCTGTCGCTTCCTCTGTATAGGATGCGGCTGCAGCAACAGGTGCCTCAACATCCGACTCAATTTGCTCCATAATAGACTCAGCACGGGTTTTCCGAACATTCCTTACGGGCTTTTCCTCGACCTCTTGTTCAGGCAGCTCATCAATAGTCATTTGTACTTCTGCCTTCCGTTCGCGGCGCAGCTGTTTTTGAGCGAGACGTTTATTGGCAATATGATTTACAACGACCGCAGCAGGATCTTGTGGTTCGATTTCCTCATCCTCATCCTCATCTTTCGGACGATTTTTGATTGCTCGAACAATACTGGGCACCGTAATTTGCATAGAGCCAAGCAGTGTAAATCCAGCCGCTGCAAAAAGCAAAATAAAACTGATGGTTTTCCCGCAGGCCCATTTGATCAAGGATGCAATGCAGCCACAAACAATACCGCCGGAAGCACCCTCAATTCCCGTCCTATACAACCCACCAACAATTCCAATTCCACCTTCAAAGGTTTCGGTGTTATATGTAAGATGGGCAATACAGCCACAGATCAATATAAAGCTCAGCAGGCAAACCGTTCGCATTACAACAGGGCGCTTGCCGCTGAAAGCGTGTATAAAGAACAAATACAGCAAAGCAGGAATAGATACCGCAAACGCAATATTGCCGACCAGTCCGCAAACAACGTCAACCAACAGACCCGTTATTGCCCCATCAGGCGAAAACTGCATAACCAAAAAAATGATAAACAGCAGCAAAAAAATTGTCGATGATATAAATCGGGTTGGAAGACTGCTTAAAAAGCCCTTCTTTTCTTCCGGTGCATTCTTTGATTTCTGTTTATTGTTTTGTTTTCTTGTATTTTTGTTGGAACGAGACGATGATGCCGCACGTTCAGCATGGGATTTTTTATGATCTGCCATATGAGCCTCCTTATGCGGATAGGTAAAGAATAAAGGATAACAATGCAACACCCCAGCTATAATACGCAAAGGAAGAAAGTGTAGCGTGCATTACAAAATATCGAAGAATATAGATTCCCAATGACGCACCGGCAAATGCAAAAGCAAATGCAAACAAATAACCAAACAAGATTAAAAAACTCAATGCGCCAATTCCACCGGTTATAATCGCAATAAAATCAAACAGCAGCAACATCAGCATCGCCGGAATCGAAAGCACCAACACCCAGTTGATTGCCTTCTGCTTATCTGCGCCACGCCATACTGCGCCGGATAAAGATGCGCCGACACGGGAAATACCAGGCAACACGGAAAATGCGCCAAACAATCCAATGAACGCACTGTCAAACATAGACATGTGCCGCGATTCCTTATTGCCTTGCGGCATATGAGCAGACACATAGAGAATCACACCATTTATAAGTGCAAAAAGTGCCACATATACCAGTTCATCCCCAAAATGTCCAACGAATAACAAAATGAGCATCACAAAAAGCATCGAAAGTGCTGAAGAAACAATGAGACGATAATCGTATATATTGCTTCGATCATTCCGTAAAGCACGGGTCTTCGCTGTAGAACGGGACACAAGAAGCAAGCGTCTGAGATATGCTCTGCAGTTATATATAATCGCCAAAATAATTGCTATATGTATCAGGACGTCCAGCACCGGTGCCCCTTGCGATATGCCAAAAAGCTCTCTTAGTAAGGTTTGATGTCCTCCGGAAGAAACGGGCAAAAATTCAGTTAAACCGGAAACAAAACCATAAATAATGCTTTGGATAAAACTCATTTTGCCCACCTCCTCTTTTGATGCTTATTTTTTACATTCTATCATACTATATCTCAAATTTCCAGTGTTTCATCCTAATTATTTTTACTTTCTCTCCTTTTGTGCCTATCTATCATTCGATGCAACGCATTTAATGCATCATTTAAGCCACCGAGTCTGTCAATCAAGCCGGAGGAAACCGCCTCTTTCCCGTAAAGGATTGTGCCAACATCTGTTGCCATCTCCCCTGTTGCCATCATATAACGCTCAAATTGCTCCTTTGTAATTGCTGAGTTTGCTGTTACGAAATCCGCAATTTGCTCTTGTATCCGCTGAAAATATCGAAAAGTTTGAGGCGCACCAACTACAAGGCCGGTCATTCGTACCGGATGAACCGTCATACTGGCTGTCGGTGTAATAAAGGATTTTTTTGTACAAACAGCCAGTGGAATTCCAATGGAATGTCCTCCTCCAAGCACCAAAGATACCGTAGGTTTTTTCATTCCTGCAATCATTTCCGCGATCGCCAATCCAGCTTCTATATCACCGCCAACAGTGTTCAAAAGCAACAAAAGTCCATCAATCTCATCGCTTTCTTCGATTCCTGCAAGAAGTGGTAATACATGCTCATATTTCGTTGTTTTTGCTGTTTCCGGCAACACCTGATGACCCTCTACTTGTCCGATAATGGTAAGTGTATAAATATTCCCTTTCGCGCTTTTCGTCATATCAGAGCCAAGTTCCACAATTTGATCATTCTTCTTTTCTTCCGAATCTTCTATTGTCATCACACGCAACTCCTTTCTGCTAATCATAGGATAACCTTGTTTGTACAAGTAATTCACACTTGAATAATTGTTTGTGATGATATATAATGTAGAAAAATCAAGAAAGGATACCCATATATGCAATACGAATACAAAACCAGCGGTACTTGCTCTCAAAAAATCTTTTTTGAAATTGAGGATAACATCCTTAAAAGCGTTCAGTTCCTTGGCGGCTGTAACGGTAATTTGAAGGGCATCAGTGCACTTGTGGAAGGTATGGAAGTCAGCGAAGTTATTAAACGCCTGGAGGGTACAACCTGTGGAATGAAATCTACTTCCTGTCCTGATCAGTTGGCAACTGCGCTGAAGAAAGCACTTAATCAGTAACCAATAGCAAAAGACACCGGAAAATCCCGGTGTCTTTTTTTACTGTACCACTGCGTTTATCAGACGAATCAGCTCGTCCTTGCCATCCCCTTTTTCCGCAGAAAACGGGATAATGGGGCAGCCTTCAGGCAATTCTAAATCCTCTCGAATCGTTTTTAGATTGCCTTCAATCTGACTTTTTTTGACTTTATCCAATTTGTTGGCTACGACAACGAAATTATATCCGCTGTCGATAAACCAACGTGCCATAGTAATATCATTGTTTGTTGGTGCGTGACGGCAATCAACAATCATCACGCCAAGATTAATGCGATCAGCCGCAAAATAATCTTCCATCAGTTTTCCCCAACGAGCTTTCTCGCTTTGAGAGACCTGAGCATATCCATACCCGGGTAAATCTACAAAATAACAAGAATTATCCACTGTAAAATAGTTCACGTGAATCGTTTTTCCGGGCTTTTCTCCAACACGCGCAAAGTTCTTTCGGTTTAAAATGCGGTTGATTACCGAAGATTTTCCCACATTGGATTTACCTGCGAAGGCAATCTCCGGAAGCCGGGCTTTCGGAAAATCCGATGTGCGTGCAGCAGAAATCAGAAATTCAACATTGTGTAAGTTCATTGGAAACCTCACTGCTGTATCGAAGGGTTATAGCCTTTGTTGTTCACATCCAAAACTAAATCCTGATGTGAAAAAGCATTTTCACCCTCTTGATGATTTAATGCTACAGACAAAACAGTATCCACCGTTTCTGCAGTAACAAACGTTAAAGCATTACGAACGGTCTGATCAATCTCATCCAGGTCCCGCTCATTATCCTTTGGTATAACAACCGTAGAGATGCCGTGGCGCAAGGCTGCCATTGTCTTTTCTTTCAAGCCACCAATAGGCAATACTCTGCCGCGCAAAGATATCTCACCGGTCATCGCAACATCCGCGCGAACTGACCTTCCAGTCAACGCTGAGACCATTGCTGTACATACGGTAACGCCGGCAGAAGGACCATCTTTCGGCACTGCGCCCTCGGGAAAATGAACGTGAATGTCCTTTGTCTTGTAGAAATCGGAGGGAATATGAAGCTTATCCGTATTGGCTCGAATATAGCTTAGCGCAGCCTGCGCAGACTCTTTCATTACATCGCCAAGGTTGCCGGTAAGTTCCAGTTTCCCGGTGCCATCCATAACGTTGACTTCTACCTCTAATGTAGCGCCACCAACAGATGTCCAGGCCAGTCCTGTAACCAAGCCTACCTGATCTTCTTTGCGAGTAATATCCGGAATATACTTACGCACTCCTAAATATTCTTCTACATTACCTTCAGATACAGTAATTTTCCCCTTATAGGAAGATTGCAAAAGCTTAACAACGACTTTACGACAAATTTGAGCAATGTTGCGCTCCAGCGTTCTGACACCGGACTCTCTTGTGTAACAAGTGACAATTTCACGGACAGCGTCATCTGTAATGCGCACCTGGGATTTTTTCAGACCATGTTTATCGAGCTGTTTGGCAATTAAATGATTCTTAGCAATCATTATCTTTTCTTCATCGGTGTAGGAGCCAAGCTCAATAATCTCCATACGATCCAACAGCGGACGGGGTATTGTATCCAGTGTATTAGCCGTTGTAATAAACAAAACCTTGCTCAAATCAAAAGGAATCTCCAAAAAATGATCCCGATATGTTCTGTTTTGCTCGCTATCCAGAACCTCTAACAACGCTGCACTGGGATCTCCACGATAGTCAGAGCCCATCTTGTCTACTTCGTCCAGAAGTAAAACGGGGTTCATCGACTGCGCCTGAATCATCGCCGACACAATACGTCCGGGCATTGCGCCAACATAGGTTTTACGATGGCCGCGAATATCTGCTTCATCGTGCACACCGCCTAATGCAATGCGTGCCATTTTTCGATTTAGGCATTTTGCAACTGAAAAAGCGATAGAGGTTTTACCCACGCCGGGAGGGCCGACAAGACAAATAATCTGCGGCGGCATTTCCGGTGCCATTTGGCGCACGGCAATCGTCTCCAAAATACGCTGTTTCACCTTTTCAAGGCCAAAATGATCCTTGTCTAAAACCTTTCGTGCCGCATTGATATCCGCACGTTCCTTTGTATATTTATTAATAGGAAGCTCTACGAGGGTATCTAAAAAGTTACGCAGCACAGATGCTTCTGCAGAACCAAACGGCTGTTTTTTCAACCGTTCAAGATCCTTCAGAACCTTTTGCTCAGATTCAGTAGGAAGATGCATGAGAAGAATCTTCTTTTCGTATTCCGCAAATTCTGAATGCTCGTCTCCTTCGCCCAGTTCTTCACGGATGACCTTCATTTGTTCACGCAGATAGTAATCCCGCTGGTCCTGGTCGATATAAGCTCTTGTCTTCTCCTGAATATCGGACTCAAGCTGAACAAGAAGTACCTCCTGCCGCAGCATTTTGATTACCATTTCAAGACGCTTTACCGGATTCAGCTGGCACAGCACTTTAATTTTGTCGCGATAATCAAAATTGCATTGCTGAGCGATGGAGTCTGCAATGAAACCGCAATCCTTCGACGAAGCCAAGCGCAAGCGAAGGCCCTGTACGGAGTGGTCACCATAATTTAAATAAGTAGAAAACAGGTCGTTTGCCTCTCTGCATAGTGCTGTTGTGCGCAAATCCGCAGTCCAAACGGAATCTTCCACCGGTTCGATTTCGCCGCGCAAATACAGACCATCTTCTTCTAAAGCTGTAAGTCTTGCACGATGCAGACCTTGCACCAAAATGCGGATATTGTCTCCTTGGGGCTTTAAGATTTGCTTGACGCGAACAACCGTTCCAATTGTATACAAGTCCTTAAATTTAGGATCTTCCACAAGCAAATCCTTTTGCGGTGCAAGCATCAGCACCTGATCCCGTTTCATCGCTGCCTCCAGCGCCAAAACAGACTTTATGCGACCAATGTCAAAATGAATCGTCTGTTCGGGATAAACAGCAAGTCCACGCAGCGCAAGCACCGGCAAACTGCCTGTAAAAAACTCTTCTTTCATATTTTGCTCCTTTTTGATGTAGGAAACAGGAGGTAGAAATTCTACCCCCTGTCAATCATCATTTACCTGCGCCCAAAGGGATGCGGTTTTTTTCTTTATTGCGAATAATTTTAGGTGATCCGCCGGAAACACATTCAGGTGTAACAACGACTTTTTTAATCGTCAAATCAGAGGGAATGGTATACATTACACCGGTCATAATTTCTTCCATAACGGCACGAAGTCCACGGGCCCCAATCTGACGCTCAATGGCCTTTTCTGCAACTGCCTCAAGCGCCTTGGGCTGAATTTCAAGCTCGACATGATCCATACCCAAGAGTGTTTCATACTGCTTTACCAGCGCATTCCTGGGTTCGGTTAAAATACGAACAAGGTCTTCCTTTTTTAAATCCTGTAATGCTGTGATCACAGGCAGACGACCTACCAATTCGGGAATAATGCCAAACTTCAGCAGATCATGGGGCTGTACCTGCGCAAATAATTTGCCGACATCCCGTTTCTTCTTGCTTGCAACGGGGGCATCAAAGCCAATTGCAGAGCGATCCGTTCTGGCTTCGATGATTTTATCCAAACCATCAAATGCACCACCGCAAATAAACAGAATTTTAGAAGTATCAACAGGAATCGTTTCCTGCTGAGGATGCTTTCTGCCACCCTGAGGTGCAACGTGGGCAACCGTACCTTCCAAAATTTTCAGAAGTGCCTGTTGAACGCCTTCGCCGGAAACATCTCTTGTAATGGATGTATTCTCGCTTTTTCGAGCGATTTTATCCATTTCGTCGATGTAGATAATGCCCCGTTCTGCCAGTTCCACATCAAACTCTGCAGCCTGTAACAAACGAACGAGAATATTTTCAACATCATCACCAACATAACCCGCTTCAGTCAACGTGGTGGCGTCCGCAATTGCGAAAGGCACGTTTAAGATTTTAGCCAGAGTTTGTGCAAAAAGTGTTTTGCCGGAACCGGTGGGGCCAATGAGCAAAATGTTACTCTTCTGCAGTTCAACATCACTGTTGGCAGAAAAATAGATGCGCTTATAGTGGTTATATACCGCTACCGAAAGAGCAATCTTTGCATCATCCTGACCGATAATATACCCATCCATATAGTTTTTAATTTCCATGGGAGTGGGCAAATGCTCCGGCATTTCCATCCCGGAATCACTCTCGCGCAGAAGTTCGCAACAGGTCTGCACACAATCACTGCAAATGTATACACCAGGTCCTGCAATCAAACGTGCCTGTGCCTCAGACTTGCCGCAAAAAGAACAGCAAAGCACTTGTTCTTCAGTTTTAGCCATACAGTGCGTACCGCCTTTCCAAGTCTATCAGTGGTGCTCCAACACGCGATCAATAATACCGAAAGCCTGAGCTTCCTCTGCAGTCATAAAGTTATCCCGTTCGCAGGCATCTGTAACCACTTCTATAGAATTGCCGGTATTCTCAGCCAAAATACGATTCATACGGGTTTTGATTGTTTCCAACCGTTTCATATGAATGGCCATATCCGTAATCTGTCCCTGTGTGCCTGCGGAAGGCTGGTGGATCATAATTTCGGAGTTGGGCAAAGCCATACGCTTGCCCTTTGTTCCTGCAGAAAGCAAGAACGCGCCCATAGAAGCGGCCATACCGACACAAATGGTAGCAACATCACATTTGATGTACTTCATCGTGTCGTAAATAGCCATACCGGCAGTCACGCTGCCGCCGGGGCTATTGATATAAAACTGAATATCCTTATCCGGGTCCTGTGCCTCCAAATACAACAGCTGTGCAACAATTAAGCTTGCAGTTGTATCGTTCACCTCTTCGGATAAAAAGATGATTCGATCATTCAGCAGTCTGGAAAAAATGTCGTAACTGCGCTCGCCACGGCTGGACTGCTCAACAACATAAGGGATAAAGCTCATGGTCATGTCTCCTTTCAAACCTTGGAACATTCTAACCATTAACAAGGAAAATTATTCCTTAACCGCTTCCTTAGGGGCAACAGGTGTAGCGGCATCCACAATCAGCTTGACAGCCTTACGGGTCTTCAGGCTGGTGGTCAGCTCTTCAGCAGAAACCATGGTCTTAATCTTTTCTACATCCATTTCATACTGCTTTGCCATATCCTCATACTCAGCAGTCAGATCCTCGTCGGAAACAGTAATGCCTTCCACTTCAATAATCTTGGAAAGGACCACGTTAGACTTTGCCTGCTTTTCTGCACTGGGACGGAATGCGTTACGCATAGTTGCTACATCGCCACCCATCATCTTGGCATAAGCCTCCATGGAATAACCACTCATCTGCAGCTGATATGCAAAGCGCTCCATCTGATTGTCCAATTCCATCTCAATCAGGCTGTTGGGCATATCAACAGTTGCATTTTCGGCAGCTTTCTCAACACAGGCATTTTCAAAAGCGCTGTCGATTTGCTTCTGAGCCTTCTCCAAAGCCTTGGCGCGAATATCAGCCTTCAGCTCATCCAACGTGTCAAACTCAGAAACATCCTTTGCAAACTCATCATCCTGAGCAGGAACATTGGTTACACTCAGCTTATTCAGCTTTACGTGGAATACGACAGCCTTGCCGGCCAATTCTGCGTGATAATCTTCGGGGAAAGTAATGTCAATATCCTTCTCGTCACCGATGTTCATACCGACAATCTGCTCTTCAAAACCGGGAACGAAAGAACCGGAGCCCAGCTTCAGGTCAAACTTCTCGCCCTTACCGCCATTGAAAGCAACGCCATTGTCGAAGCCTTCAAAGTCGATGTTGGCAGTATCGCCCATCTCGGCAGCACGCTCAACATTCTCGGTGGAAGCAACGTTCTGAGCCATACGGTCCAGTTCAGCCTGTACCTGATCGTCTGTAACGGTTGCCTCTGCCTTTTCAACTTCGATGCCCTTGTAGTCGCCCAGAGTAACCTCGGGGTACACATCGGTAGTCAGTGTAATGGTTACAACATTGTCTTCGCTGATATCCATATCGGTCAGGCTGGGACGGCCAACTGCCTTCAGATCCTGCTTTACAACAGCTTCTTCGTAAACGGTGGGGAAAATTTCTTCCAAGCCGTCTTCGTAGAAGACATGAGCTCCGTACAGAGCTTCAATCATCTTACGGGGAGCCTTGCCCTTACGGAAGCCGGGAAGCTGAATCTTCTTGCGTTCCTTCAGATATGCCTTCTGTACGCCGGACTCCATCAGTTCCTTGTCAATTTCTACGACAATCGTTGCCTGATTGCCATTTTTTTCAATGCTTTTTACGTTCATTTTTATATCCTCCCAAATTGGATTGACGTACAATCCTCTTTTTTTAATTTGCATCCGAATTATTTTAGCAGATAATGTAAAAAAAGTCCACTATTTTCTTAATTTTTTTACGCAAAAATCAAATGTGGTATAAAGTTTAATTTATCGGCAGAAATCAACTTATATTCTATACCATCCCACAAACCTTCTATCGCCAAGCCGTGACTTGCACCGTGAAGATGGCCGTAATAACACTGTCTGACTTCGTACTTATTCATCAGTTCAATAATTTCAGGACATTCGTACCCCTTATACTTGGGCGGGTAATGCAAAAACACAATTTTAGGTAATGCACCGGCTGACTGCAATGACGCTTCTAATCGCATAAGCTCACGTTTAAAAACTTTTTCGTCGTGCGCCCCACTGCGGTTTTCCTCGTAAAACCAGCCTCGAGTTCCACAAATGGCATAACCATTATACTCATAATGGTTATTATTCAAAACGAACAGATTCTCAAAGCTGTTTTCTGCACAAAAATTATAGAATTTTGTGGCTGTTGTCCACCAGTAATCGTGGTTGCCTTTTAGGATGATCTTTCTTCCCGGGAGCTGATTGATCCACGAAAAATCATTTGCCGACTGTTGAAGATCCAGTGCCCAGGACAGGTCTCCTGCAAGAACAAGGGTATCCTCTTCCCGAAGAACAGACAGCCCGTCCTTTAACTTATCCATATATCCTGTCCAGTTGCCACCAAACACATCCATCGGTTTTGGCGCACCAAGACAAAGATGAAGATCGCCGATTGCATAAAGCGCCATGGATAAACTCCTTACTGCTTTTTTATAAATTTTAAAATATCCGCTTGATGAATAGCTGCGGCCTGCACAATTCTCTGCGTATGATCTACCGGTGAGTCGGCGGACAAAATAATTGTCGGAAAGATCTCACCGCTTTTTGTTCTGTAATCCTGTACGCCGGCATAAGAAAGTGCTGTAACAGGGTCTAAGATATATGCATAAGTTTTATAAACATTTCCAATCAAAGAGTTTATGCGCTCATTTCCCACAACCGAAACAAAAAAGCCTTTACTTAATTCTTCCAAGTGACTGGGAGCCACACGAAATACGCTGCAACCCTGTATTGCATCAGCAAAAAGTTTTGCGTTTTCCATTCCCAAAACGGAATATATCAGGCGTTCAGCTTCTGCAATCGAGCCGTTTGTATCAGAACCGGAAATGCTCATTTGTCCGTGGTGAAGCAAATCCCAAGCTGCGCTTTGTTCCAACTCCGCACAAATGATGCGCTTGACGGGCAAGCCCATTCTCCTGGCATACCACACTGCCATGGGTGCAGAAAAATCTCCGGCTTCTACGGATACATCAAATTGTTTTATTCCACCGTTACAAATAGAGCCATAAATTGCAAATAAAAATGCAATTCTCAGCACGATTTTCATCCAATTGGTGGGCGCAGATTGTTCTGCGCAAATGAGATTTGCTATACGTGTACAAATCCCATCGAAAGAGCCGGCGGAATTATTCCACAACTGTACAAAAAGAATTTTTTGATTTAATTCTGCAATGTTGAACGGCATTTTACCAATGGCACACTCAACATCCCAAGCAGAAAGTTTTGTATCAAAAAATAAATTTACGATACGCGCAACGATTTGACAAGTCGGTTGTTTACAGAGGCCGTCAAGCTCCGCGGCAGAAAACTGTGGAAGTTTGAGCGGGACGTAAAAGCCGCCGTCTGATGTTCGTTCATCCAAAAGAGTGCGTCGCGCAGTAACGCTATCAATTTTATTTCTTGTGGTTTGGTACAGCATTTTTCATCACTCCCAAGGCATTATTCCAAAATATATCCCGAACTGTTTGCTCTGCAATATCAAAGGACAATAATTGTTCTGCCAAACACGGATAATCCTGAATGCCGCAAAAGCCCTTAGGCAGGACATCACAGCCATCCAAATCGCCACCAAGGGCAATATGCTTCCCATCGGGATCCAACTTCAAAAAATGAAGAATATGATTTGCAACCGTTTCCAGTGTTGCATTTTGTCCTATGAATTCAGAATACAGATTTATTCCTGCTACACCGCCGGTACTGCAGATTGCTGTAAACATTTCATCTGTAAGGTTTCGACTGTGATTGCAGATGGTGCGGCTATTGGAATGTGTTGCAACAATGGGGCCGGCAGTTATTTCCATAATATCCCAAAATCCACGATCGCTGATATGGCTCACGTCCACAATCATACCCAGTCTTTGCGCTTCCTGTACAAAAACGCGACCTTGTTCAGTCAGTCCCTCCCCCGTAAGATGAGAGCCTGTCAGAGGATTGCTTTCGTTCCAGCCAAGGCTTACAATACGAAATCCAAGATTATACAGATCCTCCAAAAGCGCAGGATCATAATGAAATCCAGCTGTACCTTCCAGCGTGAGTACTGCAGACATTTTACCTGCGTTTAAATTATTCTCAACATCCACTGCAGTGTATGCAATTGCAATTTTATCACAGTTTTTGTCTATCTCTGACAAGATACAGTCGATCTCCAATTCAAAAACGTCTGTTGGTGTCTTATGAAATCGTTTGCCTATATTGGGCGTTGTATAGCAGGCAAAGCATTGACAGTATCCGCCTAATTTCTCTGCGCGCTCCAAGTCCACCATCAATTGATTTTTAAACAACTGACGGCGTTGGGAGGTACAATCTCCCAGCAGCGCAAGCGCAGTATCGCAATGTAAATCAAAAACAGGAAAAGGCATCAAAAAGCATCCTCCAAATGTCGAATGACGGGTTTTGCAGTATCATATCCCTCAGGAGCAAGAATTTCTATCACATCAAACCTTGTCTGAAGCTCCGTGGGATGTATAGACAAATAATATTCTGCAGTTGTACGCAGTTTGCGCTGTTTGAAAGTATCCACAAATTCGGATGGCGCGGCAAAATCAGAGGATTTTCTAAGCTTTACCTCAACAAAAACCAACACTTTTTTATTGCATACAATCAAATCTATCTCGCCGTATCTACTGCGAAAACCGGAAGCCACGACTGTATATCGTTTTTTTCTGAGATATTCAGCCGCTGTAACCTCCCCCCATGCGCCAACCAAATTATTCCTTGCCATAAAATTTCTTCAAAAAAGTCATACGGTGGATGGGACTTGCGCCCTCCTCACGAAGAGCCGCATAATGTGCCTTAGTGCCGTATCCTTTATGGATCTCGAAACCGTACTGGGGGTATTTTTCAGCCATTTCAAGCATATAATCGTCACGCGTCACTTTTGCCAAAACAGATGCCGCTGCAATGCTTGCACTCAGACTGTCTCCGTGAACAACCGTTTGAACAGGAACACCGAAATTCTTTGCTCTGTTGCCGTCAATCAACGCTATATCCGGCTTAACTTTCAGTTGACTAAGCGCCCGTTCCATTGCCAAATATGTAGCCTGCAAAATGTTAATCTCGTCTATTTCGTGGTGGTCCGCAAATGCAATGCCATAAGCGATTGCACATTCCTTGATAACAGGAAACAACTCTCTGCGCTTTTTATCGGAGAGCTTCTTGCTGTCATTCAGTCCGGGAATATCCACATCAGGCGGCAAAATAACCGCTGCAGCACACACAGGACCTGCCAGAGGCCCTCTGCCTGCCTCATCCACACCGCAAACTACGGACATTCCCTTTTCAAACAAGCTGTGTTCAATTGCCCACATATCCGTTTGGCTCATTTGTTTTCCTCCGGCTCTTCAAAAGTAATGCGGCCCAGCTTCCCTACTCTGTATTCATCCAGCAGGACCTTGGACATACGTTCAGTATTAATTTCGCCTCTTGCCAACAGATAGCCGCGTTTTCTGCCTGCTTCCTCCAAAAGCATATAGCCCGGAGTGTCCAAGGGCAAATCCACCTTATAACGCTCACGCACCATATTTGTATAATGCTTCCAAAGAACCTCCATTAGGTGACAAGCCAGCTCTTCTGTATCCATAATATTCTCTTTCACTGCACCTGTATACGCAAGCTTCATTCCGACCAAAGGATCTTCAAATTTAGGCCAGAGAATACCGGGTGTATCCAACAGCAGCAGACTCGTATTCACTGTAACCCACTGTTTGCCCCGGGTAACACCGGGGCGATTCTCTGCTTTTGCGCCTTTTCTTCCGGATATTTGGTTGATAAAGGTAGACTTACCCACATTGGGAATACCCACAATCATCACACGCAGAGGACGATTCATTCCTTTGGCGGCATCCCGTTGGATTTTCTCCTGCAGAACACTGCGAACTGCAGGTTCAAAATCAGAAATGCCTCTTCTGCTTTTGCAATCCGTCGCAATGGCTGTAATATCTTTCCCGCGAAACCAGCGAATCCATCTTTTAGTTGCCTCGTTATCCGCTAAATCCGCACGATTCAAAACCACAATCCGAGGTTTATTTGCACAAATGGAATCAATATCAGGGTTGCGGCTGGAAATAGGAATACGGGCATCCACAATTTCGCAAACAGCATCCACTTGCTTTAAGTCCGCTTCAATCTGCCGACGGGTTTTGGTCATATGACCGGGATACCATTGAATATTCATACTTTGAAGATCCATTAGTCAATCCCCCCTATTCTGCCAAAATCTCTTTCACCGCTATCCACCGACTTGCCGGGAAAGAAAATGAAAATTGCTTTTCCGACAATTTCACGGCAGTCAATCTGACCGATTTGAGGGTGACGGCTATCCATAGAAAGCGCCCGATTATCGCCTAACACAAAAACGCAACCATCTTCAACGCGCAAAGGGAAAGTAAGACCCTCGGGCGTTACAGTGGGTGTAGAGATGTAGGGTTCATCTAACACCTTGCCATCCACCTTCACCGTACCGGTTTCAAAATTAATATCCACCCATTGCCCTTCCGTTGCAATTACTCTTTTGATAATCCGTTCCCCATTGCGAAAGCCCTCTTTGCTTGCAACAATCACATCCCCTTGTTCATAATCGCCACACAAAAAGTCATTTAAAAGCAGAACGTAATCTCCATCCATCAAAGTGTGATTCATCGATCTTCCGTCTACACAGGTGATGCGAAAGCAAAGTGTAAAAATAACAATCAGCAAAAAGAATACGAATGCAATATTACTTAAATACGGCAACAAGGTTTTGGAAATGAAGCGATCCAGATTACCGGAAGACTTTTTTTCAGAATAATTATAATCTACGTTGTTCATAAAAGTACCCCAATATAAAAGATATATATATTATACATCATTTTGGGCAATAAAAAAAGAGGGTTTCCCTCTTTTTTATTGATTGGTATTAAAAATTTTTGACAATCTAAATAAAAAAGGAGGGTTTCCCCTCCTTTTTTATTTTGTTTGGATTACACCTGCTCCTTAACCTTAGCAGCCTTGCCAAAGCGGTCACGCAGGTAGTACAGCTTTGCACGACGAACCTTGCCCTTACGAACAGTTTCGACCAGTGCAATACGGGGGGAGTGAACAGGGAAAACCTTCTCACAGCCAACACCGTAGCTGACACGGCGAACGGTAATGGTTTCACCGATGCCGCCATGCTTGCGAGCAATGATGGTGCCTTCAAACACCTGAATACGCTCGCGAGAGCCTTCTTTGATCCGCACGTGTACACGAACAGTGTCGCCAACCCGCATTTCGGGCAGCTCTTCCTTCATGTACTGGCTGGACAGAGCCTTTACTAAATCCATATCTATGTCCTCCTTAATATTAGGCGTTCATGCAGCGAAAAGTTCCGGCGATATGGTTCCCGGCACTGCAGAGGACTCACCTTGTTTTCAGACTGAGTAAGTATAGCACACCAAAACGCAAAATGCAAGTAATATTTTCAATATTTTTCCTCGATTTTGGGTGAGATTTTTACGGCAATCGCTACATAACAAGTGGCGCCTACTCAATTACAGCCTTCAAGCTAATCTCACAGCAGACGTAATACCGAGGACTGTTAACTCGAAAATAACGGTCCCCTGTGATTATTTGTGTTTATTTGCAAGGAAATTGAATCAAATGATGAAATCTTTTGCTTTCGAAATCATAGTACATTGTAGAAACACCATTATGACGGTCAACAATACGCTTAATACTCTTAAGTCCTATTCCGTGAACACTTCGATCTCGCTTTATCGTATGGAACTGCCCGTTAGAGTCAGGGATCGGAGCTGTGTCACAGGAATTAACAACAGAGATAATGACGATTTCCTGTTCATCGTTTCTGGTAACGGAAAGCTCTACAATCCGATCAACGGAGCGTTCCGCAGCTTCAATGGCATTGGAAAGCAGATTTCCATAAAGAGTTGTAATGCTGGGAGCATCCAATGTGGTAAGGCAGTTCTCCCGAACATCACATTGGAACACGATGTTTTGCTTCTTACATCTTTCCCTGAATTGAAGCAACACCAAATTCAGGATTGGATCGCTGCACATTCTGGAGTGCTGCTGCGGCAAAAGCGTTTTATCGAGTTTTGCAATATAGTCCGATATTGCTTCTGATCCATTCGTTTTCGCCAACGCATCTATTGTACTTAGATGGCTCTTTATGTCGTGAATCAAAATACGCTGGGATTCCGCTTGCTCCTGCAACGCCTGATAATATGCTGTATCCGCTTCCTCACGTTGCAGACTGAGCTGCATCGTCAAATGGTCTGCGTGGAGCCGCTGCATATGATTGTAAAGCACCATGAAGATCAAATTGACAATCAGCAAAGTCAACACGATTGTTACCATCAGTATTTCAACGGATGCCGTCATTTCAGAATGGACGCCGATATATACCACAACTGCGGAGATGCCGACCGACAGAATGGGCAAGCTGCAAAGCAGTCCCATAAATGCAGGTTCCTCCTGTACGAATTTGTTCCGGGATAAGAATCTGGCCGCAAAGACGGTTATTGCGAAGTACAGTAGTTTGCTGATTACCGCCATGACAATCATTATGGCCAGATTACTGGTATAAGCATCAAACTCGAATCCGAAAGAACTGATAAGCCATGCCGCCACGATTTCCGTGATCGCCATTACAGAAGTCAAAAACGCCGAATGCAGCACAGCAGAACGGATTTTACAATGATAATTTGCATATAGCAGCAGAAGATTAACAATGAAAAAAGCTGTACCATTGATTGCAACGATCTGAACCCAACGCACAAAGTATAGAGCTATATATCCACCAGCAAAAGTGAGAATCATTGCCAATGGCTCTCTTTTTCTGTGAAACAGATAATCGAAGTAAAGCCATGCTATAACCGCTTCAGCCAGATATAAAAACAGATAGCTGATATGTTCACCCATTATTTCACACACTCTCTGTACATCAAATAGGTATCCTTAAAGGATGTGTATTTGCGTCTGGTTAAGTAGGCATATTGTTCGTGGCCCCGGTACTTCAGTAAAACCCGATCCTTGCCGATGGAACTGACAAAACGCATATTCAGGATATAGCTCCGATGCGTCATGTAAAAACATGGCAATGTTAAGGTCTGCCGCCAATGCTCCATAGTCTGTGTGCTTTGCAGGATACCATCTGTGGTATGGATCAAAACCTTTCTCTGTATCGCTTCAACGCAGATGATTTCTTCGGCCCGGCGAACGAATACCCCGTCATTAGTAACAATCGGAAATTCCCGGCTTTCCATGTTATATTGATAAATTGCATCTTTTAGGTTGCGAAACAGCCGATCTTTATCGATGGGCTTGGACAGATAACGGAATACCTGAAATCGCATGGCTTCATCCAAATAGTCTGGGTAAGAGGTTACGATGAAGATTTTGATATGCGGATTCATCTCTTTCAGTTTTGCACCGAGCTGGATGCCATTGATACCAGGCATCTCAACATCAAGAAAGGCAATATCTGCCCGCGTTTCTGCGGCCAAGAGTGCATCGCCGTTGTCGTAACAGATCAGCTCCGGCTGCTGCCCGCCGTTCACCTTGAAATAATCCGAAACATAGGATCGCAGCTGTTCCAAAACAACTTTGTTATCATCACAGAATAGGATTCGCATTTTATCACCACCCAAGCCAGAATATAAGAATTATATCATAGCATTTCGTACTTGTCATCTGCGGCGCAACGACCAAAACTGCTTTATTTATGTCGTTTCGTGCAGCAGACCTTGTAAATTAAGTGACGGAAACGTATAGTGGTTCCCATGAAGGAGGGAAAAACTATGAACATTTTCTTCAAGCAAGCAACAAGAAAGCCCGTCTTTACCATACTGATGGTACTGCTGCTCAGTCTGTCTATTGCTCTATCCTGCATTGGTTATTCCGCCTGGACAAGTGCCAAGATGCAGCAAAGCGAGATCTCCGGTGGTTACACAACAATTGCTATTCCGATAGAGCCAGATTTGAGCAAATTATCTGCAGAAGAGATTGCTCCGGCATTACAAAATCGAGTATACGCTGACTGGGCCGCACAGGAAGCACCTCAGCTTACTATGATTGATCGCCGGTGTCTCCTCTCTGCCCATATAGCGGGCAGCAAATCGCTTTCCTCCAGCCGAATCGATCCCTCTGAATATAATATCGCGTTTGACGGCGAATGCTATTCTCTTGCGATATTTGCACTGCGCTGTGAAAATATTAGAGAGCAGCCAACGGAAGGGATGCTTATGTACGATGCTACGTTTAGCGTGGAGAAGGTTGTGTGCCTGTCGGATGCCTATGACTGCTTCCCTACGCCTGAAACCGTACATATCTACAGTGATGTCCGTGAAGCAAACGGTGCAACACCGTTTGAAAAAGGAAAAACCTATCTTGTGTTTGGTCAATATCACGATTACCGTGTAGTTCGAGATGCCGATGGATACAGCCAAGTAACAACCGAAAACCGTTACATTGTTCCATTCCCTGAAATTCACAGTAATTTCTACGGAGAACCAGCCAGCCTTGAAATTGGAAATCGAAACGGTCAAAGCTATCACTATCCCGCCGCAGGGCAGATGACATGGGTTTGTGAGTATAGTGGAACGGTGACAGATTTTCTGTCCAGCGATGCTGCATCAGTTTGGAATGAAGAAATCCTTCCGCTTTGTCAGCTTAACCACGAGTCTGCTACTGTGATATTGACTGACAGCATTACAAGTATGTATTCCTTCAATACCGGTGACGCAAGTCTGCTGTCTGGTCGTTTCTTTACAGATGAAGAATACAAAGCAGGTGCCGATGTATGTATTATCAGTGCTTCTTATGCCGAGCTGAATAATCTCCGGCTTGGTGACACACTGCAACTGGACTACTATAATCCGTATTTTGGTGAATACAGCAATGGTGCAACTGCAAATTCCATGTTTGCTGCGGAAGATCCTGGACCTTACCGCCAGCGATATTATATGACCCCCGGTGATGCCATCGGCGTATGCAAAGAATATACGATAATCGGTATCTATACTGGTGCTCGCTTCGCATTTGGCACCTATCATTTTAATGCGGATACAATATTGGTTCCTAAAGCATCTGTTCCAAATGCACAGGAATATGAAGCTCCCTCAAATTCTCTGTTAAATACTTTCATTTTGGAAAATGGATCTGCGGAGGAATTCGAGCAATATATGGAGCAGCAGGAACTTGGTGGACAATTCCTCTATTTCGATCAGGACTTCTCTTCTATGCAGGAATCGCTTGAAGCTTTGAAAATCAACGCCATGCGTTTAATGATGGTTGGCATCGGAGCATTTCTGCTTGTTTCTGTGCTGTTCCTGTTCTTGAATTTCCGCAGAATGAAACCAACGATCCGGGGAGTTCGTCTCTTGGGCAGATCCTCTAAAAATGTATTCGGAGAAATGCTTGCGGTTCTTATTTCCTTGGAGATTCTGGCAATCATGATTGGTACTTGTATTGCCACCATCCTATTCGATACCGTTACAGAAAAAATCCTTTCAAGTACCCTTGCTCTTCAGCCGGGAGCAATGTTGACTGCTTCTGTTGCCACATTTGTGTTCCATGCATTTGTTAGCATTGCCAGCACAGCCATCTCTGCTAACCGTAAATTGATGAAAGCAAAATAAGGAGTGAGAGGGGTGAATGGACTATGACTCAGAAAACTGGTCACACCCTCGCAGGTGTAACACTTATTGCTCTAATTCGACGTTGGGTAGCAAGTCTGCTTCTCATTGCGGTCGCAGCCACAGGTGCGTTTTCTGCAATGGTCTTGCAGAATCTGACCATACGACAAGAGAACGCTTTAAGCAATACGATTGCAAATACCACTATTTCCTGTACTGTGACCGATGCAAAAGGCACTGATTCAGGCAATCTCCAAATGTTTTCTGCATTTGTGGAAATGCTGGAAGGAAAACGTCGGTTAAGAGGGTGCTATCT
Source organism: Oscillospiraceae bacterium (assembly GCA_017465625.1). Taxonomy (GTDB): domain Bacteria; phylum Bacillota; class Clostridia; order Oscillospirales; family Oscillospiraceae; genus Faecousia. The sequence continues at coordinate 141,447 of JAFTVV010000022.1, read as the reverse complement.
GGATGATTATGTAAAAAATGTACGGGCAAAGGCAGAGATGCCATTGGAGAAGCCAGCAGGTGCAACTCTCCGTCGTATCCTGTCCATTGATTCTGACCCGGCACTTTCGCAAGTGGAAGGAGCATCTGTTCTGTTTTTTGATAACTGGACAGAAGAATCTCTCAGGGGACTGGAACAAATCTGTTTGGTTCCATCGGATATGGTCACAGAGGACGGATATATTACAATTTCTGTCGATATGGAAGAACCTGTGCGTTTGCAAATAATTGGTACTGTGACAAATGGCCCAAGCAATGTCATATATTGCCCTTACTTCATGCCTTGGATAGATGGGATCTCCGTTGCTTTTCTGACTGACAGCTGCTCTTTTGACATTCGGAATAATCAGAATCTTGAGGAAAGCAAGGATTACATTTACGAGTGGTTTGTTCAGCCCAATCTTAGTAACCAAATTGATGGAATGACCTTTGGCGTTTTGGTACACGATGAGACTTATCAGAAGAATATATCGGAAATTCAGTCCAACTTGTCCATGCTGCGCTTGTTGCTACCGATCCTACTTGTTATTTGCGGTTGCATCGGCTTTTTCGCAAGTTTTCTGGCTACTCGTGGCAGAACAAAAGAATTTGCAGTAATGCGGTGTATCGGTATCCAACAAAGTAAGATTTTTGGACTGGTTATGGCCGAACTCACCGTTCTCGCTTTCCTGGGTTTATTCCTGGGCATTGCGAGTGGTATTCTTCTGGAAGGCGAAATACAAACAAGTGCATTGTTGAACGCTGCGCTGATGACAGGGATTTTCTTACTTGGCTCTGCTATTGCTGCGCTTAGAATCACCAGCGTAAATGTTATGACACTAATGAAGGTGGAGGATTGAATATGAATAGCTTGGTTGCAAAGCAAGTAACATACGAATATAGAAATGCAGTTCAAACCGTAAAGGCCGTGAATGGTGTTAGCTGCGATTTTCAGCAGGGCTTGGTTTATGCCCTTGTTGGAGCATCCGGCAGCGGTAAGACCACGTTCCTGTCCCTGCTGGCTGGCTTGGATGTACCGACCTCCGGCACCATTGAGTTGGACGGAGAATCCACCGCAAACATGAACCGGGATTCCTACCGACTGAACCATGTATCCGTGATCTATCAGAATTTCAATCTGTTCCAGCACTTGACCGTTCTGGAAAATGCCGCATATCCCTTGTATGTCCGCAAGATGCCTAAGAAAAAAGCGGACGAGCTGGCAGCGGAAAAGCTGGTACAGGTCGGTTTGAAAGAGGATCAGTTTAAGCGGCTGCCCAATATGCTCTCCGGCGGTGAGCAGCAGCGTGTGGCAATTGCCCGCGCCCTGGCATCCGGCAGCGAAATCATCCTGGCCGACGAACCGACGGGCAACCTGGACAGCACCAACAGCCGGAACATCGTGGAGATCCTGCGCCAGCTCGCCCACGAGAACGACCGCTGTGTCATCATCGTCACCCACGACCCGGCAGTTGCGGAAGCTGCCGACGTGGTGCTAAAAATGAAAGACGGAAAATTGGAGTAATAAAGGATACGTCAAAAGGCAGGAGCTTCAGCTCCTGCCTTTTGCAATCAAAATATCAATCAAAGAGAAAGAAAACCCGAACACATCTCCAACTCAGAAAATTGTGTTCGGATTATTCTTATATGGTCCGAGTGACTGGATTCGAACCAGCGGCCTCTTGAACCCCATTCAAGCGCGATACCAAACTTCGCCACACCCGGATATATGCTTGCGGTTTCCCAACCGCCTGAGTATAGTACCACAGCAGTCCAAAAAAAGCAAGCATTTTTTTCATTTTTTTGAAAAAATTATTCTCCGGCCTCAGATTTAATAACCTTACCCAAATTCCATAAGGTTACAACCTGCTCCTCAGCCTTCATTTTTTCGTCATTATTGGCATACTCCACATACACAGTATGGGCGCTGCAATCTGTACATTCCACCTGAACGTTCCAGCCACCTTCGTGAACGACCATACCACTGCCTCTGCAAATGGGGCAATCTTCCAAAATATAGTTGGGATTAATTTCCATAGTAAACTCCTATCTAAACACTTCGTTATTAATACTGTAAATTTCCTGACGAATACATTTTACCTCATTGGGTGCGCAATCGGGGATGTGACGCTGAATGGCCGCTACCATCTGCATGGGATTTAAGCTGGGATTTTGACAGCAGATCATAGCGTCAATAGTCACTGTCTGTGCGTCAGCCCGGGCAATCTTTGCGCTCTTAATTAATGGAATGATATTTTGCTCAACAGGACCATTTTTTGTTTTTTTGACAACCAAAAGCTCCGGAGCAGCAAAAAGATTTTCGATAGCACATATTGCATCATCCGGTACCGCTGTGTCATAAACCAGCTGCAAAGTACATTGCAGGTATGCCAGATTCTTGATCTTCTCCCCTTGTGCGTAGACCTTCAGAACCCGAACGCCTTCCACAAGCTTTTCATTTAGTCTTGTGCAAATTTCATCCGTTCCGGGGCACACACCATCCAGTTCAAAGTCCAGCAGCTCACACTTACTTTCAACACCTACAGAAAGAGGCATTGCAATAGAAACAGAGGGACGCGGATTAAACCCTTGCGTATGGGTCAGCGGTAAATCTGCGCGCTTAAATGCACGCTGAAAAAGGCGCATCAAATCCAAATGAGAAATCCAAACCGCGCGACCTGTTTTTTCAAAAAGCAATCTAAGCATCGCATTTCACCTCCTGAAGAAGTGCGTTGGCACCGCATCCGCTGCATCCGTGACGGCAGTCGGGCGTTACTTTTTCAGCGTAAGCCTGTCTGCGCTCACGAAGTAAAAATTGCTTCGTAACGCCCACATCAATGACATCCCACGGCAAGATCTCATCCTCACCGAATCCGCGAGTGGTATAGAATACAGGATCTAAATTACAAGTCTCAAAAGCCTTCAGCCACGCGGATTCATCAAAATATTCGTCCCAACCATCCAAACGGGCACCGTTCAGCATTGCATTTTCAATGACCGGCCCTAAACGGCGATCTCCCCGCGCCGTAACCGCTTCTAAGCGGCTGATGGCTGGCGTGTGATAATTATAAACAATGGACTTGGAATAAAAATGGTCCTTTAAAAGCTTGCATCTACGCAGGTATTCCTCGGGTGAAATCTGCGCCTCCCACTGGAAGGGTGTATGAGGCTTCGGTACAAAGTATGCCGTTGCAACGTGGACACGCAGTCCCCTCTTCTTATTTACTGCACAATCTTTCCAGGTGTTGATAACTTTATAAACAAGCTCTGCAATTCCCAGCACGTCTTCGTCCGTCTCTGTGGGCAGGCCCAGCATAAAATACAGCTTCACGCTGTTCCATCCACCGGAAAATGCATTGGCACAGCTGGAGAGAATCTCTTCTTCCGTCAAATTTTTATTGATAACGTCACGTAAACGCTGCGTGCCTGCTTCAGGAGCAAAAGTCAGGCTGCTTTTGCGCAGAGACTGCAGTCGCTCCATCAGCTCTTTGGAGAAGTTATCAGCGCGCAGAGAAGGAACAGACAGGTTCACTTTTGTCTGTTCGCAGTACGGAATAAGCGCATCCGTTAAGTCCCTCAGACCGCGATAATCGGAGGTAGACAGACTGGAAAGGGTCATTTCGTTATGACCGGAATCTTCCAGTGTTTCGATTGCCTGTTTGTAAAGCACTTCGGGACTTTTTCTTCGTACCGGACGGCAGGAAAAGCCTGCCTGGCAAAAACGGCAGCCACGAATACAGCCGCGAAATACCTCTAAATTCGCACGGTCGTGCACTATTTCGGTAGACGGAACAATCATTTTTGTGGGAAAATATGCAGAATCCAAATCCTCAACAATCCGCTTCCGCACAACTGCCGGTGCATCATTAGACCGTTTGATTTGAGAAATCGTCCCATCCGCATTGTAGACCGGCTCATAAAAAGACGGCACGTATACGCCATCTATTTTACTGACCTCTAACAAAAATTGCTCCTTCGTCCAATCCTGAGCCTTTGCGCGGTCATACAGCGACAAAATCTCAACTGTAATCTCCTCGCCTTCCCCCAAAGAAAAGAAGTCTATAAAATCAGCCAGAGGCTCCGGATTAAAGGCGCAAACACCACCTGCAAATACAATATTTTTCAGTCCCTTGCGATCCTTGCTGTGCAGCGGCACATCGGACAAACGAAGCATATTCAGGATATTGGTATAGCACATTTCGTAGCCGATGGTAAACGCAATCATATCAAAATCCTTTACAGGAGATTGACTTTCCAGTGCCCAAAGAGGTACGTTATGTTCCCGCATTGCCTCTTCCATATCGCCCCAAGGCGCAAAAACACGCTCACACCATACGCCATCCATTTCGTTCATCACACCGTAAAGTATGCGCATTCCCAGATTGGACATACCAATCTCGTATGTATCCGGAAAACAGTACGCCACACGTACCCGAACCTGCTCAGGATCTTTTATGATTTCGTTATATTCACCACCGGTATAGCGCGCAGGCTTCTGAACCGATGGAAGGATTCTTCTAATGGTATTTTTCATAGCAGCCTCTCTTTAGTAAAAACTATTTGTATTGTACAGCCTGCCGTCCCTCTTTGCAAGGAGTTTTTTCAAAAGAAAATAAACACAAACAGATAAGAAAAGAAAATACATTCGACTGACAAATGCAAACAAATAAATGAACGCTGCCGCACCAACCGCCAGGAAAACAAGCTCAGAAACGCAGAAAAATTTTAAACCAAATTGCGGTCCGACCAACCTGATGCACAAAATCATAAGTGCTCGTCCGCCGTCAAGAGGAAAAACCGGTAGAAGGTTAAATGCAGATTGACAGAGTCCGCAAAGTCCCAGCGCGGAACGGTTTCCAAAAATGAAAAATAAAATAATACCGGCGCACGGACCTGCCAATGCACAAAAAATCATTGGAATCCGTTCATTAAAATCTCCATTTATTACTATTCCATTTATGCCTATTCTAACGGATGTAATATTATATTTCGATATTTTTAATGCAGCAATATGAAACAGTTCGTGAAAAAACTGCGCTATCAGCCAACATAAGACCCATTTGATTGGGATCAAAATGACCGATATTGCAAGAAATATAAAAAAGCCAAAAGATACCTGAAACTTCATTTCATTACTCAAATCACGGTAAAATGAACATATTCTTTACTTCTGTCAGCTGAGAAAAATCTTGTCCCGCGATCAGTAAATTCATTAGCAAGATTGAAGAATAAAATACCAGTACAGAGGCAAAAACGCATAGCCATTTCTTGTCTGCAGCTATACTTGTTTTCGGCTTTTTCTCTTTCTTCTCGATTGTATTGTAATGATATTCCAAAACATAGCTCAAAATGATCCCCCCTCCCTTATACTATGCTTGCAAAAAATAAAAAATGAAAACCTGCATTATGTGCAGGTTTTCAAAATGGACAATATTTCTCCGGCATCCTTCAGAACAATATGCGGCTTTTCAATACTTTCCTCCAAAATTTCAGGCGTAGTCTCTCCTGACATCACCAAAATCCCGGTAATGCCGGCATTTAAACCGCACTTGATGTCCGTGTAAATTCGATCACCCACCACGCAGGCATTTTCCTTGGGAACATTCAGACGCTGCATTGCAAGCTCCGGCATCAGACCAGAAGGCTTTCCAATCACAACAGGCCGTCTGCCGGTGGCATTATAAATCATTTGACAGACACTGCCGCAATCGGGCACACTGCCAAATTCCGTAGGACATACAAGATCTGGATTGGTTGCAATATAGGGCAACTCCGGCTTTGTCAAAAGCAGATAGGACACATCGTGCAGCTTTTGAAAGGTCAGCTCCGTATCAAAGCCCATAACAATACATTGGGTTTGTTCAATATTCTCTGATACGGTGAAGCCCTCCTCTCTCAGCTCCTGCTTCAGCGACTCCGTTCCGCATACGTACAATATTTTTCCGGCATAATGCTGCTGCAGATAATAAGCCGTTGCCTGAGAGGATGTAATAAAATCCTCTCGGGTTGCAGAAATGCCCAATGCATCCAGCTTTTTGATGTAATCATTAACGCTTTTAGAAGAATTATTGGTCATAAACAAATAACGACAACCATTCCGCTTAAGGGTATCAAGAAGTTCGATAGTAAAGCTATACAGCCTATTACCAAGATACAGCGTACCATCCATATCAAAAAGATACAGCTTTTTTGATTTCACAACAGAATGAACATCCATCACAATACCGCCTTTGTTACAATAATATCAGAGCCGCAAATTTCTTTTAACACAATATCCCCAACGGCAACAGGCGCTTCGATTTGGGTGCTGCGTAATGCTTTCATTACATCCATCATCTTGTCCTTTGGTACAGGCATCGCCGTCTTTACACTTGCCATCGTATTGTGCCGATTGGAGACCCGAACAGTGGCAGTCACCGTTCGGACCGGATTCGTGCATTCATTAACGGCATATTCCTCGCCCTTTGGGCAGGCATTACCGGTGACCGTTACACCATTTTCAGTAATATCTGCCAACAAGGAGCAGCCACGGGGGCAAATAATGCAAACCAAATTCCGTTTCATTACAGCACCTCCAAGTCAACAGTAATCGGACCGGTGACACTCTGCAGTGCAGAGGCTTTTACAGTAATTTTCTCCATCTCGCCCGGTGCGGCTTTCAGCTTTTTTGTGGTTGCCAAAACCTTATTGCCTTCTGTAACGGAAAACTTCACCTTGCCAAAAGGCTGTGTAACACGCAGAAACAAAGCGACATCCTCATCCTTCGATGTAATGGTTTGGGGCAAGACATAACGAACACCAAATCCCGCCTTTGTTTCAATACAGGTGTTTGATGCCTTCAAACCATTTATGTATTTTACAGCACCAACACCTGCTCGTTCGGCCTCTTCTGATACATAATCAACCAGGTCGTGCACCTGCAAAACATTACCGCAGGCAAAAATACCGGGCACCTTCGTCTGGCAGTTCTCGTCCACCAGCGCACCGTTTGTAACAGGATCAATGGGAATACCAGCTGACCGGGTCAGCTCGTTTTCCGGAATCAAGCCAACAGAGAGCAGCAATGTATCACAGGGTATATACCGCTTTGTATCCTCGATCGGGTGACGCTTTTCATCCACCTGCGCAATGGTTACGCCTTCAAGACGCTCCTTGCCGTGGATTTGAATAACCGTTGTGCTTAAATACAGCGGAATATCAAAATCTTCAAGGCATTGTACAATATTGCGGGTCAAGCCACCGGAATAAGGCATAACTTCACAAACAGCCTCTACTTTTGCGCCTTCATAGCTCATACGTCGCGCCATAATCAAGCCGATATCACCGGATCCAAGGATTACCACCCTCTTGCCAACCTGATAACCCATACAGTTGACCAGCTTTTGTGCCGTACCGGCACTGTAAACACCGGAAGGACGGCTGCCGCAAATATTCAGAGCGCCTCTGCTTCTTTCTCGACAGCCCATTGCCAGTATAACAGCCTTTGCCTGAATTTTCAATATTCCATGACGATTTTGTGCTGTTACAATTTTATCAGGAGAAACCGAGGTAACCGTTGTTTCCAAATATACAGGAATATTTCGACTGCGAACTTTTTCTTCATATACGGCTGCATATTCCGGTCCCGTCAATTCTTTTCCCAGCTTGTGCAAACCAAAGCCGTTATGAATGCATTGCATCAAAATTCCACCGGCTTGAACCTCCCGATCCAAAATGACCACATCCCTACAGCCTGCATCGTATGCAGCCACTGCAGCTGCCATACCGGCAGGACCACCACCAACAATCACAATATCATACTGAACCATTATCATTCACCGATCCTTCCAATGACCATACGGGATTGACCACCAAATTTTGTAACCTCTTCCATCGGAATCCCCAATTCTCTGGAGATCAGCTCCATAACATAGGGACCACAGAAGCCGCCCTGACATCTGCCCATACCACTTCTTGTTCGGCGTTTTACACTGTCAATATCCAGTGCGGTCGGATTAGTCCTGATTGCCTGCACGATTTCACCCTCTGAAACGGTTTCGCAACGACAAACAATTTTGCCAAATGCAGGATGCTCTTGAATATAGGCGTTCTTCTCCTCATCATTCATCTCACGAAATGCATGGAAATTTTCCCGAATACCGTTCCATTCATCCTTTTGTTCAAGAATCAAACCGATTTGACTTAAAATATTTGTTAAATAACGTGCGATAGAAACACAACAAGTCAAGCCTGGAGAATCAATTGCACCGGCATGAACCAAGCCCGGAACATTGTCGGAAGCTTTTAAAATAAACTCACCACCCTTTGTGGAAGCGCGCACACCGGTAAAAGAGGTAATAACCTGCCGGAAGTTCACAGAAGGGACACTCTTGGATGCCAAACGCTCAACCTCTGCCAAGCCTTCCGCTGTTGTATCATTGCATTTCGGTGTCGAAACAACCTTCGCAGTAGGACCGACCAGCAAATTGCCGTCAACCGTCGGAGATACAAGAATGCCTTTTCCCTCCACAGAAGGGCACTGAAACAATGTGTGACTGACACGATTGCCCTCCAGTTTATCCAAAAGCATATATTCGCCTGCTCTCGGAATAATTTCAAAAAAGTCGTCTCCTGCAATGCGGGCAATTTCATCGGAATATGCGCCGGCGCAATTTACAAGGAATCGGCACTCAATAGCATCCCCTGATTCCGATTTTACACAAAACAGACTTTTTTCCCGGGAAATAGAAACAACCTTAAAGTTGCGTAAAAGCTGAACGCCATTATCCATAGCATTTCCGATTGAAGCAATTGTAAGATCATAAGGGCAAACAATGCCTGCATTGGTCACGTGAAGGACTTTTGTAACTGCGGCAGAGAGATTGGGCTCGATTATCCGCGCTTCATCTCCGGAAAGAATCTTCAGCCCCGGAATCTGATTTTCCTGCCCTTGTTGATAAAGCTCATCAATAATCGGCTCTTCCTCTGCAGAAAATGCACATACCATAGAGCCATTTCGTTTGCAAGGAACATTTAGCTCCTTTGCTGCCTCAAACAAAAGCTCGACGCCTTCAGAATTAAGCTTCGCCTTTAGGGTACCGGGCACCGGATCGTATCCACCGTGAACAATCCCTGAGTTGGCGTGGGAGGCCTCCATTGCCACGTCATTCTCCTTTTCCAGCAGTGTAACAGAAAGCTTATACTTGGATAGTTCTCTTGCCAGCATACCGCCAATTACACCCGCGCCGATAATTGCTACATCATAAATCATTGTGTTTCCCCTTTCAAAATAAAAACGGGCAGAATAGAGGCGCATTTTCACGCGTCTCTATTCTGCCCGTTCTCTTAATCTCCACGGAATATTTAATTACAAATACCAAAGAATGGATTGCCCTGTTGAAACAGCGGCAGCACCGCAACGAAGCGCATCTGTAACCTCATTTTTGGTCTCTATAAGCCCACCGGCAATCACCGGAATATGCCCCTTGCTGAAGCGGCTAATCGCTTTACTGATAACACCGGGCATAATTTCCATAAGGTGTGGATTCGTATTTTTTAAAACATCTTCTATACTATCCATTCCTTTGGAGTCCAACGCAAAGAAACGCTGAACAGTGACTAACCCTTGTTCCTTTGCATAACGAATCAACTGAGATTTCGTTGAGATAATCCCATCTGCACCGCATTTTGCCAAATATTGCACACCGATACGGTCTTTGCCAATACCTTCAGCTAAGTCCAAATGAATGAAAATAAACTTTCCGGATTCGTGCGCTTGCAGGATCTGATCATTCACAGAGAGCAAATCAACACCTAAGTGAAAAATTATTTGAGCCGGAGACTGAAGCGCTTCATCAAATCCTTTATGCTGAACAGCCGCAATCACAGGGTTGCATTCCAGGCAATCCATAATTTTATCAAATTGTGTCAACTTCAACTCCCCTTTCCTCAGTATTATAATTTACAGCCCACAATCTGTCAAGCTTATAAAATTACAATTAATAATATTGGGGTCAGTGATTGTTGCAAAGATGTTCGACCCTAAAAATAAGCGAAGCAACATCGTTTTCGAAGGAAACGTCATTAAAGATTGCAGGTGTGGGATTGATCACGTCTAAAAGGACAGATTTAGTTGAATAGAAACACCTTTTGTCCGGTAGACAAAAGGTGTTTCTTTACTGGTCGGAGTGTCGGGATTTGAACCCGAGGCCTCTTGGACCCGAACCAAGCGCGATACCAAACTTCGCCACACCCCGATAGCCTTGACATTATATTGAAAAAAGAGCACAATGTCAAGTCTGAACATATAATTTTTATTTCATCACAGAAGAAGACAGTTCTGCTGCGGAAATATCCATATTACAACCAAAATCATACATTGGAACTATATTAAGAATCTCTTCGACCATATCAAAGGTCGCAAACAGGTCCTCTGCATTGTCAGGCCGATAGCTTTGACACATCAGCAAAGGCAGTGCATCCGCAGCCTCAATCTTTTTCAGCTCGTTATCAGGAGACTGACGCAAAAAGAAAATTCCGCATAAAGGAACCATAACGTTATTGCCGATGCAATGTTTGCCCATCCAGGGCGTTCCACAAATCATAATGCCATCTTCAGCAAAGCGAACAATGGGTTTATCGTCGTTGACCATCTGCGTACGGTCGCCAAGAAGCTTCCGCAAAAGCGCAGTATGGGTAGATTTTCCCGTTCCGCTTAATGCAGTAAACAGATATCCCTTTCCGTCAACGGCAATGGCAGAGCCGTGCACAAGCATTCCCCTGTGCGCCGGAAAAAATTCGGCAATCTTACGAAGTAATGCAACATTTTCTATAAAACCACCAGGCGCTTTTGAAAGGCTTGGATCATTACCGGGCGCATCCTGCACAAAAAACTCACGTTCTTTTACAATATCTTGCTCTGTCATCTCGATGTAGTGCGTTCCGGGCTCATCAATCAAATAATTTCGGCAATACCTTTCGGTTTGAGGATAAAGGGCAGAAACCGCAAATGATTCGCCAGCGACTTTCATATTAAAAGAATAAGCCATATCCGTACTCCTAAAAAATCGTATTCAGAACGTGCGATAAAGTTAGCCGGGAATCTGGGGAAGAACCGGGAAATCAGGTTTTGTCGCCCAATCACCGGAACAGCTTATAACAGTTGAAAAAATAATTTGTGCTGCAGGAGATTCATAAATCATAGTAAAGCTCCTTATGTATATTCAAAGTAAAAGGCACAAGGGAAAATCCCGTGTGCCTCATTTCTTAACCGGAAATAAACGGCAACTCAATAGCGCCACTGGTTGTCTTATTCTCGGTGGGTTTTTCTGTGGGAGTTTCTACGGGCGGCTCAGTAGGCTCAGTCGTAGTTTGAGTATTTTCAGGCTGAGTAGTATTGGGCTTCGTAGTGGGATCAGACACAGGTTTTGTAGCGGGAGGATCGGTAGGATCGGGTTTCTTATCCCCCGTTTCATTCTGATTTGAATTAGGCTGAGTCGTATCGGGCACGGTAGTGTCCGGCGTCACAGCTTCGCCATCAGTTGTACCATCAACAGCCATATCAATGGGCAATTCCCATTCCGGATCAGTTACATCAATGGTCGTCGAAACATCAGATACATCGGTCTTATTGGTTTTGCATGCCACCAAACCCATTGTAGCAATCACAAGCAGAATAATAAATATTTTTTTCATTTTCTATCACCCTAATATTATGTTTGATCTGCAAAAGGATCAGGTTCACCTTCCCAAAAGTCTGTTGTCATAGAGCTACCAACAATTTGCTTGAAGAAACTACTCTCAGCAACCGGTGCTTCATAAATCATAGTAATACACCCCTTAATCAGAAACAACGCGCACAAAAATTTATACAGCAACTGCGGATCGTTTAAAAAACGATAAAACTCCGCCTTTACAAAGTTGTATTAAGTATATCACCAAAACAAAAATTATGCAAGTAGAATTTTTGCAAATCGATTAATTTATCAAATTATTGATAATCTGCGTCGTTTTGTGTCTCTAAATTGCCAATATGCATAATATCATAGGGTGTAGTTTGATAGACAAAATAATTCAGCCAGTTTGAAAACAGCAAATTTGCATGTCCTCTCCAGCGCACCAGGGGCTCGGAATGAATATCATCATTCGGGAAATAGTTTTTAGGAATCGCAATGGGTAAACCCAGGTTTTTATCGCGCAAATACTCTGTCTTCAGCGTTTCAGGATCGTATTCAGAGTGACCAGTTATAAAAATCTGTTTGCCGCCTTTACTCATAACTGCATACACACCGGTTTCCTCCGACGAAGCAATCACCTTCAATCCGGGCACCTTTTCGATGTCCTCACGAAGAACAGTAGTATGACGGGAATGCGGAACCCAAAAAGTATCATCAAATCCGCGGAGAAGAATCGCTTTTTTGTAGTCGGCGCGATGCTTAAAAACGCCGAAAAACTTCTCTTCAGTGGGGTGTTTTTGAATGCCATAATGATAATACAGGCCAGCCTGCGCGCCCCAGCAAATGTGAAATGTACTGTGCACATTGGTCTTGCTCCACTCCATAATCTCACAGAGCTCTTGCCAGTAATCCACTTGCTCGAAAGGCATATGCTCTACCGGCGCACCGGTAATCACCATCCCGTCAAATTTACGGTGTTTAATTTCGTCAAACGTCTTATAAAAGTTCAGTAAATGGTCCTTGGCAGTGTTTTTGGACACGTGGGATTTGGTATGCACAAGTTCTAAGCGCACCTGAAGAGGTGTATTGCCCAGCAAGCGGGTAAGCTGTGTTTCTGTAGCGATTTTTGTGGGCATTAAATTCACAAGAACAATTTCAAGTGGACGAATATCCTGTGTAACTGCCCGATTTTCGGTCATAACAAAAATGTTTTCCTGCTGTAAAATGCCTGTTGCAGGTAAATCATTTGGAATCTGGATAGGCACAACAACTTCTCCTTCGTTTTTTTGTAATTGTACCCCAATTTAAATTTATTGTCAATGGTTTAGGTCCGTCCCATATTCGTTCATATGCACGATCTCAACATCCTTATAGTAATGCTGTAAGATCGCAATGTAATCTGCGCCCTGCACAGCCATGGCATCTGCTCCATACTGGCTCATTCCTACCCGATGTCCAAAGCCTTTTGTATTGATCTCTACAGTCTGATTATGAATTACAATTTCAAATACAGTAGAGCGCAAATTCAAAAGCCTTCGAAGTTCTGTTCCTGAATATACCCGATTCCCAATTTTGATTTGATCCACTCCCCCACCATCTGTAAGGCTGATAACCGATACATCTTTTATCATTTCATTGCTTAAATTGATGCATCCTAAAAATCTGTCTAAACTCATTGTAACGGATTCGGTAAACCTGACTGCGTGTTCTTCACCGGGACTTGGTACAGATTGCAAGTAAGGAACTTCTGCACCCCAAACTGCTGCCGCACTCTCTGTTTGTCCACCGGAGCAGGAAAAATAAGTTGCCTCAATTAGTTCATCCATATAAACAGCTACTTGCCCCGCTGTCTTTTGGGCAGATTCTTTTGCCTTGTTCAAATCATCCTCCTTGCCACCCAATTTTTTATATTCCTCCGGAGACATATAAGCCTGACAGCAAGACGGATTATTACACACATCGGCATTCTGATGTTTTGGATTTAAACGCCTTTTGCAGGCAAAAGTTCGTGCCGCAACCGCCTGCGCCTTCAGCGCATCCATCTCAAAATCCATTGGCATCTCCGCCAGAACTACACCCATAACATACTCTTCAAGGTCGATCGTAACAGCTTGTTCATCAAGCAAAAGCAATATCGGATGATTTTCAGTTGTATGTACATCGTCCTGCACAAGGCCTTCGTTCTCTTTTTCGGAAATTTGAAGAAACTCCATCATTACCGTTGGAATAATGATTGTTAAAAGCAACGACAGCATTAGATACTTTTTCATCGTAACCCTCCTTTGACAATAACTATAAACCATTTCCATTGTCAAAAAAAGGCACATCTCCAACAGCGTGTGAACAAAGTTGCACTATTGACATTGTCTCGTTAAAAAGATATAATTTAGAAAATGTATTCATCGAAATGGAGAAACAAATGAAGAAGTTTTTTAAGGTCTTAATTCCGATTCTTTTGGCCTTTTCTTTAATACTCGGTGCGTATTGGTATCTTTTTGTGTATGACCAGGATTTCACAAGAGATATGCTTCTTAGTGCTGCCCGGTATTTTGAAGGGAACGGCAACCTCAATACAGCCTCCTGGTTTTATGACCAAGCATATGCCCATGGCAATGGCCGGGATGAAGTCGCCATTGAATTAGCAAGACAATATATTAACAGCGGCAATTATACACAAGCTGAGGTTACTCTCAACCGCGCCATTAAGGACGGCGGCGGAGCAGCGCTTTATATTGAGCTATGTAAGATTTATGTTGAACAGGACAAGCTATTGGATGCCGTTCAATTATTAGACAATGTTTCTGATGCTGGAATCCGCGAGGAAATCTCTGCAATTCGCCCCGAAGCCCCCTCCTCCAGTCACGTTCCCGGCTTCTACAACACCTATATCGAACTGGCGCTGAGTGTTCCATCCGGCAAATTGTACGCTAATGCACTGGGCGAATATCCCTCGGTAAAAAAAGATCTGTATCGTATCCCTATAAAACTACACGACGGTGAAAACGTACTCTACGCTGTTTCCGTTGCAGAAAACGGACTGGTCAGTCCCCTCTCCATTTACAGCTATACCATTGGCGGAGTCGTAGAAAAAGTCAATTTCAAAGATGACGCAATTGAAAGTGCGGTGCGGCAAAAGCTCATGGTCTCAGCCTCAAAGACGCTATACTCCAATGACTTATGGGGTATTCAGGAGTTCGTCGTTCCTGCAGATGCACTTTGCTACGATGACCTTCAGTATATGATTTATCTGGAATCATTAACTATTGAAAACGGAAGTCAGGGGCAACTCTCCTTTATCGAAAAACTGACAAATCTCAGAACGCTCAATATCACAAACACGCCCGTTACTTCAGATGAATTAAACTTAATCGGTCAAATTACATCTCTGCAATCTCTCAAGCTGAACGGCTGCAGTCTTTCAACTACGTCCGGTCTTGAAAAATTAAGCAACATTACCTATTTGGATTTAAGCAATAATGCCATCAGAAACATCAGTGCGCTGAGTTCTATGCCTATGATGCAGGAGCTTTATATGAGCACAAACGCTCTGCAGGATTTGAATGCCCTGAGCAACTGTACGCAACTCACCCGCATCGATGTATCCCATAACGCAATTACAAGCATTGATCCCATTGCTCATATGCAGAACATCACCTATTTGAATCTAAATAATAACAGCATTTCCAACCTTTCTCAGATCGGAACAATGACCGGATTGCAGGAGCTCTTCCTCAGCTACAACGGTCTCATCGGCATTTCTCAACTTGAAACTTGTACATCTTTGGTTCGATTGGATGTTTCCCATAACAACCTCGAAAGTATTGATGTGATGGGAAAGTTAACCAACGTGATGTATTTAGACTTTAGCAATAATAAAGTAAAAGCGATTCCTAAATTCCAGTCAGATTGCAAACTGGTTACGATTGATGGATCTTATAACGAGCTGTCAGACCTGTCCGGGCTGAAGGGATTAAAATCCCTCAATAAAGTTGTGATGGATCACAATTCCAAAATATCAAAAGTGAGCATTCTGAAGGATTGTCCGCTGTTGAGTCAAGTCGATGTTTTTGGCACAAAGGTTTCCAAAGAGGACACCCGTATTCTGGAACAAGATAAACGGGTTGTTGTCAATCGCGGCGAAACATAGCACATTAAAAGACCTGCTTCCACCCAAGGAAGCAGGTCTTTTTTAAAGCAGATTAAATACATCGCCCAAGCGACTGTGGATTACCAAATTTGCTTTGTAATCGTAGGGTGTCTCATCTTTATTGATGAGCACCAACTTGTTGCCGCGGTAATAATGAACGAGTCCGGCAGCAGGATAAACAGTAAGGCTTGTCCCGGCGATAATCAGCATATCTGCACTTGCAATTGCATCAATACTGCTATCCAGCGTGTCAGGGTTCAGCTGTTCTTCGTACAGCACAACATCAGGCTTTATAACCCCTCCGCAAGTGCACAGCGGAATATCGGCAGAATCCTTAATAAATTGCGCATCGTAAAAAGTGCCGCATTTGGTACAGTAGTTACGATGAACGCTTCCGTGAAGCTCGAAAACGGTACGGCTTCCAGCTTTTTGATGCAATCCGTCAATATTTTGTGTAATAACAGCGGAAAGTTTTCCTTCCTGTTCAAGTTTTGCAAGTACCAAATGGGTAATATTGGGTTCAAATCCCAAAGGAAGCATCTTTTCCCTGTAAAATTTGAAAAAATAAGAAGGATCTTTCAGGAAAAAGCTGTGGCTGATTATTTGCTCCGGTGGGTATTCAAATTTTTGATTATATAACCCATCCACGCTTCTGAAGTCCGGAATACCGGACTCGGTGCTGACACCTGCCCCGCCAAAAAATACGATATTTTCAGATTCCTCAATCCATTTTTTCAGCATTTGCAGCTTCATTTTCTTCTTCCTCCATCTGTGCTAAGAGTTTCCGATCCTGTTTGCTGCTCAAGTCCAGTTTTTCATACATATCCGGTCTGCGCGCCTTGGTGCGTTTCAGAGACTCTTTTCTGCGCCACAGGGCAACTTTCCCATGATCCCCCGAAAGAAGAATGGGAGGCACTTCCCTGCCGTGCCAAACCGCAGGACGTGAATACTGGGGATATTCTAACATTCCACTATAGTGACTTTCATCTTCAAAGCATTCCGGATCAGCCAGAACACCGGGCACCATTCTGCATACAGCATCGGTCACAGCCATCGCCGCAATTTCACCGCCTGTCAGCACAAAATCTCCCAGTGAAATCTCTTCATCCACACATTCGTCAATAAACCGCTGATCAATTCCCTCGTAATGACCGCACACAAGAACAAGATTCTCCATCTTGCTCAGGCGAATTGCATCCGCCTGTTTAAAGGTACGTCCGCAAGGGGACATATACACCGTATGCACCGGCCCTTCTGCCTGATCGCATATTGCTTCCCAACAGCGGTATAGTGGATCTGCCTGCATAATGGCGCCCCTTCCCCCACCGTAGGGATAATCGTCAACCTGACATTGTTTGCTTGCTGTATAGTCCCGAATTTGATGGGCCTCAATGCGGATAATTCCCCGTTCCTGTGCCCGTCCCAAAATACTGTCCGACAGCACATCACCCAACGATTCAGGAAAAAGTGTCATTATATCAATTCTCATCTGTACGCATTCCTTCTATCAAACGAACATCCATTCTGTTTCCATCCACGTCGATGGACAAAACAAAAGCTTTCACTGCGGGGATCATATATTCGTGCTCGCCTTTTACAACATACACCTTATTTCCCGGGTAATCTAAAACCTCAGAAATATCTCCGATGTACGCATCATCTGAATAGACCTTCATCCCCTCCAGCTCTGCGGCAAAAATCAAATCCTCAGGTGCATCCTCTCTATAGACCTGAATGACCTTGCCCCGGAGCTTTTGTCCGTCTTCAATGCTGTTTACTCCGGAAATTTTCAAAAGATTACAGCTTTTTTGAACTCTGCACTGTTCTACCTTATATTCCTGCGCATCAATAAGGATACGCTTAAAATTCAACAAAAAATCCGGGCTGTCTGCCCAAGGCAAAACCTTTACCTCGCCTCGTACTCCGTGCGTTGTAACAATTTCACCAACATCCAAAAACTCAAGTCTCATTTTAAACCTCCTAAATGGGAAAATGCGTGGCGCCAAGCGTCACGCATAACCCGTTAGTCCACGATATCGACCGTGATTTTTTCACCGGTGCGCTGGGCAACGGTTTTCACGATGGTGCGAATCTCTTTTGCGATCCGCCCCTGGCGGCCGATGACCTTACCCATATCCCCGGGAGCAACGTGCAGCTGCAAAACAGTTCCATCCTCGCCGGGAATTTCAGTAACAGTTACTGCGTCCGGATCGTCCACCAAATTCTTTGCCATATAAAGCAAAAGTTCTTTCATTTTGAAACTCCTTTGGTGGGTCTTACAGAACGCCTGCGTTCTTCAGCAAGCTGCGAACGGTGTCAGTGGGCTGTGCGCCGTTCTTGATCCAGTTCTGAGCCTTTTCTGCATCCACAGTAATGGTGGCAGGATTGGTCAGAGGGTTGTAGGTACCGATTTCCTCAATGCAACGGCCATCGCGGGGGCTGCGGGAATCAGCAACAACAATCCGGTAGTAAGGAGCCTTCTTAGCACCCATTCTTCTCAGTCTGATTTTAACCATGGTTTTCACCTCCAAGTATAAATTCTAATTCATCTATATCGCAAAGCGCTTTGCTTTCAGCGAACAACATTATTTAGAAGCCCGGAAAACCGCCGAAGCCTCCCATACCGCGCATACGCTTCATTTTCTTTCCTGCGCCGGGACCCGAAAAACGCTTGATCATGGAGCGCATTTGCTCAAAGGATTTCAAAAGACGGTTCACATCCTCCACCTTCAGTCCTGAGCCTGCGGCAATTCTCTTCTTCCGTCCAGCGCTGATAATATTGGGGTTTTCCCGTTCCTTCGGTGTCATAGACAAAATGATTGCTTCTGTATGTGCCATTGCCTTTTCGTCCAGCTGTACATTTTTAAGGCCTGCACCACCGGGCATATGGGCAAGTAACTCTTGCATAGAGCCCATAGACTTCAGCTGAACCATTTGATCGTAGAAGTCCTGCAAAGTAAAACGGTTAGATTTAAGCTTATCTTCCAGTTCTGCAGCTTTCTTCGCATCATAGGCCTGTTCCGCTTTCTCGATCAGAGAAAGCACGTCCCCCATTCCAAGAATCCGCGATGCCATTCTGTCGGGATGGAAGGTTTCAATATCCTCCAGTTTTTCACCCATACCGGCAAATTTAATGGGCTTACCGGTGACCGCACGAACGGAAAGTGCCGCACCGCCTCTTGCATCACCGTCCAGCTTGCTGAGCATCACCGAATCAATATCAAGCCACTCATTAAAGCTCTGTGCCGCATTTACCGCATCCTGACCGGTCATTGCATCCACAACAAGCATAATCTCTTGGGGTTTAACAGTCTCTTTAATAGATTTCAGCTCTTCCATAAGAACTTCATCTATATGCAAACGGCCAGCCGTATCTAAAAAGACCATATCGTGCCCGTGCTGACGGGCATACAGCACCGCCTCTTTCGCGGTTTGAACGGGATTGTTTTGCCCCCGGTCAAATACGGGAATGCCCAGTTTTGCTCCGCATACCTTTAGCTGCTCAATAGCCGCAGGACGGTAAATATCGCAGGCAACAAGGAGCGGATTTTTCCCTTGCCGCTTCATCAAGCCTGCAAGCTTTGAACCATTTGTGGTTTTACCTGCGCCCTGAAGACCGACAAGCATCACGACCGTAGGTCCGTTGGGGTTGATGGTGATATGCTTTGCATCGCTGCCCATCAGCTTTGTCAGCTCTTCATTGACGATTTTAATAATCATCTGAGCAGGACTAAGGGCTTCCAACACATCAGAACCAACACAACGCTCTGTAACAGCTTTGGTAAAATCCTTAACTACTTTATAGCTTACATCCGCTTCCAAAAGTGCCATACGTATTTCACGCATAGCTTCTTTAACATCGGATTCCTTCAGGCGGCCTTTGCCCCTAAGCTTTTTGAAGATACCGGAAACCTTTTCCGTCAAGCCTTCAAATGCCATTATTTACTCCTCAAGTTGATCTACAATCTGCAAAATCTGATTTGCAATATTTGTAGCATTTTCGTGGTCAATTTCAAACAGTTTTTCTGTTGCTTCCCGAATAAGCTGTGCGGCTGCGCGGCATTGCATGTCTCTGCGCATACAGCCCGTCTTCTCCTCCATATTAACCAGGAGCGCCTCTGCACGGCTTAAATTGTCAAATACACCCTGTCTGCTCACATGAAGCTCTTCGGCAATTTCTGCAAGAGACAGGTCTTGGTTATGGCGCATATCAAAGCACTGTCTCTGCCGATCTGTCAGAAGATCGCCATAATAGTCAAACAGCAATGTCATTTGCAATGCATCCATAATGCCCTCCCTGTCAAGCTATTTAACTTGACACCTGACACATCATACATCACAAGCGCAGTTTTGTCAAGTATTTTTCCTTGACAAAGTTATTTTTATAATTCATACCAAGTAGAGTGTATGTTGGTTGGAATAAAGCCCAATTTCCTGTACAAGACAGCAGCTTTCTCGTTGGAAGAAGCGACCGTCAGTTTTACCGTATCATCGGTCACACAGCTGCACAACGCCCGGACCACATCCGCTCCACCTCCCGGAACAACAGCGCAAACCCACTGAAGCTCATTTCCGCAAACAATACCTGTTCCCAAAAGTTTACCTTCACGGTGTACAAAATAGAGTCCTCTGTCTTTTAAGTACATCTGTGCATCGGAAATTGTCAACCATGCACCATTTGGTACTTTTACAATTTTATCGTTATAGATTTGCCGCCAACCCGAAAGCGTCTCATCGGTAGCAGGAAATAAAGCCGCATCTGTCTGCCCCAAGGTACTTTTAAGGCACTGCATCTCTATAACGGAAGTGTATTCTTTGTATTTTTCGCAAATAGAATGTCCTGTAATATATATAGAATCCGCACCGGCTGCTCTGCAAAAGCCTGCGCATTCGTCGATAAACGACTCCGGCTGTGCAGTATCTTGAATGCGAATATAGGCCTTGCCGGAATAAGGGATTTGAGAAAGCGTCAGACTCGCAACACCCAGTTCAGTAGAAAAGATTGGAATATCTCGCAAAACAATCACCTCACGGTAAATTATAACATATTTTACAGAATTCGTCTATATTTTTCGTATGCAAAACACAGAAAACCAAACATTTTTATTTATCTTTTTTACGATTTTCACAAAAATAATATAAGAACCAAATTATTGCTTGATGTTTCACAAAAGATATGTATAATAAAGACGAATATTCAGAAAGGAGGAATATCATCCTATGAAAAAGATTATCTGCAAGAAGGAGTACGACACCGAAACCGCTACTCTGATTAAGAAATATACATACAGCTATTTTGGTGACCCTGCCGGTTACGAGGAAAACCTGTATCAGACACCTGCAGGTCTTTACTTCCTGCACGTACAGGGCGGTGAAAACTCCCCCTACGCCACAGAAGATATTCTGCGTATGGCTAAGGCCAAAGTGAATGAGTGGCTGGATCAGCACTAATTTGAGCAATACTTCATCAAAAATGGGTTGCAGTTTCGCACTGTAACCCATTTTTTATGTCCTATGCTGACTTAAAAAAATGTAAACACATTCGGATTATGACAAAACATTTTCAGAATTGACAAGTCGTGGTATAATGTACTTATTCTAAAAGAACCGAGCAATAAATATGAAGAAAATTATTACGATTATTCTGCTTTTATGCTGTACCCTGTGTACAAGCGGTTGTTCAGCCCCTAAAAAGGAATATGACATCGTCGCCACAACGCGGCCGGTCTACGACATTACCGTATCTCTGTGCCAAAATACCGGATTAAGCATCAAGCGATTGGTGACAGAAAATTTGTCCTGCCTTCACAATTATACACTTCAGGTAAATCAAATGCAGGCCATCGAATCTGCAGATCTGATTGTTCTTTCCGGCGTTGGAATGGAAGATTTTCTGCACAATGCGTTACAAAGCAAAAACCACATTATTGATTCGTCCCAAAATGTAAATCTTCTCTGTCACGAACACACCCACGCAGAAGATCATCACGACGGCCATCATCATTCGCAGGATCCGCATATCTGGCTCAGTGTAGATAACGCACGGATCATGGCTCAAAACATCTATAGCGGCCTATGTACACAGTATCCGGATCTGGTCGCCAAATTTCAAATCAATCTGCAGTCTCTTCAGGAAGAATTTGACGCTTTGGAACAGTACGGTCAAACGAAGCTTCAAGACCTCCGTTGCAGGGAATTAATAACCTTTCACGACGGATTTTCCTACTTTGCAGACAACTGGGATTTGCATATCTTGTATGCTGTAGAGGAGGAATCCGGAAGTGAAGCCTCTGCAGCCCAGCTCATTATGCTCACCGAAATGGTCACCACTCATCAATTACCCGCAATTTTCACTGAGACAAACGGCAGTACTTCTGCCGCAGGCATCATTGCATCTGAAACCGGTGCGAAAATTTTCACCTTAAATATGGCAATGTCCGAAAAGGACTATTTTGAAAGTATGTATTACAACATCGACACAATAAAGGAGGCATTGGGATGAATGTTGGTTCACACGGCGGCATATGCGGTCACTCCTGCTGTCTGCGCATCCAGAATTTAGGCGTAACCATTGGCAATGACTCCATCTTAAAAGACGTCACAATGCATATTCATTGCGGAGAACTGGTGGCTTTAATCGGTCCAAACGGTGCCGGCAAAAGCACCTTACTCAAAGCTATATTGGGGCAAATCGCTCACGAAGGAACAATTTCTTTTTCCGTCCCGGGGCAAAGAAATCGAAAAGTAAAAATTGGATATGTGCCACAAAGCCCCACCTTTGATCCGGGTGATCCCATTACTGTTTGCGATCTCTTTGCCTGCTGTATGAGCAAGCGTCCGGCCTTTCTCGGTGTTGGTAAAAAAATGCGCGCAAAAGTACTTCAATGTTTGGGACGCGTTCAGGCAGAGGGACTTATTGATAAGCGGATGGGCAACTTATCCGGCGGCGAGCTGCAACGTGTTCTGCTGGCACTTGCATTGGAGCCCCTCCCCAACGTTCTAATACTGGATGAACCTCTGTCCGGCGTGGATGTGGAGGGTATGACCGCCTTAATGGATATGCTGGATGAGGTACGGGTAAATTATGACCTTTCCATTTTAATGACCACCCATAATTTTGATATGCTGAAGCGATACGCTAACCAGGTAGTGCTTATCAATCATACAGTGCTCTGTGACGGAACTGCAGATGATGTACTTTCCGGCAAAGAGTTTGCTCAAGTTTTTCATAGAACCGGGGAGGCGATCTGATGGAAATATGGTATAAATTTTGCGAACTTCTTCCCTTTTCGTGGCTTGAGTACGATTTTATCAAAAATGCGCTGTTGGCAATCCTGATTATGACCCCTCTGCTCGGATTGGTTTCCACGATGATCGTGACCGGTAAGATGAGCTTTTTTTCTGATGCACTGGGTCATTCTGCGTTTACGGGAATTGCCATTGGCTGTATATGCGGTATAAGCAGCCCAACCTGGGTTGCTGTGGCGTTTTCTGTCGTTTTCGCACTCCTGTTTTCTTTTGTCCGGAACAGAAGTGCACACACCGCTGATACACTGATTGGTGTCTTTTCCAGTACTGCCGTTGCACTGGGCATCTTTATTGCCACCTTTGGCGGCAAAAGCTTCACAAAATACAACGAATACTTAATCGGAGATATCCTTTCCGTCACGCCATCACAAATTGGTATACTTGCCCTTGTGCTTGTTCTTGTAGTGGTATTCTGGGTGATCTTCAACAATCGAATGACCTTAACCGCTACCTATCCGCAGCTTGCTTCTTCCCGTGGAATCCACACCGGACTCATGCATACTGTTTTTACTACCGTAATCGCAGTTATTGTTACATTGGCTATCTCCTGGATTGGATTGCTGATTTTAAATTCCTTACTTGTACTTCCGGGTGCATCAGCAAGAAACATTGCAAAAAACCAAAAGCAATATCATTTACTTTCCGTTTTATTTGCTTTATTTGCAGGCATTGTCGGACTAATTCTTTCTTGCGGTCTTGGCGCTTCGGCAGGTGCTTCTATATGTCTTGTTTTGGCATTTGTTTTTGCGCTGACATTCTGTTTCAGAAGGGCGGCGCGATAAATGGATGATATAAAAATGCATATTATTGCAAGAATCCAAAACGATTTTAAGGGGAAATTCGGTATACCACGGCAAAGCGGCCTTGTGAATGAAATGATCTCCACAATCATTTTTGAGCCACAGTACCGAATAGATGATGCGTTGCGAGGGTTAGAGGATTTTTCTCACCTGTGGATAATATGGCATTTTTCACAAGCAGTACGGCAGGACTGGTCTCCCACCGTCAGACCTCCCCGACTGGGAGGTAACAAGCGCCTCGGTGTATTTGCAACCCGATCTCCATTCCGTCCCAACGAAATTGGACTTTCCAGCGTGCGCATCGTTGGACTGGAAAAAACGAATCAGTACGGAACTGTTATTTATGTTTCCGGTGCCGACCTGATGGATGGCACACCCATATTGGATATTAAGCCCTATATCCCCTATTGCGACTGTCACACCGATGCCTCCGGCGGCTTTACAGACAGCGCAGAAGACTTTATTCTTCAGGTGCATATCAGTGATGCACTGCGTAATCAAGTGCCTCCTGAAAAGCTCGATGCGCTTATAGGCGTTCTTTCGCACGACCCGCGTCCTTCTTATCAAAAGGATTCCGACAGAATATATGGAATGGATTACGCAAATCTCAACATAAAGTTTACTGTTCTTGATAATGAATTAACAGTAGTGGATATTCAAAAAAATGAGCCACAATAGGGGCGGCAGCCGCCCTCATTGTGGCTCATACTATTATTTTGCTTTATTCTTCTTTGCAGCCTTCGCCTTTGCGCGTTCTTCAGCAATGCGCTTCTTCTCGGCGTTTGCCTTCTCCACAGCAGTGTCGTTGGTAGACAGTGCCCATTTGCAGAACTCAATGCGAACCTGATCTGCGCTGGTCTCAATCACAAACTTATCATCCTTGATGCTTACGATTGTGCCCACAATGCCACCAATGGTAGTAATGCGGTCGCCAACGGAGAGATTCTTACGCAGCTGCTCTGCTTCCTTCTTGCGCTTGCTTTCGGGGCGAATCATCAAAAAGTAAAAAATCAGGATAATAGGCAGGAACATCATCAGCATGGAGAGCAGTCCGCCGCCTGCAGGCTGGGTGCCACCTTCGGTTAAAAACATCATAAATTTACTCCTTTTCTTATGTTTACTTCGCTATTATAACATTCAATTTATAAAAAGCAAGTAATATTTAAATTCTGCGGCTCAACTTTTCAGAATATTCACGTCTGAACTGTTCAAAAGAGCCCTCATCCAGAGCGTTTCGGATTTTTTCCATCAACTGATTATAAAAATACAAATTATGCATAACGCACAAACGCATTGCAAGCATTTCTTCCGCAACAAACAAATGGCGGATATATGCTCTGGAATATCTACGACACACCGGGCAGTCACAATGGCTGTCAATGGGATTTAAATCCTTGGCATACTTGGCGTTTTTCAGGTTAATCGCACCCTCCCACGTAAACAAGCGGGCGTGCCGCGCATTACGGGCCGGCATAACACAGTCAAAAAAGTCCACGCCCCGTGCCACAGCCTCAATAATGTTTGTTGGTGTGCCTACGCCCATCAAATAGCGGGTCTTCTCTTTGGGCATATAAGGCTCAACGGCCTCGATAATATCGTACATCTCCTCAGCGGTCTCACCAACAGCCAAGCCACCGATCGCATAACCGGGCAAATCCAAATCCGCAATACGTTTCATGTGGTCTATGCGAATATCGTGATAAGTACCGCCCTGATTAATGCCCCATAGCATTTGTTGTGGGTTTACCGTGCCCTCGAGGGCATTCAACCGTGCGTTTTCCGCCTTGCACCGCACCAGCCAGCGATAAGTACGATCCACACTTTTTTGTACATAGTCTCTGGGAGCCGGGTTTTCAATGCACTCATCAAAAGCCATGCAAATATCTGATCCTAAATTGGACTGAATCTGCATACTTTCTTCCGGACCCATAAAAATCTTATGCCCGTCAATGTGAGAGGCAAATGTTACGCCTTCCTCTTTGATCTTGCGTAAGGATGCAAGGGAAAAAACCTGAAATCCACCGGAATCTGTTAAAATTGGTCCGTCCCAGGTCATAAATTTGTGCAGTCCGCCGCACTCCTTCACAAGCTCATCACCAGGTCTTAAATGAAGATGATAGGTGTTTGAAAGTTCCACCTGACACCCAATATTTTTTAAATCCTCAGCACTTAAAGCGCCCTTAATTGCGCCCTGCGTGCCCACGTTCATAAATACAGGCGTTTGCACCGTGCCGTGGGCACAGGTAAATTCACCGCGGCGTGCTTTTCCTTCTGTTTTCTTTAGTTCAAACATACTTACCTCACATAATCGTCATTGCGTCGCCAAAGGAGAAGAATCTATACCGTTCTTTGACAGCCTCTTCATAGGCGTGCAAAACATTTTCCCGTCCAGCAAAGGCGGAAACAAGCATCACAAGTGTACTTTCCGGCAGATGGAAATTTGTAATCAATCCATCCATTGCCTTAAAATTATAACCGGGATAAATAAAGATCTCCGTCCATTTTGACCCGGCCTCAAAAAAACCGTTATCAAGCACCAATGACTCCAGTGTTCTGCAGGAGGTCGTGCCAACGCAAATGATTCTTCCGCCATTTTTTCTGGTATCATTCAAAATATCGGCCGTTTCCTGACTGATCATACACAGCTCGCTATGCATATGGTGCTGAGAAATCTCCTCTGCCTTAACAGGTCTGAATGTTCCAAGTCCCACGTGCAACGTCACAAATGCTGTTTTGATGCCTTTTTGACGAATCTGATCCAGTAGCGCATTTGTAAAGTGCAGGCCTGCAGTAGGGGCAGCGGCAGATCCAACCTCTCTGGAATATACTGTTTGATAACGCTCCTGATCTTGCAGTTCAGCTTTGATATAGGGCGGCAAAGGCATTTTTCCAAGGCGTTCAAGAACCTCCAGGAAAATACCTTCATAATGAAACTGCACTACTCTGTTACCGTCTTCCTGAACATCTGTAACAGTAGCAATCAATTCTCCGTCACCAAAGATGATCTGCTGACCGGCCAAGCATTTTCTGCCGGGCTTTGCAAGACACTCCCATTGCTTATTCCCCAGATCCCGCAAAAGCAGAAGCTCTACTGCACCGCCAGTAGGACGATGTCCTAAAAGTCTGGCGGGAAGAACACGGGAGTCATTCATCACAAGGCAATCACCGGGTTTTAAATAATCCAGTATATCGTAAAAATGCTTATGGGCTATTTCACCGGTTTTACGGTCCAGCACCATCAATCTGGAGCCATCACGTTGCACAAGTGGTGTCTGTGCAATCAACTCCTCCGGTAAATCGTAATAAAAATCACTGGTTTTCAAGGATTCTCCTCCTAATAGAACAGCATATCAATAGATTATAGTCGATTTTAAACAAATTTGCAACACATAATTATCAGCACCGGCATAGATTGGCACGGAGGTTGAGATTATGACCAAACCGCTCTTTACAGGAGTTTGTACTGCATTGGTTACACCATTTTTAGATGGCAAAGTCAATTACCCTATGGCAAAAACATTGTTGAAACGGCAAGTGGATGCAGGAATAAAAAGTGTTGTCGTCTCAGGCACTACAGGCGAATCCCCTACCCTTTCCGACCAAGAGAAAATAAACCTGGTTCGATGTTGCAAAGAGCAAGCCGGAGAAGACTGTCTCATCATAGCTGGAACGGGTTCAAATTCTACAGCACATACCGTTGAATTAAGCAAGCAGGCTGAGGATGCTGGTGCGGATGCACTGTTGATTGTTGCGCCTTATTACAACAAAGCAACTGACGACGGCTTATTTGCCCACTATGTAACAATCGCCCATAACGTTTCCATACCTGTAATACTGTACAACGTCCCTTCACGAACAGGGATTGATATTCCCGTATCGGTATACAAAAGGCTCTGTCGAATACCGAACATTATAGGTGTCAAGGAAGCATCCGGGGAAATCAGTAAAGTAACGAGAATTAAAAACGCTTGTTTAAGCGACTTTCAAATTTGGACAGGAAACGATGATATGACCGTACCAGCAATGTCATTGGGTGCATCGGGTGTTATTTCTGTGGCTTCAAACATCTGCCCTGAGCAGATGGTAGCTATGACCTCCGCAGCCCTTAATGACGATTTTGAAACAGCTGCCCGGATACAAAAAATTCTGCAGCCGTTAATTGATCTGCTTTTTTCCGAAACAAACCCCATACCGGTGAAGGAAGCAATGAAATGCCTTGGCTATGATTGCGGTGGGTATAGACTTCCGCTTTGTAAACCTTCCAAAGAAAACATCGAACGAATCAAGCAATTCTTTTTATAAAAATTCGGCACAGAGTTATATACCCTGTGCCGAATTTATTAAGCAAGCATAGCCTTGTGAAACACTTTTTTGCCCTTGCGGATTTTTACGCCTTCTTTGAGCATCTGCTCGGTCACAGTGAAGGTATGATCGGGCACTTTCTCATCGTTGACGAACACGCCGCCCTGTTGTACCAAACGTCTTGCTTCACCGTTGGATGCAGCCAGTTTGCAAGCAACCATCAAATTCAAAATACCAATTTTACCGTCCACAAGCTGCTCTGCAGAAATATCGGTGGTAGGCATATCTGCAGCATCACCGCCAACAAACAGCGCCTTGGCAGAGGCCTGTGCCTTTTGCGCCTCTTCTTCACCGTGCACAAGCTTTGTCAACTCAAAAGCAAGAATCTCCTTAGCAGTGTTGAGCTGTGCATCCTTCCACGAATCCATCTCATTAATCTGCTCCAAGGGCAGGAATGTCAGCATCCGGATGCACTTCAGTACATCGGAATCCTCCACATTACGCCAATACTGATAAAATTCAAAAGGAGTTGTTTTTTGAGGATCAAGCCAAACCGCACCCTTCGCAGTCTTGCCCATCTTCTTGCCTTCGGAATTGAGCAGCAAGGTAATGGTCATAGCGTGAGCGTCCTTGCCCAGCTTTTTACGAATTAATTCCGTACCGCCCAGCATATTGCTCCACTGATCGTTACCGCCAAATTGCATATTGCAGCCATAATTCTGATACAGATGATAAAAATCGTAGGACTGCATAATCATATAGTTGAATTCCAGGAAGGAAAGACCCTTTTCCATTCTCTGCTTATAGCATTCGGCACGAAGCATATTATTGACAGAGAAGCAAGCGCCTACCTCACGAAGTACATCCACATAATTCAGGTCCAAAAGCCAGTCGGCGTTGTTGACCATCTGCGCTTTTCCTTCGCCGAACTCAATAAAACGCTCCATCTGCTTTTTAAAGCAGGCACAATTATGTGCAATGGTTTCTGTTGTCATCATCGAACGCATATCCGTACGTCCGGAGGGGTCGCCGATCATTGCAGTGCCGCCGCCAATCAGTGCAATCGGTTTATTGCCGGCCATCTGCAGGCGCTTCATCAGGCAAAGAGCCATAAAATGCCCTACGTGCAGAGAGTCTGCGGTAGGGTCAAAGCCGATATAAAACGTGGCTTTGCCATGATCAATCATTTCCCGAATCTCATCTTCATTGGTCACCTGTGCAATCAGTCCACGGGCCACCAGTTCATCATACAGTTTCATCATTTTTTCCTCCAAAATCAAAAAATAACGTCCTCTGCCGTAAGACAGAGGACGCAGTAAGCGTGGTACCACCTCAAGTTCAGTTTTACTTCACAGTAAAACCCTTTGCGTGTTAAAAACACAGCACGATATCGGATGCGAACCGTCTCCCCCTACTGATTTCAGGAGAGCCACTCCGGGATGTATTTGGGTATGCTCCACACTGTTTCGCACCAACCAACAGCTCTCTGAAATGGTTTGCTATACCTACTTCTTCCCATCAACGTGTTATATATTTCCTATGTATCCTAACAAAAGAAGCGCCATTTGTCAAGTGGCGGCAAGCAGCATTTCCTCTGCACTGCGCAGTGTTGTTTCCGTAATATTCGCGCCACCGATAATACGAGCCACTTCTTTTTTCCTGCCCTCCATATCCAGAGGGGTCACTGTGGTATAGGTTCTCCCCTGCCGTTCCTCTTTAGCGATCAGCAGGTGTGTATCGCCCATTGCGGCAAGCTGGGGCAAGTGGGTAACGCAAAGAACTTGCTTATTTTTTGCCACACTGCGCAGTTTTTCAGCAACCTTTTGTGCCGCACGACCGGAAACACCGGTATCAACCTCATCAAAAATCAAAGTATTGATTTGATCCTGCTCTGCAAGCACATTCTTCATTGCCAGCATAATACGGGCCAATTCACCACCGGATGCCACCTTGCTCATCGGTTTGAGTGCCTCACCGGCATTGGCAGACATATAAAATGCCACCTGATCCATTCCGATTGTGGATAATTCCGTCTCAGTGAAAACGCAGGAAAACTGGACTTTAGGCATATCCAATGCAGATAACTCTTCCAAGATTTTCTTAGAAAGCAAAAGCGCCGCATCCTGTCTGTTTTTACGAAGCACAAGAGCCGCCGCAGTTGCTTCCTGCTCTGCTTTTTGGCACTTAATCTTCAGACGTTCAATGTGTTCATCCGCAAACTCAATTTCATCCAGTTCTTTTTTTGCTCGATCTAAGTAATCTAAAATGTCCGTGCACGTTGCACCATATTTTTTGCGCAAGCGATGGATAACATCCAGCCGCGCTTCAATGCGTTCAAGTTCGTCTGCTGAGTAAGAGAGGTCATCTCTTGCCGCACGTACCTCTTCCGCCAAATCCTGAACCTGATACATCAGGTCGGAAATTCGTTCGTGAAGGGCATTATAGCCTTCTGTAAAGCGCTGTAATCTGGAAATTTCACGTTCTGCCTGCTGTAGCAAAGCTGCCGCACCATCGGATTCATCGGAGCCGTACAAACATTCCACCGCAGTATAAATGCCATCACTGATTTTTTCTGCATTTTGCAAAAGCTTGCGGCGCTCTTCCAGATTCGTATCCTCCTCCGGTTTCAGATTGGCTTTCTCAATTTCTTCAATCTGATACCGTAGCGTTTCCATACGACGAAGCTTTTCGCTTTCATCCATCGATATGCGTTTAATCTCGTGTCTCAGCTGAGACAATGTATTATACTTTTCGCAATAGCTGTCACGCAGGCCTTGATTATCGGCATAAGCATCCAGATAGGTCAGGTGATTCTCTTCATTAAATAATGCGGCAGAATCGTGCTGACCGTGAATATTGATCAATTGTATGCCAAGCTGTCGCAACATTGTAACATTTACTGCCGTTCCGTTCACCTTACAAATATTTCGTCCGTCAAGATAAATTTCACGAACAATCACCGTCTCCGGATCATAAGGTACAGCATTATCTTCAAACCAGGAAAGCATGGGGACATCGGTGAAAACTGCACGCACAGAAGCCTTATCCGTACCTGTACGAATCATATCACGGTATGCCCGTTCTCCGATAATGGCCGAAATGCCATCTATCACAATGGATTTACCAGCACCTGTCTCACCGGTCAAAATATTAAAGCCTTTATGAAATGTGATGTCAGCACATTCAATAACTGCAATATTTTCTATATGTAGAAGGCTTAACATCAACATTCACTCCCTTTTAATTATTTCAGCAGACTTTTAATTTCGCCATAAAAAGCAGCGGCAGAATTATGATCGCGCATTATTACAATTAAAGTATCGTCGCCAGCCAGCGTACCAACAACTGTACTCAGACTCATTGCATCAATTGCAGAACCTGCGGCAGAAGCAAGTGCTGGCAACGTGTGAAGTACCACAATATTCTGTGCATAATCCACTCTTACAACACATTCTCTAAAAATAGTGTTCAAACGTCCAACGAAGCTTCCTTCCATTTCGTTCGTTGCTGCCGCAGCATAACGATATGTGCCAAAACTGGTCTGCTCTTTAACGATTCTAAGTTCCTTGATATCACGGGAAATGGTCGCCTGTGTGCCCCGAAATCCTTCCTGTTGAAGGGCTTCCAACAGCTGTTCCTGAGTTTCCACATTTTTAGTGGAAATAATTTCCATAATTTTTGCCTGTCGTTGACTCTTCATATATAGTCCTCAGCTGTTCTTAAATTTCATATTAACCACATCGTAAAAGCTTCTGGATTTTAAACGCACCAGTTTTGTGGTTAGATTGGACTTTTTGATCACAACGCTGTCGCCCATATTGATCTTTACCGCCTTTCCGCCATCCACTGATAAAAATGCACTTCGACGGGCATTGTGGGTAAGCGAAACTGTAATAATGCGCTTATCAGAAGTGACAATACAGCGACTCTGCATATCATGAGCACACACGGGTGTTACCAAAATGCTGTGTGCCTCCGGCTCTATAATCGGGCCGCCGGCAGACAAGCTATAGGCCGTAGAACCGGTGGGTGTAGCTACAATCACACCATCACCGCCACATTCCATTGCCTGAACTCCATCGCATTTGACCCGCAGATGGACAATGCGCGCAACCGCACCCTTTGTTATAACTCCATCATTTAAGCATATATCGTGGTAAATAATACTGCGATCACGATAAACCGTAATATCCAGCATCATTCTTTCGTCAATCGTGTAGTCATCCTTGGCAATACGGGCGAGCTGCTGCAGTTCCGCGCTTTCCAATTCTGCCATAAACCCCATTGTTCCGATATTGACACCCAAAATGGGAAGTCCATATTTTGTAGCGGTTTTTCCCATATGCAAAATGGTACCGTCTCCGCCAAAGCATATAATCATAGATGCAGAAGGTAATTCTCTTTCCAATTTTGAAAAAACAAGGTCACCGGGTAATTCGTATGCTCTGTCAACCTCAAAAGGCAGGCATAACTTAACATCCAATCCGGCATCCACAAGAATTTTTCGTGCCTCACGAACAGCATTAAAATTCTTGTCACGGTATGGATTTGGTGTAAGAATTATCTTTTTCATAGAATCACCCCTTCAATGTTTCGTGCGCATCCTGTACAAGTCGTAGGGCATCCAAAACCGGCTCTTCACCGCCGGCCAAAGTCAGATGCGCCAAAAACTCAATATTTCCTTCCGGTCCTTTTACAGGTGAGAAGGTTAAACCCAAGATCGTAAAGCCGATCTCGTGAGCAAGGGAAATAAAGTCCTCTAAAACCTCTTGGTGTACCGCCGGATCACGAACAACACCCTTCTTGCCTACTTTTTCTTTGCCTGCTTCAAATTGGGGCTTGATTAAGCAAAGCACCTGCCCTTGATCCGCTTTCAGAAAGGTCTTGACCACCGGAAGAACAATCTTTAAGGAAATAAAGCTCACATCAATAACAGACAGATCCAAAGGCTCTCCCAGCTGCTCCGGGGTAACATACCGCACATTCGTTCTTTCCATTACCACCACACGGGGATCGGAACGAATTTTCCAGTCCAACTGACCGTATCCAACATCGATGGCAAAAACTTTTTTTGCGCCCTGTTGAAGCAAACAATCTGTAAAGCCGCCGGTAGAGGCACCGGAATCGCTGCACACATAACCGGTAGGATCTACGCCAAAATTACGCAGCGCCTTTTCCAGCTTTAATCCGCCTCGGCTCACATACGGGCACGTCGCTCCGCGAACCTCCAACGCAATATGCTCTTCATAGGACACGCCGGGCTTATCCGCCTTTTGTCCATCCACATAAACGTTTCCGCTCATAATAATCGCTTGTGCTTTTGTTCTGGAGTCCGCATATCCCTGTTCTACAAGCAAAACATCCAGTCTCTTTTTAATTTTCACAGGAGCGCTCCTCCATCACATAATTTACAATTGACTGTGCATCAATTTTGCAAGCCTTACGCAAAGATTGCAGGCTGCCGTGGGTAATATAATCACCACCAAGATCTATGCCGTAAATTTTGCTTTTAAAGCCTCGTTTCTGAAGCTCCCAGGCCAAGGCTTCTTTTATACCGCAGCCTTCACACACTTCTTCTACAACGCAGATTGGTGTGCCCTCTTTGACAGATTCCATCAGTTCATCCACAGGCAGAGGTTTTACCGACATCATGCGCAACACGCTTGCACGAACGCCCTTTTCTTCAAGCTGCTCGGCAGCATCCATTACATAGTTTACGGTGCTGCCGTAGGTAATCAGTGTTACGTCATCACCGGAGCGATGTTTGCCAACGGCAGAACTGCCATCCATAAGCCACGCACTGCCTTGATATGCTCCGTCTCCTCCACGGGGATACCGCACTGCCACAGGACCGTCGTAATAAAGCACAGACCAGCGGAGCATCTTGGACAACTCTTCACAGCTGCCGGGGCAAAGAATCCGAAGTCCGGGAGCGTGACGCAAAAAACCCACATCGAAAACACCGTGGTGTGTTTCTCCGTCTTCTCCTACCAATCCTGCACGATCCACAGCGATCACAACATGCAAATGCAGCATACAAATATCCTGCAAAATCATATCATAGCTTCTCTGCAAAAATGTGGAATACAAAGCTACTACCGGGATCATCCCCTGCTTTGCCAGTCCACCGGCCATAGATACGGCGTGCTCTTCCGCAATTCCTACATCAAAAGTGCGCTGCGGAAAGCGATTCATAAAGTTCAAAAGCCCTGTGCCTGCAGGCATAGCTGCAGTGATGGCGCAAACTTTTGAATTTTCTGCAGCAAGACGAATCATTTCATCTCCAAAAGTCTGTGAGAAGGTGGGCTTATCACTCGTCGGCGTCTCACCGGTCTGTGCATTAAATACACCTACACCGTGGAACTTTTTAGGATTATCCTCCGCAGGCTTAAAGCCACGGCCCTTCTGCGTGACAACGTGGATCAGCACAGGCTCCTGCATTGACTTTGCGTTATGGAAAAGCTCAATAAGCTGCTCTGTATCGTGACCGTCCACAGGGCCCAAATAGGTAAAGCCCATACTTTCAAAAATATTGGCAGGAATCAACATCTGACGGATGCGATTTTTGATCCTGCTGGAAATTCTATACAGCGCCTTACCGCCCGGAATACGATCCAAAACTCTTTTATAGCGCCGTTTCATCGTTATATAACGGGGTTTTGCACGAAGTTTTCGCAAATGAAAAGCCATACCGCCCACATTGTGATCGATGGACATTTCATTATCATTCAAAACAACCACCAAGGGCTCATTGCTGACAGAAGCATCGCTTAGTCCTTCAAAAGCCATACCACCGGTGGCCGCACCGTCTCCAATAAGCGCAATCACCTGATAATCCTGCTTCTGAATCGTTCTGGCACGGGCCATACCCAGCGCAATAGAAACAGAGCTGGATGCATGCCCCGCAACAAATGCGTCTGTATGGCTTTCGGAGGGCTTCGGAAAACCTGCCATTCCACCGAATTGGCGCAGGGTATTAAAATCCGCCTGGCGACCTGTGAGCATCTTATGCACATAAGACTGATGCCCAACATCAAAAACCAGGCGGTCATTTTCTGTGTTGAATACAGTTTCCAGTGCAACGCTCAGCTCCACCACGCCCAGATTTGATGCAAGATGACCGCCGGTCTTGGAAATGTTAGAAACCAAAAAAGCTCTGATTTCTTCACACAACTGCAGCCTTTGCTCCCTATTTAATTCTACCAAATCCTGGTGGCCGTGAACATTTTCTAAGATAGACACTGAAACACAACCTAACTTTATTTGTTTTTCTTTTTTCCTGGATGCAACGCATAGATCGTACGACCGACCATATGCACAATTTTAGTGCAGGATCCAATTGCAAAGGTTTTGCCAATAGCCTTGCCGCCTACCGTCAATCCGGCAACCAAGGCCGACATTGCAAGCTTGATAATTTGCGCAGTATCTCCGGAAAAATCCACGAGGATCTGTGCCGCAATGGATGCAGAGGCAGAGCCGGAAACAACACCGCAGATATCACCGATCACGTCATTGCAAATAGAGCTGACCTTTTCGGCTTTCCGAAGAAGAGAAATTGCCTCCTGCGCTCCGGGCACTTTGCGGGCTGCCATAGAGTGAAAGGGTTTCTCATCTGCAGAGGTCACCGCAACACCGATAATATCAAACACAATACCAATCAGCACAATCACAAAAAGCACTACAAAAGCAATTCCAACAGAGCTGGAAGCCATCAATTCGTTGGATGCCAACGAGATTGTTCCTGATATAAGGATTGTTACAATAAAAATAGTAATGACCCAACGAATCGTCTTATTTCTTTCTTTTTTTGAAGAAGATGCGTCTGCTTTAGACACGTAAATATCTCCCTTATATTCATAATAAACGGTAGCAGGCAGGATAAATCTTACGGCTTAGGTCGGGTTGGTTTTCCCCGCTTGAAACCTGCCGTTGCCGCGCAGGCCGTTTCCGTTTAATTCAAACGCTCAAGTGTTGCCAAATAATGAGTACCCGATTGCCACTCAGACCGTACTGTAATCCCCTGCCTGCCCAGTTACGACAGCCTAGGTGTTTTCCACTGCAAAACGATTCGATTCTTAGCCTCTTTTGCAAACATGGTTTCCAGGGGCAATAGCATAAAATGTTTTGCGCACAACACCGTTATGCATGTTCCTCTTTCCCCACATGTTCACTCAAGGCAGGCTACACTGCATGTAGCATCGCGATTCTGCGCACCACACTGCAGGTTCATACCAGGCTCGTACGCGAGTGGGTCCTATTTATAGGATCTATACCACCGTCGCACAACACCAGGTCTCCACGGAAAACGGGTCGTATACTCCATGCCATTGGAGTGCGCCCGTAATCCTTAACCCCCAGCACCCACCCTAAACTGGGCGTAAAAAGCAGGCACCACGGACTTCATCGATATGCCCTTCATAGGATTTTTAGGCCCTACCTGGGAATCGACCATTTTGACTAGGATACTGCACCGTCACAATGAATATTATCATAGAATATTTGAATATTCAAGCACTATTTCGATATTTATTCAATCATCATACAGTATAAAAATAAATCCTGCCGTCTGCGGCAGGATTTATTGCGAAGTGGAGTGTTTAAAAATCAAAACACTACCTATATAATTGATTATTATAACTGCAACAGAGACGATCGCCTTAACAGCAATGGCATTATAGGCCATCACATCGACGAAAAATGCCATTGCGGCAGATTCCAGCAAAAAGGATGTCAGGCGGCAGCAATAGAAGTTAAACGCCTCGCGCAGAACCACCTTCGCCGACCAGTCGTTGCTTTTAAAAACAAAAGGTTTATTTGTTAAAAACGCAAAGAGAACGGAAATAATCCAAGCAATTCCGTTATAAAGCGTAACCGGTTCGCAGTCTCTAAATGGCAGAAAAATCAACCAGTTGACCAAGGTCGTCAAAATGCCAAACAGGATATATAGGACCATATTCCAGTGCTTTTTTGCAAAGCCAATAATCTTGGCGGACAAATTGAACACCTCCTATTAGGGGCATTATATCATATATTGTCCGATTTTGCAAGTTTTATCAGATTATTGCTCACTTTAACAGCTTTTCTATGGCCGCTATTTTAAGGCAGGTGCAAAATACATCCATTGCCTTTTCCAGTTCCTCCACAGGAGGCAGACTGGGTGCAATGCGAATGTTACTGTCGTCAGGGTCAATCCCGTAGGGGTACGTTGCGCCGGCAGGCGTCATTGTAACACCGGCCTCCTTGCAAAGCGCCAGCGCTCTTTTGGCTGTTCCGGGCATGGTGTACAGGCTCACGAAATAGCCGCCCTTAGGCTCATTCCAACGGCCAAAACCGCAAGGCTGGATCATCCGGTGCAGAGACTCGGAAACAACCTTAAATTTCGGTCTGAGGATTTTTGCGTGCTTCTGCATAATCTTCAAAGTGTGCTCTTTATCCTTCAAATAAAGCACGTGACGCAGCTGATTGACCTTATCGTTGGAGATCATTTGCACGCTGAAAAGTTTGGAAAAATATGCAATATTCTCTTCGGAACAAGCAAGCACGCAAATGCCGCTTCCGGGGAACGTAATTTTAGAGGTAGAAGCAAATTCATAGACCATATCCGGGTTGCCGGCCTGCTCACACAACCGAATAATATCCGGGAAAGGCTTATATTCGCCTCTGAACTCGTGGACACAATAAGCGTTATCCCACATAATGGCGAAATCCGGTGCGGCAGGTTTTAAATTGGCAAAGCGCTGAATGGTTGTTTCGGAATACACAATCCCGTCAGGATTGGAATACTTGGGAACGCACCAAATGCCTTTGACACAGGGATCCTGTACATATTCCTCCACCTGGTCCATATTGGGACCCTCGTCGGTCATTGCCACCGTGATCATCTCGATGCCGAAAAACTCTGTAATGCGGAAGTGCCGATCATATCCGGGACTGGGGCAAAGAAACTTGATCTTATCTTCCTTGCACCAGGGCTTCGGGCTATGCAAAAGACCGTGGGTATAGGCACGGGAAATCACATCGAACATCAAATTCAGGCTGGATACACCGCCCACAAATGTCTGGGAAGGCTTACAGTCCAGCATATCTGCCCAGTATGCTCTGGCGCATGGCATACCCTCTAATTCACCGTAATTGCGCACATCAATATCATCCGAAACGCAAGCCTGTGCATCATTCAATGTTCTGAGCA
This sequence comes from Oscillospiraceae bacterium, assembly GCA_017465625.1. Classification (GTDB taxonomy): domain Bacteria; phylum Bacillota; class Clostridia; order Oscillospirales; family Oscillospiraceae; genus Faecousia. The sequence continues at coordinate 103,030 of JAFTVV010000022.1, read as the reverse complement.
TATTGATTACCAAATCCAGCTGATCATTGGACGGCTTTCCTCTTGCCATATTCAGGTTGAGATTTTGTTCTTTGCAGGCATTAAAATGTGCGTACTCTTTTTGATATTCCTCTTCCAGCTCCTGACGGGTCATTGCGTAGTAGTTTGCCATAAAAATCGCCTCATATCTTTACTTTTTTCATATACTTATTATATTCAATTTGTTACATTATTGCAACCACCTGCGCAATTCTTTTGCATTTTTGTGATATAATCGCCTGTAGAAGGAAGAATTATGGTGCAAAATCCCAAAAATATTATTGATTATCATCACAATTTTAAAGAGATATACGAAAATAAATATATAAAAACAGCGCAAGGGGTTTCAAAATCCCTTGCGCTGTACATTCATTTCCCTGTTGAGCCAAAACCTTTTTCGGCTCTGACCGTATCATTCAATTCGTCTACTTGGCAAAAGCCGGGCGTAAATACCGGTGTAACAACAAGCTGTGCAATACGGTCGCCGTGGCAGACTGTTCGCATCTGCGCACCGTGGTTGTGCAGTGCAACGATAAATTCACCCCGATAGTCCGAATCAATGACACCCACCTTATTTGCAGGTGCCAGATCGCTTTTACAGGCCAATCCGCTTCTGGCATAAATCAGTCCTGCGCAATTTTTAGGCAACTCCATCGCCAGTCCGGTTGGAATAAACACAGTCTCCCCCGCCGCAATTTCAACCGGTGCACTTAAACAGGCATACAGATCCGCACCGGCAGCTTCCGCTGAACCGTAGGTGGGCAAGATCGCCTGCTCTTTTAATTTCTTTACTTTAATCGGTTCCATTAAAATCCTCATTTTCTCTTTTCAAATTTTGAAAACCATTTAAAGGTCAACGGCCACAAAATACCTGCCGTCACTGCAATGCAGAAATAGCGAACAGCACGTCCGGGCATCTCTCCAAAAAGCGCATTCAGCGGCATCTTCAGCCCGGCTTTCACACCCATTACAAGGGCTAAGCCAACAACGATTTTAACAAGCTGTGCCCACCAAACCGCACGAACCGGGTAATTGACCCATTTGCGGTCTACAATGTTTACAACCACAAAGCCTGCAACTGCACCCACCAGCGTATAAGCATTTTCCACAGCGCTGTCTAAGTTATGCTGCTGAATATCTGCAGGGAATGGATAAAGCTCCACAAACAGCAAATATACAACAGACATTGCAAGCATTACCCACATAATAAGCGGAATATATTTTCCGTCGTATCCTAAAATAAGGGGGCGCAAAACAAAAATCAACAGCAGCGCAATTGCCACCGAGGTAAACACATCCAAAGGAGTATGAACACCTAAATACATACGGGAAAATGGTACAATCACACACAGTGTAATCATCATGGCCTTTAAAAGCTTCTTTTTTGTCAATGTGGCGATCGCACCAAACGTGCCAACAGAGTTCATGGTATGACCGCTGGGAAAACTATAGTCATTAGCACCGGACTTTGCCGCCTCAACTGCCTTGAAATTCGGATCTAAATCCCAGGGACGTTTGATGCGGAAGGTAATTTTTAAAAACTGGCAAATCCAAGTGCCCACAAAGCCTACAGACAGCACATAATACGCCTGACGTTTATTAACGCACCAGAGCATAATCACTGCCGCCACCATAAAGACCTCAACAGAGCCTAAAAACGTAACGGCAAGCATTAATCCGTCCAAAAATGCATTGCGCAAGCCTTCTAAAAATATTAAAAAATCCAATGCAATACCTCCTTATTTTGGGGATATTATATAACACTCTTGCAAATTTGTAAATATGGGATATAATAATCAAAAAGGAGGAATCGCAGTGTTTTACTATTATGGCTTTGACTGGACTTATCTTGTTTTGGTGCTTCCCTGTATTATATTTGCCTCAATTGCAAGTTTAATGGTAAGTTCCACATTTAAAAAGTATTCTCAACAGCTTTCGCGTCGAAGAATCTCCGGTGCTGAAGCTGCGCAAAGGGTGCTGAGCGCCCACGGTGTCAGAGGTGTACGAATCGAAAAAGTGAATGGAAACCTGACAGATCATTTTGATCCGAAGGCAAATGTGATCCGTCTTTCCGAGGATGTATACGACAGCACTTCCACGGCCGCCATTGGTGTAGCCTGTCACGAGGCCGGTCACGCTGTGCAGTACGCAACAGAGTATGCGCCCATTAAGCTCCGTGCCGCAATTATCCCTATTACCAACATCGGCTCTAAGCTGGCTATGCCCCTGATTCTTATCGGGTTACTGTTAAACTACGGTGCAAGTCAGGCATCTTCCGATGTTGCGTATACACTGGTTTGTATCGGAATTGCCGCATTCGGTCTTTCCTTTGTATTCCAAATGGTAACACTTCCCGTGGAATTCAATGCAAGCCGCCGCGCACTCAACACGATCAAAGAACAAGAAATCCTGACCCCCGATGAACAAAAAGGCGCACGCAAAACACTTACCGCCGCTGCTATGACCTATGTGGCCGCAACTGCCGTTGCACTTGCACAGCTTCTGCGTCTGATTCTGCTTTTTGCCCGTCGGGACGACTGATTTTACCAAAATAATCCTGCTGTAGTATTGACAACTGCAGCAGGATTTTGTATACTTTCACAGTATGAAAAGTATGAAAAGTAGGAAAGGAAGATGATTTTGGCCGGAGGAAAACACATATTGGGAAAAGGCAATTCCCGACGTGTATTCGGAACTGCAAAGGTTGGCGATCGAGGGCAAATCGTAATCCCGAAGGAAGCACGGGAGCTTTTTAATATTGAACCCGGTGACACCCTCTTGATTCTTGGGGAGGAAAATAAGGGATTGATCATTTCCCGCCCTGAGCTTTTAAAAAATTTGGCTGACCAAATATTCGAAACAGGAGATTAATAATGGAGCAATTACTGAATTTATATGCCGAAATGGGCATTTCTGAAAAAGTATACGAATACGGCGAGCAGGCCATTAAAAAGCTGGAGGACCGCTTTGCCGCAATTGACAAAATCGCTGAGTACAATCAGGCAAAAGTCCTTGCCGCTATGCAGAAGAATAAAGTTTCCGCTGTCTGTTTTGCCGCCACAACCGGTTATGGCTATGATGACGTGGGTCGGGATAATTTGGAACGCGTTTACGCCGACGTTTTTCATACTGAGGCCGCCCTTGTACGTCCCCAAATTACCTGTGGTACTCACGCACTGACCGTTGCATTATCTGCAAACCTTTTGCCGGGAGATGAGCTTCTCTCCCCTGTGGGCTTGCCCTACGATACTCTGCAAGAAGTGATTGGCATACGCCAAAGCCCTTGCTCTTTGGCAGAATACGGTGTCTCCTACCGTCAGGTTGATCTGCTGGATGATGGCACTTTTGACTATGAGGGCATTCGTGCCGCAATTAACAAAAAAACAAAGCTGATTACCATTCAGCGTTCTAAGGGATATGCGACCCGTCCCACATTCTCCGTCACGCAAATCGGTGAGCTGATTGCCTTCTGCAAATCCATTAAGCCGGATGTGCTTATAATGGTAGACAACTGTTATGGCGAATTTGTGGAAACCATTGAGCCCTCTGATGTGGGTGCTGATATGGTTGTAGGCTCGCTGATTAAAAATCCCGGTGGCGGTCTTGCCCCCATTGGCGGCTATATTTGCGGTACTACCGCCTGTGTCAGCCGTTGTGCATTCCGTCTTTCTGCCCCCGGACTGGGTCAGGAGGTAGGTGCGAACCTGGGCTTGATGCCCTCTTTGTATCAGGGCTTCTTCCTTGCCCCAACCGTTGTGGCCGGTGCAGAAAAGGGTGCAATTTTTGCTGCTAATTTATACGAACCGTTAGGTTATCGCTGTGTTCCCAACGCCACCGAAAGCCGTCACGACATTATTCAGGCGGTAGAACTGGGCAGCGAAGAAGGGATGATCGCCTTCTGCAAGGGCATTCAGGCTGCTGCACCGGTGGATTCTTTTGTTACCCCCCTTCCCTGGGAAATGCCCGGATATAACGACAAGGTCATTATGGCTGCCGGCGCATTTGTGCAAGGCTCATCCATTGAACTTTCCGCAGACGGTCCGATTCGCCCACCCTACGCTGTATATTTCCAGGGTGGCTTGACATGGTGCCACGCAAAATTAGGTATTCTTATGAGTCTGCAAAAAATGATTGATGCAGGTCTTATAAATCTATAAGAAAGAAGGAAATATAATGAATTGGCTATTTTTTTCAATTGCAACCGCTATTCTCTGGGGTACTGCCGAGCTTTTCTACAAAAAAGGTGCGCATCCTAATGAAAAATACTCCCACCTGAAAATCTGTGTGTGGGTAGGTATTGTTATGGGTGCACATGCAATCTTCACTTTGCTGACGCAGGACATCCACTACAATCCCGTAAACATCATTCGGTATCTCCCTGTTTCTCTGTTTTACATAATCTCCATGGCCTTTTCCTACTTCGGAATGCGCTTTTTGGAGGAATCCATTTCTGATCCTATCGAAAACACTGCAGGTGTTATTTGTGCGCTTTTGTTCGTTATTTTCATGCAGGAAACCATTGCTCCCCTTACATGGGTAGCAATCGGAATCATTACGATCGGTGTTTTAGGCGTCAGCTTCCTGGAAAACAAGGGTGATACTCCGAGAAAAAAACGCTATGGTAAAAAGCTGGCAATCATCGCATTTTGTATGCCTTTTGTGTATGCCTTGCTTGATGCGTTCGGTACATTCCTGGATGATGCTTTCTTCCTGATTGAAGATGTTGCCAATTCTCCTCTGGTGGATGTCACCGGTGACACCATTGAAGATGTGGCCAATACCAGCTACGAATTGACCTTTGCCCTTTTTGCACTGGGTCTGTTTATCTTTATGAAAACCAAAAAGGTCAAGTTTGGAGCTGTTCCTCAGCATAAGGATAAAATCCTTGCTGCTGTTTTTGAAACCGCAGGTCAGTTCACATACGTTTATGCGCTCGGTGGCGTAGATGCAATTGCCGCCCCCATTCTTTCCTCTGTTTGCGTTGTTTCTCTGCTGCTTTCCCGTATTTTCCTGAAAGAAAAGCTTTCCTGGAAGACCTATATGTTTATTGCCGTTGTGATTATCGGTATTCTCCTGATGGCAGTGAGCGAAGAACTCTAACAGTACGCAGTAATATAAAATTCGCCGGCGATAACCGTTTTGGTTGTCGCCGGCGAACTATTATTTTTGAGTAGGTTTTTTGCCGCCCAGTTTCAGCAGGCCGTACTTGATATCCCAAAGTTTTTGGGAAAGGTCTACGTAATAGGTATGGGGATTATCAAAACGCTTGACCTCATCCCACAGTGTATCGATCTGCTCCATACAATATGCACGAATAGTATGCAAATCGGGACATTCATAGACCAGCTTGCCCTTTTCAAAAATCGGCACCATCAGGTTCTTTGCGGTGAAATTATAGACGATTTTCCGCTTCCAGGTTGCTTCAGGATCGAAAATCTCCATCTCTCCGCTGTCGTCCACCTGCTCATCGTAAACACAAAGGTAATCCGCAATTGCCTTGCCTGTATCATTGCCATAAAAACGGTAAAGCTTTTTAAAATGGGGATTGGTAATCTTTCCCACATTCTCGGAAATTTTGATTTTCGGCTGTACTGTTCCGTCATCCAGCTCCACAGCGGCAAGCTTATACACGCCGCCAAAAACCGGCTCGCTCTTTGCGGTAATCAGGCGTTCACCAACACCAAACATATCAATCTGCGCACCCTGATGAAGCAAATCCTGAATAATATATTCATCCAAGGAATTGGAAACAGAAATTTCGCACTCGGTCCAACCTGCATCATCCAGCATTTTTCTCGCTTTTTGGGACAGATATGCCATATCGCCGGAATCAAGACGAATGCCGCACTTGGTAATGCCCAAAGGCTTTAAAACCTCATTAAAGGCCTTAATTGCATTGGGAACACCGGATTTAAGTGTATTATAAGTGTCTACCAGCAATGTTGCATTGTTGGGATACAGCTCACAATAGGCCTTAAATGCCTCCAGCTCGGTATCAAACATCTGCACCCACGCGTGAGCCATTGTGCCGCCTGCATAGACGCCGAACAACTGGTCGGAAATTGTGCAGGCTGTGCCGTTACAGCCACCGATATATGCAGCTCTGGATCCCAAGATTGCTGCATCCACGCCTTGAGCGCGGCGCGAACCAAATTCCAGAACCTTTCTGCCCTGAGCAGCACGAACCACACGGTTTGCCTTGGTCGCAATCAGGCTTTGATGATTCACGGAAAGCAGGATAAACGTTTCAATCAACTGCGCTTCAATGGCAGGCGCGCGAATGGTCATAATGGGCTCCTGGGGAAAAATCGGAGTTCCCTCCGGCACTGCCCAAATATCACCCGTGAATTTAAAATCTGCAAGATAGCTTAGGAACTCCTCATTAAACAGCTTTCTTCCGCGCAGATATTCAATATCAGCAGGATCAAAATGCAGTTCCTGAATATACTCAATAACCTGCTGCAGACCGGCGGCAATGGCAAAACCGCCACCATCGGGACAACGACGGAAGAAAACATCAAAATAGCAGATGCGATCCTTGTAGCCCTTTTGGAAATATCCGTTTCCCATCGTCAGCTCGTAAAAATCACAAAGCATAGTCAAATTTAACTTGTCGTTGACGTTCAATGTGAACACCTCTTTATCTTTAAGTTTTTCTTATTATAAGGCAACCGTTTGAAAATATCAATCTTTTTTATTGACCCAAGTACCCTTTAAAGTTATAATTGATGTGAAAGGATGTGATTGTATGGAAATCACTGTTGGTATGAAGGGCGTCGTCCGCACAGACGTTGAAAAGGCAGATACTGCTTTAGAGGTTGGCTCCGGCAGTTTGCTTGTTTATGCCACCCCCTGTATGGTGGCACTGATGGAAGGCGCTGCCTGTGAAGCCATTGAGCAGGCAATTTCAGACGACAAAACATCGGTTGGTACATATCTGGAAATCAACCATCTGTCTGCAACGCCGGTAGGACTGGAGGTTTGGGCAGAGGCAGAGGTCATTGCCGTAGACGGAAGCATGATCACCTTCAAGGTGGAAGCTTTTGACGAAGCCGGAAAGATCGGCGAAGGCATACACAAAAGAGCAATGATCAACGTCCAGCGTTTCCTGGACAAAGCCTACACAAAATTATGAAAACAAGCCCTTGCTTATCAAGCAGGGGCTTGTTTTTCGTCCGGAAGGAATATTCTGAAAGCTGTGGGCAAAGCCTCTTCCGATCGGATTTGCTCCAAGGTGCGCCAATGTAGGTTTGGCAAAACACCGCCAACATCCAGATAGTAACATCGCATATTCCACTGAATATGCGTAAAAATGTGGGTGCGCTCCACTTCTTTTGTGATATTTTCAACTCGAATGTTCTGCTTTTGCAGGTAATCCACTGCCTCCGTCGGGCTTAAAAAACCGTCCGTATTCGGAAACTGCCACATCCCTGCAAGCAGTCCCTTGGCCGGTCTCTTCGAGATTGCGTACAGATCCTTTGCGTGAAGAACAAAAACCGTCTTATACTCAATACGGCGCTGTTTTTTCGGCAGGCGAACAGGAAGCTCCTGCGCAGTGCCCAGCTGATGCGCCTTGCAGAAGGAGGCGCAAGGACATCGGCCGCAATCCGGTGCTTTATCCGGTCCACAAACCGTAGCCCCCAATTCCATCAGTGCCTGCGTAAAGTCGCCTGCATTTTGGGGATATATTGCCTTTAGCGCTGCTGTAGCATCCTTGCGGAAGGCAGGCTGGTCAACGGCACGAAAATCATTTGTGAGTCTGCTCCAAAGACGCAATACATTTCCGTCAACAGCCGGTGTCTTCTGATTAAATGCAATGGAGCAAACAGCACCGGCTGTATAAGGGCCAATGCCGGGAAGGGCTATAATCTCTTCATACTCCTTGGGAAATACACCCTGATGCTTTTCCATAATCACCTGCGCAGCTTTGTGGAGATTACGCACACGAGAGTAATATCCCAGTCCCTCCCAAAGCTTTGAAAGCCGCGCATCCGAAGCATTTGCCAGGTCTGCAACCGTTGGAAGCGCCTCCATAAAGCGGTTATAATACCCTTTCACCGCTTCCACACGGGTCTGCTGAAGCATAATTTCCGAAACCCAAATATGATACGCGTCACGGTCCTGACGCCACGGAAGCTCTCGCTGATGGGTATAGTACCAAGGCAGGATGGCATCTGCCAAATCATTCAATTCCAACTTTTCTTTTTCCATCACAAACACCCTTATACACTAAGCCCCATCCTAATTGCAGGATGGGGCAATAAATTATCCGGGAAAAACGCTGGTAAACCAGAAGAACACAGGAAGTGCCAAGGAAAACAAGCTCACCAGCCAGGGCAGACATACACGACGGGAAATAAACATCATAATCAACGCAATCGTCGTAATAAGCACGGGAATGATCACCGCTTCTGTATGCCCGATCGTTGCCATAGAAATTTTGATCAATCCGTCAGAAAATTTGGGAAAATAAATATTTACTTCTGCAGGAAGCGCAGCGGCATTCCGAATAGCCAGAAAAATCATACCAAAAATCACAGGAACAGAAAGAAATACACTGCGCAATTTGTAAATCCACTGACAGGTAACCTTAAAAAGATTTCCTTCCTTTTGGGCATTTTCCTTGTCTGACTTAAATTCCTGCCGAGTGGCCTGGAATTTATTTTTCATTTTGGTAAATATATTCATCATACCACCTCCGGCTCAAATTACATTATATTTTAGCATAATTTTTAGAATTATGCAAGATTTTACGGCAATTTTTCGCAAGATTGTTTATGTCCGGTTTATTGTACCGAAAACAAGTTATGATAGGCCCATAAAGAAAAGGAGGATACATTATGAAAACTCAAACCTTAAGTAAACGTGATTTTCCATTCGCACCTTATCCCAATGCCGCTACCCGTCGTGAGCTAATGCACAAGACTGTAGATCACCTGCTGATCGTCGCCTGCTCTGCAGGTATTGCCTCCGCGTTGCTGCTTCTTGCGGTGGTTGCCTGACCTGTACTTTATGCTATTGGACTTCAATACGATCCTCCAGATCCGCCTGCGTTATGATGCGACAGGCGGATATTTTTTGATCTTTGGTGGTAATGATTGCGGCCGTGCCGCCGTAGCTTCCGCAGGTTCCCGGATTTACTACCCACAGTCCATCATCCTCGCAATGGCAATCCGGGCAATGGGTATGGCCGTAAAGGGCAATCCCGGCACCGCGGCGACGCGCCTCCGCTACCAGTCCGCCGATCCCCATTTTGACATGATAATGATGTCCGTGGGTCATTAGCATTTTTACGCCGTCAATTTCATAACATAATACACGGGGTAAGTCCGGATCACAACGGTAACGGTCACAATTTCCGGGTACGATGTGAAACGGGATATGCCCATACTCTTCTTGCAGGCATTGGGCATCCTCGTAGTAATCGCCCAAATGAATTACTTCATCAGGTTTTATTCGGTCTATACACAGCCGCATAAAACTTAATGCAGCGTGGGAATCGGAAAGCACAAGAATATTCATCATTCACCCACCGTTCTGAATTGCATATATTACTTTGAGCGCATTATAGCACACTTTTGCAGAAAAAGCTATGGAGCATTTCATATTCATTTAAAAAGTGACCATTTGGGACAGGAGGTGTATATATGCATCAAAAGCCAACAAAAAAGGATATTGAAAATGTTATGCAGTTTGCCAAATCACCTCAGGGACAAAAACTCATCCAAATTTTGCAGCAAAACGGTGGGCAATCAGTGGAAACAGCAAAAAAGCAAGCCGCAAGCGGCAATTTTGCCGATGCACAAAAAACACTGTCCGGTGTATTAAACGATGCCCAAATTCAAAAGCTTCTAAAGGAGATGAAAAACGGCAATGAGTGAATTGGAAGATCAGCTTTCTGCAGTAATGAATAACCCTGCACTGATGGAACAAATCATGACGATGGCGCAGTCTTTTGGGCAACAGCCGCAGGAGCAGACACCGCCCCCTCCAAATAACCCTTTAGCCGGTGTGGATCTGCAAATGTTACAAAAGCTCTCCGGATTCGCACAAAAAAGCAACATTGACAGTAATCAACGGGCGCTGCTGCACGCATTACAGCCTTATTTGAAGGGAAATCGCATCAGCAGATTGGAACGGGCAATGCAAGCGGCAAAAATGGCCGGTCTTGCCACCTCCCTTTTAGGCAGGTGAAAGAATGTATAATCGATATATACCCAATCCGGATGGTTCTTATGCACGAAACAGAATTCCAGACAACACCAAAAACGTGAAACAAGATCACTCCGCTTCCTTTGAACAGCACCAACATCTGCAGAATTTTACAGCAAATGACCGACATTTTTCAGGAAATCCCCTGAGCTTTATCAAACAATTATTCGGCAGCGACTTTGATATGGGGGATCTGATCGTCATTTTACTGCTGCTGCTGATGGCAGGCGACTCTAAAGAAGACCGAAATAACGCCCTTTTAACAATCGCGCTATACTTTATATTGTAAAAAGCAGTTCCGAAACGGAACTGCTTTTACTTATTTGGCTACAAATCCAAGCTTCTTATAAACCTTACGAAGGGTCTTTTCTGCTACGTAGGAGGCTCTTTGTGCGCCATCACGGAACACGCCCTCCAAGTAAGCCTTATCCTTCATAATGCGCAGTGTTTCCTCGCGGATGGGACGAAGTGTTTCCACAACCGCCTCGCCCACCTTGGGCTTAAACACACCGTAACCCAATCCATCAAACTCCTGCTCAATCTGCTCAAAGGTTTTGCCGGTACAGGCTGAGTAGATGGTCATCAGGTTGGCAACACCGGGTTTGTTTTCTTTGTCGTAACGGACGCAATTGGTGGTATCGGAATCGGTAATGGCACGCTTAAACTGCTTCATAATGACCTCAGGTGGGTCCATCACCAACACACGACCGGTATCCTCATTTTCCGATTTTGACATCTTCGCCAGGGGATTGGTCAAACTCATAATCCGGGCACCAACCTTGGGCACAAAGGGCTCAGGAATCTTAAACACGTCCCCGTATACCCCGTTAAAGCGGCGCGCAATGGTATGGCAAAGCTCCACGTGCTGCTTTTGATCCTCACCCACCGGCACCAAATCGGGCTGATACAGCAAAATATCACCGGCCATCAAGCTGGGATAAGAAAACAAGCCGCCATTGATATTATCGGCATTTTTTGCAGATTTGTCTTTAAATTGGGTCATTCTGCTCAGCTCGCCGAACATAGAGTAGCACTGCAAAACCCAGCCAAGCTCTGCGTGCTGATGCACGTGGCTCTGAATAAACAGCGTATTTTTTTCAGGGTCTAAGCCGCAGGCAATATACTGTGCAAGCTGCTCCAGCGTTCTGCGGCGCAGATCTGCAGGATTCTGCCGCACCGTAATGGCATGCAGGTCTGCCATAAAATAATAACAATCGTATTCATCGGCACGCTCTGCCCAATTCTTGATCGCTCCTAAGTAAGAACCCAGGGTTAAATCACCGGAGGGCTTGATGCCGGAAAGCATTCTCTTTTTTTGTACAACTTCTTCCATAACCTATTCCTCTTTTCCAAAACTCTGCCGCGCGAACATCCGGCGGCAAGCTTCTTTAAAATATATTAGCATAATCCGCTAAAAAACGCAACGGGAAATTGACTTATACAGGCAACCTGTGTTATATTATATGGGAAATTTACACCAATGAGGTAGATTATATGGATTATACCGCTTTAGCAAACCTGCTTTTCCCTAACGTCACTGAGACGCCCGAAGAGATTGAAGCCCGCTTCCCCGATCGCAACACACCGGAAGGTGCGGTCATCACCAGAATGGCACCCTCCCCTACCGGCTTCGTCCACTTGGGTAATCTGGTGCAGGGACTGACCTCTGAACGTATGGCGCACAGAAGCGGCGGCGTTCTGTTTCTGCGCGTGGAGGATACCGATGCAAAAAGAGAAGTCCCCGGTGCTGTTGAGGTACTCATCAACACCCTGAAGCACTACGGCATCTCCTTCGACGAAGGCGCTACCGTAGATGGCGACAGTGGTGAGTACGGCCCTTACCGTCAGCGTCAAAGAGCAGCGATTTATCACGTATTTGCAAAGAAGCTGGTCAGCGAAGGCAATGCCTATCCCTGTTTCTGCACCGAAGAAGAATTGGCCGCTATGCGTGAAAAACAGGAAGCCAACAAAGAAACAACCGGCTACTACGGCCCGTACGCCATATGGCGTGACCGATCTCTGGAGGATATTCAGGCACAGCTTCAAAAGGGTATGCCCTGGGTTTTGCGTTTTCGCTCCACCGGATCAATTGAAAATCAGTTTAAATTTGACGACCTGGTCAAAGGCAAGCTGACCATCACCGAAAACAATGTAGACCACGTGTTGCTGAAATCCGACGGTATTCCCACTTATCACTTTGCACACGCTGTGGATGACCATCTGATGAAAACCACCCACGTTGTCCGTGGTGACGAGTGGCTGCCCAGTCTCCCCTTCCACATTCAGCTGTTTAAAACTTTGGGCTTTAAGCTTCCCAAGTACGTCCACATCGGACCTCTGATGAAGATGGACGGCACTTCCAAGCGGAAGCTGAGCAAGCGCAAAGACCCGGAATTGGCACTGACGTTCTATAAAGCAGAGGGCTTCCCTGTTGAAGCCGTCTACGAATACCTGATGACGCTGTTAAACTCCAACTACGAAGACTGGCGCAGAGCAAATCCCGACGCACCTTCCGACGAGTTTAACTTCAGCCCGAAAAAGCTGAATCCTGCCGGCAACCTTTTTGACTACGCCAAACTCACGGATGTGAGCAAAAACGAAATTGCCAAAATGGATGCTGAAAAAGCCTATTTACTGCTTACAGAATGGGCAAATGAGTTTGATCCCGACTTTGGCGCAAAACTCGCTGCGGACAAGGATTATGCTGTTTCCATCCTGGCCATTGGTCGTGGCGGCAAAAAGCCGAGAAAGGATCTGGCAACCTGGAAGGAAGCAAAGCCTTATATGGGCTTCTTCTATGACGAATATCTGGAAACACCTGTTTTTGACGAGGGCTTCTCTAAGGAAACCATTATTTCTGCACTGGAAAAGTTCATCTCCGTCTATGACGAAAACGACGATTCGGGTGTATGGTTTGAGAAAGTAAAAGCCATTACCGAGGAACTTGGTTTCACAACAGATATGAAGGCCTACAAGGCAGACCCCTCCGCCTACCCCGGAACAGTTTCTCATATCTCAACCTTCATTCGTCAGGCTGTTACCGGCAAAACCAATTCCCCGGACCTGTACACCGTGATGCAGATTCTCGGCAAAGAACGCTCTGTGGCAAGAATTCGCAACGCCATCGAAAACCTTAAATAATAACAAAAATTGCGCCTCATTTTTGAGGCGCAATTTTGCATTATACGGAAATAAATTGGGAAATACGGAAGAAATACAGGTAAGAGGCCTGAATCTCTTTTCCAAATATACGGCGCAGCGCATTTGCGTAGGCCTGAACCTGCAGACGGTAGGAATCTGTGACCTGTGCAAGGGTATCTTCGGTTACACGGTCTGTTTTAAAATCCAAAACGGTGATTCCGTCATCTTCAACGATGGCGCAATCCACAACGCCCTGCAGCAAAATCTCGTCTCCCTCGGACGCATTGCCGTACTTGGTTGCATCGTCCAAAATAGAGAATTTAAACTCGCGCAAAACGTGGTCGGCGGAAATCAGTTTTCTGCCGATCTCAGAATCAAAAAAGCGCCAAAGCATCATTGGATCGATGCTCTCTGCCATTTGCGCATCGATCCATTTTTCTGCAATCAGGCGTTGCAATTCCTGACAGATCGACTCTAAAGATGTACAACATTTAAAGTCAATACGCTGCATCACGCTGTGCACCGCATTACCGAGCGCAACCGACGATGTATGCTCCCCGTTTATAAAGGAGGGCTCACGACGGGCAAAAAACTGTCTTTTTTCTATTGCCGCATCCTCAGCCGCCTCCTGATCCTTGAATCGTCCTTTAAGCTGGGTGGCGGTTTGTTTAGAGGGCATCATCGTAGAGCCTATATGATCATAGGTAAATGTCAGTGTATTTTTCAGCGGTGAAAAGTCGCTTTGTTCCTTTGGGTTTTCCGTGCGGTCTTCACAAAGTGCAACGGGCATCTGCTGAAGGTTATCAACCAGTGCAATATGCCATTTCTCGTCCGAAAACACCAGATCATCTGTATGCAAACCACCTGCAAAGAGGCAGCCTGCCTCGGCTCTGCGCAAGGCACTGATCAGCACCCAGTCTCCCATACCGGTCGCTTCCTGTAAAAGCAGGTCTTTCTCGCCAATGCGCATTCTTGAAATCATATTGGATATTTTTTTCTCAAGATTTTTAGAAGAGTATGTCATAATCAGCCGGTCTTTGGCGCGTGTCATTGCCACATACAGTACGCGCATTTCCTCCGACATCACATTTTCTTCAATCTTCTGCTTAATGCCTTTCTTGGCAAGCGTTGGGTAAGTTATACGTTTATTGGTATCCACACCCATCAGACCGATTCCCAAATCCTTATCAAACAGCACCGGTGCAGTACCGTCTCGGAAATCAAAGGACTTGCTGAGGGCAGGGATAATCACCACAGGATACTCCAAGCCCTTGGATTTATGAATGGTCGTAATGGTGACCGCACCGGGAAGTGCGGAATCTACGGGGATTCGCAGGCCCTTGTTCTTCAGGGACGCTATATACTCAATAAAGCTGGTCAAATCGTTTCTGCCGGATTCATCAAAACGACACGCAAACTGATAAAAAGAGCGAATGTTTGCAGTTCTGACTGCACCGTCTTCAAAAGCACCGAAAATACGATCAAATTTTGTCCGATTGAACAGTTCATCAAGCAATTGAGAAACAGACAGATGCCGAGCCTCCTGCCTCAACCCGGTCAGCATTTGAACAAAGGACGTTGCCTCTTCCGATTCTCCGGCACAAAGCGCATCGTAAACCGTACCGTACTTTCTGTTTGTCCGTAACTGCGCCAATGCATCTGCTGTAAAGCCGAACACCCGGCTTGCAAGTACCGTCAGCAGCGGAATATCCTGCATAGGATTGTTGATTACCTGCAAGAACGCAAAAAGGAAGTTGATTTCCTCGGTGGTCAGCAAATTGATATCTGTGCTGGAATTGACTTGTATCCCCCGATCATTCAGTGCCTTTTGAAAAACTGTACCAAGTACATTGCCTGTTCGTAGTAAAATGGCAATATCACTGGGAGCAACGGGTCTAAGCCCCTGTTCATCCCGTACATAGTGCGTACCGTCGCATAGCTGCTCCACACGCTGTGCCACAAACTCCGCTTCCTCGTCATAGCCCTTGTCAGCCATTTGAATCCCGTAAAATTCTACTGCCGGCTCACCCAGGGAAATATGTGGCATTCCTTCGTTCAGACGTTCCTCGTCACCGTAGTATAGTCCACCGATTTTTGGGGTCATACAGTAGGAAAATACGTCGTTGGCGGCATCCAAAATATTTTTGGCGGAGCGGAAATTGCTGTTAAGTGTAATCTTACGCCCTTGCGGATCTACAGCATCCTCCGCCGGTACATATTCGTGGTACTTTTGTAAAAACAGTGTAGGGTCAGCCAAACGGAACTGATAGATGGACTGCTTTACATCGCCAACCATAAAGCAGTTATTTTTTTGCTGGGTGATGGCACGGAAAATCGCATCCTGTACCTCATTGGTATCCTGATACTCGTCCACCATCACCTCGCAGTAACGCCCACCTATCTCACGTGCAAGGGCTGTTGTTTCCATACGGCTTTTTCCGCAAAACAGCTCTGCGGCATAGTGTTCCAAATCGCTGTAATCCAGAATCCGTCTTGACCGTTTTAATCTTGTGTATTCCTTTTCAAACCGGTTTACAAGGCTAATCATACTGTGGATGGACTGTTTACAGGAACGAAGCCGGTGAAGCACCGCATCACTGCCGTCCGTAAACAGCTTCAAACGGTCGGTCAGTTCCTTTTTATTCCGGTTACGGTTTTCCTTAATCAAATCCCGCAGGTCTTCATCAATGTCCTTTTTGGGGAATGAAAGTGTGCCATAGTCAATGGTGCTGCAGGCAACAACATCGTCCCATCTGTGCAAAGAACGCAGATGCATCAAATCGGACAGGGTGTTTTGCAAATTTGCAACAGAATTGGGCATCCTTCCATCCGCTTCAGCCAACGCAATCAGTTTTTGATAACAACTGATCTGTGTATCCAGATAGCTATGTAAATCAGCAATCAGGTACGCACCCCACATTGTTTCAGAGGCATCGGATATGCCCTCAGCGGCGCAGGCATCAGCACATTTTTGAAGCCATTTGTCCGGGTTGCAGTGACATCTGGATTTTTTATAAATTTCCAAAATTGTATTAGGCAATTCAAACTGATTGCGCTTAAATTCGTGCGATTCTACCAAGCGCAAAAACGCTTCGTCAGGATGTTCGTATGCCTGCTCAAACACCGCCTCAACGGCCTGCACCTGTAACGAAAGTGTTTCATCCTCCTCACCGATGCGAAAATCCGCAGGAATATCCAAACGATACGCATTTTGGCGTAACACTTCCGAGCAGAATGAGTGTACAGTAGAGATTTTTGCCAAATACAAACGCTGAAGCTGACGCTGAAGCTGTTTGTTATGAGGTTGCTCTGCCAATATCTCATTAAGCTTTTTTGCAATTTTTGCACGCAGTTCCGATGCGGCAGCTTTGGTATAGGTGATGATCAAAAAATCGTCAATGTTGGTTTTTCCATTCCCCTGCTTTAAATGCAGCATCAGACGATCCACCAACACCTTGGTCTTTCCTGAACCGGCGGCGGCAGAAACCAGCAATCTGCCGCCTCGGTTTTCAACAGCCATCCGCTGTTGCTCCGTTAACTGCTCAGCCACGATCTGCCACCTCCTTTTCTACCTGCTCCCAAAACTCGTTGCTGTCTACTTTGTAGACCTCGTGCACCTGCGTTAAACGCTCCGGACGGCAAATCATTCCATAGGGGCAGTAGAAGCAGGGCGATTCCTGCCCTTTTTTATACGGATAGGCCTCCACATTGCCGGTTGCAACCTCATCAAAGGTCTTTGCCAGGAATTGATAAATATACTGCTTTAACATTTCAAACTGATCTGCAGATGCCAAATTTCCTACATAATTTCCATCTTTATCTTTTTTGCAGGAAATTCTTTGAGGATCATCACTATGCTCCATTGCATAGAGCACCACATCGTCATTTAAAAGCAATCCGTTACGCCTAAAGTCGCTTTTGTGCGCACGCTCCGCTTCTTCTGCCGGCACATCGGCTTTCATCGAAACAAAAGGAACCTTTGCAGGAAAATACTGAATGCCGGAAACCTTCGGCTTTTCACCAAACAGCTCCACGCCGCCATCCTCTATTGCATATAGATACAAAAGCATTTGCAAACCAATGCCGTTTAAGATGTCCACGTAGTCAAAAAGCTTTGTGCCTGTTTTATAATCCACAACACGCACATAGGGTTTTCCGTCACGCTCCCACAAATCCACACGGTCCACAAAGCCGTTTAAGGTGGCAGATACCTCCTGCCCCTTGATGGATATTGCAGGCATTTTCTGTCCTTCATCAAAATGAAGTTCAAATAAATGGGGCTGGAAATCACATTCCTGCATTTCCTCCCACAATTCTTTGACGATCAGCTGCACTTCCTGCCAGTTAGACTTAAACTGATAGTATAGCCGTTCCGATTGCAGTTTGCTGAAACGGTCCTCATAATAGCTGTCAGATACCTCCTTGGCAATGCGCAGCACCTCATCATAAGACACGCATTGAAAGCCGCCCTTTTCAGTCACCGCGCGACCGCACTCTTCAAGCACTGCGTGCACATAAGTACCAAATTCAGAAGCATCTAATGTAATGGGCTTGCTCTCTTTTGCGTTCAGGCCATACTGGAAGAAATAAAACAGCTTGCACTTTGCCATAACGTCCACACGGGAAGCAGACATTCGCATAGTTTCACCATACAGCGTTCGTGCATTCTCCTTAGAAACCGTTCCCAATTGATATTCCCTGCAGTGGGTAATTGTATCAAATTCCTCTGCAATGTGCAGTTTGGATGCCCACTCGGTTTGCTCTTCACGCACAAGACGGGCCGCAGCCTCCCAGCGGTCTGTCAGCGCTGCACCGAATTGGGGAGACACACTATCAATTTTCCCGGTCATCTCCCCCAACCGTTTAAATACAAAGGAGGGCTGACCGTTGGAGCAGTAAACATACACCTGTTCAGAAGTTGCTGTAAAAACCTGCTGAATCTCCAAAAACTGCGTTTGAAGTCCTTCCACCGCGCCCGGGTTAATGGGAATACCGATTTTCTGCAGTGCGGAGCGTTCAAAATCATTCAGGACGCCTGCAGAATTGCCATAGGCAGGAAACGCTCCCTCAGAAGCACCCAATATAAACAGGTGCTTCATCCGGTGACAGCGCATAGTGCTGACCGTACCCACCGTCACAGCATCCAGTACTGTGGGAATTGTGCCCACATCATACTGACCTAACAGAAGTCTAAGCAGCTTCACAAACGTCTCGCTGCTCCAGGAGGTATCACCCAGCACGTCGTATAACTGCTCCAAAGCATTGATTAAAATATCCCACAGCTGATTAAGTATTTGGGCATTTCTGAATGCACCGGTCTGCTCCATCTGCTCCGCAAGAGCCTTGATTTTAGAGTACAGCTGAATTTCATCAAAAAATGCATACAAGGCCAAAACCTGCTGCTTCACAGCAATTGCATCCCGAAATCCGTCACGCAACCGTTCCAGCGGTGTAATCAGCTTTTCACGGGCAGTATTGAGCTCTTCCAGACGTTTTTCATCGTGACGGCTCCAATCGTCTTCCAGTCCGCGGGGATGATTGGCCCATTTGCTCGTCCATTTGTTTCCGCTAATGGACCAAAGCACCGCATATTGCTCTACAATATCGGATTGCTCTATGCTGATGGGTGACAGAACGGATTTCATATAACGGAACACATCTTTTTGATAAAAACCGTCAAGCGCTACCTCGATGGACTGCAAAATAGCGTAAATCACGTTTTTCCCCAATACGTTCTCCGTACCGGACAGGTAAAGCGGAATTCCTCCTCGTCCTAACACGGTATGGATGGGATTTTTATAGGCAGCAAGATTACAGCAAACGATGCCTATATCTCGATAGCGCACGCCATTTTGTGCCAGTTCCAAAATCTTTTCCGTAACCGCTTCGCACTCTGCAAAAATCGATTCAGCCGTATAGACGTGCAGAAAATCCGATGATTGTCCTTTTTGGATGTGCCCCTGAAAAAGGCTGTCGGTAACCGTTAAAAGACGTTCCTTGCCGGGCTCAACAGGTATGATGCAATAATCAATCCCCATTCGTTTCGCAAAAGAAATCAGATGGTTAGCGGTCTCCCCCGCTTTTTCGTAAGCCAGCAGATCGGAAGCAGGTTTATCACAGTTCAGACTGATCACTACCTCAGGAGCATTGCAAATCAAATAATGAACAATGTCCATATGCTGCCGGGAAAAATCGGGAAAAGCATCGAAGTAAAAGGTATGCTTTTGGGCAAAGCTTCCGGCTTCCAATTGCTCCAAAAGCCACGTCATCTGGTCACGAGGATCTTTCTTTCCACGCGTACAAATGGCATTATAAGTCTCATAAATCAAAGCCAGCTCTTCCAACTTCTGCGCCAAGCTTCCCTCGGTCTGCTTACTTGCCGCCATCAGATCATCCGAGGTAATGGTACAACGCTTAAACTCATCCACCGCATCCAGCATATCGGTGAGAAATTCCGGACGGGTTTCCACAGATGCATAGGCTTTCAATTTGCTGTGCAGCATTCTGGTAGCTGCGGCCATTGCAACCACGCGACCGCCCTTATCAAGACATTCCTCCAACGGAAAATGCTCTTGCTCCGCAACACGACGAACAAGACGGGTAAAAGACAGCACCTCTGCATACAAGCTGGCAGAATCGCCTCCCACGCGTGCCAAGGTTCGTTCTGTTGTATGGCTCACAAGCTCGGGAACCATTAAAATGCGATTTGGTCTTTTTTGACGAATATCTTCCGCCACCATCTCCATAATGGTGGCGGTATTTGCTTTCCAATCTGTGCCAATTAAAATTTTCAGCATAAAAAACCTCGTTTCGAAATAAGGCTGTTTGTGTACAGCCTCTCAATCAGACCGGTTTACAAATAAAGACCTGAGGATAGTTATCACGCAGCATATTACAAATCACAGCCGCATATTCAAAGCTCTCCACAATACAGAACACCGCAGACCCCGAACCGGTCATTTGGTGCGCCACCGCACCATAGCTGTTAAAAATGGACTTGATATAATTCAGTTCCAAATGCTCACGGGTCACAATGGGGTCAAAGACGTTATAAATGTGCTCCGCGATCTTCCCTAAATCCCCTGCTAAAAGGGCACTTTCCATCTGCTGATGGTCGGGACGCTTGCCGATGGGCTCTGCGTCAATTTTGCGATAAAGCTCCGGCGTCGAGGAAGAAAAGTTCGGCTTGCACACCACCACAAAACAGTCGGGCATATCAGGCAGCTTGCGCAGGCGCTCCCCTCTGCCCTCCACCATCGCTGTGCCGCAAAGCACACAAAAAGGCACGTCAGACCCAACCTGTGCGCCCAATTCAGCAAGCGCCAAAACAGAAAACGGTGCATCGTAGTGTCTGTTCAGTGCACGCAGTACTGCAGCTGCATCTGCACTTCCGCCGCCAAGTCCGGCTTCGCTGGGAATGCGTTTTACAATGCGGATTTCAAGACCGTCAGGATCTTTTCCCGTGGCATCAAAAAACACTTTTGCCGCCTTCCACGCCAAATTGCGTTCATCGCAAGGAATCCCTTCCTTGTCGCAAACAAGCCGCCAGGGTGCGCCTGTTCCAAGATCAATTTCAATGTCGTCCCGAATAGATACGGTTTGCATCACGCTTTTTAAATTGTGATATCCGTCAGGACGGGTATCCAGCACATCCAGTGTCAGGTTAATTTTTGCAAAAGCACCTTCGTATAAAGTAATCATAAACATTCCTCTTTTTTTGATTTTTTTATAATTATACAAAAAGAACAAACTATTTGCAATAAGCGTTTTGAATAGGATTGCATTTTTGTGGAATTATAGCACTGTCGAAGATTATAAAACGGAGGTTTAAAATATGGACACTTTGGCATTGATTCTATCCATTATCGGCTCAATCAACTGGGGACTGGTGGGCATTTTTCAATTTGATCTTGTCGCCTGGATTTTCGGCGGACAGGATGCCACCGTCAGCCGCATCATTTATACGGTGATTGCTCTGGCCGGTCTTTGGTGTATCACCATGCTTTTCCGCAGAAACAAGGCTAAAATCGACCTTGAATAACCTTATCCGCAATGCAGGCATATTAAAAAAACGGGGCTGTCAGAAAAATTCCTGACAGCCCCGCTGCATTTATCCGTTAACAGTACGGAAGTAACAGTAGACCGTTATGCCGTTATATGCGGTTTTCAATTTTACATTGGTTTTTGAAGATGTGGCGGTAATCCAGTTGTTTTCAAGCGTACAGCTCTCTGCACCTTCTACAATCTCCCAAACCGTATCCAGAGAAGTGCCGTTTTTATCGCGCAGGTCCAAACCAAATTCCTGGCCTACCTGAATGGTCAGGTCATAGCACTGCATCTCGGGACTGTCGTTATAAGGTGCACGGGTGTTATAAGGCTTTATGGCAAGAATAAAGTCGTCCGGATCAAACACACCCGGCTTTTCCGGTATAATGGTGCCGCCTTCGTTTATATCGGATGTGGGCTGTTCTTGCGTAAAGGTACATTCAATTTCACAGGGCTCAGAATTGCGTCCCTCATATACGGCATAGATGGTTGTCTTTCCCTCACCAACTGCAACAACAACACCGTCATTGAAGGTTGCAACGGAGGTATCCTCGCTTACCCATAAAATCTCAGAGAAGGGAATGTCTCCGGCGTACACAGTCCAGGATTCCCCTACATCGAAGAACTGAATGGATTTGCGGTTCAACTGTATGACGGTGGGCGGAACAGTAGGCAGCTGCGGCTGTTCCGTGGGCAGTGTACAATAGACGGTACAGGTTTCACGCTGTCCACCGCAGGAAACTGTGATCACAGCAACGCCTTCACCAACACATTCAATCTTTCCGTTTTCATCCACTGTGGCAACAGCCGAATTATCAGATTCAAAAGCAAGAGGCTCAGTGGTATTGGAAGGCACGCGCGTGACATCCAGCATCCAGACATCGCCTATCGCATCAAAGGATATGGAGGAAATAGACAGCTTCAAGGCAGTGCACGGCACATCATGCTCTTCCGTAACAGAAGTATTTTTGCCGTCATCGTCTTTTAAAAGCTTAAATGCAAAAAACAGCGCCATTGCCAAAAACAGCACAAATATAATGGCAAGAACAATAAAAAGCCCGCGTCTTTTCTGGCGATCATTCCCGGCAGTTTGCTGAACCGGTTTGCCACCGTTGCGTTTTTTTACATTATTTTTTGAAAAACGGCCGCCCTTTACATATGTAAATTCCTTTTTTTCCTCCGGTGCATCTGCTACCACCGGTGCGTTCGCCGGACGAACACAACCGCAAATCGGGCAACGGTCTTCCGTATCAGGATAAGACATCCCGCATATATTGCAAATAATCTTGCTCATCATCCATACCTCCGTTCAGAGTTTTTTTAAATTATATCATTTATTATCTGATAAAACAACAACAAACTTGTTGCTTTTTTCAGAATTTTATTTTATCATATAAATATTAGTAAAAGGAGGCGATTATTGTGTCTATCCCCAAATCTGTTTCTCCCCTCTTAGACAACATTCTGATTGGTGATGCCATTTCCGAACACCACGGTATTCGCTGTTATCCTGCGATGCATAAGGATACCGGTGATAAATATATTGTTAAAGTTATTTCTCTTCCTCCGTCACAGACGCAGGTCGATGCATTGAAGCTTGCAGGCGTTGTCTCCGATGATGACTCCATTCGTCATTATTTTCAGGAGCGCTCCATCGAAACCATTACCGAAATTGAAACACTTCAGGCCCTTTCCCGTCACGAAGGCTTTATGCCTTGTGATGGTTACCAGCTGGAACCCTCTGAGGACGGTTTAGGCTTTGATATTTATATGCTCTCCCCTTACAGGCGCTCTCTGGAGAGACAGTTTACCAAAAGACCGTTCACACAGCTGGACGCCATCAATCTGGGTATGGACATTTGTTCCGCACTGATGGCCTGCCGTCGTAATGGCTATCTTTTTGTAAACCTGAAGCCCAACAACATTTACCTCACCCCCAACGGTGAATTTAAAATCAGCGACCTGGGCTTTTTAAATATGGGCAACCTGAAATATGCCACCATCCCCAGCCAATATATCAGTGACTATACTGCACCGGAAATGAAGGATGCCTTTGCTACCCCCAACACCTCTATAGACATTTATGCGTTGGGTGCAATTTTATACAGTGTGTATAACGGTGGTGTTCTTCCCTCTGTTGATGCAGATGTGCCCCCTGCCCCCCAATATGCAGACGAAGAGCTTGCAGCCATCATTGTGAAGGCCTGCAGCAAAAATCCCGAAGACCGTTGGGAAGATCCTGCCCAAATGGGTCAGGCACTGGTAAACTATATGCAGAAAAATGGCGCAGAAGATCTGCCCATTGTGCCTCCTGCCCCTGTAGAGCCTGAGATTTCTGCTTCTGATGAACAGGAAGCAGACAGAGAAATTCAAAGCATTGCGGCCCTTGTTGCAGATGTTGAGGATGAGCCTGTAGCCGAGGAGGCTTCCGTGACGGATGCTGAACCGGAATCAGACGCTTCCATTGATGAAGAACCTGTCTGTGAAGATACAGAACAACTGACTGATGCTCCCGCAGAAGAAGATCCCGAAGTGGACGATTCCATTGCAGAGATCTCTGCTTTGGTTACTGATGCGCTTTCCTCTCAGGATGAAGCTTCCGTCGATGCTGCCGATGATGATGTTCCTGCCGAGGAGACTGCAGAAGAGGCTGCTGCCGAAGACGATGGGGAGGAAATGGACGAGACCGAATCCGAAGATGCACCCATCATCGAATCGGATGATGAAAATGATATTGATGCAATCATCGCACAGGCCGATGCCCTTGCGGCACTGGAAGTGCCCAGTCCCGTCGTTCCTGCTGAGCCATCAGATATCGCAGAGCTGGAAGCAGCACTTGCCACCGAGATCACCGAATGCAGTGAAGAGACACCTGCTGACGATGTGGATGAAATACCGCAGGATGATTCTGCTGAGGATTCTGCAGAGGACTCTGCAGACGATCCCAATGAATATGACGAAGGCGAGGAAGAGCCGCGCCGCCGTTCCCCTGTTCTTAAAATTTTACTTGCCGTGTTGATTGTGCTTTTGCTGGCGGCCGGTGCATTCTGCTTCTACAAATTCTACTATATGAAAACCGTTGATGATATTCAGTTAGAGGGAAAACAGGATCGGCTGACTGTGTTTGTAACTTCTGAGGCGGAGGACAGCCTTTTCAATGTTACCTGTACCGCCTCTGACGGAACAAAAACTGTTGTTCCTCTTATTAACGGTATGGTTGAATTCTCCGGTCTGGCACCGGATACCGAATACACCATTACTGTGGGCGTAAACGGTTTCCACGGTATTAACGGCGATATTACAGATACATACCATTCTCCGGCTGAAACGGAAATCATCGACTGCACCGTCGTAACGGGCAATATGCTTGGCAGTGCGGTAATCAGCTTTAACGTTGAAGGTCCCGACTCCGAGCATTGGGTGCTGACCTACAAGGCTGAAGGCGATACGCAGGAGCAGACCGTTACCTTTGCAGGTCATACACATACCTTGATGGGACTGGAAAAGGATGTTGTTTACACAGGCGTCATTACCCCCGTTGAGGATTTGTATCTTGTGGAAAGTGCCCCCATTTCCTTTACCACAACAGATCTGATTCAGGCCAGCGACCTGCACATTTCCAGTTTTGAAGGAAATGCTTTAACTGCGCAATGGACCGCCCCTGAGGAGTTTACTGTGACCGGTTGGACTGTGATTTGCACCAATGATGCCGGATTCAAAAAGTCTATCGAAACTGCCGAAACTACCGCCACCTTTACCGACCTGGATACGACAAAAGCCTACAGTGTGGATGTCATTGCAGTCGGTCAAAGTATGAAGCAATCTGTTTCTATTGGTGCCAATGCCGTCACCGTGAAAAACATTCAGGCAGACAGCTCCACAACAGGTGTTCTCAAGCTTTCCTGGGAAGCAACCACGATCCCCGATGGCGGTTGGGTGGTACACTACACCGCAGGCGATTGCCCCACAGAGTTCACCCAAGCCTGCAGTGAAAACAGCGTTTCCATTCTCCCTGTTATTCCTGCGACAGTATACAAAATTGTGATTAAAGCCGCAGACGACTCCGCTGTTGCCTGTCCCCTTTATACATACACTACCCCTGACGCTGTCAACTTCTCCGCTGTATACGGCGGTGACGCAGTCAACAATGGCAACCTGCAATTCTCTATGTGCAAGACACCTGCCAAAGCAGACTGGGTGCACAGCGATGTGAAGGGCTCTGATTACACCACCAGATTCAGCGCAGGACAGAAGGCATCCTTTGTTGTATTCCTGAATAAGGTTTACGGCAAAAACTATGATGATTTCTACATTTCCTATGTTGTGAAGGGCGAGGACGGAAGCATCATCGACATTTCCTCTGTGAAAACAGCCTGGACCAATATGTGGTACAAAAATTACTGCGAACTGGATATGCCGTTTATGCCTGCCGATGCCGGAAAGTATACGGTTAGCATCTATTTCAACGGACAATTCGTGACCACACAGAGCTTTAACATCGTGTCCTATTAACTTAGGAAACACAAATTTCCCCTTGCAATAACCGACAAACTATGCTATACTTGCCCTAAACTTACCAACGAGGTATTACTATGAAAAACTGCAACGCAAGTGCACAGTATTTTTATGGCTATTACTTTTTTGCAAAAAGAAAGTAATAGTAATTTGTGCTGCATATTATCGGTAATGCGTATATAATCACCTGCCGCACAGATTACAATCTGTGCGGCATTGTTTTTTAGGAGAATTCACTATGATTGCTGTATTAAAAAGTGATACTACACCGCAACAGAAGGAGCATCTGCTAAACTGGCTCAAAAATATGGGACTGGATGTGCACGTATCCGAAGGCAAAGAAAAAACCATTTTCGGACTGATCGGTGATACCAGCCGTGTAGATATGGAGCTGCTGAACAGCCTGGAAATTGTCTCCAGCGTTCGCCGCATTTCCGAACCCTTTAAACAGGCAAGCCGGAATTTTCATCCGGAGGATACGGTCATTTCCGTGGGGGATGTAAAAATCGGCGGCGGCCACTTTGCCATGATCGCAGGACCTTGCTCCGTGGAAAGTGAAGAACAAATTATCCAGGTTGCTCTTGCCGTCAAACAGGCCGGTGCAAATATTCTTCGCGGCGGCGCATTCAAGCCACGTACCTCTCCCTACGCATTTCAGGGTCTGAAGGATGTGGGTATCAAAATGCTTTTGGAAGCAAAAAAAGCCAGTGGGTTGCCCATTATTACAGAAATTATGAACGCGCGCTCCTTAGACCTTTTTCAGGATGTGGATATTATCCAGGTTGGTGCGCGGAATATGCAAAACTTTGATCTTTTGCAGGAATTGGGCAAAACCAATAAGCCAATTTTGCTCAAGCGTGGTCTTGCAAACACATTGCAGGAATTGCTGATGAGCGCTGAATACATTATGAGTGAGGGCAATGAGAATATCATCCTCTGTGAGCGCGGCATCCGCACATACGAACACTATACCCGTAACACGTTGGATCTGTCCGCTGTGCCGGTGTTGCACGAAATCACTCATCTGCCTGTTGTGGTTGATCCCAGCCACGCAACAGGAAGAGCGTCCTTAGTCCCCTCTATGGCAGTTGCCGCCGCCGCATCGGAGGCAGACGGCATTATGGTTGAAGTCCACAACAATCCCTCCTGTGCCTTGTGTGACGGCGCTCAGTCCCTGACACCTGCACAGTTTAGCACACTGAATCAAAAAATACAGCGTGTTCGGGAGGCCATTCGATGAATGTTGGCATTTTGGGTTTGGGTCTGATCGGCGGCTCTTTAGCACGGGCCTACAGCAAGGCAGGACACACCGTCTATGTGCACGACAAGGATACTTCCACTGCGGATTTTGCAGAGCTTGCAGGCATCTCCCACGGTAAACTCAACATTGAAACCGTCCCCTCCTGCGATTTGATCCTGCTGGCTGTTTACACCGGTGCCGCCATCCGTTGGTTGGAGGAACACGCACAATACTGCCGCAATAGCTGTACCGTAATCGACTGCTGTGGTATCAAAACTGAAATTTGCAATAGCGGTTTTCGCCTTGCAAAACAGCACGGTTTTACCTTTGTTGGCGGTCACCCGATGGCAGGCTCTCATTTTTCAGGCTTTAAATACAGTCGCTCCAATCTGTTTCAGGGTGCGCCAATGGTGCTTGTGCCGCCCCGGTATGATGACCCGGAGCTTTTAAGCAATCTGAAAATGCTTCTTGCACCCTGCGGTTTCGGTTCTTTTTCCGTTACCACCGCACAGGAGCACGACAGTATGATTGCCTTCACTTCTCAGATGCCCCACATCATCAGCAACGCCTATATTAAATCCCCTACCGCCTTGGACCATAAGGGTTTTTCAGCAGGCAGTTATAAAGATCTTACCAGAGTGGCCTGGCTGAATCCGCAGATGTGGGCAGAGCTGTTTCTTTCCAACAGAGAGAACATCTTGAAGGAAATTGACCTATATATCCATAACCTTACAAAATATAAAGAGGCCATTGCCTCCAATAACGAACAAGATCTGATTGCCCTTTTGGATGAGGGCAGAAAACGCAAGGAAGAGGTTGACGGATGAAAACCATAACTGTGAATGCTTCATCACCTTATGAAGTCATTATTGGCAAGCAACTGATTGAAAGCGCAGGCACTTACATCCAGCGCGTCTGCAATCCCTCCACCTGCGTCATTATCAGCGATTCCAATGTTTTCCCTTTGTACGGCAGCATATTGTCTGATGCTCTGAAAAACAGTGGATATCAGGTTTTCTCCTTTGTTTTCCCCGCAGGTGAATCATCCAAAAACGCCAAAACGTATATTGAAATCTTGGAGTTTCTTGCCGTCAATAAAATCACCAGAAGCGACCTTTTGATCGCTTTAGGCGGTGGCGTTGTGGGCGATATTACAGGCTTTGCCGCTGCTACATATCTTAGAGGAATTTCCTATGTGCAGATTCCTACCTCATTGCTGGCGATGGTGGATTCCTCCGTTGGCGGCAAGACCGCCATCGACCTGCAAACAGGCAAAAATCTTGTGGGTGCTTTTTACCAGCCCAAAGTGGTGCTTTGCGATCTTTGCACCCTGGACACCCTTTCTCCCGAAGTATTTCAGGACGGCTGTGCCGAGGTAATTAAGTACGGTGTCCTTTACGACTGCGCTTTATTTGAACATCTGGCAGAGTACGCAGTAGAATTCTCCAAAGAATATGTCATTGCCCGTTGCATCGAACTGAAAGCAAACGTGGTTTGCCAGGACGAGTTTGACCGGGGCGAACGGCAAAAACTGAATTTAGGGCACACCATCGGTCACGGCATTGAAGCTGCCAGCAACTATACAATTTCTCACGGTCAGGCAGTGGCCGCCGGTATGGCCATCATCACAAAAGCCGCATCTTCCATTGGGGAATGCGATGAGGCAGTTTATACACTTCTTTGCGATGTTTTAAAGCGCTTCTGCCTCCCCTGCTCTACCGATTATCCTGCCGATCTTCTTTTTGAAAGTGCCCTTTCCGATAAAAAACGATCCGGAAAAACCGTAAATCTGATTATTCCCCATAAAATCGGCAATTGTGCAATTATGCCCACACCCATCTATCGGGTACATTCCATCATTGAGGCAGGTCTTTAAAATGGACATCACCGTATATCCACGGCTTTTAAACGGCACAATCCAATCCATTCCATCCAAATCACAGGCACACCGCCTTTTAATATGCGGTGCATTATCCGATGCGCCGTTTCATCTATATTGTCCATCCACCAATGATGACATTGAAGCAACAGCAGACTGTCTCAACGCCTTGGGGGCGCACATTACATCCATCGAAGGGGGCTATTGGGTAGAACCGATCAATCAGCTTCCAAAAAGCGCATTTCTATATTGCCGCGAAAGCGGATCAACGCTGCGTTTTTTGCTCCCTGTGGTTGCCGCTCTGGGTGTTGAAGCCACCTTTATTATGGAAGGAAGACTGCCGGAAAGGCCCTTGTCTCCGCTGTGGGAAGAGCTTCAAAGAATGGGCGCTGTTTTGTCCCGTCCAACCAAAAACACCATTTCGTGCTCCGGAAAGCTGCACAGCGGTCACTACACCATTGACGGCAGTATTTCCAGTCAATTTATAACCGGTCTGCTGTTTGCCCTGTCCATCATCGGAAACAGCAAATTAACCGTCACCGGTCAATTGGAATCGAAGCCTTACATCGATATTACCGAAGATGCGCTTTCTCTTTTCGGCGTTTCTGCAGACGGATACGAATTTTCGCCAACAGTTTCGTATCACACGCCGGGCGATATTACCGTCGAGGGTGACTGGAGCAACAGCGCCTTTTGGTACGGAGCAAACCAGCTGGGAAGCTCTATTCACATCTGCGGATTAAACACCGATTCCAAGCAGGGGGACTGCGCAATTCACCGTCTTGCACCTGCACTGCATAAAAAAGCTTCCATTGACTGCAGAGATATTCCGGATTTAGTGCCCATTCTTGCGGTGATTGCAGGTGCACAAAAGGGCGCTGTGTTTCATCACATCGGACGGTTGCGCTTAAAGGAATCCGACCGTGTAGATGCCGTTTGCCAAATGCTTCACGCATTGGGCGCAAAAGCCACGGCTACCGCGGACACGTTAACCGTTTATCCAGCCAAATATCAAGCCTGCACCATTGATTCAGTGGGCGATCACCGTATTGCCATGGCCGCCGCCATTGCCGCAACGGTTGCAAGCGGTCCGGTACGCATCCTTGGTGCGCAATGTGTGCGCAAATCCTATAAGAAGTTTTGGGAAGACTATCAATTACTGGGAGGTCATTATGAGTAGTGTATACGGTGAACATTTAAAGCTGTCCATATTCGGTCAGTCGCATGGCAGTGCCATCGGTATGACACTGGATGGCGTTCCTGCCGGACTTTCCGTAGATCTTGAAGCGCTCAATGTGTTTATGCAGCGCCGTGCACCCGGCAAGCAAGCATACAGTACTCCAAGAGCAGAAGCAGATTGCCCTGAGTTTTTATCAGGTATCGTAAATGGCTATACCTGCGGTGCACCCATTGCCGCAGTTATTCAAAATACCAACACCAAATCCAGGGATTATTCCAATTTGTACGACTGCCCCCGTCCCGGCCACGCAGATTACACCGCACAGGTGAAATATAAAGGCTATCAGGATGTAGCAGGCGGCGGTCATTTTTCCGGAAGATTAACTGCTCCCCTGTGCATTGCAGGCGGTCTTTGCATCCAGTGGCTGAAGCAAAGAGGCATTACCGTTACAGGTCATATTTGCAGTATCGCAGGTATATCGGACATACCTGCACGGATTGACCCTGTGCGGCCGCAATTGCAATTTTCTGATCCTGATTTTCCTGTATTCAGCGCGCAAGCGGCTGAAAAGATGAAGAAAGCCATCTCTGACGCAAAAGCCGACGGGGACAGTGTGGGCGGTGTGATAGAGTGTGTGATTGAGGGTGTGCCTGCCGGTTTGGGCGGTCCGCTCTTTGGCGGCCTGGAGGGCAAAATTGCCCAGGCAATTTATGCCATTCCCGCTGTAAAGGGCGTGGATTTCGGCGCCGGCTTTGATGCTTGCGGAATGCCTGGAAGTCAGCATAACGATGCATTCACTATTGAAAACAACACCGTTCGCACCATTACAAATAATGCCGGCGGTATTTTAGGCGGCATTTCAAGCGGTATGCCCATCATCTTCCGTGTGGGCATCAAACCCACACCGTCTATTGCAAAGCTGCAGCAATCTGTCAGCCTTTCTTCTATGGAAGAAAAAGATTTGACCGTAGAGGGACGGCACGACCCCTGTATCGTGCCCCGTGCCGTACCGGTCGTGGAAGCCGCCGCCGCAATTGCAATATTTGATGCTCTGCTGAGCAACTACTAAAAGAGGGATACACTATGGAATTAAACGAGATTCGAGCACAAATTGACAACGTTGATCAGCAGCTTGTCGAGCTATTTGTGGAACGAATGGGTCTTGCCGCAAAGGTTGCCCAGTACAAAAAAGAAAACAATATGCCGATTTACGTTCCTTCCCGGGAGCGTGAGAAGCTTCAAAGCGTGGCAGAGCTTTCCGGCAACGGTATGGAAGAGTACACACGGGTATTGTACTCTATGATTTTTGAGCTGAGCCGCAGTTACCAAAGCAAGCTCAACAACCAGTCTACCCCTCTGCATCATCAGATTGTAGACTCCATTGAACACACACCGAAGCTTTTCCCCCAATCCCCGATGATCGCCTGTCAGGGCACAGAGGGTGCTTACGCCCAAATTGCCGCAGAAAAAATCTTCAAAGCACCGATGATTATGTACTGCAAAAACTTTGAAGGCGTTTTCAATGCCATTGAACAGGGACTTTGTCAATACGGAATCCTGCCAATAGAAAACTCCACTGCCGGCTCTGTTAAGAAGGTATATGACCTGATGATTCGGCACAACTTCTCCATTGTGCGTACCTTCCGTTTGAAAATTGACCACCATCTTCTGGCCAACAAAGGGGCAAAAATCGAAAGCATTAAAGAAATATATTCCCATGAACAGGCAATCAACCAGTGCTCTGCATTTTTGAACAACTTACCCGGTGTGAAGATTATCCCTGTGGAAAACACCGCTGTTGCCGCAAAATTCGTGGCCGAATCCGGCAGAACCGATATTGCCGCCATTTCCAGCCGCAACTGTCAGGAGCTTTACAATCTCACCTGTCTGTCCGACAGTATCCAGGATACCGGCAATAACCGTACCCGTTTTATTTGTATCAGCAAAAATTTAGAGATTTATCCCGGCTCCGATAAAACCAGCATTATGATGATTTTGTCTCACAAGCCCGGTGCACTGTACAAGGTGCTTGCCAGAATGTACGTTTTGGGCATCAATGTGCTGAAGCTGGAATCCCGTCCCATTCCAGACAGAGATTTTGAGTTTATGTTCTATTTCGACTTGGAAACCTCCATCTATTCCGAAGAATTTGTACAGCTGATGTGCGAATTGGACGACCTGTGTGAGGAATTCAAATACTTAGGAAGCTACACTGAGGTGGTTTAATGCAATGCGGCTTACTGGGCGCCAGGCTTGCCCACAGCTACTCTCCCCAAATCCATCAATTATTGGGAAACTACAGTTACCGTCTTTTTGAGGTTGAGGAAGCGCATATCGCACAGTTTCTGAATAACACAGATTTTCGGGGACTAAATGTGACCATTCCCTACAAAAAAACTGTGATTCCTTTCTGTCAGGAGCTTAGTCCCCAGGCACAAAAAATCGGTGCGGTAAACACCATTGTACGTCGGGACGACGGCACGCTGATTGGGCACAACACCGATTATTTTGGCTTTATGTCTATGGCGCAAAAATCAGGCCTATCCTTTGCCGGAAAAAAAGTATTGGTTTTAGGCTCAGGCGGCGCGTCCAATACTGTATGCACCGTTTTAAAAGAACTGCAAGCCAATTACGTGGTGATTTCACGCAATGGCGAAAACAGCTATAATCAATTACATTTGCATCAGGACTGTGCAATCATCGTAAACGCCACACCTGTGGGAATGTATCCCAATACCGGTATTTCCCCCATTGACCTGTCGTTGTTCCCCAAATTGGAAGGGGTTCTGGATCTGATTTACAATCCTGCAAAAACAAAGCTTTTACAGGATGCCGAAAGCCGTCATTTGACTGCCATGAACGGTCTTTGGATGCTTGTTGCGCAGGCAAAAGAAAGTGCCCAGTGGTTTACAGGCTGTAAAATCGACGATTCTCACATTGAACGCATCTACTGCGCCCTTCAAACGCAAATGCGCAATATCGTATTGGTCGGAATGCCCGGTTGCGGCAAGTCCACCATTGGCCACGCCCTCGGGAAGGCCTTGAACAGACCCTTTGTGGATGCCGATGATGAAATTGTCAAAACTGCAGGCATTTCCATTCCCGCAATTTTTGAACAGTCCGGTGAAGCAGGCTTTCGAACAATTGAAACACAGGTGCTCCAACAGATCACTGCAAAATCCGGTACAGTCATTGCAACAGGAGGCGGCTGTGTCGCACGAAGCGAAAACATCCCCTTGCTTCGCCAAAACAGCGTCGTTATATGGATTCAAAGACCGCTGGAAGCGCTTCCGGTTGACGGCAGACCGCTCTCTCAGGCTAATAAGCTCAGCCTTCTGTACGAAAAACGCCGTCCCCTTTATGAGACGGCATCCGATTGGGTAATTGAAAATAAAAACAGCATCGAGAATGCTGTCGAGAAAATATTAGCAAAGCTGACAGGAGAACACCCATGAAAATCTTGGTTTTGAACGGACCGAATATTAATATGCTGGGTATCCGGGAACCGGAGATCTACGGGAGCAACAGCTACAGTAATCTACTGCAGCTTCTGGAAGATACTGCCGCTTCTTTGGGTGTTGAATATACCCATTTACAGTCGAATTACGAGGGTGCATTGGTGGATGCGATCCAGCAGGCCTACGGCAAATATGACGGTATTGTGATCAATCCTGCCGCCTACACCCATACCTCTGTAGCCATTTTGGATGCACTGAAGGCCGTATCCATTCCGGCAGTTGAGGTCCATATTTCCGATGTGGACGCACGTGAATCTTTTCGGCAAATCTCATACGCAGGTATGTACTGCGAAAAGACCATTAAAGGTCACGGCATTGACGGATACGCCATGGCAATGGAATATTTAGTAAACAGGTGTGCGAATTAATCGCACACCTGTTTCAGAATGTCAAAGAACCCCCAAACCGTCAAAATATAAATTTAAATATTTTGATTCATACCGCAGGGGACGTGTTTCCCGTCCCGTATGCAATTTTCTAAATCGCCTTGCTACGCAATATATTTTGACTTACTGCACAAATCGCACTCTAACGTACCACCTGTACGCCGACGAGTGCGATTTGTTTGTCTTTGGCGCTTCTTTGACTTCTGCAGTCTGTCAAAAAATACTTTTTGACAGACCAAAAAACAGGTGTGCGAATTAATCGCACACCTGTTTTTCGTAGGTATCGTATTGGCTGGTTACTGTTCCATCCACAAGCCGTGCGTAATGCGCGTGCAGATGAAAACCGCAAGCCAAATGTAATGCAGCAGATGCGGTATTGCTTCGGTGGATATGGGAATATACCCGGACGGCTTGAAGCTCCGGAAGCTTCAGCACCGCCTGCAGCAATTTTTTCGCATAACCTCTGCGTCGTTGAGATGAAGCCGTCTCCAAGCCTGTGATTAAAACGCCATCCTGATAAGGCTCAAACCGCAAACAACTGACGTATTGATTATCTGTCTTCCATAAGCAAAGAAAGCACTTTGGATCAGTCAGAAAATCTTGTACATAATCATAAAAATCTTGTTCAGCTTCTCTGAACTGCCCGTAAGCGTCTAAATTTGAATATGAACGCCTTCCGCTTTCCGTCAGGGACTCCTCATAAATATGGCTCAGATCCGAAAATTGAATTTCGGAAGCCCTCTTAATCAATTTCAGCACAGCATTTCACCATCCGCCGCATCATTCCCCTTTAAAGCTGCTCCCCAATGATGGATTTGGTAGCATAGGCATTCAGGCTCATATCCGCAGTATGTCCTGCAAGATACTCATAATACCCCTGTGCTCCAATCATCGCTGCATTATCTCCGCACAGAGAAAGAGGAGGCATAAAGGTCTGAACACCCAATTCCTTTGCCGCCTGTAAAACATCTGCGCGGATACGGGAATTGGCCGCAACACCGCCTGCCACGGCAAGCTTTTTGTGACCGGTCTGCTGCAAGGCCTGTACAAGACGGGGAACAAGTGTATCCGACACCGCCGCGCTGAAGCTGGCGCACAGACTGTTGATGTCCAGCTCTTCCCCGACCTGCTCCGCGTGATGAATCAAATTCAATGCCGCAGTTTTCAGTCCGGAAAAGCTCATATCGTAAGGATTACTGCCGGGTTTTGAACGGGGCAATGCATATTTGGTGTCGTCACCGTCTTGCGATGCCTTGTCCAAAGCCGCGCCGCCGGGATAAGGCATACCTAAAACACGGGCAACCTTATCAAAGCACTCCCCTGCCGCATCGTCCAGTGTTGTGCCCAAAATTTCCATTTTGGTATAGTCCTGCACGTCCACAATCATCGTATGACCGCCGGATACCACCAAGCACAGAAATGGCGGTTTCAGTTCTTCAAAGGCCAGGTAATTTGCCGCAATATGCCCCCGAATATGGTGCACAGGAATCAGCGGCTTACCAAGCGCCAAGGCCAGTGCTTTGGCAAAGTTCACGCCAACCAGCACCGCGCCGATCAGTCCCGGCGCATAAGTAACGGCCACCGCGTCAATATCCCCACGGGTCATATTGGCATCTGAAAGAGCCTGCTCTGCCAGTTTATAAATGGCTTCAATATGCTTACGGGATGCAATTTCCGGAACAACACCGCCATAAATGCGGTGCAAGTCCACCTGTGAAGCAATGCAATCCGTAAGCACACGGCGTCCATCCTCTACAATGGCCACAGCTGTCTCGTCACAAGAGGATTCAACTGCTAAAATGCGCATCACAAGCCCTCCTTTCGATAAATCAATGCATCTTCTTTAGGGTGAAAATAATAATTCGGTCTTCGTCCCGCGACGGTAAAGCCCAGCTTTTCGTATAACTTTATGGCCGGTGTATTGGAAACACGAACCTCCAGCAATACAGATTGGGCACCTCTTTGGCTAAGCTGTGCACAAAGGCTATGGATCAGTCTTTCCCCGATGCCTGTTCGCCTGTAATCCGGCAAAACCGCCACATTCATAATATCTGCGCTGTCTAAAACCGTTTGTGCGCCAATATACCCCGCTACAACCTCACCGTCCACAGCTACAAGCCAGGTGGAAAGCGGATTGTTCAGCTCGGAGGTAAAGGAAGCCACGCTCCACGGGTCTGCAAAGCAATCTTTTTCCAATTGGGCAATTTGAGGAATATCCTCTGCCGTCATCATTCTGATTTCCATTACTTCGCCTCGTACCAGTTTTCGCCCTGCTTCGCCTCCGCCAACAGCGGAACACGAAGTTTGGCAACGTTTTGCATTTCGTTGCTGACAAGCCGGGCAACCTCATCTGAAATTTCTTTGGGACACTCCACGATCAATTCGTCGTGTACCTGCAAAATCAGCTTTGCCTGGGGATATTGAGCCGCCAAAGCCTGATGCACACGAATCATTGCAAGCTTAATCAAATCGGCGGCTGTGCCCTGTATGGGGGTATTCAGTGCAATCCGTTCTGCGCCCTGACGAATGTTAAAGTTGGAACTGGAAAGCTCCGGAATATACCGTCTGCGACCGTACATCGTCTGCGTATAGCCTGTTTTTCGAGCCTGCTCCACCACTTGCTTCATATAGGCGCTAACCCCTTCGTAATGGGACAGATAATTTGCAATATACTCCTTCGCTTCATAGAAGGATACACCGATATCGTCGGCCAGTGAAAATTCCGAAATGCCGTATACAATTCCAAAGTTTACCGCCTTTGCGTGACGGCGCTGTGTTGCAGTGACTGCCTCCGGCGCAACGTGAAACACCTGAGAAGCGGTAACAGTGTGAATGTCCATTCCGCTTATGAAGGCATCCTGCATCTGATGATCGTCTGCAATATGCGCCAAAACACGAAGTTCAATTTGACTGTAATCCGCATCCACCAATACATAGCCGGGTTTTGCTACAAACATTTTCCGTATTTCTGCACCCAAGTCGGAACGAACGGGAATATTTTGCAAATTAGGGTCTGTGGAGGAAAGGCGGCCCGTAGCAGTCACCAAATTCTGGAAGGTCGTGCGAATACGTCCGTCACTGTCGATGACCTTCATCAAGCCCTCCGCGTAGGTGGAATTCAGCTTTGTAAGCATCCGATAGTCCATAATGGCAGGAATAATCGGATGCTTGCCCTTCAGCTTTTCCAGAACCTCTGCGTTGGTGGAGTAACCGGTTTTGGTCTTCTTCACCGGCGGAAGTCCCAATGTTTCAAAAAGAAGCTGACCCAATTGCTTTGTGGAGTTGATGTTAAAAGCGCCGCCGGAGTAGCTGAAAATCAGGTTTTCACATTCTGCAATCCGAGCCGAGAGCATTTGACCGAATTGCTCCAACTGCTGACGGTCAATGGCCACGCCGGCACATTCCATCTCGTACAGAACATCCGTAAGAGGAAGTTCAATCTCCCGATAAAGCTTCCACATATCCTGATTTTGTAATTCCTCGGTGAGTACTTCCCGTAAATTCCATAATGCTTGTGCGCAGGAAATCGGGTCTGTATCCTCTACCTCTGTCCCCAGGAACGTGGTGGCTAATTTAGAGACCGGATAATCTGACTGGGACGGATTCAGGTTGTACGCCGCTAAAGCCGTATCAAAGCCGCAGGAGGGCTGAGGCAAGGATAATTCCTTCAGGCGGTGACGTGTTTGTTTCCAATCGTGGCAGATCACGTTCTTTCCGCTTTGCAAAAAG
This sequence comes from Oscillospiraceae bacterium, assembly GCA_017465625.1. GTDB lineage: Bacteria > Bacillota > Clostridia > Oscillospirales > Oscillospiraceae > Faecousia. Next base: position 65,166 of record JAFTVV010000022.1, on the reverse strand, counting down.
TCGGCCGCAAACATCATTTCCATCGGTGTCAAAGCGCAGACGCCCTGCTCCCACGCAATGCCCACAGAGCTATCCGGTGCGATATACAGCGCAAAGCGCTCGCAATCATTGGGAAGGCATTCTGCATGGGGAAGGCACGCGCCTTTTTTCGTGCATTTCACAGCATCTGCCGCTGCACTGCGAAGATTGTATTTATCAATCAGGCGCACAAATTCCAGCTTCTGGAAAAGCGCATAGAGTGCCGGCTTGTTGTACTCGGTTTTCAGTGCATCCTTTGGTTCAAAATCAATGGGCGCTTCAGGAATAATGGTCGCCAGCTCATAGGATAAATAGGCGCTTTCTTTGCCGTTTTCCAGCTTCTCACGCAATTTTGGACGGATAGAAGGATCGTCTAAATTTGCGTATATGCCATCCAGCGAGCCAAATTGCTTCAGAAGCTCTGTTGCCGTTTTCGGGCCAACACCTGCTACACCGGGGATATTGTCGGAGGAATCTCCCATCAGCGCCTTCAGATCAACCATTTTTTTCGGTTCAAAGCCGTATTCTTCAACAAACAGCTCTTGGGTATACAGTGTTGCAGTGGTCTGCCCGGGACGGGAAATTACAAGCTTCACGTGGACATTTTGATCAATCAGCTGCAGGCTGTCACGGTCACCGGTGACGATGACACATTCCCAGTCATTATTACTGCAAATCTTGCCCACTGTGCCGATTACATCGTCCGCTTCCCAACCCTCGCAGGCATAAATGGGAATATTCATCGCCTGCAGCACCTGCTTCATCACTGGCATTTGCATTGCCAGCTCCTCCGGCATTGCGTGACGTGTGGCCTTATAGCCATCGTAACGCAAATGACGGAAGGTCGGTCCGTGCAGGTCGAAGGCAACACAGACCGCATCCGGCTGTTCTTCCTTCTCCATCCGTTCCAAAATATTTAAAAAGCCGTAGACAGCGTGGGTATAAAGTCCCTCTCTGGTGGTCAGAGGCTTCACACCGAAATATGCACGGTTGATGACGCTGTTGCCATCCAAAATCAAAAGCTTCATACTTTTCTCCACTTGGTGCCCTGAGGTGTATCAATAATCTCGATGCCGCGGGCTTTCAATTCATCACGAATTTCGTCAGCTTTAGCAAAATTCTTTGCTTTCTTTGCTTCCGTACGTGCCAGAACCAACGCATCAATCTCCGGATCTGCGGAAGCTTCCTCCTCCGTCTTCTGCTTTTGACGCAGACTCTGTGCGGCTTGCAGAAGGTTCAGACACATCACACGGTCAAAGTCCTTCAGGGCGGCAAGCTTTGTACCGTCGTTGGTCTTTGCCTTCAGCACGTCGTAAACAGCTGTCACCGCCAAAGAGGTATTCAGGTCTGCATTCAACGCGTTCGTAAAACGCTCTTTCAGGGCATTAAAGACCGCTTCATCCACAACGCCATCGTCCTGCAGCCCGGCGATTTTGCCGATCAGCTTTTCATAAGCGATCTTTGCATTATCCAGGTTTTCCCAACTGAACACAAGGTTGCGGCGGTAGTGACTCTGCAAGCAGAACAGACGATAAACCATAGGATCATAGCCCTTTTCCTCCAATAGGCTGACCGTCAGAAACTCGCCCTTGGATTTGGACATTTTGCCGGTATCGGTGTTTAAATGGTGTACGTGGAACCAGTAGTTGCACCACTTGTGACCCAAGAAGCTTTCCGACTGGGCAATTTCATTTGTATGATGGGGAAAGGCGTTATCAATGCCGCCGCAGTGAATATCCAAATCCTCGCCTAAATGCTTGATGGAAATGCAGGAGCACTCAATGTGCCAGCCGGGATAGCCTACACCCCAGGGCGAATCCCATTTCAGTGCCTGGTCTTCAAATTTGGACTTGGTAAACCACAGCACAAAATCGTTACGGTTTTTCTTGTTGGTGTCCTCTTCCACACCCTCACGCACGCCTACTGCCAGATCTTCCTCATCGTGATCGTTAAAGACGTAGTACAGCCCCAGTTTGGAGGTATCAAAATACACATTTCCCCCTGCAACGTAAGCCTTCCCGTTTTCAATCAAGCGCAAAACCATTTGAATATAGTTATCAATACAGTTGGTGGCAGGCTCCACCACCTCCGGACGCTTGATGTTCAGCTTGCGGCAATCCTCAAAGAACGCATCGGTATAAAACTGCGCAATCTGCATTACAGTCTTATTCTCCCGCTTTGCACCTTTTACCATTTTGTCCTCACCGGTATCCGCATCGGATGCCAAATGACCAACGTCTGTAATATTCATTACCCGCTTAACATTATAGCCGGTATAACGCAGCGCCTTTTCCAGCACATCCTCCATAATATAGGTACGCAGGTTGCCGATATGGGCATAGTGATACACCGTAGGACCACAGGTGTACATTTTAACAAGATCCGGGGAATTGGGTTTAAAAAGCTCCTTTTTGTGGGTCAATGAATTATAAAGATACATCGTTTTTCCTCCTAAAAAACAACGCCTCCTGTACCAAAAGGCACAAGAGGCGGGTATAAAACTCGCGGTTCCACTCTCATTTTTAACTCAAATTTAGTTCGCTCCCAGACGCACTTTCGCAAAAGAAAAACACCTGAATTCACAGCCTACGATCCAGATTCTCTGAAGTTTTTCTGACTTTGCTACTCTTTCTGTTCACAGCGATATGAAGTTATGGATACTATACCATTTTACGGAATACTTTGTCAAGAATTCCTCATAAATATTTTAAAAAAATGTGTTGAATATCACTATATGTTGTGCTAAAATGATAAAAATGCAACTATATACCACTTTGGAGATGTATTTATATGAAAAAATTCTGTGCCGTTATTTTGGCATTTTGTCTGATATGTACGCTTGCGGCCTGTGGAAAATCCGCCAGCACCAAACCTACTCCGGAAACAACTGTGCCGCCTGCTTCTGCAGAGGTGATTACCACTGTTCCGCAGGATTCTGTAATGCCCAGCGCCGAAACCCTTTACAGCATCTCTATGCCCATTATCAGCGAATCGTTTTCCGCTGAAGACGGCACTCCTATTTTTTCCTTTGAATACCAATCTATGCATCTGATTCATCCGGATCGGGATGTTGCCCAGAAAGTTATTTCCGATTATGACAGCCGTGTAGAAAACATTCTCCCCGAGGCACAACAGCTTCAGGAAGGTGCAGAAAAGGCCGACCACACCTCCGCCGGATTCGTTCCATACATCTACCGCACACAATATAACGCCACCAGAATCGACCAAGGCGTATTAAGCCTGTACGGTCAGATCGTTCAGGTGGGTGAGACCGGCAGAGCCGCACAGCAAGGTGTGTCCATAAATTACAATATGGTTACCGGTGATGTTCTCACATTGGGCAGTATCTTGTATCACATTGATTTTAAAGACGAATTGTGTGAGCTCCTGATTGAAGCGCTGGACGCTACGGATTATTTTCTTTATGATGATTATCAGGAAACCGTTCGTGCCCGTTTTGCAAGAGACGAAAGCACTGATGAAGCATTCTACTTCACACGGACAGGTCTGTGCTTCTACTTCTCTCCATATGAGATTGCTCCTTTTGTTTCCGGAAACATCGTTGCTGAAGTCCCCTATCATCAGCTGACCGGTATTATCGGTGATGAGTTCTTCCCTGCCGAACGTATTCCCTCCAACGGAATGCTCAGCATTATGGCCTTCCGGGACGACATTTGGGAACAGTATGAGCAGTTTTCCGATATCATCACCAAAGAAAACGGTCAAAAGATTCTGCTGACAACCGACAGCGTTGTACAGGATATTCGGATTATGCAGCTGCAATGGCGCGACGATTCCATGACACAAAATACCGTTTATGCCGCAAACAGCATTTGCTCTACCGACGCAATACTTTTGGAAGGTGATTTCAGCGAAGATAAACCCAGCTTTATGATCTCCTACTATATTGGCGGTGTGGAACAGCGGTTTTATCTTTTGCGCGATTCCCAGACGGATTCCATCGTCCTTTCAGTTATTCAATAATTGCTTAGGAACGGCCTGTGTGCCGTTCCTTTTTTACGCTGTTTCAGGAATGATCTGCGCAACAACACAAAGGTCATCCCCTGCATATTCATTTTGAAACAGTACCTTTTAACTCGGCTGCAACCACCGGTGTAAGTTTCACAAGCGCCAAAAGGTTTGGTATTGCCATTAATCCGTTCACCGATTCTGCCAAAAGCCATACAACATCGGTTTTTAACGTTGCGCCCATTAAAAGCGTTATGACTTGCATAACCATAAACGGCTTTAGTATTTGATCTCCAAACAGGTATTGTGCGCACCGCATTCCGTACACACCCCAGCCAATGACGGTAGCAAAGGCGAAGCACACCAGACAAAGGGTGACCATGACCCCCGCCCAGCTGCCCAACGCTCCGCAAAACGCCTCGCTTGTCAGCTCCGCGCCGGTATCCGTGCCGTAAGGTACAAAAACGCCACTGCAAAGAATTACAAGGGCGGTTACCGTACAAATTACAATGGTATCTATAAAGACCTCCATAATGCCCATAAGCCCCTGTTCCAAGGGACGGCGGACATTCGATGCGGCGTGGGCGATTGAAGCCGTGCCCATCCCTGCTTCATTTGTGAAAATTCCACGTGATGCTCCCGTTTTGCAAACAACCAGCACAGATCCCACAACCCCACCTGTCACTGCCCTCGGACAAAATGCGCCCTTTAAAATGGCCGTAAATGCGTTGTCTATCTGATCGTAACAAAGTATGATCACAACAGCGCCCATCACCACGTATAATACTGCCGCATAAGGTACCAGGAACTCAGCAATGTGGCCGATGCGCTTGACTCCACCCCATAAAAAGATCCCGACAAACAGTGCAATAACCGCCGCAATCAGCACATCTGTTTTTTGGGATATCTCATGTCCATATCGACCTGCCACGCCGTGAATACCACTGAGCACCGCATTTAACTGGGTGAGATTTCCTACTCCAAAGGCCGCAATCACTCCAAATAAAGCATAAAGCACCGCAACCGGCTTCCACTTTTGGCCCAGCCCCATCTCCATGATATACATCGGTCCGCCGATATAATCTCCCCGTTCATCTACCTTCCGGAAAACAATTGCAAGAACCGCTTCTGCACATTTGATCACCATCCCCAGCAGTGCGCAAATCCACATCCAAAATATTGCACCTGCTCCACCAATAGAGATTGCCCCAGCAACGCCTGCAATATTCCCCGTGCCGACCGTTGCCGCCAATGCAGTGCAAAGTGCCTGAAATGGCGACACCCCTTGTGCATCCTTACAGGGTTTCAGTTTTTCTGCAAAGCAGCGGCACGCCATAGGAAAAAGCCTGAATTGGGCAAATTTTGTCCTGACAGTCAGCAATAAACCCACGAACAAAATAAAAAGCAATGTCGGCACGCCCCAAATATAACTGTTAATTCGTTCTAAAAGTCCCAAAATCCATCCTCCAAACAAAGAAAAGCAGTCACGTTTTCAGTGACTGCTTTCGTGTTATTCCCAGTTTGTCCAAATTTCCGGACAGTATCCTGCAGTAGCCAGCTTTCCGTTGCGCACCACAGGTGTTTTGATCAGCTTCGGATTGTCGTAAATAATGTCTTCCTTGGTGCGCGCGTCCTCCATATACCGCATATTGGTCACATCCTGATGCTTCAGGTTCCAGTCAATCAGGTTGTCTACCCCACCGACGCCACGCAAAACCGCATCAAACTCCTTCGGAGACATCCCATATCGGTCCAAATCAATGTACTGATACTTGATTCTGCGTTCTTTAAAATAGCGCTCTGCCTTTTTGGTATCAAAGCACTTCCCTTTTCCAAAAATTTGAATATTCAATAGGTCACCTCCGTTAAACAAAGCCCGCAGGCCGGAACAAGCATCCCTGCCTGCTCTCTTTTTCCGCCAAACAATTCTTCGACACTGCTGATTGGACGAATTCCCTTACCAATCTCCAATAATGTACCCACCATAATCCGCACCATATGGTGCAAAAAGCCGTTGCCGGTAACAACGAAACGCAATTCATCCCCCACTTCGTCTATACGGAAGGAGGAGATATGCCGCACCGTAGACTTTTTCATATTCTTGTTGGCACAAAACGCAGAAAAATCGTGGGTGCCAATGAACGCGATCGCACCTTTTCGCATCGCCTCAACATCCAAGGGCGCGGCATCTTTGTATACATATTTACGATCAAATACACAGGGTTTTTCACTGTTCCACAGACGATAGACGTAGGTTTTCGTCTTTGCATTCAGCCGCGCATGAAAACGCTCCGAAACATTGCGACAGCTATAAACACCGATATCCTCGGGAAGATATTGGCACAGTTGACGGAGAATTTCTTCACAGGATAACGTGCTGTTGCAGTGCACGTTCGCCACCTGACAGGCGGCGTGGGTACCTGCATCGGTGCGTCCGCTTCCAATGATCTCAATTTCTTCCCCTATGATACGACTCAGTGTGGTTTCCAGCTTGCACTGAATGGTATTGTCGGTGGTGGCAAGCCGTTGCCAGCCTTTATACCGCGTACCGTCATAGCACAAGTCAAGCCGCAGATTCCGCATATTGCTCCATTTCCTCTCTTGCTTCCCGTTCACTGTCTGCAGAGAACAGAAAGTTTCCATTTAAATCGTATACCTGAACATGTCCTCTTGTGTACATCATTTTATACATTGTCGTCACCTTTTTTCTTTTGATGACCTGAGTATAAAACATATTCGGTACAATAAAGCGTACTGATTCGGTAATGCCATTCGGCAGACAAAAGAGCGGTTACAAGGCTTTATACCCTTATTGTACGTGCCAAACATCCGCTTATGCCAAAAGCATTACACCACTGGGGGACATTCCATCAACCTACTACTTCGTAGCCCGCTTTTTTGATTGCTTCTTCCAATGCGGTACGATCTGCAGTTCCGGTTACAGTAACCGTCTTTTTCTGCAAATCCACAACAGCCTCCGTTGTGCCTGCCACTTCCTTGCACACACTTTCAACACGCGCCTTGCAATGGACGCACATCATCCCCTCTACATAAATAACCGTTTCCATATTCACTGTCTCCTCTGAAGAAATTGTATTGCATTTTTTCTTTTCCGTTTTAAAAAAGCGCAGGCGCAACGCGTTGGTTACCACAAAAACCGAGCTAAAGCTCATCGCCGCCGCACCGATCATCGGGCTGAGCAAAATGCCAAAAGCAGGATACAACACGCCTGCCGCCACAGGAATGCCCAGAATGTTATAGAAGAACGCCCAAAACAGATTTTGCCGAATGTTTCGGATGGTTGCCTTGCTCAGAGAAATCGCATTATAAATGCCGCTGAGGGCACTGTTCATCAAGACCACATCTGCAGATTCCATAGCAATATCTGTTCCTGCTCCGATTGCCATACCCACATCGGCGGTGACCAGTGCAGGCGCATCATTGATGCCGTCGCCCACCATCAGTACGCGATGACCTTGCTTTTGCAGCTGCTCAACCGCACCGGCCTTTTGTGTAGGCAGAACATCCGATACAACCTGTAAAATGCCCGCTTTTTGGGCAATGGCCTCAGCGGTATCCCGGTTGTCACCGGTGAGCATCACCAGATTCAGTCCCAGCTTGCGCAGATCTTCCACTGCGTGCTTTGCATCCTCCCGAATCACATCTGCCGCAATAATACTGCCTAAAAATGTGTGCCCTTTGGCAAAATACAGAGGTGTGCCTCCTTGCCGGGCATATTGGGAATAATCCGGAATTTTAACCCCAATCGACTGCATTAATGCTGCATTGCCGGCATAATATTTGATGCCTTCAATTACACCGCTGACGCCTCTTCCCGGAAGCACTTCAAAATCCTCAGCATCTAAAAGCGACATACGATCTGCTTTCTCCAAAATCGCTTTTGCAAACGGATGCTCCGAACGAGCCTCCAACGAGGCGGCAATGCGCAGGAATTCGTCCGATTGAATATTTTGCGGAAGAATATGGGTTACCTTCGGTTTGCCTGCAGTGAGCGTGCCGGTTTTATCCAGCACCACCGTGTCAATTCGATGGAGGTTTTCAAGAGCCTGAGCATTTTTAAACAATACGCCCATTCGTGCGCCACGACCTGTGCCCACCATAATGGCCACCGGCGTTGCCAGACCCAATGCACAAGGACAGGAAATGACCAAAACAGAGATGCCGTTGCTTAGAGCAAATTCAAAGGATTTGTCCATCAACAGCCAGCAAACCGTGGTAAACAAAGCAATGGTCATCACCACAGGGACAAAAATACCTGCAATTTTATCTGCCAGCCGCGCAATGGGTGCTTTCGTTCCACCGGCCTCTTCCACCAGACGGATCACCTGCGCCAATGTGGTGTTTTCACCCACTGCATCTGCACGAAATTGCAGGTAGCCCTCCGTGCAAATGGTGCCGGCCGTCACCTTAGTGCCCTGCACTTTGTCCACCGGCACGCTCTCGCCGGTAATGGGGCTTTCATCCACGGACGCATAACCGGAAGCCACCGTGCCGTCCACCTGGATCCGTCCACCGGAACGTACAACGACTATATCCCCTACTTGCACATTCTCACTGGGAATCTCCAGCTCCACCCCATCACGAATAACCGTTGCATTCTTGGGTGCTAAGTCCATTAGCTGGCGTACCGCATCGGACGCCCGTCCTTTTGCCCTGGATTCCAAAAATTTACCAAAGGTAATCAGGGTTAGAATCATTGCTGCGGATTCAAAATAAAGGTTGTGCATATAATGCTCTACCGTTTTCAAATCCCCTTGCCCAAAAGCATCCGCCATTCGAAACAGCACAAATACACCGTATACCAGTGCCGCACCGGAGCCCACCGCAATCAGACTGTCCATATTGGGACTGCGTTTTAAAAGACTTTTTAGTCCCTTTTGGTAATATACTCTATTCAAAACGGCCACCGGAACAGTCAGCAGGAACTGAAGCAGTGCCGCAACGAGCGCATTTTCTGTACCGGTATACCAACGGGGCAACGGCAGATGCAGCATATGTCCCATCGTAAAATACATTAGTACGATCAGGAAAAAAGCAGAGTAAATAATTCTTTTTTGAACGCTGTGATCCTTGAGTGGAGCTTGCTCTACAGGTGCTTTTTCCCCTACTACGGAAGCACTGTACCCGGCCGCAGAAACGGCTGATACAACAGGCGCAACTACCTGCTCATTTTTTGCCTTTACAAGCATTGTTCCGGAAAGCAGATTGACCTGTGCATCTGTCACTCCCTGCACAGACTTTGTAACCTTTTCAACACGGGCAGAGCACGCCGCACAGCTCATACCCTGTACGGAAAATTTAATTTCCGGCACAATTGTTCCCTCCTTGCATCATATTGACGAATTTCTGTTTTTATGATATTATTTTATCATCTCACACAAAAAATGCAAGAAATTTAATTACTTCAGACAGACAATAAAGGAGCAAAATATGAAAATTAAAGTATTGTCGGACAGCACCTGTGACTTATCCAAGGAGTTGGTTCAAAAATACAATATCGGCATCATTCCCCTGACCGTTATTAAAGATAATCAGGCATACTCCGATGCCGTCAATATTACGCCTGCCGAAATCTTTGCCCACGTTGCAGCCGGTGGCGATCTTTGCACCACTGCCGCTTTGAATGTTAACGAATACATTCAGGCCTTCAGCGAGTACACAAAGGACTATGACGGGGTGTTGCACGTCAATATCAGTTCTCAATTTTCCAGCTCTTATCAAAATGCGTGCCTTGCCGCTGAAGAATTTGACAACGTTTGTGCTGTTGACTCTATGAATCTTTCCACCGGTCAGGGACTGGTGGTTTTGGAAGCCTGCCGGCTGGCTGAAACCTGCACCTCCCTGGAAGAATTAAAGCAGAAGGTGCAAAGCTTTGCCCAAAAAGTGGAAGCAAGCTTTGTATTGGACAAGCTTCAGTATATGGTCAAGGGCGGTCGCTGTTCCTCTGCCGCTGCGCTGGGTGCAAATCTGCTGAATCTGAAGCCCTGTATTGAGGTCAAGGACGGCAAAATGTCCGTAGTAAAAAAATATCGCGGAAACTATGCCAAATGCCTGGCAACCTATGTAAAGGAACGTTTAAACGAACGGGACGATTTGGATTTAAGCACATTGTTCGTTACCCACACACCGGTTACGGATGAATGTATGGAGGCCGTCAAGGAAGCGGTCAGCACCTACGGAAGCCAATTTGAAAACATCTATTATACCGATGCAGGCTGTACAGTTTCCTGTCACTGCGGACCCGGTACTTTGGGTGTGCTCTTTGTTCGTAAATAATATTTGGGCGGCAAATTGCCGCCCATTTTTTATAAATATAACTTGTATTTTACGGGGATTATGCTATACTTGAAAAGCCAAGAATTTAAAGAGGTTTTTCTATGGATTACAGTCGTTTATTGGATGTTACAACTGAATTAGGCTATCTTTTGGCTATGAGTGGTGCAGAAACATACCGTGTAGAAGAAACGGTCACACGCATTTTTGCCGCCTACGGCATTACCGCTGAGGTTTTTGCCATTCCCAATTGCCTGCACGTCAGTCTGGAAACAGAAAACCAACAGCCCTTAACCAGAATGCGCCGCATTGGCCATCACGGTACGGATTTGGATTCTGTGGAACGCTACAACAACGTCAGCCGCCGCATCTGTGCCGAAAAACCCGACCCGTCCGAAGCTCTTCAATGGGTTCAGGAGGCACGAAAATCCGTTAAAAAATATTCCTTATGGATTTCAATCTTAGGCAGTGTGATCGGTGCTTCCGGCTTTATTTTGGTTTATGGTGGCGGCGTTACCGACGCCTTTGGCGCGATCTTTTGCGGCCTTTTCGCTGGTATACTTTCCAACCTGCTTGCAAAATGGAAGGTCAATGCCCTTTTTAATACCATGGCCTGTGCCTTTATGATCGGCATCACCGCCTATCTTTATGGCATTGCCGGTTTCGCTGTCAACGTGGATGGCATTATGATCTCTTCGCTAATGCTGCTTGTTCCCGGTTTGCTTTTCACCAACGCCATGCGTGATATTATCTACGGCGACACCAACTCCGGCATCAATCGCATTGTGCAGGTGCTCCTTGTGGGCGTTGCAATCGCCCTTGGTACCGGTGCGGCTATGAAAATACTGACACCCCTGGGACTCAATCAAATTGTCTCCGTACCGGTCTCTCACGGCATTATGATAGAGAGTATCACTTCGTGTATTGCTTGCATCGGTTTTGCAATAGTGTTCAACATCCACAAACGGGCCATTTTGCTTTGCGCCTTTGGCGGAGGCTTAACCTGGTTATTGTATCGACTGCTCGGTCAGTGGAGCATCGGCAGTATTGAAGCCTATTTTATAGCGACCTTATTTGCCGCAACCTATTCCGAGATTATGGCACGAATCCGAAAACAGCCTGCAATTTCCTATCTGGTTGTTTCCATTATTCCCCTGCTCCCCGGCGCCGGTGTATACCGCGCAACCTTCAGCATTATGAATGGCGATATGGCCGGTTTTGCCTCCAGCGGAAAACAAACCATTGCCATTGCCGGTGCAATTGCTGTTGGCATTTTAATCATCTCCACTTTTGCGCGACTGTGGAGTATTTATCAACAGCAAAAAGCGGGCAGATAATCTGCCTGCTTAGCATTTCAATACATATTTTGAAATGCTGACAGAGGTCAAAGAAGCACCAAAGACAAACAAATCGCACTCGTCGGCGTACAGGTGGTACGTTAGAGTGCGATTTGTGCAGTAAGTCAAAATATATTGCGTAGCAAGGCGATTTAGGAAATTGCATACGGGACGGGAAACCCGTCCCCTGCGGTATGAATCAAAATATTTAAATCTATATTTTGACGGTTTGGGGGTTCTTTGACAATCTGAAGCAGGCAGATAATCTGCCTGCTACTTGTTTATAAACCAATCTTCCACAATATCGCTGTGTGTGACGACAATTTCTATGTTCCTCAACTCTTCTTTGGAGAAAAAGCGCATATCCGCTGACTCATTGCTGATTGTAATCGCAGGCTCCTCATTGAGCTCAAGCCCAAAAACCACCACGACCATCCTCCAAATGCTGCCGTCCCGATAGGCAGCAATCCGTCCCGGCTCGCCGTATACGCCCAGCTTTTCAAGCTGCTCCGCAGATATACGAAGTCCCAGTTCCTCATAAATTTCCCGGGTAATAGCCTGAAGCGTTGTTTCCTGCTTCTTCACACCGCCTCCAACCAATCCCCACAGATCACAGTCCTTGCGCTTTTCCAGCAGAATTTTCCCCTTGCAGGTAATGACTGCGTTCGCCCCAAGATGAGCACCTTGTGTGGTTTTCGGTGGATTGGGATGTCCCCTGTAAAACGTAACAATCGACATAAATCCGCCTCCTTTTCTTCAGTATAATGCATCTGCAGACTTTATGCAAGAAAAAGCATTGTTTTATCGGTTCGCTTTTGTTATAATAACAGAAAAGGTCGGTGAAAATATGTTAAAATACAAATGCCTGGTTTTAGATCACGATGATACGGTTGTTCAGAGCGAAGACACCATCAACTACCCCTTCTTCTGTTATATTTTGGATCAATTCCGTCCTGGAGAAAAAATCACGCCGGAAGAATACGCCTACGGCTGTTATCATACCGGCTTTACTCAGATGTGCACTGAGAAGTACGGGTTTACGGAGCAGGAACAAGAGGCAGAATATTGGGGTTGGAAAGAATATATCCGCACCCACATCCCTGCACCTTATGCAGGCATTGAACGGATCATACACCGTCAGAAGGAGCTGGGCGGCATTATATGCGTTGTTTCCCATTCCTCAGAGGAAAACATTAAACGAGATTATGCGGCGCACTTTAATCTGCAGCCGGATGAGATTTTCGGCTGGGACTACCCTGCCCATCAGCGGAAGCCCAATCCCTATCCCATTGAGCAGATTATGAAAAAATATAATCTTGCCAAAGAGGATATTCTTATAGTGGATGATATGAAGCCAGCCTGGGAGATGGCACAAAAGACCAATGTGCCCATCGCATTTGCCGGCTGGGGACGATTGCACTATCCTGCTATTGTGGAAGAAATGAGCAGACTATGTGATTATAGCTTTTTATCTGTGGATGCGCTGTATACATTCTTATTCGGAACGCATTGACCGCTTGACAGATATGCTATAATAATTATCGAAAATGGAGGTGATTCATCTGGAAAAGCAAGGCGTAAAGGTTATGGCACGCAATCGTGAAGCCTATCACGAATACTTTGTAGAAGAAGAAATGGAAGCAGGTATTGAGCTTTGCGGCACAGAGGTCAAGTCCATTCGTCAGGGCACGCTAAACCTGAAGGACGCCTGGTGCGGCATCAAGGACGGACAGCTCCTGCTGAATCAGATGCACATCTCCCCTTACGACCACGGAAACCGCTTTAACGTGGATTCCCGCAGACCGCGCAGACTGCTGATGCACAAGCGTGAAATTATGCGACTGCTGGGAAAGGTAAAGCAGGACGGATACTCACTGATTCCCCTGAGTGTTTACTTTAAGGGCAGCCGTGTTAAAATCAATGTGGGACTGTGTAAGGGCAAAAAGCTTTATGACAAAAGACAATCTGCGGCCGAAAGAGACGCAAAGCGTCAGATCGACCGTGCAATGAAGGAGCGATATTAAAATGAATCCAACTTTTAAAATTACACTGGATAACGGTGGCATTATTGAAGGTGAGCTGTATCCCGAAATTGCACCACAAAGCGTGTACAATTTCATTGATTTGGCCAATCACAACTTTTATGACGGCCTGATTTTCCACCGTGTGATCCCCGGTTTTATGATTCAGGGCGGCTGTCCTGATGGCACCGGTATGGGTGGCCCCGGCTACTGCATCAAGGGTGAGTTTTTCTTCAACGGTGTCAAGAATGACCTGCGCCACAAGCGCGGTGTGCTGTCGATGGCTCGTTCCTCCAGTCCCAACTCCGCAGGCAGTCAGTTCTTTATTATGCACCAGGATGCAAAGCATTTGGACGGTCAATATGCGGCATTCGGTAAAGTGACCGCCGGTATGGAGGTCGTGGATGCTATTGCCGCCACCAAATGCGGTGCAGGTGACCGTCCTGTGGCAGAGCAAAAAATTGCTTCCATCACCGTAGATACCCACGGCGAAACTTATCCTGAGCCTAAAAAGCTCGCTGATCCCTACGGAAGATTCTAATATTTATTTGGGGCAGATTTCTGCCCCACCTCATGGGGCCGTACCGGTTTCGACGGGGGTAGTGAGGCTGGAATAGCGGGTTGTGGCGCCTGACCACAATAAAACGGGTACTTTTTAAATTTAACTGACAACTCTAACGTTGCCCTGGCTGCCTAATTAGGCGCCCATCCTCCCCGGAAGGTCCACGAGCCGGGCTAGGGTGTGATTTGAGTGGAGAACGTGCGTGCGCAAAGCTTTGAGCGCACCACGCATAATGAAGCTACCAAGCTCCGTAGGGTGTTTGTTCCCGCCGGAGTGAGGGAATGTAAAGAACAAACTGCACCCGGAGAAGTTCCTTCCAAGTTGCTTTCGGACAGGGGTTCAACTCCCCTCGGCTCCACCAGAAAAAAGGCTCTGATTGTACTGCAATCAGAGCCTTTTTAAACTAAATCCGTCCTACGGACGGGATAAATCCCACCCCAGTGGGATGGAATCACTTCGTGATGAAATTTGCCTTACGGCGAGAGAAAAGGACGGGTTTCATTTCATCTGAGGCAAAGCCGAAAATTTCATCAGCGTTAGCTGATTTTATCCTTGCGCCAGAAAGGATTCATTTTATGTGAATATTTCATTACACACGAAAAATTGTTATACAGGGCATAACAAACACCGTTCAGGCCAATCTTCACAGCACTCATATACGGATTGATTATTCCGTATAATTATGTTAGTATGTTTTTACAAATATGAAGGTGGTGACAAGATGAACGGCTCAGATCAAACTCTTCAATACTATAACGAAAACGCCCAATCGTTTATAGCAGATACTTTGTCCGCTGATATGTCCGCGCAGTATGCACTTTTCCTGCCCTTGCTTCCTGAGAATACTTCCATTTTAGATTTGGGCTGTGGCAGTGGACGGGACAGTCTGTTTTTTATAACGCACGGATATCGGGTCACTGCGGTTGACGGTTCGCCCACATTATGCGATTACGCCTCCTCTCTTCTGGAACAGCCTGTTCAATGTCTGAATTTTAATGAATTAAATTTTGAAGAGCAGTTTGACGGCGTATGGGCCTGTGCATCCCTTCTGCACCTGCCCTTCCCACAATTGACCAAAGTATTGGGGCTCATTGCCGACAGTCTGAAGCCTAACGGCATTCTTTATGCCTCATTTAAATACGGAACTGATTCCCAATTGGACGGCAAAGGACGTTTTTATTGCAATTTTACAGAGGACACCATTCACGCCCTCTTTGGCCCAAACAATGCTTTTAAGCTTTTAAAAACTGTGGTCACAGAAGATGTTCGTCCAAATATGACGCAAAAATGGCTGAACATCATTGCCAAAAAGAAATAAGATCTGTTTTGATGAAAAATTTTCCACTTTTACAAATTTCCTTCTTGACAAACCCCGTTGTCAATGGTAAACTTTAGGGGAATTAGCCGAGGCTAACTCCGGTTGGAAAGGAGATTCCGTATGACTTTGCTTCAAGCAATTACAGGCACGGAATATATTATACAGGACGTTGTAACAGACGACGAGGAATTAAATGCATTTCTGTTTTCTCTCGGTTGTTACGCCGGTGAGCCGATCACCGTCGTGTCCCGTCAGAAGAAAACCTGCGTCGTATCTGTGAAAGATGCAAGATACAGTATTGATAACCAATTAGCGGAAGCCATTTTGATTTGATGCGCTTACTCCGCTAATGTTTTTTGACTGTTAGTTAGCTACCGCTAACCGCTCGCAAACCGTATTTATATGTGTTATACAAGACACAGTTTAGGAGGAAATTTTATGCGAATTGCCTTAGCCGGCAACCCAAACAGCGGCAAAACCACAATGTACAATGCGCTCACCGGCTCAAACGAAAAAATCGGCAACTGGGCCGGCGTTACTGTTGAGCGAAAAGAACACCCTATTAAAAAAAGCATCTACGACGGTAACAACGAACTGATCATCGTAGACTTGCCCGGTGCTTACTCCATGTCTGCTTTTACATCAGAGGAAAGCGTTACCAGCTCCTATATCAAAAACGAAAAACCCGATGCCATTATCAACATCGTTGACGGCACAAATCTGAGCAGAAGTTTGTTTTTTACCACTCAGCTTTTGGAGCTTGGCATTCCCGTAGTGGTAGCGTTAAACAAATCCGATATCAACGAAAAAAAGGAGACTGTAATTGATGTTCAGTCCCTCTCCAAAAAGCTTGGCTGTCCTGTTGTTGAAACCGTATCCATTGCCAGTGAAGGTCTGAAAAACGTTGTATCCGCCGCCGTAGAAGTGGTAGGTCATCGGCAGGTCGCCCCGTACAGACAGGGAGATATTGATACCACAGACAAGAAAGTAATGCAGACAGCTGACCGCAAGCGGTTTGAGTTTGTGAACGGCATTGTGAAAAAGGTAGAAAAGCGCAAGGTATTCACCAGAGAAAAAACCTTTAGCGACAGCGTAGATCGCATTCTTACAAACAAGTGGCTCGGTATTCCCATTTTTGCCGTTGTGATGTTCCTTGTATTCCAAATCTCTCAGGTTTGGATTGGTACTCCTGTAGCAGATCTGCTCGTTGGATGGCTTGAGCGCTTCCAAGGATGGATTGGAGAGCTGCTTACAGATGCAAGCCCGCTTCTTTCTGCCATTTTAGTTGATGGTGTCATCGGTGGCGTTGTTGCTGTTGTGGGCTTCCTGCCGCTGGTGATGGTGATGTACTTTCTCATTGCGCTTTTAGAGGATTGCGGTTATATGTCCCGTGTAGCAGTAGTACTGGATCCCATCTTCAAAAAGGTTGGTCTATCCGGCAAATCCGTCATTCCCTTCGTGATTACCATCGGTTGTGCAGTGCCCGGTATTATGGCAAGCCGTACCATCCGCAACGAGCGTGAACGCAGAGCAACCGCAATGCTTGCCCCCTTTATGCCCTGCGGTGCAAAGATTCCGGTCATCGCGCTCTTTGCAGGCGCTTTCTTCGGTGGCGCAGGCTGGGTCAGCACTGTAATGTACCTGTCCGGTATCGTACTTATTTTCCTCGGCGCTCTCCTTGTAAACCGAATTACCGGATACAAAGCAAAAAAATCCTTCTTCATCATCGAACTTCCCGAATACAAAGCGCCTTCCCTCTGGGGTGCGTTCAAATCCATGTGCAGCCGTGGCTGGTCCTACATCGTAAAAGCCGCTACCATTATTCTTCTGTGTAATATGGCAGTAAAGTTGATGCAGAGCTTCACCTGGAGCTTCCAGGTTGCCGAAGCCGCAGACGCCTCCATCCTCGCTTCCATCGCCTCTCCCTTTGCATATCTGCTCTTCCCTATTGTTGGCGCGCTCTCCTGGCAGCTCGCTGCCGCAGCCATTACCGGCTTTATCGCAAAAGAAAATGTGGTCGGCACGCTGGCTGTTTGCTTTGTAGACCTTGAAAACCTGATCGACACTGAAAAGCTTGAAATGACGGAAGGTGCAGGCGCAGAGGTTGCAGGCATTATGGCAATCACCAAGGTGGCTGCCCTTGCCTACTTGATGTTCAATCTTTTCAGTCCTCCCTGTTTTGCTGCTATTGGCGCAATGAACGCGGAAATGAAAAGCGCAAAATGGCTCTGGGGCGGTATTGGCCTTCAGCTTGGAACAGGCTATACCATTGCGTATTTGGTCTACACCATTGGCACGCTGATCCTTGCCCCCGCATCTTTAAACATTGTGGGCGCAATTGCCGGTTTGACCATCGTTGTGATCTTTGTGGCGATCCTTGGGCTCCTGATCGCAAAGGCCAACTCAAATGTAAAAAAGGAATTTGCTTTAAACAGCAGAAAATAAAATTATGTGGAAAAATATTATTTTAATTACCGTACTGTTCATCATTGCCGGCAGCGCATCTGTTTACATTATGAAGCAGAAAAAAAGAGGCGCTCGGTGCATTGGATGTCCCTCCGCAAAAACCTGTGGCTCTCAAGGACATTGCACCGGAGGTTGCGGCTGTAATTGTCAGAATAAGTAACAAAACAGGCGTGTTGCTTCAGCTTGAAGTAACACGCCTGCTTTATACTAAAATAGCGATTCATCCAACGATGTAAGAGCCTCTATGCTGTACAGCGCTTGCGGTGAGATCAATCCTGCACCCATTTGCTCCAATGCTTTGGAGGCCGCACTGCCGTCTTTATAGCAGAACACGTGGGAATAGTGTTTTTTCAGATTTTGCACTGTACCGTTCCAAGTGCCGCCCTTATCCAAGGTGCACTGGGCAACAAATGTGCAACGTCCCATTGCATGAATCAGTCGATTTCGGCTGACTGCACGCAGTGCAGAAAAAGGCAGATCAAAGCCATCTTCACTGAGATACAATATGCCGGGCGTCTCCGCCTGCTCTGCCAGACTGTCACTGATAATGCTGACCACTCTGCCGCCTGCTTCCAGGCAAGCTTCCTGCGCCACCCGATCTGCACCTCTTGCATTCCCGGAAACCAGCACATAGCCCTGTTGCGCCGCCTGATAACCAACCATATAAGCAAAATCCTCGTTGTCAGGATTGAGTTCCCTGCTTCCAACCAGTGCGACCGACGGATACTCTAAAAGCTTACTGTCTCCCTTTGCCCACAAGCACCCCGGTGCATCTAACCCCAATCTATGATGCAGTGTCGCAGGATAGAAGGTACTGTTGCGGGCAATGGGATAACAACCTTTCCTCTTCCCCTGCATCATATAATAATCCAGTTGCTCCTCCCGGGAAAGCAGATAAAGGATGTTTTCTGCCGTCTCACGATCATAGCCCAAATAAGCCATATCCGACATATTTAATTCCCGTTCATTCTTCGGCTTTTCCATCATCCGCACCCGATTGGCAAGGGTGCGAAACTGCGCAACTGTTAACGGTTTACTATGCATATCACCCAAATGGCTTGTCAGCAATAGAAATCCACGCTCTGTCTGTTTCATCTGAACCTCTTTTTGATTACAGGTGCCTTGACCTCCTCAGGCTCAAGACTGCCATCTTCCTTCAAAACCATCGGCGAAATATGATAGTTGGAGTATTTGGCAATTTCATCAAGCTTTGCTTTTTCGGGGAAATTTCCAATAATCGACCACGCAACGCCTTTGCGTTTTGCGCGGCCTGTTCGACCAATGCGGTGAACGTAATACTCATTTTCCTCAGGAATATCAAAGTTGATCACACAATCCACATCATCCACATCAATGCCACGGGACGCCACATCGGTTGCAATCAAAATAGACAGCTTGCCATCGCGATACTTTTGCATCGTTTTTTCCCGTTGGCTCTGGCGGACATCTCCGTGAATACAGTCGCAATCGGCGCCTGCACGCTGAAAATCGTCGGAAAGACGCTGGCACATATGCTTGGTATTGCAGAAGATCATCACCCGTTCATACCCTTGCGTGCGAATTAAACGCAATGCGGTTGCGGCCTTTTCCAGCGGCGTAACCGTCACACAATACTGCTCAATATCCGGCCGGTCCTCTTTCTGCGGCTCTACGGTAATTTCCACCTCATCGCGTTGATACATCCAGGAAACGGTCATTACTTCCTGAGAAATCGTAGCAGAAAACAGACCTAAGTTTTTACGGTTTTTCACCTTTTCAATGATACGGGTCACATCCTTGAAAAAGCCCATATCCAGCATACGGTCCGCTTCATCCAAAACAACCGTTTGGATTTTATCCAGCCGAATATTTTTACGATTATAATGATCCATCAGTCTGCCAGGCGTTGCAACCACGATCTGAGGTTTCTTTTCCAGCTGCTTTGCTTGTCCCACAATGCCTGCACCACCGTATAGTACTGCAACACGAATCCCCTGATAATAGGTCAGCAGCCCGCGCAGCTCATCACCGATTTGAATTGCAAGCTCTCTTGTGGGTGCTAAAATCAGTCCCTGAACCTCCGGGCAGGATGCATCCACGTGCTCAATCATCGGAATGCCGAATGCAAAGGTTTTTCCCGTTCCTGTAGGTGCCTTGGCAATAACATCCTTCCATTGCATAAAAGAAGGGATAGCCTCCTGCTGAATGGTTGTAGGGTAACCGTAACCCTTCTTCTCCAAGGCTTTGAGCATATTCTCCGAAAGGCCCAAATCCGCAAACGTTACATTGCTGTTTGTCATAAATTTTAAATCCTCATTTTGTCGTATTTTTCGTTATTATAGCAGAATCGCTAAAAATATGCAACAGCGTTAAATTTTCAGATATACGGTTGCAACAGTGGACAAATTAAAAAAAATATGGTATATTTTATTATGAAATGTTATGTGCAGGAGGCTAAGCGCAGAAAATGGGTAAACTAATTGTAATTGAAGGCACAGACGGCTCCGGAAAGTCCACGCAATTCGCCCTTTTGAGCAATCATTTAGCAGAAGATGGCATACAGTTTAAACATCTGGAATTTCCGCGCTACAAGGAAGAAAGCTCTGCGCTGATTCGGATGTATCTTGGTGGGCAGTTTGGTGATAAGCCTTCTGACGTGAATGCCTACGCAGCCAGTTCTTTCTATGCCGTCGATCGCTATGCATCCTACAAGATGGATTGGGGTCAGTGGTACGAAGACGGCGGCTTAGTGCTCTCCGCACGCTATACCACCTCAAATGCTGTACATCAGGCCTCTAAAGAAGAACCGGAAATGCGCCAGGCATTTTGGCATTGGCTTTACGATTTTGAGTATGATAAAATGGCACTTCCCCGTCCTGACCTGATCATCTATTTGGATATGCCCACCGATTACACGGAGCAACTGATGCGCAAACGGGAGCAAGCCACCGGCACCAGTGCTGATATCCACGAAAAGGATCACAGCTATCTTGCAACCTGCCGCGAAACAGGCCGCGCCGCGGCGCAATACTACGGCTGGACTGTGGTCAACTGTGTAGAAGACGGCAAAATGCGCAGTTTGGAAGACATTCATCAGGAGATTTACCAGCACGTTCTGCATTGTTTGGAGGATTAAATATGGTTTATATGTTTCTGGGAACCGGTTTCGAGGAAACGGAAGCGATTACCCCTTTAGATTTACTGCGCCGCGCCGGTATAGATGTTTTGACTGTCGGACTCAACGGCAAAATCATCTACGGCTCGCACAATATTGGAATTGAAGCAGACATTACCGTTGACGAGGTGGATTTGACCACCGCTGAAATGATTATTCTTCCCGGTGGACTTGGCGGTGTTGCTTCTATTAAGGCATGTCCTGCCGCGATGGAAGCTGTTGCCTTTGCACACAACAACAATAAACTGATTGCGGCTATTTGTGCCGGTCCCACCATTTTGGCAAGCTTGGGAATTACAAACGGCAAAAACGCCGTCTGCTATCCCGGTTGTGAAGAACAGATGGGATCCGCAAAAATGACGCACGAAGCGGCTGTCCGTGACGGAAACGTTATTACCGGAACGTCTATGGGCTGTGCTGTTCCATTTGGTCTGATGCTTATTGAAGCACTGACAGATCCGGAAACTGCTCAGCGGATCAAAAATCAAATCGTGATTCGCTAAATGAGGTACTTTTATGGACAACGAAAATTTAGATACTCAAAAAATCCCTGACGTAAACTGTGAAACGGCAGAGCAAGATCACACTACCGTTTCCTCAGACGAAGCAGAAGCTTCTGTACAAAAGGATAATTGGTTGGACGAAATACTGGGCACCACAGCAACAATGCGTGAACTGGGACCTGACGAGTTAGCCGTTCACGCCGCGGGCTTGGCACATCCTGAGGATATGGAATTGGAAAAAATTCTCGCCGAGGATTGGGATAATGTACCTGCAGAGCCTGTCGAAGTTTCCGAATCCGGTGAAGAGCTGCCGCAGCTATCGTTCGGTGTCATCGCCGAAGAGCCTGCCCCTGTATCTACCGAAACTACAATCATTCCCGTTTTGGGCAATGATGATGATGCGCTCAAAACGGAAGCATCTTCTTTAGACGAAACCCAGTCTTTTGTGCCAATTACAGAAACTCCTGCCGAGGAATCTCCTGTGCAAGAGGTCGCAGAAACCCCTAAGCAAAAACGCGTCCGTCGGACTGCACATTCAGACAATACCGGCAAATCCCGCCCTGCTCCGAAAAAGGGATACGGATTGCTGGGCATTCCCCATATTGTATCCACACTGATTTGGCTGGTTATTATCGCAGTTGTAGGCTTTACCTTGGGGCGCACCTTATGGGTAAGCACGGTGGATCTGATGGCATTTGGCAAGCCTGACAGGGAAGTGACAATCACCATTACCGAGGAAGATACCATCGATTCCATCAGTAAGAAGCTTCACGATGCCGGTCTTATTGAACATCCCAACCTCTTTAAAAAATTCGCGCAGATTACCGGCAAGGATGCCGACATTGACGTGGGTACCTTTACGTTAAACAGCAAGTACGATTACAACGCAATGATCAACAATATGATCAACTGGGGACCTGCAAGAGAAGAAATCGACATTATGATTCCCGAAGGCTATAACTGCCGTCAGATTTTCAATCTCTTGGAGGAAAAGGGTGTCTGTACAGTCGCTCAGCTTGAAGAGTATGTAGAGAATCTCGAGACCCACATTGAAAACGGTGATTTTGGTTCTTATTGGTTCTTAGACGGTATGACCTATGGTGATAAATATTCCCTGGAGGGCTATCTCTTCCCGGATACCTATACTTTCTATACCAACGACGAGCCCGGTAATGTTCTGCGCAAATTCCTGGAAGGCTTTGACTATCGTTTCACCGATGTGATGAAGGAAAAGCTGGAAACAATAGAAAGCAGAACGGGTCTGAATCTGAATATCCGGCAGGTTGTTATCACCGCTTCTATGATTGAAAAAGAGACCGCAAACAATAACGAAAGCTATACCATTTCGTCGGTTATCTTCAATCGTCTGAGAAACCCTGCAAATTATCCCTATCTGAACATCGATGCCACTCTGATTTATGCGCTCAACGGCAATATTGACCCTGAAACAGGACTTTCAAAGCCGTTAACATCCGAAGATCTCAAAATGGATCATCCGTACAACACCTACAACAACCGTGGGCTGCCTCCCGGACCAATCTCTAATCCCGGCAGAAACAGCCTTGATGCCGCTTTGGATCCTGAAAATACAGGATACTATTACTATGTGTATAATCCCGAAACCGGCAAACACATCTTTGCAAAGACCCTGTCCGAACACGAGAGAAACGTCAGCTATGTAGATTCCTTGAATTGATATGAAAAAAATAGAACTATTAAGTCCTGCCGGAGACATGGAACGGCTTAAAATGGCCGTTCTGTACGGTGCTGATGCAGTTTATCTGGCAGGCACTGACTTTGGAATGCGCTCCTTCGCCGGTAATTTCTCCCCGGAGGAGCTTCCCAAGGCTGTGGAATTTGCCCACAGTCACGGTGTCAAGGTGCACGTCACCGTCAACACCATGCCCCGAAATGATGAAATTTGCCGCCTGCCTGCTCATTTGGAGATGCTGCAATCCGCAGGGGTGGACGCGCTGATTGTTGCAGATATGGGCGCATTTTCTCTGGCAGGCAAGTATGCCCCCAAATGCGATCGCCACATTTCCACCCAGCAGTCCATTGCCAACTATGAATGTGCAACTGCCTGGTATGATTTGGGCGCAACCCGGGTCGTCCTGGCACGGGAGCTGTGTTTGGATGAAATTGCTGAAATTCGGGCAAAAACACCGAAAGAACTGGAAATTGAAACCTTTGGACACGGTGCAATGTGCGTCAGCTATTCCGGAAGATGCCTGCTCAGCAACTATATGACCGGCAGAGACTCCAACCGGGGCGCTTGTGCCCAGCCTTGCCGTTACCAATATGCCCTGATGGAAGAAAAAAGACCGGGCGAATACTTCCCGGTTTTTGAGGATGATAAAGGTACATACATTCTCAACTCCAGAGATATGTGCACCATTGATCACATTGGGGCGCTGACAGAAGCCGGCATTGACTGCATCAAAATTGAAGGCCGTGCCAAGTCCGCCTATTATGCAGCTATTGTTACCGGGGCATACCGCCACGTAATTGACGATTTAGCCGAGGGGCGGCCTGTTGACCCTGTTTGGAGAGACGAAGTAGAGAAAATTTCTCACCGTGTTTACTCCACCGGCTTTTATTTCGGTCATCCCGGTCAATATACCGAACATTCCCGGTACATTCGTGAGTATCAGGTTGCGGCCATTGTGCAAAGCTGTGACGAGAATGGATTGGCACTTTGCTCGCTTCGCAATAAATTTATGACCGGTGAGGAATTGGAAATTGTGGGACCGGATTTACGCCCCTTCCCTGTTACTATACCGCAAATGCAGGATCTGGACGGGCAAGCACTCACCGAGCCGCGCAAGCCTGAAATGCTGTTTTATATGCAGCTTCCCTGCCCTGTCCCCCCCTATTCCATTCTGCGAAAAAAAGTCGATCTTTCTGCGAAATGACGCAAAAGCGCGTGTTGCTTCAAAGTAAGCAACACGCGCTTCGTGTTTATTTGATGATGGAAGCCAGTACCGCAACAAACTCCTCTTGGCTCAAGCCATCGGATGCCACCCGAAAGCCTACATCTTTGTAGAAAAACTCTGCGATATAGATATCTTCAAACTGACCAATATAGATCTCCTCACCACCAATCTGTGAAGCCTGATAGGTATCCGAAGGAATAATACAGCAGGTGTAAGGAAGCCTTTCCTTGGCGTATCGAATGCCTATGCAGCGGCAATAGTCCTCCGGATTTACATAAGAATACTCCTGTGCATCGTGATAGACTTCTCCCGTTCCACCATTTCTCCTATATATTCCATCCGGTCCAAAGCTTCCGAATACAGGTTTAAGATCCTTAGGAACAATCGGTTTGACTAAGATTCCGTAATACTCCAGCATCTCCTGCTCCGATAAAGTTACAAAATCATCAAGATGCAATGCAAAATACATATCCTCCTGCGTTGGCATCGCATCCAATTGATTCACCGAAATGCGGTCCGGGGTCTGTACTGCTGTTTGTGTATCCCCTGTGGTATGTTCCTGTATATCCGTATTATTTCCAAGTACAGAAGGAGGGTTTGAGATCTCGTAAGATGGTTGTTCCTTGCCCATCCCCAGCCCCAAAAGCACCGCAAAGGCTGCCACGCACACGGAAGTGCCCACAGTAATCAGGCGCTTTTTCGTCTGTCTTTTTTTTGCAACGTATGCTTGCCGCCTGTCCAGCAAGCTTTTGGTCATTTCCTCACAGCTCTTCATAACAAAATCCATCCTTTTCCAATTCTGATTTTAACGAAAGCTTCCCACGGTAGAGCAGATTGCGAATTTGGCGGTCTGTTTTGTGCAGGACGCGAGCCGCCTCCCCATTGGAGAAACCCTCTATGTACACCAGATAGAGCACCGTAGAATACGCCTCAGGAATCCGTTTTAACGCCCCATAAAGCCGGCTGATTTGTTCAGCACGGATGTAATGACGTTCTAAATCCGTCTCATCCCGAAGAATGTCCTGCACTTCGTCTAGCGGAATTTCGCGGCCTTTGCTGCTTCGGCGCATTTGATCTACCGCAACGTGGTGCGCAATGGAATAGAGCCACGTTTTGAAGCTGCATTTTCCACGGAATTTCGCTTTTCCCGTGATCACACGAAAGAAGGTATCCTCGGCAAGCTCCTCTGCAATATGAATATTTCGTACATATCTGTTCAGATACAAAATCAGGCCGTCCTTGTGTTCCTCTACGATTTGTGCGATGCCTTCATCGTCACCATCAAGGAAACGGCGGTAGCTACTTGCACCGTTGTCCATTGACTGACTCCTTTCCGAAGGTTTTCTTGTCCCTTCACTTATTAGTCGTTTGGAAAAGGGTTTTGTCTCACCAAATTATACACAAAGCACCCCTTGGAAAGCCAAGGGGTGCTTTCTTTAATTCTTCAGGCTCTGCAGCGGAGCAGGAATACGTCCTCCACGGGCAATAAAATCTGCACTGGAACTGTCAATCACCGGCATTACCGGTGCGCTGCCCAGCAGTCCTCCCATTTCGATCCGATCCCCGACATTTTTACCGGGGGCAGGAAGAATACGGACGGCTGTAGTTTTACTGTTGACCATACCGATTGCGGCCTCGTCAGCAATAATCGCCGCGATGGTATCTGCAGAGGTCTCTCCGGGAATGGCAATCATATCCAAGCCAACAGAGCAAACACAGGTCATCGCCTCTAATTTGGACAGGCTCAGAACGCCACTTTCAGCAGCGGCAATCATTCCTTCATCCTCGGAAACAGGAATAAAGGCACCGGAAAGACCGCCAACGTGATTGGATGCCATCACGCCACCCTTCTTAACCGCATCGTTTAACAGCGCAAGGGCGGCAGTCGTGCCGTGTGTACCACAGGTCTCCAAGCCCATTTCTTCCAGTATGCGAGCCACACTGTCGCCTACCGCAGGGGTCGGCGCTAAGCTTAAATCCACAATGCCAAAAGGTACGCCCAGTCGATTGGATGCTTCCACACCCACGATCTGACCCATACGGGTAATACGGAAGGCCGTCTTTTTAATGGTTTCCGCAACGACGTCAAAGGGCTTGCCTTTCACGCTTTGAAGTGCGTGATACACAACACCGGGACCGGACACGCCCACATTAATCACACATTCCGGCTCTCCAACACCGTGGAATGCACCGGCCATAAAGGGATTATCCTCTACCGCATTGGCAAACACCACCAATTTGGCGCAACCCAGACCATCTTGATCTGCAGTTAATTCAGAGGTTTTCTTCACAATGCGCCCCATCTTCGCCACTGCATCCATATTGATACCGGCTTTTGTAGAGCCTACGTTCACACTGGCGCAGACGCGCTCTGTGCAGGAAAGCGCCTCGGGAATGGAATTCATCAGAATCTCATCACCTTTTGTTGCACCTTTCTGCACCAAAGCAGTAAAGCCACCTATAAAGTTCACACCGCAGGTTTTCGCTGCCTGATCCATCGCTACTGCCAAAGGCACATAGGAATCTGTATCGCAGCTGCTGCCCACAATGGAAATGGGCGTTACCGCAATGCGCTTGTTCACAATGGGAATACCAAACTCCCATTCAATATCCTGTCCGACCTTGACCAAATCTTTTGCACAACGCACGATTTTGTCATAAATTTTCTGCGCGCATACGTGCACATCCCGATCCGTACAGTCCAATAGAGAAATGCCCATTGTAATTGTACGAATATCCAGATGCTGTTTGTCGATCATATCCTGTGTGGACAGAATCTCTTTCATTCTCAGCATAGTATCTTACCTCACACGCGATGCATTGCCTTGAAGATATCTGCCCGTTGCAGTTTAATGGAAAGATTCATTTCCTTGCCGTTTTCTTCCATCTTCTTCGCCAGCTCTGCAAGGGGCAAAGTACTGTCGGATACCTGCACCACCATCATCATCGTAAAAAAGCCCTGCATAACGGTCTGGCTGATATCCAGAACATTTACATTATAAGACGCAAGCTGGGCACACACAGACGCAATAATTCCAACACGGTCTTCACCGACCACGGTTACAATCGCTTTCATTTCACTCTCTCCTCAAAATTCATAGTCCGCACAGTAACGGTCTTCTAAAAAATTCCAGAAATGGCTTTTGGCCTCCAGATGAGCCGGGTGGGTGGCGTAATCGCGCAGGGCCTCCTTGCTCTCAAATTCGGAGTACAAGGCATAATCCATACCGCCTTGATATGCGCCGCGAATTTCAAGGTGCTTGAGTCCCGGAACAATACCGACCAGCGGCTCCAGAGCGTTTTTAATAATCTCCACCGCTTCTTCCTTGTTCACATCTTTCTTCAAAGTGTAAAGTACAATGTGCTTAATCATAGATTATGTATCCTTTCCGATGATAAAAAATACCGAGACCGAGCGTATCGGTCCCGGTATGTGTGTACATTAAGCCTCTTCGGAAACTTCCTCAGCAGCAACATCAGCAGTCTCTTCTGCAGCAACTTCTGCAGCTTCCTCTGCAACTTCCTCAGCTTCCTCTTCCTGCAGCAAAGCACGAATGGACAGAGAGATGCGCTTGTTCTCAGCATCAACCTCG
The DNA here is from genome assembly GCA_017465625.1 of Oscillospiraceae bacterium. GTDB lineage: Bacteria > Bacillota > Clostridia > Oscillospirales > Oscillospiraceae > Faecousia. Next base: position 36,995 of record JAFTVV010000022.1, on the reverse strand, counting down.
GTGATCTTTACCTGGACTTCCTGACCCTCAGTCAAAACGTCCTCAGGCTTACCGATGCGCTTGTTGGCAATCTGAGAAATGTGAATCAAGCCGTCAACGCCGGGGATGATCTCAGCAAATGCACCGAAGGTCATCAGCTTCACAACCTTTGCATCCACTACATCACCTACGTTGTAGTTCATCATAAACTTGTTCCAAGGATTCATCTCGGCAGTCTTGTAGCCCAGAGAGATCTTGTGCTTCGCAGCGTCGAAGGAGATGACGTAAACATCCAGCTCATCGCCAACGCTGACAACATCAGCAGGAGTCTTAATGCGATTCCAGCTCAGCTCGGAAACGTGAACCATACCGTCCACACCGCCGATGTCAACGAATGCACCGTAAGAAGTCAGGGACTTGACAACACCGTGATACTTGGCACATTCCTGAATCTCGTTCCAGATCTTCTCCTGAGCAGCCTTACGGGACTCAGCAGATACAGCACGAACAGAGCCGATCACGCGACGACGTGCACGGTTGACTTCGGTAATCTTCATCTGCACCTTCTGACCGACCATAGCAGCCATATCGCCGCCCTTAGCCACGTCAGACTGAGAAGCAGGAATGAACACGCGGATGCCCTTTACATTGGCAACCAAACCGCCCTTGTTTTCCTCAGTAATGACAGCGTCTACCACAGTCTTCTCTTCGCACCAGGTAGCCATATCATCCCACACCTTCATGCCGTCCAGCTTCTTCTTGGACAGCTGGCAGGTGCCTTCCTGATCGTTCACACGAACGACGAACACTTCGATCTCATCGCCAACCTTCAGAATATCCTCAGGCTTAACGGAAGGATCTGCGCTGACTTCATCATACGGGATGTAGCCGGCGTGCTTGGTGCCCAGATCGATCTGGACTTCTGTAGTGCCAATACCTGTTACGATACCGGTAACTTTATCTCCTGTATTTAAAGTCTTGATGGACTGCTCAAGAAGTGCTTCAAAGCTTTCCTCCTGTACAGCCTCAGCATTGATAATTTCGCTCATAGTCTTGTTGACCTCCTTTATAATCCACGCAGGTGTTGATGCACCTGCAGTGATTCCAACCTCTGTTGCACCATCAAAAAAGTCGGGGACAAGCTCCTCAGCATTGTCTACCATCACAACTTTATCGCAGTGCTCCCGGCAAATGGATGCCAATCGATTGGTGTTGGAGCTGTGGGTATCCCCCACAACAACCATCGCCTGACATACAGCACTGAGCCGTGCAGCCTCATTTTGCCGAAATTCAGTAGCTTTACATATTGTATCAAATATTTTTAAATTAGTAAACTGTTTTTTTGCTATTTCACAGCAAATTTTCCACAAACTTTCAGTGGATGTTGTCTGACAAACCATACAAATTGGCGAATCTGATTGAATCTGATCGGAATTTGCCCATTGCAGCAGTTCATCGGCTGTTTCAAAAATCTCACAATGATTACACCAACCGGCTATTCCCTGAACCTCAGGATGTGTTCTCGTGCCGATCACCACCGGGAGACGCTCCTCCCGTTCTGCATCCGCCACAATATTGTGAATGCGTTTTACAAAAGGACAAGTAGCGTCAACAATATTTGCGCCCCGTTGCTCCAAGATCTCCTGGACCGCCTTTGAGATGCCGTGAGATCGAATAATCACCGTTTGACCGGGTTGTGCCTCTACAGGATTCTCAATCACACGCACGCCCATTTCCGCAAAATGCGCAACTGCATGTCGATTGTGAATAATGGGACCCAACGTAACAACCTGATCGTCATTTTTTGCCGACTGCTCAACCATTTCAACCGCACGGTTTACACCAAAGCAAAACCCTGCATTTTTTGCAACTGTAATGCTCATAACGCAATTTTTTCCTGAATGATTTGCTTCATTGCTTCAATGACACCGTTGATATCCAGTTCAGAGGTGTCGAGTTTCACCGAGTCTCTGCACATTTTAAGGGGTGCAATGGCACGATGGGTATCCTGATAATCCCGTTGTATGATATCTTTGAGTACCACATCATAATTTGCCTTTTGACCTTTTTGCTGCAGTTCTTCGCAACGCCGTTTTGCACGCACTTCGGGCGCGGCCGTCAGGAAAATCTTCACATCCGCCTTTGGCAGCACCACACTGCCGATATCCCGTCCGTCCATAATAACATTATGCTGACGTGCAACCTCGCGCTGCATCTCCAGCAGCATTTCACGCACCACCGCATGTGCGGAAACCAAAGACGACTTGATTGAAATTTCAGGCGTACGAATGTCGTTTGTAACATCCATACCGTTCATAATCATATGCTGTTCGCCGTTTTCGTCATATTCAATCTCTACCGTCAGTTCATCAATATAACGCTCTACACCGTCTACATCCTTCGGACTTACGCCCAGCAAATCCAAAAAATAAGCAACGGTGCGGTAAATTGCGCCGGTATCTACATAATAAAAGCCCAATTCCTTTGCAAGGCGCTTCGCAATTGTACTTTTTCCTGCACCGGCAGGACCGTCAATCGCAATGGCATACGTTTTAGCCATAATTGTGTTACCCTTCCTTTATAACTTATTGATTCCGAAGCTTTGCAAGCGCAGCGGCCTCTCGCTGCACCACCTGCTCCGGCGTTAATCCTAAAATGTTGCCAACCTGTGTTGGTGTTAGCGGTGCGCCGCCCTCCAGACCGAACCGCATAGTCAGAAGCTTTGCATCTGTTTCCGAAAGACCGGAAAGCAACTCCGCAATTTGCTGGCGGAGGCGGAAGTAGGCAGTATCCTCAACCGCCTGATCATCTTCCGGAGAGGGTTCAGGCTCTTTCTGTGCTTCGTGCGCGCGCTCCATATTACGGGCAGTCATAACCATTTTTTCAATGACCGTGGCTTCTTCTACGGAAATGTGCATCGCCTCTGCAATCTCTTCCGTCACCGCATTGCGCCCCAGCTCTGTCAGCAAGCGCTGATCTACATCCAAATAGTCTTCCATATCCTGCCGTAATTTTTGACCTGCACCGCTGTCACGGGCCTGCTGTATAACCAGTCGAGCCATATACCGGGCAATAAAACCTTGAGAATACTCCGAAAAATCGCCCTTTTCAAAACTTAAAAGGCTTTGCCACAAACCCATACTGCCTTCCTGGATCAAGTCCAGCAAAAGCACACCATGACCGGTATAGGAAAACGCCGTTTCCACAACACGACTCAACGAGAGATTTACGATCTGCTCTGCCAAATGCTGTTTGCCTGCGGCAAATTCCTCAGCAAGCATCTGCACATCACCGGCAACAGGTGTATACGCAAGCTCCTGCAAATACAGCTTCAGCGGATCATTTTCATCCAAGCCGCAGGTCACATCTGCGGTAAACGCAAGATCGGCTTCCTGTTTCAGCCGCAATGCATCACTTCCGGACAGGGTGACCGGTGGTAAATCAGAAACATCCAACAAAATCCGATGATCCTCTGCAAACTGAAGGGCTTCATCAAATCCAACCGGGTCTTCCACTTCTGTCAGGGTCAAAAATCGAGCGGCAGAAAATGTTGCTCCGGCAGGAAGATTCTGTAATTCCAACATCCACGGCGCATCTTCAAATGTAAAATCAAGCATATTCAATCCAAGTAATCCTCCAGTCCGAAATCAGCTCCGATTTTCTTTAGCTTTGCAATGGCCTCGTGCTCTACCTGCCGCACACGTTCCTTGGAAACGGAAAGTCTCTTTGCAATTTGTTCCAAAGAACAGGGTTCATCTCCCGTCATACCATATCGAAGCCGCAAAACCTGCTGCTGTCTGCTTGTGAGCATAGAGAGCATATTTTCCATAGTATTGCGAAGCTCACGCCGCACCAATTCTTCCTGCGGTTGGGGCGCGTGCAAATCTTCCAGCAATGCCGCAAGACCTTCCTCCCCATCTTCACCGACGGGCGCATCTATGGAGTACACCTGTGGAATAACGGAAAGCAGCCCTTTTACTTTCTCCTGATCCATATTGCAGTAGGCCGAAATCGTTTGTAAATCCGGCTCATACCCATACCGCTGGGCAAGCTCGCTTTTGGCCTGCAGGACCTTATGAACTTTTTCAGCGGTATAATGAGGTACACGAATCAATCCGCTATGATCGGCAAAACAGCGCGCTACACCCTGACGAATCCATTTCGTTGCGTATGTAGAGAACCGCACATCCCGGGTATAGTCAAATTTACGGGCAGCAGCAATAAGTCCGATACTGCCCTCCTGAATCAAATCCAAAAGCGGCACGCCTCTGCCGGCATACTCCTTGGCAACAGAAACAACCAAGCGCAAATTCGAGCTTACCATTTTTTTGATGGCTTCCTCGTCACCGTGGGCACAGTCCATCGCCAACGCCCGTTCTTCATCTGCAGATAAACGGGGAAAATGCCGAATATCCTGCATATATTGTCCAATACCGTTTTCGCCTACAGTGCTGGCATCTTGTTCGGGTGTTAAAACAGCCGACATTACTTCGTCCCTTTGCTTTCTTTTAGTTTATTGCGGAATGCCAATAAATCCGCATCAGAAGATACCTCCGATGCCTGGTTGGCCTTTAGAATTGTCGCCACGCAATCACGGAACGCATCTATATTTAAAGGTCCTTCCCGTTTTTGGCATAATCCAACCACGTGACTCATTTCCTCAGCAGACAGATCTGTCAGACCGGCTAATGTTACATCCAGTCCCTGATGATGCATCTGCTTTAACTGATCGTAAACCTTGCCGAGCAATGGTACAGAGAATTTCTGACCGTCAAAAGTCTTGTATTCATCCATCAGAGACGGATCTAACAGTGCCATTGCAATCGCACCTTCTTCAGCCATTGCTGAGCGCATATTGTCGTAACGAATGGTGCGAATTTTCGGTTGCAGGCTTCTGACCGGTGCAAGATCTATTTTTTCCTGCTGCTTTTTTTGTTGTGCCTGACGGCGCTTATAAGCCTTGCCAATTTCCAGCTTCACTGCCTCAGAAGCAATACCGGCACTCTCAGCTACCCGTGCACCATAAATCTCCCGTTGAACGGAGCTTCCCAGTGTGCTGATTAAATCCGCACACTCCTGCACGTAACGCACCTTCTGATCATCCTGACGGATATCGTATTTGCGTTTAATGGCATTGAGCTGATATTCCACACGGTTTGAAGAATCCTCGAGCAAAATCCGGAACTTATCCGCACCGAATTTTTTAAGGTATTCGTCGGGGTCTTTTGCGTCTTTCATTTGCAGAACCTTGACGCGAATTCCGGCCTTCTCCAAAATCGGGATTGCACGGCGCGTTGCACGCTGCCCTGCTTCGTCTCCGTCATAAATCAGCACAACCTGCTCTACATAGCGGCTGATCAATGTAGCGTGATCTTCTGTCAGGCTTGTACCAAGGGATGCCACTGCACAGTCAAATCCATATTGATGCAATGCAATAGCATCCATATAGCCTTCCACCAGAATCAGATACCCCAAGGTGCTTTTTTTGGCATAATTGAGACCGAACAGATTTTTTCTTTTATTGAAAATCAGTGTTTCCGGAGAATTGAGGTATTTCGCGGCATCCGCATCTTTATTATTCATAATGCGGCCGCCAAATCCAATGATGTTACCCCGAACATCAATGATGGGGAACATTAAACGATCGCGGAAGCGGTCAAAAACATTACCACTCTTCTGTGAAACGGTCACCAAACCGCTGTCGATCAGCTCCTGCCGCGTATATCCTTTTTCTGTCAGTGCCTTCACCAACATATCCCAGCTGTCGGGGGCATAGCCAATGCCAAATTTGGTGAGTGTATTTTTGGTCATTCCGCGACCCACTGCATACTCCAGTGCCGCGCTCCCTATGGGTGCATACAGCTGACTGTGAAAGAAGCGTGCCGCCTCTTTATGCAGCGCCCACAGGCGCTCCTGTGCGCGGTATTTGCTTTGATATTGCTCATCTTCAGGCACTTCCATACCACTGCGTTTTGCAAGGGCACGAACTGCATCCGGATAGCTCAGTCCTTCCAATTCCATCATAAAATTGATAGCACCGCCACCCTTGTGACAGCCAAAGCAATAGTAAATGCCCTTATCCGGTGCAACAGAGAAGGAGGCAGTTTTTTCACCGTGGAATGGACATAGTCCAAACATATTTGCACCGGAACGGCGTAATGTTACGTACTGTCCGACAACATCCTCAATGGGATTTCGCGCAATCAGTTCATCAATAAAGGACTGTGGAAAAGCCACTTCCTTCCCTCCTTTCAGCATCTTCAGGACAAATTATATCACATTATCCGCGGATATGCCAACCCATCGGAATAAATAATTCGGTATACTTATCTACTGCGTAATGATCTGTCATTCCGGCAACATAATCGCACACGATTCGTTCCAGGCCGTCGAAAGACATCTGCGGCTGAAAATCCGGCGGCAATGCATCCGGGTTGTTGAAATAATAGTCATAGAGCCTTTTCAGCATCGACTGGGCCTTCGTCTCCTGTCCTTTCGCAATGGGATTGCGGTACACATTTTCAAAAAGAAAACTCCGCAAATCCTGAAGCGCAGTATCCACTTCCGGAGACAATTGAATGACCCCTGACTCTCTTGATGTACTAATCAAATCACAGGTAAGGGAATTGACCCGTTCAGAATGAACGGAACCTAAAACTTTACTGATGCTGCCGGGAATATCCTCATTGCTTAGAATACCGCCCCGGATCGCATCGTCAATGTCGTGATTAACGTATGCAAAACGATCAGAATATCGAACAATTTGACCTTCCAAGGTTTCAGGAATACGTTCCCCGGTATGGCCTAAAATGCCCATCCGAACCTCGTAGGTCAGGTTTAGACCCTCTCCGTTTTTTTCAAGGATGTCCACCACACGAAGGCTCTGCTCGTTATGATAAAAGGGCTTGCCCAGGCACTCACTCAGCGCCCCCTCTCCCGCGTGTCCGAAAGGGGTATGCCCCAAATCGTGCCCCATAGCAATGGCCTCCGTCAAATCTTCATTCAGATTCAGTGCTCTTGCAATGGTACGCGCAATACGGGAAACCTCAATGGTATGGGTCATACGGGTGCGATAGTGGTCGCCCTCCGGGCTTAAAAACACCTGGGTTTTGTGCATCAAGCGGCGAAAAGATTTACAATGTACAATGCGGTCAGTATCTCGTTGATATGCAGTACGCACATCCTCATCCGAGATTTCTTCAGGAAAAAGCCGTCCCTGACTTTCATCCGAAAAAGCCGCGCGTTCGTCTAATCGTATATGCTCCTGATGCTCTAAAATCTGCCGAAGCTCCATATTATCACCTCTTACACAGGAAAAGCACGATATTCCTGACCGGTTTCCATTCCTTCGACCGTACCGGAGGTCATATCCACAATGCGCTCTAAAAACGCTTTGGTATTGCCCTGTGCCATCAAAATTTCCAGCTCTACTTCTGCCCCAAATTGCGTATCTCGGATGATCCCTTCAAACGCTTCTACTTCCAGCTTCACCCGTTCATAGAAATTGTAGGGACAGGGCAAATAAATCACAGACCAGACTCGTTTCATAGACTTGCCTGCAGCATCCACAGCAATTTTCGCGCCTTTTGTATATGCGCGAACCAAACCGCCTGCGCCCAATAGCGTCCCACCAAAGTATCGGGTGACGACACACACAACGTTAAACAGCCCTTCTTTTTGCAAAACCTGCACCATCGGCATACCGGCTGTGCCGCCCGGTTCACCATCGTCAGAGAAGCGCACTGCACCATCCCGGATAACGTATGCCCAGCAATTGTGGGTGGCATCGTAATGTTGTTTTTTCATTTCAGCGATGCGATCCAAGGCTTCCTGCTCTGTTTCCACCAACCAGACACGACCGATAAATCGGGATTTCTTTTCCACAAATTCGTCCTCGCCATATCCGCTTGGGACAAGATATTCATCCATAGATCACACCTCCTGTTTTTATATTTCTTTCGTGATATACCCTCTTAGCTTTCCGTAAAGAATGGAATCGACAATGGTTTGCACTTCAATACCCTCTGCAGTATATTCTACCGCAAGTACCTGGGCGCTATTGTGAAGGGTATCCACCATCCCACCCATCGAATAAGGCAGGCAAACCACAATGTGATGACGGGCATGCCCCAAGGCTTTTTCTATTGCCTTCAGAAGTTCTGCCATACCGATTCCGTGTTTGGCAGAGATCTTCACCACGTCCTCACCAACCGGAATATCTTCAGCCGGAACTAAATCCGCTTTATTATAGCAGCGAAGGATTTTTGTGCCCGGTTTGGCAAGCTTCAAAATCAAGCTGTCCACCACAGCGATGTGCTCCTCCCGATTGGGATCTGCAGAATCAATGACGTGCAGAAGAAGATCTGCGTATTCCAGTTCTTCCAGTGTTGCCCGGAATGCATCCACCAGATGGTGGGGCAATTTCGCAATAAACCCTACCGTATCCGATAAAATAACATCTAAATTATCAGAAACCGTCAGCTGACGGGATGTGGTGTCCAGCGTATCGAACAGGCGGTTATTGGCAGGAATGCCAGCATCGGTCAATTGATTTAGAAGCGTGGATTTGCCTGCATTTGTATAGCCTACAATTGCAACGACAGGTACAGAATTTTTCATTCTGCGCTCACGCTGAACAGCACGAACCTGACGCACCTGATCCAATTCATTCTGCAGTCTGTGAATCCGTTCGCGTATATGTCGGCGGTCAGACTCCAACTTTGTTTCACCGGGACCACGGGTGCCGATTCCGCCGCCCTGACGGGAAAGGCTGACACCCATACCGGAAAGACGGGGTAACAAATATTTATACTGTGCCAGCTCTACCTGCAGACGACCCTCACGGGTTTTGGCTCTTTGGGCAAAAATATCCAAAATCAGGGCAGAACGGTCCAAAACCGTTACACCAAGAATTTCCTCCAGTGCACGAATCTGCCCCGGTGACAACTCATTGTCGAATACAGCCATCGTGGATTCGGTAGACACAATCAAATCCCGAACCTCCTGCGCTTTTCCCTCGCCAATGAAGCTGTGGGCATCAGGGGTATGACGGTTTTGCAGGATCTTTCCTGTACAAATGCCACCGGCTGTTTCCAGCAGTGCTTCCAGTTCCTCCAGTGTTTCTTCGGAGGCTGTTTGTTCTTTTGTAAAGCAGTCGGCATTCAATCCCACAAGAACCGCGCGCTCAACCTTTTCCTCGTTTAAACGTTCTATTCTTTCCAAAGTCACATTCCTCCGCATTTTATCATCTTATTATACCACAGAAAGAGGATTATTTACAATAGAAAAATCGAAATTAATTTCTTTATGCATCACATAAAAGTGCCCACCTTGTTTTGAGGTGGGCACTTTTGAAAATATCAATTAGCCAACATAATTCATTGCAGCAAAATAGTAATCATACAGCTGCTGCATCAAATCCTTCAGTTCTTCATCCGAAGTATTGTTGTATTGACGGGAAATATACTGCAAAGGAGAATAGCAAACAGTCATTGTGTCGTTAATGGTCACAGAAACATTCTGACCCAAAGCGTTGGGCAAAATGCCTGCCATCTCCACATAGTACATACCGTACTGCTCGCTGTATGCGGGGTTTTTCGCGTTTCCATCCACCTTAAAGGTATAGGCGGAAATATCCTCACCTGTCAATTGGAAGTAGAAACGAACCGCAATTTTGTCCTTATGCAGCAATGTAGAACCATAGTGCACGATGCCATTCAGAGGATTCTGAACTGCAGTCTGTTCTGCAGATGCGATCGTATAATTCAGATCATCGGTATATCCGTCATTTGCCAGATTCTCAACGTCATAATCAAAATACCGCTGTGCGGCCGCACCATAGTGCAGCATTGCCGTTACCATTGCCTTTGTTTCATCATCAAATTCGTCGTTCACATCCGTCAGGATATATTCGGCGTATTGACGCACAGAATATGTATTTTCTACCGTTTCATCATTTACTGTGATGGACAAAAGCACCTCTTCACGCATCTGACAGGCTGCCACTTCAATGTGCAAAACGAATTGACCGTTCTCGTTCTTTTCCAGATCCGCAATGGCGTATTCCAGGAGCTCATCGTCAAACAGTACCAGAGCCTCTGCGTCAGGGGCATCTTCATCGGAAATATTCAGCACAAAGTTCAGTCCAATATTATCCGCCAGCTCCACATTCCAGCAGTCTATAATATCCGGCTGCTCCTCAGCTGCAGAAGGCAGTGTGGTATAGTAGGCTGTACCCTGAGCTGTCTTTACATAGAACTGCAGCTCTTGGCCGCCGATATTGATCGTGGGGGAAGTGTAACAGCGCCAGTCTTGCTTATTATACACGCCGAGGTATCGGCCTGTGCCGAGGTGCTTCAGATATCCGCTGGAAGAGTCAATCACAAACGTATTGCCGGAATTAGTACCCACAGATACACCTGTGTTCGAACTAGTACAGTAAAGCCAGCTGGCGGTTGTGCCGTTGGGATAGAAGATGTAACCAGAAGAATCACCGCCCAAAGTCCACAGCAGGTTTTCAGCAGGCTCTGCAGAAAGCTTGTCATCGGATACGGTGACATTCACCGCAGAAGGTTTACTGGTCTGATTATTGGGTAGTGCATAAGTGCCGTTTGTTGCGTGGGTCGTGGTGATTACAAATGTATCGTTGGGTCCAATGGTGGAAAGATCCTTCAGCTCATATGCAGAGTCACCGCCACCGTCATTTTCCGTATAGGTATAAAGGGCGTAATAGGTGGTATTTGCGGAGACCGTACACAGATCGCCTGCCTTATAAATATTGCCCGGCTTATCGGAAGTATTGTCCAATTCGTTTGCAATCCAGCCAACGAAGGTATAGCCCTCAGGCGCTCCTGCCCCGGGCATTTCTACACCGTTTGCATCGCAGAGCGCGTCATTCACAGCAGCAACACCCGCAGGAACGCTAAAGGAAATAACCGGAATTGTATAGCTGTCACCGCAGCCGGAGCAGGTATACACGTTACCGGAAAGCACATAGTTATGTCCTAAAGGCTGCAACAATTCTGTATACAGGTAATCGCATCTGATACAGGTGTACTCGATTTCACCCTCCAATTCACAGGTAGGCATCTCGATGTAACTGCCCTCATCATAGTCGTGCCCCAATGCAGCAACTTCTTCGTGACCGCTGATGTAACTGTTACAGGTGTTACAGTAAACGCCTGCGGTATAACCTACTTCTGTACAGGTTGCAGCTGTTGCACCGATATTGGTTGTGTTGGTGTGCTCGCAAAGAGAGCTGGTGTAATACACCGTGCCACCGCTTTCCTGCATATACAACTGCGGCAGAAGCATCGTCGCAGAAGCAGCAGTAGAAGATGCATAGGTTGTAAATCTGGGCGAACTGACATTGTACAGGAAGCGTCCGTAACTGCTGTTTCCATTTTGGATGGTTGTTCCGTCACTTGTAACAGAGATGGTCCAAGTGGTGGTTCCGCTGCCCCACGACAGGGCCTTTGCTTCTGTTGCACCCAGCAGGCTGCCGCTGTCGTTGGAGAAGGTCCATGCACCGGCAGAGCCACCTAAGGTTAACGGCAATGCGCCCGTCGGCACAGTAGATATCGTGGATTTATCGGAAGAGAAGGTGGCCGACACATTCAGCATAAACGTGCCGGAAATGTCACCGTTTACATAGCCCTTCTCATTAGAGGCGATCAGCACCTTCGCACCGGCACGCAACTGGCTTGCACTGGTTACCAAGGTGTACTCCCCGGTGCCAGTCCCCTCTCCGTCCGTATAGCTATACAGCGCATAAAGGGTGGTATTTGCGTTAGGTGTAAAGGAGCCGGTATAGGTGGTCGGCTTGGTCGTCGTAATGGAACTAAGGGGGGATTTCGTCCAACCGACAAAGTTATATCCATCAGGTGCTGTCACCGTAGGCAGCGTCATAGATTCCCCGGCATAAACGGTTTGTGATGTCACATTGGCACCGGAAAAAGATACTGTAACCGTGGTCTTCGCTGCAAAGTTAATGCGAATGGAGCAATTGGAAGAAGCAGTCACGGTAAATGTATTGCCGTTTTGGCTCACGGTAGCACTGCCGGACAAAACAGTATAGCCGGAAGCATAATACCCGGTCTTGGGAGCAGCGGTAATGGTCTTACCATTGACAGAAACTGTACCATAGGAAGTGTTATTCGATGTGGCTGTGATCGTATAAGCAGGTGCAGCACTGCCACCGGAGGGAGTTTGCATATTGGCAGGCACAGGCTCTTCAAACAGATCAAATGCCAGCTCGGGGTAATCCACGAACACGTTGCGGAAGCCCAGAATAGACTCTACAGAGTCGTTTCTTCCCAATTCCCAGGTATCCACAGGGTCAGTTTCAATCCAGTCCAGCAGCACGTCCTTGCTCTCCATTACGCCGCTGCTTCCCCACATTTTGCTCTTAATTTCAGAGTTGGAGCCGTAACGCACCCATACACCGAGCATCAGACGAGCAACATCGCCCCGAAGGTCACTGGGTGGGTTCTCCGAGTTGGGGTCATAATAGCTGCTGCCGGAACCGTATGCAGTATTGCTACGGCTTGAATTCTCCTTTATGGATGTAGGCCGAACCATAAAAATGTTTTCGCAATTGTCTCCGCCCTTACTTTTGGGCCAGGTATGCTCTCTGTTCCATTCGCTGCTATTCCAGCCCGGTCCAATGCCGGTGCCGGAATAGAAAGAAGAAATCTTACCGCCATTCCAATTGCCGTTTTGCTGGCAGTCCGTATATTTAGCTAAAGTCTTGACTGCATCATAGGAACTTGACTTTGCGCCGCTGCTCATCAGGCTTTGAAGCTTGTAATAAAGGTCACTGCTGCCTGCTCCGGTCTGATTACTGCTGCCGGCATAGCCGGAGAGAATTGTATAAGAGGTATTGGCATCTTCATAATACGCAATCGCCATTGGAGATAGGAATGTAGCCTCATCCCCGCGGGTTCCCCAGTTGTACACAACATTAGAATAACTGCCGGTGCCGTATCTGTAGGTGACCGTCCCTGCGGCAGAAATCTCGATGGTGATGCCGGAAAATACGCTGAGCACCATCATCAAAACCAGCAATACGGAAAGGCCCTGCTTCATTAATCTCTTCACTGTTAAATCCTCCATAAGTGAATTTTTGCATTTAAATACAGCATAATAGTATCACAATAGTTTCTTTTTTTCAATAAAATTTTACCGTTTTCTACATCCTTTTGCAAAAAAATCCCCCAACTTTTGTTGGAGGATTTTTGAAGATCAATTAAACATTTTGCAGATCGGAAGGCTCATCCTGCGGAGAGACTGTTTTTTTCTGATGGCGTCTGTACAAAACATACACCGTTATAAGAACCGCCACTGCCACCACGCAGAAAGAGTAAATGATGACCGTTACCGAACGCATCTCCTGCGGTTGTGTATACTCCTGGGGATTTTTCAGATAACCGTAATAATCCGTTTCCAGAATCTTTGCGGATATGCCTAACGTGTTATTTACCACCGCCTGCATAGATTCCACGTATTCTTCCATCTCTTCTTCATTGGAGAAATAGTCCGGATCGCTGGGAATAAATTCGTCCTCGGTGGCATTGTAGCTGCCATAGGGAGTAATAAACGCACGGTTGGAAAGAATCACAAGCCCATCACTGTCGGAAAGAATGTCGCTTCCGGCCAACAGTCTGGAATCATACTCAAATCCAAACAGATTCAGCAACGTCGGCAAAATATCGGCAGAATAGCACACCTTATCAATTACCGGAGGATTCTTTGTGCCAGAGCAGTACAGCAAAAAGCAGCTCTTATACAGCTCAAATTCCAAATCCACCTCGTGACCCAGCAGCTCTTCCCAAGCGCCATAGATATCACCGGTTTTATCTTCCAGTCCGTAAGGATAGTGGTCGGGCGTGATTGTGATGACTGTTCGATCAGCAACACCGGCTTCCTCCAAAGCGAACATCAGTGCCTGCATTGCTCTGTCCAGTTCAATATTACAGGCATAGTAGCTTTTCAGCATATCACTGCAGGGCAGATCTTCCACCAGGTGCCAATTTTTGGCCACCATTGCATTGATTTCTTTATCATACTCCCGGTGACCGCTGACTGTCATATAATAAGCACAGAACTGTTCATTCGGCTGTATATAATCAGAAACCGAGCCTGCAATCATTTCCAAATCCGACTGAGGCCATACGTTCTGTACGTATTCCTCCAACCCGTTGCCCATCGCTTTAAAGGTATACCCCATATTGGGATGGGACAAATCACGTCGGTAGTATCCTGCAGAGTTATTGTGATAGGCAAATGTTTTATTCACGCCAATGCTCTTAAACATATTGCCAAGGCAGTATGGCATATCGTTTTCTGCAGAATCAAAGAAGCTCCAAACACCTGCTTTAGGAAGCAGCCCTGTATTTGCTACATATTCACCATCGGATGTGGAGACGCCCCATATAGGCGTATAGAAATTGGTAAATTTAAAGCCATCACGCTGCATCTTATATAAGGTGGGCGTCAGCTTCGGATCAATTGCATAGGGCGAAAAGCCTTCCGCTACAATGGTGATCAGATTGTAGCCTTTATACATTCCGGTATAAGCGTTTTTCTTCGTGGGCATCTGATCGGCAAAATAGCCGTGCATTTCTTTAAGTGTTTCGTCCTCTTCCTTTTCCTTCAATGCATCAAAGTCATATTTTTGGACGTTATATTCCGAAGCATCGTCTATATCGTCGTCCTCCGGAACAGTAACATTTTCCTCCTCAATGCGCAGGTCCTGACTGAAGCCGAACAGATTATATTTCAGATCCAGCGCTTCCGTCCGCATCAAGCCGAAGCTGCCAACGGCATAATTGGGGTCATAAAGTCCATTTTGGATATAGGAAAGATTGGGCACAAAGCTGATCACAATGACCGCTACAATGTGCAAAATTAAGGATGCTAAAAAGGATTTCAGCGCATTTTTGTACTTTTCATAGGGTTTTTGGATGCGTTTTGCGAAAATAAAGTATAAAACAAGAGGAATCGCGAACAGCAAAATCATGGGAATTCCATCAATTACCGCCGCAACAGTACTATCATTGATTTTGCCGGTCAAGACCTGATTGACACCACCGGAAACCAAGGAATAGGTAATCAGATATTTGTTAAAAAAGAAGAAGTAAACCGTCTGCGCCGCAAAAACAACGAAAATAATGCTGAGCATAATTCTTGCAGCAATACGCTGTCCCTTCTGCCGAAACAGCAGGCAAACAGCCTGCATCCCCAGTGCCAATACCGCACTGAAAACAGGCATAAAAACAAGACCAAGATCAAAAAATCGTCTGCAGGTAACAGTCTTTGTCAGAATTTCCCAGTATAATAAAATTACAAAAAATATCACCGCCGGCGGTAACTTGCGCACCTTTTCTTGCAGCTTTTTGAAAAACATTTTGGGTGTTTTCCTTTCTATTTATACTGAAGACTATTATATATTCATTTTTGAATTTTTCAACCTTAAAATTTAAAATAATTATTGCGTATTTATGTATTGCCGAATTTCATCATCTATTATAAAATAGCAGAAAAAAGAACAGGAAATGTAACATGCACTATACACAACCTATTGTATCCGGCCGATTTATCAGCCGTCCTAATCGCTTTATCGCCCATGTTGAAATAAACGGCAAGGAAGAGATTTGCCATGTCAAAAACACCGGCAGGTGTAAAGAGCTGCTTCAACCGGGAGTCACCGTTTATTGCGCAGACTGCCTCTCCCCTGCCCGTAAAACGCGATACGATTTAATTGCCGTCCAAAAAGGAAACCGCCTGATCAATATGGACTCTCAGCTGCCCAATGCAGCCGCCTGCGAATGGCTGCACAGCGGTGGATTGGGCGCTGTTGCCCACATTCGACCTGAAACCACCTTTGGCGACTCCAGATTTGACTTTTCCTTTCACAAAGACGGAAAGAAATGTTTTTTGGAGGTAAAAGGCGTTACTTTAGAAAATGACGGCATTTGCGCTTTTCCCGACGCACCTACCACAAGAGGTGTAAAGCATCTACGGGAGCTTACCCGTCTTTCTCGTGAAGGCTACGGTGCATATGTGCTCTTTGTGATACAAATGGAACACGTCGCGTATCTGCATCCCAACGATCAAACAGATCCTGCTTTCGGTCAGGCGTTGCGGGAATCCGCTGAAGCCGGTGTACAGATCATAGCCATGGACTGCAAGGTGACCCCAGACACGATGATAATTCATCAGCCTGTTCCCGTTCAATTATAGATAGATGTGTTTTTTTTACAATGTTTCGATAAATGCTTCCAACTGAGACAGAGATTCCAGTTCATATTCCGGTTGAATTGTTGTAGTATTTTTCTTATGGTCGGGATTAATCCAGCACGTGTGCAGTCCTGCATTGATGCCGCCTTGAATATCGGAGGTTAAGGAATCGCCTACGATCATAGTCTTTTGGGGATCAAAATCGGGAATCTGCTCAGCACAGCGGTCGAAATATTGCTTATCAGGCTTGTCTGCACCTATTTCTTCCGAGACAAAAATCTTCTGGAAGTACTTGCTGATATCCGCGCTTTTCAGCCGTCCGGCTTGCACACGAGCTGTGCCGTTACTGGTCAAATACAGCTTATATTTTTTACAAAGACTCTGCAGCGCTTCCAATGCACCCGGCAGAAAATAATGCCCTACAGACAGGTTTTCCTCATAACAGCGTGCAACAGCCGCAGGTTCGATCGCAATGCCGTATTCATCAAAAAGGCTTTCAAATCTGCCTACTAAAATTTGAGGTCTTGTCAGTTCCTTGCGCTCTAACCGTTCCCAATAGGATTTATTAATCTCACTATAACGGGACATTACTTCTTCGGTGGGCTCCAAACCGAACTGCCGCAGTGTTTTGGAAAGTGCAAGATGCTCTGCCTTATGAAAATCTAAAATGGTATCGTCCAAATCCAAAAACAAAAATTCAATCATCTTATTCTCTTTCAATTATTAATTACCTTTTTTTCTGTGATATATGGCGTTACTGATTGACGCAAACTGCTCAATAGACAGGGTTTCACCCCGGACATTTTCAGGCAGTCCGCACGCCGCCAAAACAGCCTTTGCACCCTCTTTGCCCAACTCGGGGAAACCGGCCGCAAGACCGTTGTGCAATGTTTTACGACGCATCGCAAAGCTGGCACGAACCGTTCGGAAGAACAGCTCCTCACTGAGCACATCCCAAGGCAATTCCTTTCGGGTGCGCAATGTAATAACTGCAGAGGTCACCTTCGGTTGGGGCATAAAGCAATGGGCAGGCACATCAAAAAGCAGTTCCGGCTCTGCATAATACTGGCAGAAGATTGTAAAGGCACTGTAATCTGCCGTCCCCGGTTTTGCGGCAATGCGCACCGCCACTTCCTTTTGCACCATCACCGTCACTGCTTCAAAGCATTTCGCCTCCAAAAGCGCGGAGAGAATGGGCGAAGTAATATAATATGGCAGATTTGCACAGGCCATTAGGCGCAAAGCACCAAACTGCTCCCGAACAAGCTTTGGGATATCCTGCTTCAGAATGTCGCCCCACAAAATATTCAGGTTTTCAAAGCCGCCTACTGTCTCCTTTAAAATGGGCTCTAAGCGGTTGTCCAATTCCACCGCGCAGACCTTTTGAGCGCGCAGGCATAGCTGCTGCGTCAGCGGACCGATACCGGGGCCGATTTCCAAAACACCAACTGTCTGATCCACGCCGGACTGCTCCGCAATCTGCTCCGGGACCCAGCTTGCAGTCAGAAAATTCTGCCCCTTAGCCTTCGAAAAATGAAAGCCGTACTTTTCCAAAAGCGGTTTCATCACCTGTGTATTACACACTTCAACCATCCAAGATCCCTCCTTTTACTGGAGGTATTATATCAGGAATAAAAACATATTGCAATCTTTTATTCTGACAGGAAGTACACCGTTATATCCCGTCGTCCAAAGGCATAGCATTCCTCTAGGGAATCAAAGAACAAGTCTATAATTTTACCCTTTACCGCACCTCCGCAGTCCTCTGCGGAGGCAATGCCATAATCAAATTCCCCATCTTCAGAAACAATATACATCTTTGTATAATATGGAATCACCGCAGGATCTACCGCAACAGCGCCTACACGTGCCGGTGTTCCGCAGGCTGTCGTGCCTGTAACATCCGCAATCCAGGACGTATAGGCGGTAGCATTATAGGTATCTTTACGGGTATAGTGCAAACACTCTCCTGTTGCTGTCACAATAAAACCGTCTCCTTCAAGGGGAAAACGACGATTCTGCCCCACCTGCTCACCAGTACCTACAGCCACAATTGCAGGCGTAGCAGGACGCAACGGCACAGCAGATATCAGGCTCTCTCTGCGCATATCTCCATCCACATACACCACCTCCAACAGTGCATCAACCGCCCCCCACTGTCCCGTAAACAGCAGCTCCTGTTCATCCTTTTCCAAGGAAGGGTCTTTGCAGTAGAGTATGTGTCCCGGCGTTTCGATCACTCTTTGCTCCTGTACCGTTTCGCGCACCGCTTCGTGGTGCACAACCGGGATCGTTGTTTCTTCATTGTGCGGCTTTTGTTCTGCACATCCGCAAAGCATACCAATCAACACGGCAAAAGCAAGTCCTTGCAATGCTTTCATCATTACTACCTCCTTCTGAAATCATAAGCAGTATAGTAAAGATTGCATTTCATATACAAGTTTTTTCTGTCGTCTTCCCTTCTTGACAGCAGGAAAATCATGTGTTATATTTTACTTGTTAAAGGCTTAGACGAAGACATATGCGCTTTACAAGATACTCAGAGAGGCATTCAATTTGGTGAAAGGATGCTGTACCCCCGTAATGCCGCACACCACTTCCGAGCCATCGACCGGAAATGGCCGATCGGGTGCGCCCGTTAAAGCGCCAAGCAAGCAGTCTTTTGGCTGTCTGCTTACCGAGTGACAGCGTATGCTGTAACCAGGGTGGAACCGTGGAATACTTATGTATCCCACCCCTGATTTTCAGGGGTGGGTATTTTTATGCCTTCCCCAACATAAAAGGAGGAAATTACTATGAGCGAAGAAAACCTGTACACCTTTGAAAACCCCGATTTTCGGAAAACCTATTGGCACACCAGTTCCCACGTGATGGCACAAGCTGTCAAGCGTTTATGGCCGGAGGTGCAGCTTGCCATCGGTCCTGCCATCGAAGAAGGCTGGTACTACGACTTTGATGCCCCCTTCTCTTTCACCCCTGAGCATTTGGAGAAGATCGAGGCGGAGATGAAAAAAATCTGCAAGGAGCGCATCCGTCTGGAACGCAGTGAGCTGCCCCGTGCCGAGGCAATTGCCTGGGCCGAAGCGCACAATGAGCCTTATAAGAAGGAATTGATTGTAGATCTGCCCGCAGACGCTGTTATTTCGTTCTACACTCAGGGCGAATTTACCGATCTGTGCGCCGGTCCTCACCTGGATCACACCGGACGTATTAAGCATAACGGCTTTAAGCTCACCAAGTCCTGCGGTGCATACTGGCGTGGTGACTCCAACCGCAAAATGCTGCAGCGTATCTACGGCATCGGCTTCCCCTCTAAGGAAGAATTGGATGTTTATTTGGAAAAGCAGGCCGAGGCTCTTAAGCGCGACCACAACAAACTCGGTCGTGAATTAGAATTTTTCACCACAGTGGAAGAAATCGGTCAGGGTCTGCCCATTCTTCTGCCCAAGGGCGCACGTGTTATTCAGACTCTGCAGCGTTGGATTGAGGATGAAGAACAAAAGCGCGGCTATTTGCTGACCAAAACACCCTTGATGGCCAAGCGGGAACTGTATAAGATCTCCGGTCACTGGGATCATTATTTGGACGGTATGTTTATCCTGGGCGATCCTTCTGACGAGGAAAAAGAGTGCTTCGCACTGCGTCCCATGACCTGTCCTTTCCAGTATCAGGTTTATTTAAACCGTGCCCGTTCCTACAGAGATCTGCCTATGCGTTTGGGCGAGACCTCCACATTGTTCCGCAATGAGGATTCCGGTGAAATGCACGGTCTGATTCGTGTGCGTCAGTTCACCATTTCCGAAGGACACCTGATCCTGCGTCCCGATCAGCTGGAAGAAGAATTCAAGGGCTGTTTGGAACTTGCAAAGCACGTACTGGACACGGTTGGTATGCTGGAAAACTGTTCCTTCCGCTTCTCCCAGTGGGATCCTGCAAAATCCGGCATTAAATACGAGGGCACTGCTGAGCAGTGGAACGAAGCCCAGAGCGTCATGAAGACCATTTTGGACAATTTGGGCGTCAACTACGAAGTAGGCATCGACGAAGCCGCATTCTACGGTCCGAAACTGGACATTCAGTACAAGAACGTTTTCGGCAAGGAAGACACCATTGTTACCATTCAGATTGATATGCTTTTGGCACAAAAATTTGGTATGGAATACACCGATGCAGACGGCTTGAAGAAGACACCTTATATCATTCACCGTACCTCTTTGGGCTGCTACGAGCGCACACTGGCTTACTTGATTGAACGTTATGCCGGCGCGCTGCCGCTGTGGATGATGCCGGAGCAGGTTCGTGTACTGCCCATCACCGACCGCACACACGAGTACGGCAAGGAGCTTGCCGAAAAGCTGAAGGCTTTGGGTATTAAGGCTGAGACCGACTGCCGCAGCGAAAAGCTGGGTTACAAGATTCGTGAAGCGCAAATGCAAAAAGTTCCCTATATGCTGGTTGTTGGCGACCGGGATATGGAAAACGGTACGGTTTCTGTCCGTACACGCAAGGGCGACGATCTTGGCGCAATGACCCCCGATGCATTCATCGCAAAGTGCTTAACGGAAATTGCATCCAAGAGTAAGGAAATTTAAAAAAAGCAGGCTGTAAAGAACTCCATTCTTTACAGCCCTTTTTTATGCAATTGATGCTTGTGCATCGACGATGCAAGCGATTGTGCTGATGAATGCGCTGTTGGTTGGTCTGACTGTTTTGCCATTTGCGCCCACGGGGAAATAGACATTCCAGATTTGCTCATTACGTTGTACCCAGGCACGCTCTATGGCAAAGCGCATTGCCCGTTCTACCTGACAGGTTGTAGCACCAAATGCATCCGCGACAGCAGGATATAAATCCCCGAAAATCGTCTGATTCGGATTGTACCGATACTGCCGAATTGCTTCCGCTAAGAACTTGCCGCCTTTTGTTTGAAGCTGGATACCCAGGTTTCGCAAAACGTATTCAATGCCGTCAGCAACTATGCTTCTGTTTTCCATTTCACATAGGTCTATAATCCGATTACAAAGCAATTGGGAACTGCAAGGCGTGCGCAAAAGGCACTGCACACGCAAATACTCTACTGCATTCAGCACATAATCACTGATGTAGGGTGTTATTGCAATGGTCGGGCAATTGAATCCCTGCAAATGCGCCTCCTGCAATACGGAAATTCCGTCCATTTCAGGCAGCATCAAATCCAGCAACAGCACATCCGGCTTCACTTGCGTCAGCATCGTCAGTGCATCCGTTCCATTGCCGGCTGTAAAAATGCAAAATTGTTCCTTTAGTTGTTGAGAAATGTGCCGAGTCAAAACATCATCATACAGCGCAAGCAATAGCGTCTTCATAGGTTCTACCTCTATATTTTTTCTTTAATAATAGCACAATCTTATATGCTCTTCAAGTATTATATTCAACATTTTTCGTTCTTTTTCGCTGTTTATAAACTATTTTTTCTGGTATTTTAAAACTTTCGACATTATTCGACATTTTTCGGCACATAAAGCAATCGGGAGCGCAAACGTTACGCTCCCGATTGCTTACTTTGTGGTTATAACAATTTGATCATCTTGTACCGTTACGCTGATGGAAGAAATGGGATTTTCAAAAGAATCAATGATTTTTTCACTGATGGGGTCTTCCAGCAACCGCTGAATCGTTCGACGCAGATTCCGCGCGCCGTAGGTCACGGAATAAGCCTCCTTAACAAGCAGTCTACGGACTTCATCGGTATAATTCATTGCCAAACCGCGTTGGGCAAGATTTTCCTGCAATTCCTTCAGCATAATATCCGCAATACCGAGGAAATGTTCCTCAGACAGATGGTTAAACGTAATAATTTCATCCACACGGTTCAAAAATTCAGGACGCAGGAACTCACGCAAGGCCTTCATCGTCTTGTCTTTGACCATATCCTGCTGTGTGCGTCCGAATCCCAATCCGCTGACGTTGCCCTCAGAGCCGGCATTGGAGGTCATCACGATCACTGCGTTTTCAAAGTTCACCGTGCGACCCTGGGCATCCGTAATGCGTCCGTCATCCAAAACCTGCAGCAGCACATTCAAAACATCCGGATGTGCCTTTTCAATTTCATCGAAAAGCACCACGCTATAAGGCTTTCTGCGAATTTTCTCCGTCAACTGACCTGCCTCATCATAGCCTACATAGCCGGGAGGCGAACCGATCAGCTTGGAAACGGTATGCTTTTCCATATATTCGGACATATCCAGGCGGATCAAGGAATCCACAGAATCAAACAGATCATCTGCAAGACACTTCACCAGTTCGGTCTTACCTACACCGGTAGGGCCGACAAAGATAAAGGACACAGGACGGTTTTTCGTAGAAATTCCTACGCGTTTTCTGCGAATAGCCCGTGCTACCGCATCCACCGCTTCATCCTGACCTACAATATGCGTCTTCAGCCGATCTGCCAAGCCCTTGATTTGCTGATATTCCTGAGCCTTGATTTTGCTGGCAGGAATTTTTGTCCACAATTCAATAATACGGGCAAGATTTTCCATTGTGACAGCAGGCGCAGGAACGCTTTCCAGCTTTTCAATTTCATCTGCCAGCTGACACAAACGACTGCGAATATGGGCCAGGCGCTCATAATGTTCATTTTCCGTATCCTCGGTAAGCATCCGAAGCTCTAATTCGTAATCGTTTCGCTCCTTCTTCAACTCCGCCAGATGGGAGATTTCCTTACAGCGCAAATTCACGTCCGAGCAGGCCTCATCCAGCAGGTCAATCGCCTTATCCGGCAGGAAGCGATCGGTTATATAGCGCTCCGACAGCAACACACACTGGCGTGCAATTTCGGGGGAAACCGTAACACCGTGGAACTGACCGTAGGTTTGGGCAATGGCCTGCATAATCTGACAGGCCTCCTCCAAGGAGGGCTCTGCAACCATAATCGGTTGGAAACGGCGCTCCAACGCCGCATCTTTTTCGATATGCTTGCGGTATTCATTAAACGTGGTTGCACCAATCACCTGAATTTCCCCACGGGAAAGGGCAGGCTTCAGGATGTTTGCCGCATTCATCGAGCCCTCGGCATCCCCTGCACCCACAAGATTGTGCACCTCATCAATTACAAGGATAATATTGCCGCATTCCTTGATTTCGCCAATCAAGCTCTTCATACGGCTCTCAAACTGGCCACGGAATTGTGTGCCTGCAACAAGCGCTGTCAAATCCAGCAAAAATACTTCTTTATCGCGAAGCTTATACGGCACATCACCTGCAGCAATGCGCTGTGCAAGCCCCTCTGCAATGGCAGTTTTGCCCACACCCGGTTCACCGATCAGGCAGGGGTTGTTTTTCTGACGGCGATTCAGAATTTGAATCACACGTTCCGTTTCTTCATCGCGGCCAATCACCTTATCCAGCTTTCCGTCTTTCGCTCTTCCGGTAAGGTCCATGCAGTAGCTATCTAAGAATTTATGCTTTTTATTTTTCTTTTTGCCACTGCCCTGCTGTTCCTCCTCCTGGGGCTGTTCCTGCTTGGCAGGTAAATTGGATTTTCCGGGATTCATTTGATTAAACAGCTGGTTGATCATGGGAAAAGTTGCAGTGCGGCTCTCCCGTTCATCCGGATCATCCTCATTGTCCATTTCGTTTTGCCCGAACATATTGCTCATTTCATCGGACAGATTATCCAAATCCTCTTCAGAAAAGCCCATCTGCCTTACCGCCGCATCAATCTGGGGAATGCCCAGACTACGGGCGCATTTCAGACAAAAGCCTTCATTTGTGGAAACACCGTTCTCCACCTTGGTGATAAACACCACAGCAATATTCTTTTTACACTTGGTACACAGCTTTGGCTGCATTGCAATCACAACCTTTCAAATGATGCTTCCGCATTGAAAGCATCAAAACAAGAAAATTCTAAATAAGCTCGGGATGTTCAAATTTTTCGATTCCATCATCATACCACAGGTGGGTCATATACAGGCCTCCGGGAGGAACTGTCGGACCTGCCGCAGTACGATTTCCGTTTTCAAGAATCTGCCCGATTTGCGCAGGAGGAAACTTCCCCTCCGCGCAGTAAACAACCGTTCCAACCATTGCACGGGCCATATTATACAAAAATCCATTGGCGCAGACTTTTAGCTCAATAATGTTGCCGTGCCGTTCCACATTAAAATAGTATACGGTACGAACAGTGGATTTAACATCTGTACCCACACTGCGCACAGCTGCAAAGTCGTGCGTGCCCACAAATTGGTCTGCCGCTTGCTGCAGAATCTTTTCATCCAAATGCTTGGGGTAAAACCAAGCGCGATTTACGTAAAACGGATCACGCACACGGGAATTGTAGATGGTATAGGTATATTCTTTTTTGGCGCAGGAGCCAATAGCATTAAAGCCTTCGTGCACCTCAAAAGCCTTTGTTACCACAATGTCCACAGGCAAATGGGTATTGAGTGCATAGGGCAAGCGTTCTACCGGAATGGTGGACTCTGTCCTGAAATTGGCGACATAGCAACGGGCGTGGACACCGGCATCTGTTCTTCCGCAACCGATAACGTGCACGGTGTGATTGACGACCATTGCAACGGCCTTTTCTAAGGTTTGCTGAACCGTTGCCAGATTTTTCTGTGCCTGCCAACCATGGTATGCAGTGCCCTCATAGGTTAAAAATAATGCAATATTCCGCATCATATACCTCACAGGCCAAAGTGCCGCAGCACAATCGTTCCGGCCAGCAGCGCAATAGCCGTCAAAAATGCCAGCAAATCCGCACGATGATAGCGCAAAAGCTTCATTTTTGTTCTTCCTTTGCCGCCCTGATAACAGCGGCACTCCATCGCTGTTGCCAGCTCATCCGCACGGCGGAACGCACTGATAAACAGCGGCACCAAAATCGGAACCAGAGCACGGACGCGCTTAAAAATATTGCCGGTTTCAAAATCAGCGCCTCTTGCCTTTTGAGCAGACATAATCTTATCCGTCTCTTCAATCAAGGTGGGGATAAAACGAAGCGCAATGCACATCATCATAGAAAGTTCGTGCACCGGCAGGTGAATCTTCTTCAGCGGACCAAGCAAAGATTCCAGGCCATCCGTCAATGCAATCGGAGAGGTTGTATAGGTTAGCAGGAATGTACCTGTGATCAGCATCATAATCCGCGAGATCATAAACACTGCTCGTATAATTCCCTCTTTGGTAATGGATAATCCCCAAAATTCCACAAGAACAGTTTTTCCGCCTGTGAAAAAGATGTTTAAAATTGCAGTAAATGCCAATATAAATACAAGCGGCTTCATTCCCCGAAGAATAGACTTTACGGGGATTTTGGATACGGCTATCACAAAAATCAAAAAAGACAGCATCAGTCCATAAGAAATCCAGCTTGCAGCAACAAACAAGGCCGCAATATAGACAACCAAAAACAGCAATTTGGTTCGAGGATCTAACCGATGAATGATGGAATTTCCGGGGAAATACTGACCCAATGTAATATCTTTAAGCATCTGCAGACCCTCCCTTGCTGGCAACCAGCGCATCCACTGCCTGCTCCAGCGAGTATACCGGGTCCACATCCAGTCCCAAAGCACGAAGCTTTAAGAAAACACGGGTCACTTCCGGAATATCCAACCCCATCTCTGTTAATTCCTGTGCGTGGGCAAACACCTCTTTGGGCGTGCCATTCATTGCAAGCTCAGCATTGCTTAAAACCAAGAGCCGATCTGTCAGCTTTGCCACATCATTCATAGAGTGGCTGACCATCATAATGGTCGCATTTTTGGCTTTTCGATAATTCTGAATATTCTGAAGAATATCCTCTCTGCCATCCGGGTCCAGACCGGCAGTGGGTTCATCCAAAATCAGCACTTCCGGCTCCATTGCGATCACACCGGCAATGGCAACACGGCGCTTTTGTCCGCCGGAAAGGTCAAAAGGAGACACGTTTAGCTGTTCTTCCGTCAGGCCGACGAATCCTGCAGCCTCCCGTACACGGCGATCAATCTCTTCCGGCTTCAAACCCATATTTTTCGGTCCAAAAGCAATATCCTTATAAACCGTCTCTTCAAAAAGCTGATACTCCGGATACTGAAACACAAGACCAACCCGAAAACGGCACTGCCTTGTGAATTTTTTATCCGACCAAATGTCCTGTCCGTCCAGCAAAACAGCACCTTCTGTGGGTTTGATCAGCCCATTGAGGTGTTGCATCAGGGTGGATTTACCCGAGCCGGTATGTCCTATAATGCCGACAAATTCACCTTTTTCAATAGAAAAGGAAACATCCTTCAGTGCCACGTGTTCAAACGGTGTGCCAACACTATATATATGTGTAAGGTTTTTTACCTGTAAAATCGGTGTCAATTTCATTCCTCCTGTGGGTCAGATCTGTACCCTATTTTTTAAGGGCCTCATACAGTGTCTGCGCACACTCTTCTTCATCTAAACAAGCAACATCCACGTGGAAGCCTTGCTGATTGAGCATCCAGCAAAGCTCTGTGGTTTCAGGGGCACGAAGACCCATTTCGTGAAGTTTCTCAACCTGAGAGAATACCTCCTTGGGAGTCCCGTCCAACGCAACCTGCCCCTCGTGTAATACAACCACCCGACCGGCTTTAGCAGCTTCGTCCATGTGATGGGTAATTAGAATAACGGTAATATCCTTATCCTTATTTAAATCCATAATGGTTTTCAGCACTTCACGCCGACCTTGTGGGTCCAACATTGCTGTGGGC
Organism: Oscillospiraceae bacterium; assembly: GCA_017465625.1. Classification (GTDB taxonomy): domain Bacteria; phylum Bacillota; class Clostridia; order Oscillospirales; family Oscillospiraceae; genus Faecousia. The sequence continues at coordinate 10,071 of JAFTVV010000022.1, read as the reverse complement.
TCGTCCAAAACAATGCATTTGGGCTCCATAGCAACGACACCTGCGATCGCAATACGTTGCTTCTGTCCGCCGGACAGCAGGTGGGGCGCATGATTGCGGTACTCGTACATACCAACCTGCTTCAAAGCTTTGTCAACCCGCTGGCGAATTGCAGGACTGGCAACGCCCAAATTCTCCGGTCCGAAAGCCACATCCTCTTCCACCACATTGGCAACGATCTGATTGTCGGGATTTTGAAATACCATTCCCACGTGACGACGCACCTGCATCAGACGATCTTCGGCAGATGTATCTGTATCATAGACATAAACCTTACCGCCACAGGGCAGCAGTATTGCATTGAAATGTTTGGCCAATGTGGATTTTCCACATCCATTGCCGCCCAAAATTGCCACAAAGCTCCCCTGCTCTACTGTCAGGTTCAGGTCCTCAAATACAGCAGTGCCGGGCGTGTCATCCACGCCCGGATAGTTATACTCCAAATGTTCTACTCGGATTGCAGTACTCAATTTTATTCCTCCAAGCATTCTGTCAGGGTGTCCAGCGGCCTGTAGAGCCACAAGGCAGCATCAGCCCACTGCTTTTAACCGGCAGACCCAATTCTCCTACCGCGGTACCGCCGCCGTGGGTCTGCCCGAACACAACATCCGATGCGTAGCCGACTGCGGAAGGTGCTAAGCCGGTAGTATACGAATTGATGATGACAAACAACGGATGATCTGTCAGCAGCTTCCTTACCTCCAACAAAAAGGGATAAAAGCTTGTTTCCATCTTCCAAATTTCACCGCTGGGTCCGCGGCCATAGCTGGGCGGATCCATAATAATCCCGTCATAACGACGACCGCGACGAATTTCCCGTTGAATGAACTTTGCACAATCGTCCACGATCCAGTGAATGGGACGGTCATCCAATCCGGAGGATTTTGCATTTTCCTTGGCCCACGCCACCATTCCCTTGGAGGCATCCACGTGAAACACTTCCGCGCCGCCGGCAGCAGCAGCCAATGTGGCACCGCCGGAATATGCAAAAAGATTCAACACCCGTACCGGTCGGCCGGCAGAAGCAACCTTTTCCCGAATAAAGTCCCAGTTCGCCGCCTGCTCCGGGAATACACCGGTATGCTTAAAGTTCATCGGCTTTACATTAAAGGTCAAATAATCCTTATAACGAATCTGCCAGCGTTCCGGCAAATGGTTATCCGTCCAATGTCCGCCGCCGGTATTGGAGCGAACATAACGGGCATCATACTTTTTCCACTGAGGCGCAATATGCGGTGTATCCCAGATCACCTGCGGGTCCGGACGAACCAGCAGATATTTCCCCCAGCGTTCCAGTCTTTCTCCCGCAGTGGCGTCTAAAACTTCATAATCAGTCCATTCATCAGACATCCAAATCATTGTATTTCCTCACAGGTCTTCTTAGTGCATATCAATGGTATCGTCGGGCTCAGTGGGCTCCGGTTCTGTGGGCGCGTTCTGCTGATATTCTTCCCACATTCTCTCTGTGTGCACAGGACAGATTAAATAGGGCGCATCTTCTTCCTGCATCAGTCTTCCGTTCAGACCTCTGAATACACCATCACTGCCGTCCTCATTAATCAGATAAATCCAATTATTATTGGTATACTGTGCAACCAGACCGTGCTGGCCTGCTTTATAAATCTCATCAATCTCTTTCTGAGTCAGCTTCACGAGGGATTTTTCTTCAATGATCACTTCCTCGTCCACCAGAGCGAACAGCTTGCAGTAGGGAGTAGCCACACCGCCGCCGGAACAGTACTCTACCGTTACGTGCTTGTTGCACTTCTTTGTGGGCAGGTCCTCTTCATAAGCCGCAGAGGACACCACGCGACCGAATTCATCAGTCGTACGAACATCGCTACGGCAAGCATCCGTTGCCAACATTCCGGAATCCAGACAGACCTCCACATCTTCCATCACGCGGTAATCATAAAGAGGCTTATCTCTCAAACCGCTGTGGATGGGGCCCATCACCTTCTTGAACAGCACCGCAGAGGGGTTGTTCACATAGATCGGTGAAATGGAATCCGGCTGATCGAAGCCGCACCACACTGCCGCCGTATAGTAGCCTGTAAAACCGCAATACCAACGGTCTTTATTGCTGGTAGTGGTACCGGTTTTGCCTGCTGTTGTGATGCCGTGGCTATAGGAAAGGTCTGCTTCCCAACCGGTTCCGTGTTTTGTGGCATTTACCAGGCAGTAGTTCATATAGTCTACCGTTTTTTCACTCACGATCTGTTCGGAACGCTGTGTGTTGTTTAACACAACATTGCCCTCACTGTCGATGACCTTTGTAAAGGTTCTGCCCTCACGATAAACACCGTTATTGGCATAGGTCGCAAAAGCGCAGGCCATATCCCGGACAGTCACACCCCATGTCTGGGCGCCCATCGCCAAAGGTGCGTAATTGTTATCGCTGTGCACAACACCGTTTTCGTCCACATAACGCTCAATCAGTGTATGCAGGCCGAATTTGTTCTTGGCAAAATCAAAGCTGTAGTCTGTGCCAATCATATCCAGTGTCCAGGCACACACGGCATTGACAGAGGAGGTAACGCCTGCATAGATTGTTCGGGAGTAGTTATACTTCCAGTTATCATTTCTGGGCCAGTTACCGTCGTCATAGTTCAGCGGTAAATCCTTTACAACCGTGGCAGGGGTAATGACGCCCATTTCAAAAGCAGGTCCGTATACTGCAATGGGCTTAATGGACGAACCGGATTGCAGTTCTGCATTGGTACGATCCCATCCGTAATATTCAGTTTTCTCTCCGGTGCCGCCTACAAGGGCAACGATATCTCCGGTACGGTTATCCACAATTACCATTGCAGATTGCAGCTTCTGACCGCCACGCACCGCCGGAATGTTGTCCATATCGTAATAGATCTTCTCTAACTGCTTTTGAATATCCCAATCCAACGTAGAATAGATATGGTAGCCGCCGCTTTGGATGCGCTGCATATAAAATTCCTGGGTGGAATAATTCCATTCAACGCCGTCCTGTTCCGCCAAGGCTTTCGCTACATCTTTGACAACCGCTTCCGTGTGATAGGAATACATACTGCTGGAATTATTCTTTTCCACGAAAATCTGTGCGCCGCAGTAGGGACAGAAATAACGGCCGTCTTCTTGCTGCAAGGTGGACACGGTATCTTCATATCCGCAGTTTTCTGCCTCGCACATCACCCATTGGTCTTCAAAATCAATGCCGCACTTGAGCACCAGCTCCCGGTTCAGCTCTTCCTGATACTGCTCCTCTGTCAGGTAGCCCTGATTGCGCATCAGCCACAAAATCGTCTCTGTACGGGCACGGTTATTCTCCGGGTTCTGATAGGGATCGTAATAAGTGGGGCTGTTGGTAATGCCGATGATACTTGCACATTCTGCCGCTGTAAGCTTGGGAAGCTCCTTACCATAATAAGTCTCAGCAGCTGTCTTGATGCCGTTGCAGTTTTGTCCTAAATAAATGACGTTCAGGTAATACTCCAGGATGGTTTGTTTATCGTATTTCTTCTCCATCTCGGTAGCCTGAAAAATTTCCAGAAGCTTTCTCTGCACTGTAACGCTGGAATTACCAAACGTATTTTTCACCAGCTGCTGGGTAATACTGGAGCCGCCCACAGAGGAATCGCCAAAGAACATTCTGGCACACGCCTGAATGGTTGTAATCCAGTCTACACCCTGATGCTTATAAAAACGATGGTCCTCAACCGCAATGGCAGCATTGATCATATGCTCGGGAATATCTTCATACTCCACCCACTTGCGGTCTATCTTTGCATCGATCTCCTGCTGAACCTGAATCTGCTTATCGTCATCAATATAATAGATGGTGGAATTTAAATCCAAAGTCAGATCGCTTAAATCCAGAGACGCACTGGGTAAAATTTCATCTTCCAGAAAACTGCCAAGCATCCCGGCAAAAACAAAGCCGCTGATAAATACGACCAAAAAAACTGTTGCAAAAGCGCCAACAGCAATCTTCATCGCTGCAAACAGCACACGCCATACGCGATATGCAATTTTCAGGCCAGTATGGGCCTCCCAGCTTTGCTGTTCGATGTGCTCCTGCTGTTCCTTTCTTTCCATCATAAAACCTCCTACATATTGCTCAACGCAATATGATCATTTTCGTTTACGCAAAAGTACATACCTTTGTTCGTACAATTATAACATATATACGCAAAAAACGAAAGACCTAATTTTAAATATTATATGAAATATCTGTTTCCAAACAGCCTCGTTGTTTATTCTGTACAATTCTGTGCGCTGTAACCAAATGTACTCTTGATTTTATAGCATAGAACGGTTACAATAGGCATACAATAAAACCAAGCGGAGGGTTTGATATGGAAGATCTGTATGGCTCTGATTTTATGACCATCGTTGACGAAGACGGCACTGAATACGAACTGGAAGTGCTTTCCACTTTGGAATACAACGGCTGTTCCTATATGGCCGTCATCCCCGCCGGTCTGGAAGACGGTGAAGATGCCGAAGTCAGCATCCTGAAATCCATCGAAGAAAACGGTGAAAGCATTTTGTCCGCCATTGAGGACGACAACGAGCTGGAAACGGTTTACAGCATGATTATGGATCAGATTTACGAGGAAGACGAGTCGGAGGACGACGAATAATTTTATCCTGCTTGGTGCGTAATGTGTCCTTTTGGACCCACATCATTTAATAGGGATGCAAAACTTCCGTGCCCGATTGCAGACCTCCCGCATTTTTTGCGGACGTTGGGAGCAGCTAAAGCACAGAGTGGCAACCCACCTGCCTTTTCGTGCAGGTCATAATCGGATGCATACGGCCAAAGCGGGTAAAAGGCATTGGGGGTCTCGACCCCCAATGCCCCAGAGTGTCAAAGGACGTTTTTTACAGAGTGAGGAGGCGAAAAAGCCTCCTTTCTTTCTTTTTTTGGCAAAAGTTGATTATTTATACTTGAAACTTTCGTTTATATCAGTTATAATGCTTAGGACTGTGTACCTTTTCTGAGAAGATACACCACCACATGCATATGAGAGGAAATGATTATATGAGTGCATCCAGCAAAAAGAAACTCCGCAAGGAGCAAAAAATTCAGGCCATGACCGAACGTCAGCGCAAGGAACAGGCTGAGGCCAAAAAGACTAAAATCGCAACCATCGCATTTGTCACTGTGATTGCTGTTATTTTAGTTGCATTTGTGGCATCTCAGGCAGTGAAGTTCTGGCAGCGCAACGGCTACACCGAAAAGAATACTGTAGCTGTAACCGTAGGCGATCACAAAATCAATGCGGTGACTATGAGCTATTACTACAACAACACCATTAACAATATTGGTAGTCTTGTTGATCAGTACGGTGCATCTGCATCTATGCTGGCCCCCTACTACATCGGTTTGGAATGTCCTTCCGATCTGTCCAAGCCCTTAGACGAGATGGTTAAGGACGAAGAGACCGGCGAAACCTGGGCAGACTATTACGTAAACAGCGTCTATGAATCCATTCAGCGGAACTACGCTCTGTATGATGAGGCTCAGAAAAACGGCTTCAAGCTTCCCGATGATGCTCGCGCTTCCATCGACGCAGAAATGGCAGAGCTGAAAGAAGCTGCACAGCAATACGGCTTCCCCAGCACCGACTCCTTCCTGCGTGCACTGTATATGAACGGTGCTTCCGCTAAGAGCTACAAGAATTTCCTGACCGTTCAGCATACTGCTTCCGCATACTACAACCACTATCAGCAGTCTCTGGAGTATACCGACGAGGATTATCGCGGACACGACAAGGACATTTATAACGAATTCTCCTCCTACACCTACAATCAGTACACCTTCAGCTACACCCAGTTCCGCGGCGAAGGCACAAAGGGTGAGGACGACAAGGTTACCTTCACAGCCGAGGAAGACAACGCAGGCCGCGAGGGCGCAAAAGCTGCTGCTGAAAGCCTGTTGACCGCTACCGGCAAGGATGAGGTCGCCTCGATGGTAGAAGCTATGGAGAAGAAGCCCTCTATCTCCAACGTGGAAAAGAGACTCTACAGCACCATCAAGAGCTCCAACGAAGAGCAGGCTAAGTGGCTGGCCGACAGTGCACGCAAGGAAGGCGACATTGCTCTGTTCCCTGTCGTGACCACCGATGCCGAAGGCAAAGAAATTACCAACAGCTATGTTGTATTGGTATTCGTTTCCAGAGATGACAACCTGGATAAGCTGGACAATGTCCGTCACATTCTGATCACCCCCGAAGAGGTGGACTCCAAGCTGACCGGTGAAGAGAAGACCAAGGCACAGGAAGAAGCCAAGGCTGCTGCCAAGAAGGTCGCTGAGGATCTGCTTGCTCAGTGGAAGGAAGGCGACGCAACCGAAGAATCCTTCATTGCTTTGGCAAAAGAAAAGTCCGAAGATACCGGTTCTGCTGCAGAGGGCGGCCTGATTGAAGGCATTCACAGAGATTCCGGTCTGGTTACCAACTTTAAGAACTGGGCAATCGACGATACCCGCAAGGTTGGCGACACCGGCATTGTGGACTCCGACTATGGCTACCACATTATGTTCTACGTTGGCGAAGATGAGGTCAACTACCGTGACACCTTGATTAAGGCTGAGCTGGTACACAAGGAGATGGAGCGCTGGAATGAAGAACTGCTGGCCGCTACCCCCATTAAGGCCGGCAGCCGCAAGTATATGAACACCAGCGTGGTGCTGCTCCCCGCTACCGAGCCCGTAGCAACTGAGCCCGCTACCAACGCACCCACCACTGCACCTGCAGCAACTGATGCAGCCACTACTGCACCTGCTGTTACCGAAGTGTCCACCACTTCCCCCGCAGCCTGATTTGCATAAAAACTGCCTCCTGTGGAAAAACATCCACAGGAGGTATTTTTATGAGCAAAAAGCAATATATTCCACTAATTCTTGCCGGACTATCCGCAGGAATCATAAATGGAACATTTGGCGCAGGCGGTGGTATGGTCTTGGTGCCCCTGCTGACCTTTACCTGTCTTTCACAGCAGGAAATTTTCCCTGCATCTGTTGCGATTATTCTGCCAATATGTATTGTCTCTCTCCTGTTTCTGCTGCCGTGGGATGGTGTACGTCTGACCGCGCTTCTCCCCTATCTTTTGGGCAGCGCTGTGGGAGGTGTGCTGTGCGGCATTTTGGGAAAGCATATTCCCGTAAAATATCTGCACAAGCTCCTGGGGCTATTCATCCTTTGGGGAGGGATTCGATATATATGGTAGCATTTTTGGTCTCCACAGTATTGGGATTTTTAGCAGGTTTAGGCATCGGTGGAGGCAGTCTGCTGATTCTTTATCTGACCATCATATTGGATATGGCATATCCCGTTGCTAAAATTTATAATCTTATTTTTTTCATTCCCAGTGCAATCATCAGTTCCGTTTTCCGAAAAAAACAGGGAACACTTCCTCTCAAAAAAGTGTTCCCCGGTGTAATTGCCGGCTGCATCACAGCAGCCATCTTTTCATTTTTCTCCCACTCGTTTTCTCTGCATCTGCTGAAAAAACTTTTCGGTGGATTGCTGATCATTACGGGATTGCGCGAAATGATGTACAAAGATAAACACAAAAGCACCAATTAGCGCTTTCTGAACGCTAAATATCCTTCCAAAATCAAGGAAGCGGCAACAGCGTCTACCGTATTCTTCCTATTTTGCCCGTGATAGTTGTGTTGCGACAGAATGTTGTGCGCTTCCACAGTTGTACGTCGTTCGTCCCACAGCTTCACCGGCAAGCCGGTGGCCTGCTCCAGTTCAGCGGCAAAACTGCGGCAAAGCTCCGCACGCACGCCCTCCGTACCGTCCATATTCTTGGGAAGACCAACCGCAATCTCCCCTACTTCTTCTTTTTTTACAATTTCACAAAGCTGGTTAATGGTCTTTTCCATATTCCGGCTGTGAATGACCGTGGTTGTACCTACAATGCTGCACAGCAGATCGGAAACAGCCACGCCGGTTCTTGCGTCGCCATAGTCTACACCCATCACTCTCATATCAAAAAACTCCTTCTATTTGCTTTTGAATCATTATAATACAAAATCCTGCAAAAATAAAGCAGAAATCACAGAAAAATCCGTAAAAAGCTGTTGACTTTACACACCCTCTATGTTAGAATGTTCTTACCTGTGAAAAGAGGGTTATTTTTTTGTGCCCATTTTTCAGCTTCGGAGCAGTTATTGTAGTTGACTGCTTACTAAATCTTTCATAGCCGAAGTGATACAGGGAGGCAATATAAGGAGGTGCCGTTATGCGCGTTAAAGTCACTTTGAGATGCTCCGAGTGCAAGCAAAGAAACTACAACACCATGAAAAACAAGAAGAATGACCCCGATCGTCTCGAAATGAAGAAGTACTGCAGATTCTGCAGAAAGCACACTGTCCACAACGAGACGAAGTAAGGAGGCAGCTATCATGGCAGAAGGAAAAAAGGCAAACTGGTTCAAGCGTTTCTTCGGTGGTATCGCCAGATACTTCCGCGAACTGCGCAGTGAACTGAGAAAAGTAGTTTGGCCCACCCCCCGTCAGGTTCTGAAGAACACCTTGATCGTGCTGGCTTGCGTAGTCATTGTCGGCGCTTTCATCTGGATCTTCGACTATGTCGCAGGCTTGGGTATCAGCAGTCTGCTGAAGCTCAAGGGCTAAGGTGTAACCTATGGCAGAGGCAGCAAAGTGGTATGTTGTGCATACCTATTCCGGTTATGAAAACACTGTAAAGGCCACCATTGAAAAAACAATCCAAAGCCGTCAGCTTCAGGATAAGATTTTGGTGATCTCCATTCCTATGGAAACCGTTACCGAAATCACTGAGTCCGGTGCTACCAAAACGTATGACCGCAAGCTGTTCCCCGGTTATTTGTTTGTTAAAATGGTATACAGTGATGATACCTGGCATATTATTCGCAATGTGCGCGGCGTGTCCGGTTTCGTTGGCCCTACCGGCAGCGATCCCATTCCTCTGACCGACGAGGAAGTATATGAGATGGGTGTTGAGAAGCGGGAAATCATCGTCAACTATGCTGTTGGCGACAGCGTCCGCATCGTCGATGGTCCTCTTTCTTCCTTTATTGGCACGGTGGAATCCATCGATGTCGACAAAAATGCAGTCAGCGTAGTTGTTTCTATGTTTGGCCGCGAGACTCCCGTCGAGTTTGAACTCGATCAAGTGGAAGTCGTATCCCAATAAACGCATCGAACCGTTATTACGGTTGGAACGTGGGAGGGGTAACACCCCGCAAGAAATGCGCTATGGCGCATATTACCACATTTTATTCAGGAGGTGCTTATTATGGCACAGAAAGTTACTGGCATTATCAAGCTTCAGATCAACGCCGCTAAGGCAACCGCATCCCCCCCTGTTGGTCCTGCTCTGGGCCAGCACGGTGTTAACATCGCTGCATTTATCAAGGAATTCAACGCCCGTACCCAGGCAATGGAAGGCTACAAGATTCCCGTTGTTATCACTGTTTACGCTGACCGCAGCTTTACCTTTATTACCAAGACCCCTCCGACTCCCCTGCTGGTTATGAAAGCAATCGGTCTGGAGAAGGGCTCCGGCGTTCCCAACAAGACCAAGGTTGGCACCATCACGAAGGCTCAGATCACCGAGATCGCTAAGACCAAGATGCCCGACCTGAACGTCAACTCTCTCGAAGCCGCAGAATCCCAGGTAGCCGGCACTTGCCGTTCCATGGGCGTTACTGTTGTAGACTGATTTTTACTGTTCGGGCTATTGACCCGATAATGTGGGAGGATTTTTCCGCATCACCACTATAAGGAGGATATTACAAGTGTTTAGAGGCAAAAAATATCAAGAGAGCGCCAAGTTGATTGATCGCTCTGTTCAGTATGATCCCAGCGAGGCCCTGGATCTGGTTGTGAAGGGTGCTTCCGCTAAGTTCGACGAGACCGTCGAGCTGCACATCAAGTTGGGCGTTGACTCCCGTCACGCCGACCAGCAGGTTCGTGGCGCAGTTGTTCGGCCCAACGGTACCGGCAAGACCCGCCGCGTTCTGGTTTTTGCTAAGGACGCCAAGGTGGACGAGGCTCTG
>JAFTVV010000042.1 GCA_017465625.1 Oscillospiraceae bacterium | reverse complement strand
CGCCATAAGGCGGCGCGGTGCTTTGCACCGCAAGAAAACGGATTCCCACGACCAGTTTGCGAACTGGTCTCGGAATGACAAGGGACGGGGTCCCGTCCCTTATTTTCATATATTTAGAAATGATGAATTGGCTACGCCATGAATTGATGATCAATCATCATGAATTGTTGCAAGGCAACATGAATTGAATTGCCAAAACCTGATGCGCCGCAGCGCAATTCATGTGGTGAAGCCACAATTCATGCATTTATGCAATTCATGCCGTCAGGCAATTCATTAAACAAGGGGCGGATATAATCCGCCCCTTGTTTATTAGCTGTTCTTTTTCGGTTTATTGTGATAGAAGCGGCGGTGCCGTTTTTTTGCCGGCTTGTCTGCATCCTGCTTGGACTGAGGTTTTTCCTCCTGCTTGGGTGCAGGCTGTTCTTTTTTCTGTGCAGGCTTTTGGGGTGCAGGCTTTTGCTGTGCGGCAGGCTTTTCCGCTTTTTCAACGCCCTGATTGGGTTTTTTATGATGGCGACGGTTGCGGTTATTACGATTTTCCCGTTCCTTTTCAGGCTCAGCGGCAGGCTGCTCCTCCACGGCCTCAGCTACGGTTTCTTCACTGTAGCGGAATTTGATGGGCTCTAAGGAAAGACCGGATTCCTTTTCTTCGGTTTTCCGTGTCTGCTTTTTGCTGCCTCCGGAGATGGGTGCCCAATCGTCGGGGATGGGCTGGTCGGTTTTTTTCGCCTTGCCGCTTCTGAGCACGGCAATTTCATCATTGCGGAAAATGCCCAGTTCCTCGGGACGGTCTTCCATACGCACCTTTACTTTTTGCCGCAGAAGATTGACTTCCACAATAGTGCCTCTGCCCTCCGGTGTATCCACAAAGGAATCCTGCTTGGGACTGTTCTTCAGCAGATCCTCGTAGGCTTCCTGCTCGTATTTCAGACAGCACATCAGCCGTCCGCAAGTGCCGGAAATTTTGGTGGGATTCAGGCTCAAAGACTGGGTCTTTGCCATTTTGATGGACACCGGCTGGAAATCGTCCAGGAAGGTGGCACAGCAGAAGGGTCTGCCGCAGACACCCAAACCGCCCACCATCCGTGCCTTGTCCCGAACGCCGATCTGCCGCAGTTCGATACGGGTATGGAAGGTGGAAGCCAGATGCTTTACCAGCTCACGGAAATCCACACGCTCGTCGGCGGTGAAGAAAAACAGAATTTTACTGCCGTCAAAGGCACACTCGGCGCTGACCAGCTGCATATCCAGCTTTTGCTCCCCAATGAGCTCCAGGCACAGGGCGTAGGCCTTTTTCTCCAATTCCCGATTTGTTTCCACCGTTTTTTCGTCCTGAGCGTTGGCCTTGCGCAACACCTGACGCAACGGGGATACCACATCTTTCACCGGAATGAAGTGGTTGCCGCCGGCACAAAGGCCGTACTCCGGTCCACGGGCGGTATCTATAATCACGTGGTCACCGGTGGTATATTTCTTTCCTGCCGGATCGAAGAAGTAGATCTTCTGACCGGGGCGGAACTGAATGTCCACCACCTGTACCTGTTCCTGATTCTTATTTTCTAAACTCATAGTATTCTCCTAATTGAGCGTCTGAGTGGCTCAGTATTGGTTTTTTATCGCAATGCCCATTGCAAATAGCCGCTGATGGCGGCAGGGGAAACATTGCCCCGGGCATAATTTATGGTTTTTTGCAGCACTTCGATGGCACGCATCAAGTCTTTGCGGCTGCGTGATGATGCCACCAAATCCGCCAAAGGCAGGGTGGCGGTCATACCGCTTCGGGCGGTCAGTGCGTCGGTGAGCACCAGCACCCATTGCTCCAGCTCTCCGATCAGTGCGTCCCGTTTCCATTTTTCCATAGGACACAGCACCTTCAGCAGTGCAAAAGCATCCTGCCGGGCGTAGGCATGTAAGAAGTCCTCTGTGTTTTTGGTTGCGCCCTCTGCTTCCTGCAAAATCTCCTGTGCCTGCCCCAAATAGCCGCCACTGCGTGCAATGGCACCTGCAATTTGCTGGGGGGATGCCTGTGGGAACTGGCTGTGCAACGCATTTTTGAGCTGTTCCTCCGGCAGCGCGGTCATTGCAAGCTCGGTGCATCGGGAGCGAACGGTTGGCAGCAGCTTATCGCTGTTGGTGGTAAGTATGATAAACACACCGTAAGAGGGCGGCTCTTCTAAAATTTTGAGCAGTGCGTTTTGGGTGGGAATACCCATATCCTCCCCTCGGGGAAACAGATAGATTTTGTGGTTTGCCTCGTTGGGGCGCACATACATATCTGCCGTGGTCTGCCGAATCAGATCGATGGGTACGTGTTTCTTATCCGGATCGTCCACGGTGATAAAATCCGGATGGGCATTATTCAGCGCTTTGCGGCAGGCACTGCAGACGCCGCAAGGCTTTTCCTGCCCCTGACATAGGATGCCGGCGGCCAACAGCCGTGCCAGTGTATGCTTTCCGGACCCTTTCGGTCCGGAGATCAGGTAGAAGTGGGCAATGTGTCTGCGCGCCAAAGCACCCGTTAAATTTTCCTTAATGCGCCGGTTGCCCAGCAGTTGGTCAAATGGCATTGCGTTCTCCTTTTCCTATTTTAGCATACAGTGTCAATAACAAAAACATCTTAGCCCCAAAGTGCGGACAGCATCGGGATAACCTGCTTTTTGCGGCTCATAATATGGGGTAAAAATGCGGTATTTTCTTTGGGATGGACATTGAAGGCCTGAGAAATGGTCTCGTCGTCCCCAAAGAAAATAATCTGTGTGCCCTCCAGCAGCACGTCGGTGAGCATCAGAATCATCATAGAGAAGCCCTTTTCCCGGGCAGTTTTTTCCATCAGTGCCAGGAATTCCTCTTTGCGTTCCAGCATTGCAGGACTGTCCACGCAGGTGACCTGTGCCACTGCCAGATTGTGGCCTGCAATATGAAATTCCTTGTAGTCGGCAAACATCAGATCTTCGGCAGTGCGATGGTCACCGGAAACGGAGAAGATCTCCTTTCCCAGCTCCTCCAAAGAGACGTTGGCAATCCGCGCCATACGCTCTGCGGTGCGGATATCCCTTGGGGTGCAGGTGGGGGATTTAAACATAACCGTATCCGACAAGATGGCCGCCGCCATCATACCGGCCATCTTGGCAGAGGGCATCAGTCCTCTGTCCTGAAACATTCCTGCAATGATGGTGTTGGTGGAGCCTACCGGCTCGTTGCGTACATAAATGGGATTATTGGTTTGAATGTCCGCCAAACGGTGATGGTCAATGATCTCCAAAATCTCTGCCTCTTCCAATCCGGGAACGGACTGGGCGGCTTCGTTGTGGTCTACCAGCACCACCCGTTTTCTGCGGGGACGCAGTAAGTGGTAACGGGTCAGCACACCGGCCACCTTTTCGTTTTCGTCCAAAATGGGGTAACAGGGATAGCGGAAGCGGAGCACCTGCTCCTTTACCTCGTCCACCCGATCCTCCAAATGGAAGCAGACAATGTCCTTGGTGGCACAAATGCGTCCTACGGGCGTGGATTGGAAAATCAGCCGCGCCGCACGGTAGGCATCCAGGGGCGTGGCAATAATGCAGGTGGAGGTCTCCATATCCCGCAGGCTTTCATCCAATTCTGCCTGACAGATTACCAGACAGTTGACATTCATTTCCAGTGCCCGTTTGATCATCTCCGGCTGATGGCCGCAAATCACAATGGAATCGGGCTTGTTAAACAGCAGATTTTCCTGCTCCTGAGGCAGTGCGATGGTCACTTCGCCACGGATGGTGTCGGTATTTTCGCCGGCGGCATTGAGCACTCTGCCCTCCAATACGGAAAGTACGTTAAAAAGGGGCACATCCTCCAAAACACCCACGTTGACCTGCTCCATATTGTAGCTGGCCACGTCCTCCCGGGACAGCATACCGTACAAAGAGCCATCCTCGTTGGTGACGGGTACGGCATTGATATTCTCCTGCCCCAACAGCACCTTCCACGCCCGTCCCACAGTGACGGCGGCGCTCAAAAGCGGAGGCGTATCAAAGTCCAGATCGCGGACCTGCGTATACATATTGTGAATCCGCTTGGGCGGCTGAAAGCCAAAGCGATCCAAAACCAGTTGTGTCTCGTCGGAAACGTGGCCAAGGCAAGCCGCCTCATACTCCCGATCGCCCACGGCATTGCGCAGTGCCGCGTAGGCCATGGCGGCCACAATGGAATCCGTGTCGGGGTTACGATGACCGGTTACATAAATGGGATCCATATCATTTCCTCCTGATAAAATTCAAATTCAAAAGGCATTAAACCGTGATTTCTCCTGCAAAGCTTTCGCTGAAAGCGCAGCGAATCTCTTCCGGCCGCATCCCTTGTCCGATGCACCACATCAGCTTGGTCAGTGCGGCTTCTGTGGTCATATCCCGACCTTGCAGAACACCCAGTTCCAACAGCTTGTTGCCCACCTGATAAACCCGCAGGTCGGAGCTGTCGTACAGGCATTGGGTGGTAATGACCACGCTGACGCCACGATCGATGGCACGACGCACGCCCTCCAGGCCACTGCCCAAAACGTTGACGCCACCTAAGCCGAACGCCTCCACCACGATGCCCCGATAGCCCATATCCACCAGCTTGTCAAAAATATCCGTGGACAGACCGGGGGTCAGCTTCAGCAAAAAGACGTTGTTGCTGATCTGCTCTTTCAGGGCAGGCACGCCCGGTTTGTGGGAAACAATAGACTGGTCTACGGTCAGACCCCGATTGCTCACCATAGCGGCGTAACGGGCATTTACACTTTCAAAGGCGGAAAAGCCGGAGGCACGCACCTTGACGGCTCTGCAGCCGCGCATCACCTTGCGGTCAAAGGCCAGATACACACCGGGATAACCGGACGCTGCCATAGCAAAGGCGGTGCGCAAATTGTCGGGCCCGTCGCTGAGCACGTCCGGCAAGGGAAGCTGTGAGCCGGTGAATACCACAGGCACGTCAATATGAGGAAGCATAAAGGTCAGTGCCGAAGCGGTGTAGGCCATGGTGTCGGTGCCGTGGGAGATCACAATGCCGTCAAAATCCTGCCGACAGCGGAACACGGTACGGGCAATTTCCTGCCACTGGGCAGGCTGCATATTGGAAGAATCCAGGCACATCAGCTCCTGCACCGTGATTTTATAAAAACGGGCAAGCTGGGAAATATAGCCGTCCAGCACACCCTGACGGGGCTCTAAGCCCTGACCGCCCTCTACAGAGGCAATGGTGCCGCCGGTGGTTAATAAAAGAATGTGTTTTTGAATACCCATAGCCTGCTCCTCATAATTATTCATCTTATATTATATCCGTTGGGATGAAAAATAGCAAGAAAAAACTGCGGGTACTGCAATCAATGTCATTCAGTTTAGACCCCCCTTGTCATTCCGAGGCTGCGCAGCAGCCGTGGGAATCCGTTTTCCTAAGGGGATTGCCACGCACCCTTCGGCTTCGCTCAGGGTGCTCGCAATGACATCCTGAATTTAATGGCATTGGGACTGCAATCTGCATTTTTTCTTGCATATAGCAATTCTTCGTGCTATAATGGAAATACCATCCTAAAAAGAAAAGAGGTTTTATTATGAGCAATCCGGAATTCAAGCCTGAAGGCAGCTATGCCAAGGGCGCGTTGGGCGCACTGATCGGTGCACTGATTGGTGCTATTGTTTGGGCAGTTGTGTATATGCTGGGTGTGATCGCCGGCATTGTGGGCCTTCTGATCGGCTGGCTGGCCATCAAGGGCTACGACAAAATGGGCGGCAAGCAGAGTAAGAGCAAGATCGTCATTTTGATCGTGTGCATCATCATCGGCGTGCTGGTAGGTACATACGTCGGCCTGATTGCAGACTGCTACAGAGAATTGTCTGATTTTGGCTTGACTATGGACCAGATCATAGAGATCGTAAACGACACTGTTGCACACAACTCTGAGTTAAGAGGCGAAGTGATCCGTGACGTGGTGATGGGTCTGGCATTTGCAGGTCTGGGCGTATTCTCCCTGTTGCGCAATGAAGCAAAGAAGATGCCCAAAAAGGAAGAAATTCAACAGTAATATGAAAAACGGGACGGCCTTGCCGTCCCGTTTTTCAATGAATTGCCTAACGGCATGAATTGCATAAATGCATGAATTGTGGTTTCACCACATGAATTGCGCTGCGGCGCATAGAGCTTTGGCAATTCAATTCATGTTGCCTTGCAACAATTCATGATGACTTGTCATCAATTCATGGCGTAGCCAATTCATCATTACGAAATATATGAAAGTAGGGGACGGGGCCCCGTCCCTTGTCATTCCGAGGCTGCGCAGCAGCCGTGGGAATCCGTTTTCTTGCGGTGCAAAGCACCGCGCCGCCTTATGGCGGCAAGGGGTACGGATTGCCACGGTCGCTATTCGCTCCCTCGCAATGACAATTCCTTCGGACGAACGGTTTTCAATTGAAAGATGAAAGTGGAAAGTGGAAAGTTTTTGCG
Organism: Oscillospiraceae bacterium; assembly: GCA_017465625.1. GTDB lineage: Bacteria > Bacillota > Clostridia > Oscillospirales > Oscillospiraceae > Faecousia. The sequence continues at coordinate 85 of JAFTVV010000042.1, read as the reverse complement.
GGGCGTCGAGGCGCCGCCCCCTACGATTGAATATGAAAACGTGATATATTGACCGTAGGGGCGGATATCATCCGCCCGATTTATT
>JAFTVV010000021.1 GCA_017465625.1 Oscillospiraceae bacterium | reverse complement strand
TGAACTTTTGGGTCAGAGGTTCCATCACGTGGTCAAGGATATAGTCCACGCAATGGATATGGTTCAGCACCTCGATCACATCGGATACTTTCAAAGGCTCAAAGGACTCCCGAACCTTGCCCTTTTTGAAGATGGTCTCCACCTGCTGGCGGGTCAAACGGACGCTTGCCATCCGGGAAGACGAGTAAGTCAGGTCAATTACAGTGAAATCATACAAACCGTGAAAATTCCGCTTTTTCTTCTGATTTTGCAGCTTTTTGGCCAGTTCCGGCAACTCTACCTCCGATGTATACTCCAAATCTGTCCGTGACACACGGATTGCGTCCTCTGGGATGCGCCAAACACCCTCTCTGTATACTGCTCCGGGAATTCTGTCCTGATTGCACAATCTCTTAATTAAGGTTATGGAAACGCCCCATTTTTCTGCCATTTCTCTGGTTGATAAGTACTTCATAGTTTCGTCCTTTCTTGTGCGAGTAGCCCGCAACACCTGCGTTACCCGCAACACTTTTATCTTGAATAAATCTTGAATTACGACGAAACACTGTATACCAACTGACACATAATGTATTTTTATTCGTGATTTTGGTGCTGTTTAGTCCACTTTATCCATATGTATTCATTCTGTCCACCTCCTGAGGCCATGGCATTCAAGATGTCAGCGATTTGATCTCTCTTATTCCCTCTTGCCACTGTTCGTTAGGCTGAATTGTTAGTCAAAACCTCCGGCTAGGCCGGAGGTTTTGACTTTATTTCATTGCTGTTGGTGTGGTAATACCAAGTTTTTTGAGCCTTGCCCGGATGGCTCCGGTGTTGCGCTTTAATGTTGCAGCAATTTCTTTCATATCCACACCTTTTTGGTGCAGTTCCCGTAAGCACTGATCCTGTTCCGGACTCCATGGCTGACCTTGGTTTTCTGTCTTCTGCAGGTACATTTCTATGGCTGCATCTATGTTGTCGAGAAGGAATTGCTGAGCCTCCCGGTTGTATACTACCACACAATAGGGTCCGTTCATACCGTTGCGTGTTTCGATGCAGATTCCCAACATACCACCCCGGTTTGTAGGTCTTTTGATGGATCGTCCCTCTGCTGTAGTTTCGGTTTTTAACGCCTCTATACTAAGCAACCATTCCAGCATCACAGAGGTCGGCAGTTTGACCATATTCTCGTCGGCAACCAGGTCGTTCATCCGCTTTACAATTTCGGTGATTGTGAGTGGCTCCTCCGAAAAGGCAAAATCCGTACGTTTCTCTGCAGGAAGGGCAAAGCGTTCCTTTTTGGCCTTTGACTGGGGCATGACCCCACCGTTTTCGATGGCTTTCCCCAGCACATCGGCAACATAGAAGAAGCAGCGAGACAGACGAACGTTATTGACAATGTCCTCATCCGGAATCATGGATCCGTCAATGGGGTTAATTCCATTGGCTAAATTTTCCATATACATTTTCGCGCGTTGCAAGGTTTCCAGCTCTGTCATATTCGTTCCTCCTCTATGCTTTCACAAATGCGAATGCTATTACATCGTTTCTATTATTGTACATATGTTCTATAATATTGTCAACGACTTTCTGCAAATACGATTTCGTTGTTTTTTCTGTGCGGTTATGCTACAATATTTTTAAATGTACAGAGGAGTAATTAATATGGAAAAATTATCACCGAAGGAACAGGAAACATCTGCGTTAAAGGCTCTATCCGAATATTCGATTGAATCTGCATACTCCACACGGGGGCTGCAAAACTGTACGCCGTATGCGGAATTTCTCTTTGAACGGCACAGTAATTGTAGTTACTTTTATATTCCCGCTACAAATAAATACTGCTGTCTGGAGATAACCGGCAATCTTTATCACGGCTACAAAACAACCGTAACGATCGTATCAAGAACTACGGTAGCCTTAGCCGCACAAGCTGTCTTGATCACACTGAAAAAAGCCGGGTGTCCACAATTCAAATATCAGCAGCTGATTGATCACTGCAAAAGATTAGGGCTGTGTATGAACGAGACGGAAGATGGAGCATTAGATACAGGCAAACAGATCGGAACACATACGATTGAAAAAGTTGAGGTTTTTGATAATACCCGGTATTTTACCAAAAACTACACATTGAGCAATAATGTTCAAGCAGACGCTATTTCGGATATCATCGCGTTCTTTGAAACTGATGAAGTAGTTATGACGAGGTGTCATTGCAGTACCTTTAATGAGGACGGTCATCCATTAGATAAGATTTATTATAGTAAGGAAGACCTGTCAGACATACACAGTTTACCCAGCCCATATATTTCTTTTACGATAGAATTTAGAAATACCAATACCAAGGCCTATGTTTTTTCACTACTTATGGATATAAATTCCCCTGTAATTACCTATGCGGTGAACAAGGGGAAACTATGGGAAGATGCTGCGCATTAACCGTCCCCTGTGCTCTTAAAACAAAAATATCCCCCGTGGAGGCCACAACGTGTGGCCCTCCACGGGGGATGTTCTTTTGGTTTACAGTGCTTTGGCCGCTAAATGATAATTATAAAGTGCGCTTAGCAGGTTTCTCAGCGCGTCACTGCCGCCGTCATACATACGGACAATATAATGCATCGGTCCGTAGGTAACCATTAGAATATTGCCCTCCGCATCTGAGACTGTCAGCGTAATTTGCTGATCCAGGTCCTGCGGACGGATGCCGGGCACTTCAATATAGTGTATTGTGCCCTCCGTAACCGGTGTATAAATGCTGTCGTTCGCCACGAAGGTCAATCCAGTGATATCACCGGTAAAATAGTACCGCACCGCAATTCTGTCCCGATGCACCAGACTGGCACCATAGAAATCCACGTCACGAAGCCAATCGTAAACCGTCACATCCTCTACACTTTCCGGAATCTCCTCCCCGGCTGCATCCGTAATGCACAGATTGGAGATGTTGTCCGTATTGTAGTTAAAATAGATTTGTGCCATTGCGCCGTAATGCAGCATTTGCTTGACCAATGTGTGGTACTCACTATGCGTATCATCTGCAAGAATGGTGTCACAATACTGCCGGACAGAGTAGGTTTCTGTACTGCCGATGTCTGTGCCGTTCAGAACTGTCACGGTAATCTGATCGTTCATCTGGGCCGCTGAAACATCCGCGCTGAGCAGATAGTATCCTTCCTCATCCTGCTCCAATGCTTTTACATCGTAGGTTTTTGTATAACTGCCAATGGTCAGCTGCACCTTTGCGGTGTTTTCGATGATCTGACTGACCTGCAGACAGAATTGAACCTTAAAATCGTCCTCCAGAACAATGTTCCAGCGATCCACCTTCCCTACAAGCATTTCTAAGGTTTCTGTTTCCGTTTTTCCACAAACGGGACACACACGATATTGTTCTCCGGGAGCTGTGAACGTGGGCGGTATCGAAACGATCCAATCGTTCATTTCGCAATTCAAGCCATCGTGGTAGGTCACGTAAAGATCGGTAGCCACAGAAGTTGCCCAATGGTCGTTGGTATAGCTGATGTTGTAATTGTTTCCACCCCTAAAAACAGATGCATCCGTCGTGTAAATATAAGTGCCGTCGTCCTGTAGCGGAATGCAATGCAGCGGCAAATACGCTATCGGTGTATCGATGATTTGATTTTGATCCACATACCCCAGATGCTCACCGGTAACGGTAAAGTAAACCGTGCTGTCGGGTCGGACGATCACATTGCCTTCTGTATAGGTCACATCGTCCACCGTGATGGAAATATCGGTGATCATTGGCGTGCCTTTTTCCGGATCCACGTACGTGACTGTAATACCGGATTCCACTGTGCTTGCCCAGCCATCGTTGGTATATGTAATCGGGTAATCGGTTACATCTGCATACCACGTGCCTGCTGTATATTGGATGCAACGATCATTTGCTTCAAGCGTCATACGTTCAACATAAATATAAACCGCTGGTGTATCAATGATTATGTTCTCATCCGCCTTACGAAGGTACTTGCCGTGAACGATCATCAGCACCTCACTATCAGGCATAATCACCACATTCCCTTCGGTATGTGTCACGCCATCTACGATCAAGGTCAGTCCGGTAATCTCGGCCTGATCCGTCTCGGTGCTGCCATCATCATAGGACAGATAAATGTCGGTATATACATATTCACCGGATGGGCATTTATACCGAACCCGGTAATTCTCGCATTTGAGAAAACGATGGTTCATCTCGGAATAATCCCGGGTAGCAGTCGTATTATCCGCATTAAGCTCCCATCCGGTGCCCCAGCTGATGATGGATGTAATACCTTCTGTGTACTCCAGCACGTATTCATTTCCCAACTTATCCAGATTGGCACCGGTGGCGGTGTAAATAACCGTGCTGTCCGGTTTAATGTATACATTGCCCTCGGTGTAGGTCACACCGTCCACCGTAATGGAAATGCCGGTAATTTGGGCCGTTTCCGTTGCTGCCAAAGCGGTCAGCGGCAGCAAAGATACCACCATACACAGGGTCAGTAATAAACATACAATTCTTTTTTTCATACAGTTTCCTCCTTCAGGGGGATTTTTTGTTTTTAGCTTAAAGGTCGGTATGACCTTGATTTTTCTTTTTTTGTATTGCATTTTTGAGGTTCTGTTCGTTCACCTCTTCAATATACTGCTTGAACTCCGCCAGAATGCGCCGTCCCAAGGCACGATAGTCCATTTGAAGCACTTTTTCGATCTTCGCTCTGCGCAGCTCTTCCGGCACACCGTACAGAAGCATAATCGCATTGAGCGTCCGCTCAATCTGCATTGGAAGGGGTGTATCTGCTTCACGGGTCATAATGGTGGCATATTCGATGCCGGAAACAATATTCTCCGTAGCAGTCCACTGCTCATCCGTCCAATCCGGACGGAACGCCCCAAACACCTCTTTGGTCTTCTCTGTGTCGTTTTCCCGAATCAGCGCCAGTGTAACCGGGGAGATATACGACGCAGTGAAGAAGTCCCGAATCGGTTCATCCTCCTCGCAGATGGCCGCAATGGAGGTCAGCTCCAGGCAGTAGGCCAGCAGTGAGGACTTTCCCTCGTCTGCGGCGTGTTCGATCAGCAGTCTTTGGAAATCGAACAATTCGGCAACCAGCTGTGCCAGTAAATCTTCCTTGGATTTGAAGTAAAATGTAATGTTGCCGGTGCTCAGATCCAGCGTTTTGGCAATTTTGGAAAAGGGCGTCTTGGAATATCCCTCCTCTATAAACAACTTTGCCGCCAACTGAACAATCTGTAACCGTGTATCGGGCCGTTTATGATAGATGTGAGGCATATACAGTTCCCCTCTCCTCTTAATTGCACGTGTACTATTAGCACGTATGCTAATTTTAGTATACAGAATTATCCCAATTTGTCAAGAACAGGTTTCGGGATGTTTTGCACAAAAAGCATTGGCCTGTTTTGTTTATTCAGTCAATGCTGTCCATTACGGCACGGGAGCATAGATTGCCGCATCCTCCTTCCCTCAGGGTTCTTATCATAATAGGGCGTTTTTCGTAAGATGCAGCATTTTATATAAAATTAGGGAGCCGCGTTTCAACGCAGCTCCCTTTTGTTGTAGTATGAAGTTTCTTACCATATAACAAGTGCGGCGTTGCCCGGCTCCAGCGTGACGGTAAAACGGCCGTTTTCTGCCTGCAGCATTGTTTCCTTTCCGTCTTTATAAAGCCGCAGCTGCTGCACACCGTTCCCCTGCAACTTCACCTGACTGGTGGCTTTGCGGATGGGATCGGTATAGTTTACCAGCATATAGGCCTTTTCACTGCCCCGGGTCAGGCAGCCTACCAACGTATCATACTGGCTTTCCACCCCAATGTCGAAGGGTTTGCAGAACAAGTCCTTCGCCATCACCATGGCGGCTGTATTATAGCTGTACAGACTGCCGGGAACCATATATCCACCGACAGAATCGTACTGACTGATTATGGGTTCAAAGTATGCCACGCGATCACCGGCAGCTTTGACAATGTCATAAATCCGATCGTTGCCATCCGGATCCAGAATGCCGAACATCTCCCGATTATAGCTGCGATAGCAGAAATACTCGAAAAGTCGGGCACCCAACGCCATACCGGTATACATTTGCAATGTGACCTCTTCCGGTAAGGTAATATCCCGCTTTCGATCGTCAAACATAGACTTGGCCTCGAAGGTCTGGATACAGATGCCGAATACCGCCTGATCCTCCTGCGCCGCTTCCGCATTGTAGGCTCTGGTCACCTTTGCGGCAGTCATCAGGTCAAAAAGATAGTCCTTTTCCAGATAATTTTCGCCAATGAAGGGGTAATTATCCAGGCAGAGACTTCTTCCGCAACCTTTCAGCCGTTTGAGGATCACGTTGACATACTCCGTTAAGAAATCCTCGTAGTTGTAGATTTTTCCGTCACGGGGCAGATAGTGATCCCAGCTTTGACCGGGTACGTGATTCATATGGAAAAAGGCATCGGGATAGTACTTGTTTTTCCAGTCCACCAGCTTGGTAAGCTGATCAAAAGAAGCAAATAAGTGGTTCTCCTTCACCATCCAGTCAATGCTCACTTTTTCCGGCAAGCGGTACATATATGCTTCGTCTGCCATATAAAATCCGGTCACCGCCGGGAATTTTTGAAATTCATCGGTAATGTTCCGTGGATCCATCTCATAAGTCCAACCGTAATTAGAGCCGATCTTTTTCTCCTCACATTGGAAATAATCCGCATCGTTGAACATATTCCGAATCCAAATCTGCATACCGGCATCGGAAATATTTTGGATAGCTTGCTGATAATCCCGGCTGAGTACCCCATCAGATACCAGCTTCACCTGATCCTCGGTCAGCAAACATACATTCATCCCCAATTCCCTGTAGTGCTTCAGGGCATCTGCGTTTGTGGGATTCGGGGGAAGATCTGCCAGTCTGATAAACTTATTTTCCATAGCAAAAAACCTCCGGCTTAATTTTGGTAATCGCATACCGGTCTGTTTCCACCAAAACGGTAGGAGCAGACCGCTATACGATTCTGTAAGGGAGGGGGGATTCCCCTCCCTTATCGGAAACAAATTATGCGGGGATGACGAAGCAAGCGCTGCCGGGAACCAAGGTGGCGGTATAAGTGCCGTCAGTCAGGTCTACCAGCTGGCTTGTCAGAACGCCGTCTGCATTGGTGTAGACTCTTGCACGGGTGCAACCGGCAAAGGTCAGTGTAACGGTGTTATTGCCGGTAACGGCAACGGGGTCGTTGAAGTTGACCACCATATAGCCGTTCAGGTCATCCTTGGCGAAGCAGCCAACGATGGCGTCATCGGTGGAAGATACACTGCTCAGCACACCGTTATTGCTGTCGTTCAGCACCATACCGGCAACATAGCCAAAGCCGACCGTGTTGTGGCTGTTGGCAGAGCCGGCACTGGTCATAATGCCCTTCCAGGAGAAGGTGTTGACCACATCAGCGAAGCACAGAGCCTCATTGCCCTTCTTGACCAGGTCATAGATGCGCTTACTGCCATCGAGATTCATAATGGCATCAAAGTCGCTGTTGGAGTTGTATGCAAAGTACTCGAACAGGTCTGCGCCCATTGCCATACCGGTATACAGCTGCAGGGAAACTTCCGCAGCGGAGGTGATGTCACGGGTAACCTTGTAGGTCATGTCGGTGGCCTCGAAGGTCTGGATGCACAAGCCGAGGTCATCCTCAGCTGCTACCTGTGCGGCAATCAGACAGTTTGCCAAATAAGTGCTCTGGATGCCGCTTTCAAATTTGGTCTTCAGGTTCAGTGTGCCGTACTTGTAATCACCCTGTGCGTGGACGAAGGGATAGTTGTCGAAGCTGATGGAAGTGCCGGAGGCGGCAGTCAGCTGATCGTTGTATTTCGTCTTGTAATCCTGCAGGAATGCCACATAGCCCCTTGCCAGATCTTCAACCTGCGTGCTGCCGTTTGCAACGGTATAGTGGTCAATGGAGGTAATGGGCACGTGGTTGGAGTGGTAATACTTGTCGGCAAAGTTCTGGTTGAACCAGTCTCTGACCACCATCATGGATTCAAAGTCGCTGGTCTTGTTTTCCTGACCGGCGGCTGTCAGCAATGCGTTGGTCTGGAATGCCTCATCCACCATATAGAAGCCGTCAATGACGTCCTTGTACAGCAGCAAGGTGCTGGTCAAATCGGAGGTGAAGTAATTTGCCTTGTTGTGGTGATTACGAATCCATACCTTCAAACCGGCCTTGTCCAGATTCTCCAAAGCGGTCAAATAATCGTTCTGCACCGTCAGGATGTAATCCCGATCGGTGGTATAGACCTTGTCGGCGGCCTTCAGGGATGTACCGGCCTTCAGGATGTACTGGGTGCCGGGCTTGTTGTAGCCGGTGAAGTTGAAAGTCAGATAAACTGCACCGGAAAGCTCGCTGTAGCTGAACCATGCAACGCTCTGAGCGCCTTCGGTGGTCTCCAAAATCAGGTTGCCCTTTGCGGTATCGCCCAGCAGGAAGTCACCATAGGTCAGGCCTGTGGGAATGTTGGTCTTCAGCTGCATATACTTGGCGTCACCGGCATTGAGGGACATTTTCAGCACAGAGCAGTCGGTGCTCCAGTTGGTGCCGTCAAAGGTGAAGGTGTAGTCGCCATCCAGCAGGTACATATTGCCATCGGTAAAGCCAAAGAGTGCATCCTTGGGCAGTACATAGCTCTGTCCGGCTGTAAAGGCATTGTTGAAGTGGAAGGTCAGCACGATAGTGCCGTCCACATTGTCCATACCGATCCAGCCAACCCACTGTACCGTATTGCCGGACTGATCAATATCACACTCGTTGTCACCAACGGTGAAGTTGACACAGGGTGTATCGGAGGGCAGGTTGGTATTGACCTGAATCAGGTTGTTTGTGCCGTAGCGGTAAGTAAAGTTCAGGCTGTCGGAGGGCTCATTGGCGGTCTGCAAGGAGACACTGTAACGCTCATCCGGGCCTTTTGTATCGGTGTGATCCTCAGTCAGCAAGGAAGTATTGAAGCCCAGGGCCACATACTCAGCCAGCTTGGTGGCGTTGTTGCCGTCCACCGGCAGGTCGGCAAAAGTGATGAACTCCTTGCCGCCTGTGAAATTTTCTTCATCCAGCACATCCTGCAGCACAGGAACATCTACGCCCCAATTAGCGCCGTCCCAGTACAGGTTCACATCTGCAGGCAGTGTATAGCTGCTGCCATCGGTGAAGCCGAACACAGAGCCGGCAGACAGTACATAATTTTCGCCTGCATTGAATGTGCCGTTAAAGTGGAAGGTCAGAACGATGGTGCCATCCACATTGTCCATACCGATCCAGCCCACATTCTGATACTGGTTGGCAGTCTGAATCAGGTTGCTGCCGTTCTCGGAAGCGGTGAAGTTGGCGATCGGAGTGGTTGCAGGCAGGTCCGTGTTGTATTGAATGGTATTTTCATTACCCCAACGGTATGCAAGGGTGATCTGCTTTGCAGGCTCATTTGCACTCCATGCAGTGCCGTCCCAGTACAGGGTGACATCGGCAGGCAGTGTGTAGCTGCTGCCATCGGTAAAGCCAAACACAGAGCCGGCAGACAGGGTGTACTGCTCGCCTGCATTGAACGCGGTGTTAAAGTGGAAGGTCAGCACGATCACGCCGTCCACTGCTTCCATGCCGATCCATCCGGCCTGCACATTCTGCGTCAGGCTGCAGCCGTTGTCGGTTGCCAGGAAGTTTGCGCAAGGTGTGGTCGCGGGCAGATCCGTGTTATACTGAATGGTGTTATTGTTACCCCAGCGGTAGGTCAGGTTGATATTCTGAACCTCAGGCTGCGGCTCCACAATGCTCCAGCTGCTGCCGTCAAAGATGAAGGTGTAATCTTTATCCAGCGCATACTTGCTGCCATCGGTGAAGCCGAAGACCGCGCCCTTGGGCAGGAAGTAGGTCTGTCCTGCGCTGAAAGCACTATTGAAGTTGAAGGTCAGTACGATGGTGCCCTCTGCATTGACCATACTGAACCAGCCCACCTGCTGATACTGGTTGGCAGACTGATCGATCTGACAGCCGTTGTCGGTTGCCAGGAAGTTGGCGATCGGCGTGGTTGCAGGCAGGTCGGTGTTGACCTGGATCAGCTTTTCTGTGCCGTAACGGTAGCTAAAGCTCAGACTGCCCACTTCCGGCTCCACAGCAGGAGGTTCAGTGCCCCAGCTGGTGCCGTCCCAGTACAGGGTGACATCTTCGTTGAGCTGATACTTGCTGCCGTTGGCAAAGCCAAACACAGAGCCCGCAGCCAGGGTATAGCTGCCGCCAACTGCAAAGGCTGCGTTAAAGTTGAAGGTCAACACGACGGTGCCATCTGCATTTACCATAGAGATCCAGCCCACGTTCTGATCGCCGCTTTGAGCCAGCTGACAGCCGTTGGCATCGGCCAGGAAGTCGCCGCCGACGGTCTCTACAGGCAGATTGGTGTTGTACTGGATGGTGTTGGCATTACCCCAACGGTATTCCAGGGTAATGGCAGGCTCTGCAGCCACCATCGTCCAGCCGGAGCCGTCAAAGGTAAAGGTGTAGTTTTTATCCAGGGTGTACTTGCTGTTGTCGGTAAAGCCGAAGACTGCGCCCTTGGGCAGCACATAGGTCTGACCGGCTTCAAAAGCGCCATTGAAATGGAAGGTCAGCACGATGGTGCCGTCCACATTGTCCATACCAACCCAGCCAAACTGCTGATACTGGTTGGCAGACTGGTCAATGGAGCTGCCGTTGTCGCCGGCAGTAAAGTTGACACAAGGTGTGTCTGCAGGCAGGTTGGTATTGACCTGAATCAGGTTGCTTGTACCGTAACGGTACTGGAGGCTCAAAGCACCGGTGCGGTTTTCTGCCACGCCGGTAAAGACCTTTGCCGCATCAAAATAGTGCTTGGCGGCAACCAGCAGGTCCTTTAATTCCTGATCGGTGGTATCCCGGTTGTACATACGGGTGATAAATGCATTGGGGCTATAGCGGAAGCTCAGCTGGGAAGTGCCGTCAGATACTTCTACCAGCATTTCCTGATCCATCTGATCCGGGTTGATATCAGCAACCTCGATGTAGCACTGTCCTTCCTTGATGGCAGGCTGAATTTCCTTGCCATTCACCTTATAGGTGTAGCCTGTTACCGCATCGGTTGCAAAATAGTAACGGATCGCGATCTTGGAACGGAAGACCATCGAACTGCCGTAGTACTTGATTCCCTCAACAGCTCCGTCCACTACCACGTTGGGAGATTCGGCAGAAATGGTGTTTTCTACCTCGATCTCGTTGCCGGCATCTGCCGGATTCGTTGTGTTGTAGTCGAAATACAACTGTGCCTTTGCACCGTAGTGCAGCAGGCTCTTTGCCAATGCTTTGGTTTCATCGGTGTAGTTGTTATCCAGCAAATACTGGATATAGCCCTGAATGGTATAGTCTGCATTCAGAACTTCCGTTTCACCGTCGACGATTCGCAGATTGATGATATCGGTCATCTGCGGTGCGCCTAAATGAACGGACAGGTCATAACTGCCGTTTTCCTGCGCAGTCATTTCCCGAATGTTGTAGGTTTCAGCAACCACTCCGGCTACGGAAATGGTGGCCACCGGGTTTGCCAGCTCCTGGCTGACATTGGTGTGCAGGTGCATACACAGGTCATCGCCCAGCATCAGCTGCCGACCCAGGACCGCAGTGTCTGTACCTGTAGCCAGTACGCTTGCAGGCAGTACGCCCACCAGCATACACAGGGTTAAGAGAATTGCGCACAGTTTTTTACCGGTTTGCATAGTGTTCCCTCATTTCTTATATTTTAGGAAGTTGCCTTCCAAAATTACGTTTCATTCACCAACCAGCTGCTGCCGTCAAAGGTGAAAGTGTAGTCCTTGTCCAGCGCATAGGTGCTTTCATCGGTAAAGCCGAAGATGCTGCCTGCGGACAGGAAATACGTTTGTGTGGCTTTGAACGCCGCGTTGAAATGCAGTGTCAGAATCACAGTGCCGTCTGCCTGATCCATACCGATCCAGCCAATGCGCTGATACTGGTTTGCACTCTCATCGATGACGCAACCGTTATCGGTTGTCAGGAAGTTGACGCAGGGTGTTTCTTTCGGCAGATTGGTGTTCAGCTGAATCAGGTTGGCAGTGCCGTAGCGCAGCTGAAAACTTAGGGTGTTTTCAGCCGGCTCTGTCACCTCCATAGACCAGCCGTCATTGTAGGTAAAGATGTAGTTTTTATCCAGCACATACTTACTGCCATCGGTGAAGCCAAAGACAGAACCGGCAGGCAAAGTGTAAGTCTCACCGTTTTTAAATGCATCGTTAAACCAGATCATAAAGTAAATCTGACCGTCACTGAGCCGCATTTTAATGTTTTTCAGCGCCTGCACATTGCCGGTTTCATCAATCTGACAGCCATTGTCTTCTGCCGTAAAGTCGGCGCAGGGTGTGTTTTCAGGCAGATCGGTGTATACCTGAATGATCTTGCTGCTGCCGCCCTTCATGGTAAAGCTCAGCACCGGAAGCTCCGGATCAATAACAGGAGGTTCTTCTTCCCCAGTGGTGGTCATACTCCAGCTGCTGCCGTCGAAGGTAAACTCGTAACCCTCATCCAAAGTGTAGGTGCTGCCGTCGGTAAAGCCGAAGACTGCGCCTGCAGGCAGGGTGTAGTTTTGTCCTGCGCTGAATGTGCCGTTAAAGTGGAAGGTCAGAACGATCACGCCGTCCACCTTTTCCATCGCGATCCAGCCAATGTTCTGATAGAGGTTGGCGCTCTGATCAATGTTGCTGCCGTTATCGGTTGTCAGGAAGTTGACGCAAGGTGTGGTGGCAGGCAAGTCGGTGTTGACCTGAATCAGGTTGTTTGTACCGTAACGGTACTGCAGATTCATCACGCCTTCCTCCGGTGTGGGAGGATCGGTAGGCTCGATGACCGGGGGCTCCGGGGTTTCATTCAAGGTCCAGACTGTGCCATCGTACAGGAAGGTATAATCCTGATCCAGTGTGAACTTACTGCCGTCAGCAAAGCCAAACACACAGCCTGCAGGCAGGAAATAAGTCTGTCCGGCAGAGAAGTTGCTGTTGAAGTTCAAGGACAGGACAATCACGCCATCGGCATTGGTCATACCAATCCAGCCTACCTGCTGGTACTGGTTGGCGCTTTGATCAATGTTGCTGCCGTGATCGGTTGTCAGGAAGTTGGCACAGGGAATGGACGCAGGCAAATTGGTATTGACCTGGATCACATTGGCCGCGCCGTAGCGGTACTCGAAGCGGACTGTTCCCTCCTTGGGTGCTTCCGGTTCGGGAATCTCATCCACAGCAGTCCAGCTTGTGCCATCCCATACTGCGTTGAAGGTGGTCTGCACCTGCACAGCGGCAGTATCGTTATAGATGTAAGAACCCTCCACAATGGTAACGACCTTGCCCTTGTGGTTGATTTTTTCCAAACCGACTGTTGTAGAGTTCAGGTACGCATTGAAGGCAGGATTTTCCACCTTTACGCCTTGCAGCAACACCGTACCCTGGAATCCGATGGGTGTGCTGTCTGCCGGTGCGCCAAAGTCATAAATATCCGGAAACTGCACCAATGTATCCGCGGTGTAGCCGGGGATCAGGGTGACAGTTGCCATCAATTCCCGGGTCGTGCCGTCATCTAAAGTGATGTACTGGGTTTCCGGGATGGGAGGAATTTCAGAAACGGCATTCCAGCTGCTTCCGTCCCACTTGGCATTGAAGGTTTTGGTGACCACAAAGGCCGCGTCGCCATAGTAGATCACAGAATCCTGCATAATGGTGAGCAGCTTGCCCTGATGGGGTGCTTTCAGGGCGATGGTGGTATTCTTGGGGTAACCCACAAACTGCGGAGAACGGAGAATCTGACCGTCCAGCATCACCGTTCCGTCAAATTGCAACGGTATATCATCGGCGGTAACGCCGAAATCGTGGACATTCAAAAACTGTACCACACCGTTGGCTGTATAGCCCTGTTCCAGTGCGCCCTTGTTTTCCACCACCTTGCTGGTGCCGTCACTGACCGTGACGTACTCCGTGGTGGGCGGTGACGGAATATTGGCTACGCGTACCCACTTACTGCCGTCCCAATAGGCATTGAAGGTTTCCTCTACCTTGACGGCAATGCCGTTATAATAGATCACAGAATCCTTCATAATGGTCAGAATCTTGCCGTTATGGGGCACTTTAAAGCAGATGGTATCCGTGCCCGGATATCCTACGACGGTCATTGCACCGTCCTGAACCCGTTTGCCGTCTACCAGCACCGTGCCGGAGAAGCTCAGAGGGGTATCACTGTAGCCTACGCCGAAGTTATAGAATGTGGTAAACTGCACCAGATCCTTATTGCTGAAGCCGGGAATCAATTTCCGGTTTCCTGCGCACATCAGGCTCTGACCGTTGACGCTAATGGGATAGTAGGTGTTTTTCAGGCTGATCTCCTTGAACGTGACGGAAACACCGCCATTGACGGAGCTGAAGCTGCTGTTTGGTCCAAAAATCAGCTGTACGCCTTCCAGCTTTCGGTTGTAGGCCGAAATGTCCAGCTCATATTGATGGAACTGCCCTGCATGGGCATCCTCCAGCTTCAAAACACCCAAAAGTGTGCCGTGATAGTCATAGACACGAATTTGGTCATAATCTGCGTTACTGACCATCATATTCAGCACCATGGTGGTATTATTGCCCTTCTGCCGGGCGTTGGGGAACAGGAACCGCACGCCGGTGACCACGCCCCAAGAGCCGGTGCCGATATCCATCTGCACGCCCTCTCCCAACAGCATACCGCTTAAAGATACCGGACGGTATCCGTTATGCTCGGATTCGGTGCTGAATTTCAAAATGTCGCTGAACAGATCAACATACAGTGCATCGTCGAATTTCGCAAGGCTGTCGCCGGCATCCAGACCGTAAACACCGGTCACGGTTTGGGCATCCAGTGTGGTCACACCGTTGCCCATGGGGGTCACGCGCACAAAGCCCTTTTCACCGGGCAGTTGAATCTGTGTTTCCTGTGTCACACTTTGTGTGCCGTTCAGGTCAATCCGGTAACCCACCGCACCTGCCACCGGTGTCCAGCTGGCCTGTGTGCCGGAAACGGTCAGCTCTGTATCCGGCAGGAAGTCTGCGATGGAGATGCTGTCTACATACAGCACCATATCGTTAAAGTATCCGGCCTCTCTGTGGAAGCACAGCTGGATGGCATCAGCAGGATCGCCGCCTTCATAGAAGGTGGTATTGGGATTGTAGGTGGCGTTGGGATACATACCGATGTGCTCTACCATATCTGCTTCCAGATAGTAGGTCTTCCACACGCCGGTCTCCAAGCCGGTAATGGCAGTGGTGAAGGCTCTGGTGGTGGCATCCTCTGCCCAGAATTGGACATTGTTGCCGCCGAAGAGGAAGTTGGGCTTCAGGTGCGCGCCTTCCACATACATACGCACTGCCAGGTACTTGCCTGCCAAATCTGCCTGGGTAAAGGTTTTGGGCACTCTCAGCCGAACCGTGTTGTTGCCCCAGCCCACAGCGTTATTGAAGGGCAGCTCCACTTTCAGCACGCCCTGTGCGCCCTGAAACTCTGCCAGCCATTCATCGGCATAATCGTTGCCGATCTTGTAGTACTGGTTGGCATCGCCGCCTTCTACCATATTGCAGTAGCCTTCAACGGAGTAGTCGGCCAGTATGCCCTCATCGGGCATCTGGGCAGGCTGCCACTGCCGATCCTTCACCTTCCACTGGGCGACCTCTACGGTTTGATTGCCGTAGACGTCGGTGGCCGTCAGCTCATAGCGGAAAGTGCCGAATTCGGTAATTTCATAGGAATTGTTGATTTGACGGTAGGGATACTCCCTGAACTGCGCATCCGTTTCACCCTTGAAGGTCAGCTTGCAGACCAAATCAATGCCGTCGTTGGCAGAAGCATCCTCAATGCTGTAAAGGGGCAGCTTGTTGACTGCATCCTCGGTGATGTTCTGCAAAAACAGGCCGTTGGGAATATCCAAAAATTCCACAGAGGGACTGACCGTGTCCTGAACGGAGAAATTCACCGTTTTGGATACGGACTTATCCTTCATATAGGTATATTTAATCTGATATTCGCCGGTTTTCAGGTCAAAGGTGGCATATTCGTCTTCCACAGTGCTGTCATCTGCCAGGCTGATCACCTGATAACGCACATCGTAGGAAACAATTGTGCCCGATTGATCCTGTACGCAAGCCATGGGAAACTGGATGGGTTCGCCGGTATACTCAATCACTGTGCCGTCTGCAAAATCATCCTCAATCCGGATCTGCGGCGACTGGCCGCAGGCAGCGCAGCACAGCATCAGGCACACCGTCAGAACCAGCAGAATTCCGCATTTGATGGCCGATGTCGTATATTTTTTCATAAGGAAGTCCTCAGATTACTGCCCCTGTTGAATCAGGAACTGCTCGATCCGATCCTGCCACGTGCCTGCATAGGCCTGCAGGGTGCTCTCATAGATTTCCTCTGCGGTCAGAGCATTTTTGATGTACAGATTGCCGGACAGCGTGCCGCCGCTGACGGTGGTATCTTTGTACCAGCTCAGACCCACAGACAGATGCACCGGCTTGTCGAACTTGGCAATATCCACCACAATGGCGGTATCCAAAATGTCGTAAACGCTCCGTGTGAACTCTGTGAAGGCAAAGCCCAGCTCTTCCTCGGTGGGCACAAAGCCATAGTTCAGCACCGGCAGACCGTTGCAGTTTTGTGCGGCGATCAGCTGTGCTCTGTCGGATGTCAGGTAAGCCATGAAGTGCAGGATGTCTTCTTTATTCTGGGCGTTTTTGGTGACCACAAACTCACGGCACACCAGCTCAGCCATCATATTCCGGGCCTCGGTCACGATGGCGGCATCCTCCTGTGTGACGCCCTCAGGCAGCTGACCCTTGCCGTCTGCGTAATCTACCACAGCGGCCAGGGTTGCATCGTCTTTGATGCTGGGGGTTCTGTCGATGATGGCGCTGATGACCGGCATCTTCATCATCCGCACATCCTGCTGCTGGATGATGCCGTCTTTCACGTAGTCGGTCATTTCCTGCTGTGCAGATGCGCCGTTATAGTAAAATGCGATGGGGTACTCCTGTGCGCCGCGGAAGCTGCCCTGATTGAGCAGAAACTGGGCATCCAGGAAGGTCAGGCTTTCCGATTTGGAGTGGATAAACTCCATACCGTTACGACCCTGGCACAGGGTTTGCGCAGTGGCATAGGTCTTCTCGATGGCATTTTTGTTCTCCACGATGTTGTGGGGATAATCCTTGGCCAGCTCATAAGTGCCGTTATTGTTATACAGACAGTTAAAGTAGTGATCATAGCCTTCCATACCGGTCATCTGTGCAAACCAAACCTCGTAGCAGTAACGCAGGTAGTCGGCACCGCCGGTGGTATCCTTGCCGGCAAAAGCGGTCAGGAACACATCCTTTTCAAACAGCTGTTCACCCAGTGCGAACAGCTCCTCGGTGGTTCTGGGCAGTGCCCAGTTGCCCTCACCCAGCTTGCTGTCCAGCAGGGTCTTGTTGTAGGTCCAGTTCCAGCCCATAAAGTTGGTAGCAGGCATCTGATAGTAACTGCCGTCCTCTTCATAGTAGGAAAGCCACTGGGGATCGATCTTGTCTTTTACCTTTACACCGGCTTCACCGGGAACTTCCATATCCAGCAGGCCGGACAGCTCCTCCAGCACACTGGCTTTTTGGAACATATCCACCTCGATAAAGTACATATCGTAAGTACCGGTCTGGGTAGTAATCTTTTCTCTTGCTACCGCATTGTCGGTACTGTTCTTCAGACTGATATAGACATCCTGATTGACGTTATCCATATAGTCTGTTACCACGGCACGAAGCCAATCCGCACCGTAACCGCCCTCATAGTAGCACAAGGTAAATCTTTTGCTGCGGTTTGCATACTTTTCTTCATTTTCTGCGTTGTCGCCATTGCCGGCACCGCTGCCGCCGCCGCAAGCTGCCAGACTCAGCAGCATCACAATTGCCAGCAGGAAACTAAACCATTTTTTCATACAGATAAATACTCCTTTTCCAAATTTATCCTTTGAGTCCGCCGGACATCTGAATATCCATCAGCTTTTTCTGGAACACGGCGAACAAAGTTACGGTGGGAATTACACACAGCAAGATGGCGGCAAAATAAGCCGGATACCGCTGCATACCTGCCACGGTGATCACGTCACTGCGGAAGTGATACAAGCCGGTGGACAGGGTGGGCAGATTGGGATAGTAGACCAGTGAGCTTTCCACATCCGCCCAGAACAAAATGAAGTCCGACAAAATCAGCGCTGTCATCGGTGAAATGACCTGCGGCAGCATAATTTTGAAGAACACCCGGAAATGTCCGGCACCATCAATAAAGGCCGATTCGGCATACGCCCAATCCACGCTTTGGAAGCAGCTATACATAATAATGAAGGCCGCATTGATGGTTTGGCACATCGCCAGTACATACAAAGGAGAATCGTATACGCCCAATGCAGAAACATACTTGAGCATACTGGGCATACTGCCCACAACGGGAATCATCATGGTGATCAGCGCAAACCAGTACAAAAACTTTCTGCCGAAAAATTTGTACTTTGCGCAAACATACGCGCCACAGGTGGAAAGGGTCACACCCAGCACTGCACCGCCGCCGGCAAACCAAAGGCTGTGCAGAATCATCTGGGGAATGCCGTTGCCTTCGTAGCTCAGATTATTCCACGCATCAATGTAGTTATAAAGCTTCAGACCGTTTTTCGGGAAGGGAAATACGCTGAAATAATACTCCTTATAATCGGAAACAGAGGCAAAGAACGCATACACATAAGGGATCAGCAGAATCAGCAGGTAAACGGCACACAATGCGAAGATCAGCCACGCCGCCTTGGGCATAGACAAGCGATTTTTCTTCATCAGTACGTCACCTCCGGATTCACTTTGTTGATGATGTGTCGGCTCAGCAGCAATATGGGAATGCCCAGCATTGTAAATACCAAGCCTACAGCCGCAGGATAATTGTAGGAATCACCCATTACCTGACTAAACAGCCAGTATCCCAAGGTGGTGGTATCGGCACCGCCCTGTGTCATATACAAAATAGGGCCGCTGGCTGCGAATATGCCACACAAGCTCATCAGGAAGAAGGTGGAATAGGTGCTGAAGGTCAGAGGGAACACCAGCGACCAGAACTCTCTCCATGTGGAACAGCCGTCCAGCTTGCCGGCTTCAATGATCTCCTTGGGGATGCGGTTCATGGCACCCAGGAAAATCAGGTAGCTGGTGCCAATGCCGGACAGGAATATATAGGTGATAATGGTGTGGGTCGCCGATTCCGGTCTGGATAACAGGTCGTTGTAGGTAATGCCAAACAGCTCGTGAGCCAGCTTATAGATCGGTCCGCCTACCCGAATCAGTTCCATAAAGATCGCTGTGGAGATAACCGGTGCAATCAGACAGGGCAGATAGAATGCAAACCGGAAGATCTTATGTCCGGGAATCTTTTTATACAGGAAATAGGCCACCACATAGCACAAAAACTGCTGAACAATGCCCACAAGAAAATATTTCAAGGTGTTGCTCAGCGCCATAGCCAGTGTGCCGTTGCCCTGCATTTCCGTCCAGAACATACTGAAGTTTCGGAAGGTGAAGGGCTCTTTAAAGGGCGTGCCGTCTGAAAATGCCAGCAAAATAGAGTACATATTTACTGCAAGATAGCGGAAAATACCGTACATTGCCGGGATAATCATCACAAAAATAAAAATGTTTCGATTCAGCTTGGATCTGCGCTTGCTTTTCTTGATGTCCGCATCAGAAGTTAGCCGGTATGTTTTTTGTTTCATTTTCTGCTCTCCCTACATCAAACAGGAATCACAAACGCAGCTTCACCGCTACCGAGTATCAGACGTAGCTGCCCGCCATCCACCAGGTTTTGCTGACGAACACCGTTTTCGGTGTAAATCAGCACATTTTCACAGTCCCGGAAGGTCAGGGTAATCACATTGGTCAGGTTCAGATCCGGTGCCGTATAGTTGACCACCATATAGCCATCCTGCTGATCCTTTTTGAAATGACCGGCAATGGCATCGTAGCGGCTTTCCATATTGGTCAGCACACCGGTGTCCTCTGCCAGCATAGGCTCTACAATCTCAAAGATGTTTTCCATTCCGCTTTCACTGCCGTGATTGACGGTGGTGCCTTGCCAGTCAAAGGCACAGACAACCTTTTGGAAAGGAAGCGCTCTTTCGTTTGCTTTTTGAATATGCTCATAAATTCTGGGCTGACCGGTCATATCAATAATGCCGTACAAGCCGATGCCGTCAATACTTCTGTAGCAGAAGTACTCAAACAGCCGCGCGCCGCAAGCCATACCCGTATACATCTGCATCGTTACATCATTGGGCGATGTAATGTCCCGCAGCTTCAGATTCACATCCTGGAAGGTCTGCAGACAGATGCCCATTGTGGCTTCCTGTCCTGCAGGTGCTGTTTCGTTGTAATTTTTGGTGGCGTGCGCCAGCACCAACACATCGTGGAGGAAAGCCTCCTTGATTACACCGCCACCCTCAGGCAAGGGGTAGTTGTCCATACAGATGCTTCTGCCGCCGCCTTCCACCTTTTTGAGGACATTCTCCACATAGGCATCAATAAAATCGGCATAAGTACTGCCTGCAGGCCAATGATCCCAAGAGCCGCTTCCAATGTGATTGATATGCCAGAACGCGTCGGGATAATGGGTATTCTTCCACGCAATCATCGCATCCAACTGGTCAAAGGCAGGATGGAGGCTTTCATTGTCCTCTGTGCCGGGAAGATCTTCTTTGGTATTCTGGAAAGGCTCGTCCATCATATAAAAGCCGGTGACTGCCGGGAATGCAGAAAACTCATCGGTGATGTTTCGAGGCTCCAGAACATAGGGATAGCCGTAGTTGCTGCCCTTTTTGCTCTCTTCCAACTGGAAATAATGGGGGTCATTTTGCATATTACGAATCCAAACCTCAAACCCCTCATCCGACAAAATCTCAATGGCCTCTTTGTAGTTATCGTGGAGTGTGCCGTCAGAAACCATAGGGGTATGGTCTTCCGTCAGAATCCAATGGGTAAAGCCCAAATCCTTGTAAAGCTGCACATCCTCCGCAACAAAGGGGCTGGGAGGCATATCTGCGATCAAAATCATCTGCTCATCTGTTTCGTAATCTGCCGGATTCAGCTCAGCTGTTTTCTTTCCGGCATCGCCATTACAGGCCGCCAAAAGTCCTGCCAGCATCACGGTCACAAGCAGCAAACATATGCTTCTTTTCATAGTGTTCCTCCGATCATCAGTTGGTCAGTTCCCATTGCCCGGCATCCAGGGAGAATCGGAAATATCCCTGTTCATCCGGATAATAGCACTGTTTTGTTCCCTTAATCTGCAAATATCGGCACGTCGCCGGGAAACAGCATTGCGCTGTCAGGCCGTGGGGAATTGTAATTTCCATGGCATAACGGTCCTGTTCTTTCCGCCACGCCACAGACACTTCACCAAAAGCCGTTTGCTTCTTTGCTGCCGCAAAATCCAGACAGTCCATAAAGAAGGGCTTGATATGCACGGTTTTTCGGTACAGCTCACACAAATCCAAGCCGGCCACGCGCTCATACAGCCACGCAACCACCGAGCCATACATGGGATGACAGTGGGACAGATCTCCACCGCCCTTTACAAGCTCACTTTTTCCAATTTCGCCGATATAATAATCCGGCCATTTCTTGCTCCAATGCTCCGAGAAGGTGGTCTCCCCCTCCATCAGGCTGAAATAGGACGGGTATGTTTCTGCGGTCATAATCCGAAATGCAACATCCCGGAATCCACGGTCCGTCAAATAGTTGATCAGCACCGGGGTCAGCACAATGCCGGTATCCAAATGGTAATCTGTTTCCTCGGTATAGTGGTGGCGAACCTTTTGCTCCATCTGCTGCTGATATGCTTGCGGTACAATGTCTTCTGCCAGTGCCAGCATATTTTCGCCCTGAACACCGTTGCCGTAGGTCAGCTTCTGCCGGTCAAAAAATACCCGATTGATGCCGTCTGCAATGGACGATTGCAGGTCTTTCCACTTCTGACAGGCCGCAGGCTCTAAAATCTCTGCAAGAAACAGTGCTGTTTTCACCGCCTGCAAATAGCACACGGTACTGATGTAGTAAACATTGGAGGTGACAACCTCCGGTGCAAGCCAATCACCCAACAGCCAGTTGTGGCTGTTGCTTCGGATGATATAATCCGCATCCCGTTTGCTTTCGTAGTAGTTCAGCCACTTTTTAATGGCCTCATAGCCCTCGGTAGCCACGGTCAGATCTCCCGTCAAGGCGTACAGCTCTTTCGTGACGACACAAAGCGCATTGCCCCAGGCATAGCCGCCGCCACCGCCCAAATGGGTAGCGGTATTGGGAATCAGGCCGTTATCGTGCTGGGCATCCAGCAAATCCCGAAACCATTTGTAATAAAAATCCAATGCGGACAAATTGTAGCAAACAGACTTCATAACCACGCCGCCATCACCGGTATAGGGCAGACGCTCTCTGTGGGGGCAATCGGACAAAATGCCGGAATGCATATTGCACCGCAAAGTGTGCAGGAACATTTCGTTGATGCGGTTGAGCGTAGAATCTGCGCAGGAAAATTCGCCGTTTTGCTCCAGATCCATACAGATAAACAGGGATTTTACATCCTGAATTTCAACATTTTCCTTGCTCTCGATCAGCGCATATCGATAACAGAACCAGCTGAAACCGGGCGCAATCACATTACTGCCTTCCTGCAGATGATAGGTGTTGCCCTGATAAATGCTTCTGGGCTTGCCGGTTTCAATATGGACAGAATGCCAGGTACCGGTTTCAAAATTCAATGTGCCGTCATTGTGCAGCACTTCCGCAAACCGGATACGCAACGTCTCTTTTCCGGCAGACAGTGCGGTAAATTGCAGTCCTCCGGAATGGTTTACACCAAAGTCATAAACCGTGCCTTCCGGTGTTTTCCATGAGTTTACAGGGCGCAAAACCTGATACAGCCGATCATCCGCACAAACCGGAGAGGTCATCAATCCATCCGGCGCAGGAATCTGTACCGCCGGCTGAAATGCTTCCGGTTCCCGATTAAAATCAATTTCATCTCCGGAATACAAACGGGAAACTGCATTTGTGGAACGAACACCGGTTTGTTCATCGCTGAAAATGCAATGTGTGCCGTCTTCGTCCTCTATATGTAACTCATAGATCAGTCCCGACTGCCCAAAACTCATATCCGGCTGCGGTTCATAATGCGCCTTTTCCCAGTTGCTGTAGTAGCCGTCTGCGACCTCTGCACCCAAAACATTTTCGCCTGCCTGCAACAGCTTCGTCACATCATAGGTGTAATACGTGATGTGATGACCGCTGGTGGCGTGGGGCAGCTGCGGCCGGGTCGCATAATCCGTTACCGGTGGGATAAAATAGCTGTCCGTCAGCTTCTGACCGTTCAGCTTCGGCTGAAAATATCCCAAGCCACAGATGTACAGTCTTGCTTTGCGCAGCGAGTTTTTTACAGCAAATTTCTTCCGAAATTCCAGTACCCGACCGGACTGGGCATCCGTGCCGATCCACTTGCCCTGCCACATCTGCACACCGGTTTCAAAACAAGCAGTATGAGACTGCACCGCTGCACCGTCCGAAAGCTTTGCGGAAACCTGCCAGGTATAGGCTGTTCTCTCCTGCAGAACTGCAGAAGGCACCCAGACAGTAAAGCCATCTCCGGATAAGGTACAGATGCTTTTTCCCGTTGCCTGCTCCTTTATTTCTATTGTATAGGAGACGATTTTCCCACTGCCGTCCGTTTCAAAATGCAGTCGAACACGCTCCTGATCAACACCTATGGGATTTTCTTTCCCACAGCACTTGAGGTTTAAATTCATGCTAACTCTCTTCCTAATAAATGGCAGAAATAATGGTACACACCAAATGTCCAACCCAGCATAGTGGGCATTTCATACTCATCCACCACTTCTGCATTACCCTTCACTACATTATATTTTTCCCACAGATGACCGGTTTCAGCGTAACAGCTTTCCACCAGGTCGCAATACTTGTTGGCAATGCGTCGTGCATCTTCTTCGTAACCGTAGCGCATTAAGCCGTCCACGATGATGCGCTGTGTGGGAGGCCAGCCGTTGGGATGCCCCCACTGGTAGTTGCCCGGTTTGTCGCATTTTTCCACGCAGGCAACGCCGTATGCTTCTTCCACGCGGTGCAAAACCTTGACTGCCGCATCCGCTTCTTCCTGCGTTGCCATTGCCACATACAACGGATAGTAGGTTGCGGCACTGACCAGATTGCTTCTTTCCTTTTTAACCTCGTGATAGTCGTAAAATACGCCGTCTTCACCCTTTAAGTACCGGCGGCACAGCGCGGCTCTGTGATCCCGGGCATCTTCCCAGTGCTTCTGCTCGTCTGCCAGCTTCAGCACACCGGCAAAGTAAGCAAGCTGATCCTCCTGAGCATACAGCCAGCTGTTCAGGTCCAGTGCCGCATAGTTGAACACTTCCCAGCCCATTCGGGGGGTAAAGTCCCAGCCGCTTTCACCGGCAGCGTGATTGGCTCTTGCCATATCCTCCTCACTCATTCCCTCCGGATGGAAGCCCAGTCTGCCAATGGCGGATTTGCTGGAATGTTTCACCCATGCCTCCGGCAGAGGTTCGCAGTCGTAGCGGTTCAGACCGCTTTCATTCCGACGGCGTTCCATCCAAAAGGCGTTCTCTTTTTTCAGCCGTTCATACGCACCGGCCAGCCACGCCTGATCCTGCACCCGATCGTAATACTCCCGTACCATCAGTGCCAGTACCGGCGGCTGAGAATTATATAAGAAATAGGTATTGCTGCCGTTGAGCACAAAACCGAAACGGTCGATCATATATAACAGGTTATCAATATTGTTTTTTGCCTGCTCCAGATCCCCCCGCATCAGCAGAGCAGTATTGGCAAAGTAGGTATCCCAGTAATACATTTCCTGGAACATTCCCTTCACGCTGGGAATCAAATACGGATGCGGCAATGCATACAGGCTTTCGCTGTCCTGCGCCTGATAACGGATACTTTTGGGCAGATTTTCTTCGATGTACTGTTTAAGTGTCATATTGTACCTCACTATTATATAATGCTCTTAGTTGACCCGATGGGGTAATTTCAGTATAAAATCAGGCCATCTCCCAACTGCTTATGCACATTTTGCCACAATTGGGACACTTCCCCAAATATACTTTTGTACTATTTAACTATAAGATACCACACACCTCCCCTACCATTCTGTATATTTATTTGCCACAACTTGCTCTATATTGACCTCTTTATACACTTCCTCTTGAATTTTTTGCTTCATTCGGTATATAGTATCCTTAACATAAGGAGGTGGGCAGTTGGATTACGTGATCCTGGATGACTGGATGACCACATCGGAGCATCCCTTTAATTCTAAAATTACAGAATATGGCGATGAAGTGGTGCACAAGCACCAATTTTATGAGATTTTCTACATCCTCGAAGGCTCCATCGACCACGTGCTCAACGGTGAAAGTCGTACCTTGCACGCCGGTGATATGGTCTTTTTGAATTTGGATGACATTCATTATTTCGAACGCGTGGAGGGCAATACCTGCAAGCATCGGGATATCATTATGCACACCGATTTCTTTGATTCCCTCTCAAGCTTTTTAGGTGACGATTTCAAACATGCCTACCACAACAACCTCCTGCCCAAGGTTCTTTCCCTCTCTTTGGAGCAAATGGAGGATTATGAGCACCGCATCACCAATGCCATTTTGACCGCCAGCATAAAATCCGAATACCGCACAGCCTCCATCCGGGCGCTTTGTGTCTGCCTGCTGAACCACTTGGTGGAGGAACGGATTCGCCACAACGACACCTATTATCCCATGTGGTTCCGTGAGCTTTTGGGTCGATTCCATATGAATGAATTTCTACGGGTAGGTCTTGATGACATTCTGAAGCCCTTCCATTTTAATAAATCCTATTTGTGCCGCCGTTTCCGGCAGTACACCGGCTATACCATGACCGAGTACCTCAACCAGATCCGCCTGCAGCAGGCAGCTTTTCAGCTGCAATATACCGACAATACCATCTTGTCCGTATGCAACAACGTGGGCTTTTCCTCGGTTTCCTATTTCAACAAGCTGTTTAAGCAGACCTACGGCGTCTCACCCAAATACTTCCGCAAAAATCAGAAATAACACAAAGCTCCCTCGTCAGAGGGAGCTTTGCTGCGTATATGTTGACTTTTAAAGTAAAAAATTTATAATGAAATTATAAAATAAACAGGAGGCATTTATGATTATCATTTACGGTATGGATACCTGCCCGGATTGTGCGGCAGTGAAAGAGCAGATTCAGGGCAGAGAAACAGAATTTGAGTACCGGGATATTGGGTCGCATATCCGCATTTTAAAGGAATTTCTGCATCTTCGGGATACGGATGGTGCATTCCGCGAAGCCAAGGAAAAAGGGCTTGCCGGTGTGCCCTGTTTTGTGTTGGAAGACGGGCAAGTCAGCTTAAAGGAAGAGGATGCAGGCCTTATATCGGCAGGTGCAATGGGCGGTGCTTCCTGTTCTCTGGAGGATCACCGAAACGGAAAAAAGGGCTGTTAAAGGCACAAAAAGGGGCTGTTATTTTACAGCCCCTTTTTTTATTCCTTCGGGCCGAGTTGCAATTCCCCGGCATATTCTTTCATCGCCTCAATGCAGATACCGGCAACATCCTTTACTTCCATACCCAGCATTTCACAGCCTTGCCGAATGACCTCACGGTCACACTTGGCTGCAAACTTCTTGTCTTTAAATTTCTTCATAAAGCTGGCTACTTCCATATCCGTAATGCCTGCAGGACGCATTCTTGCGGCGGCCTGAATGATCCCTGTCAGCTCATCGACGGTGAACAGGGATTTTTCCAAAATGGTTATCGGCTTTACATCGTTACAGTGGCCATAACCGTGGGCCAAAATCGCCCGTACTTCCTCATCGGTCAGTCCTGCCGCCTGCAGCGGAGCTTCCGTATGCTGCAGATGTTCCTCCGGATACTGCTCATAATCATAATCGTGCAGGTAACCGATTGCCATCCAATGCTCCTTGTCCTCGCCAAAGTGCTCAGCCAAACCGCCCATCGCCACCATCACATTTTTGGCGTGGAGGAACAGATGTTCCTCGGTCGTTGTTGTATTGAGCAGTTCCTGCGCTCTAAAAAGTGTAAGCATTTTATATCTCCTTTACGGCTTCATATTTATTGCACAGATGCAATAAAGCGGCGGAAGCCCTCTGCACCCTGGGGCGTATTTTTATAAACGCCTGCATCCTCCAATACCGCTGAGAACACCTTGCCTGTTTCCTGCAGAAGAATTTCCAATGCATTTTCCTTGGTGAAGCAGTAGCACTTTTTCAGCTCCTCTACCCAAGCTGCGTGCTTGGAAAGGGTTTCATCTGACGTCAGATCTTTGCCCTCAGTAATGGCATATGCCAAGCTGCTCAGCTCCCCTTTCAATCTGCTGGGAAGCACCGCAAGACCCATCACTTCAATCAATCCGATGTTTTCCTTCTTGATGTGGTGCTTATCAGCGTGGGGATGGAATACACCCAAAGGATGCTCTCCGCTTGTAATATTGCAGCGCAATACCAAATCCAGCTCGAAATCTGCGCCTCTGCGACGGGCAATGGGGGTGATGGTATTATGGGGTTCTCCATCGGAAAAGGCCACCACACCCACCGCTTCATCGGAATAACCGCGCCAACAGTCGAGAATCTTTTCCGCCAAATCCGCAATACGCACAGGGTCTGCACCGGTCAAACGGATGACGCTCATCGGCCAATTTACAATACCGGCCTGCACATCCTCAAAGCCTGCAAAGGACACTTCCTCTCGAATGGGCGCAGTCTCCATTGCAAAGGTATAGTGACCGCCCTGGAAGTGCTCGTGGCTCAGGATCGAGCCGCCCACAATGGGCAAATCCGCATTGGAGCCTACGAAATAATGGGGAAAAGCTGTCACAAAGCTTAATAGCTTTTCAAATGCTGAACGGTCTATTTTCATTGGGATATGCTTCTTGTTGAAAACAATGCAGTGCTCGTTATAGTACACGTAGGGACTGTACTGCAGGCACCATTCCTGCCCTGCCACTTCAATGGGAATGATGCGGTGATTTTGCCGTGCAGGATGATTCATCCGTCCTGCGTAGCCCTCATTTTCACAGCACAGCTGACACTTGGGGTAGCCGGACTGGGGTGCATTTTTTGCCGCCGCAATGGCCTTGGGGTCTTTTTCCGGCTTGCTCAGGTTGATGGTAATATCCATCTGTCCGTAAGGACTTTCGTACTTCCAGCGCATATCCTTTTGGATGCGGTAGCGGCGAATATAGTCGCTATCGCAGGACAGTTTATAGTACCAGTCTGTGGCCTCCACAGGGTTTTGCGCATATTTTTCACGGAAAGAAGCAATCACTTCCCGGGGCATAGGGGTCAAAAGCCCCATCAGCTTGGTATCAAACAAATCCCGTGCGGTGATATTGTCTTCACATACACCGTTGGAACAGGCATAGTCCAGCAAGCCCTCCAGTATTTCCTCCAAATCCTCGGTCTGAGGTTCATCGGAGGGCGTATAATCATCCTTGTGCAGTGCCTCCAGCAGGCGGTTGACGATCAACGTATGATCCTCCGGCTGAATCAGGCCGCAGTTCATTCCGTAAGACACCAAAGAATCAATATAGGTTTCAATTTGCATTTTTAATCCTCCAGCTCAACGCCGCCCTCGGGACGGATGGAAAGAATATGACAGGCGTTGGGTGCCAGTGCGTCATCTATTCCCGTCTTAAATTCCTGCAGCATATCCAGAGGTACAAAAGCCTGCACTGTGCCGGCAAAACCGCCGCCGTGGACACGGTATGCGCCTCTGTCCTTCAGGAAATGAGCGCACAAGCCAAGGGCAACCGCCACATCCTGATGGGCAATGTAGCCTGCAGGAATGACGTTTTGCAAGTACATATAGGAAGAATAGCCGCTTTCCTTGATCAGCTTCAAAAACGCATCAAAATCGCCCTTGCGGAGCGCTTCCACCTGTTTTACAACCCGTTTATTCTCCTCATATTCGTGGATGCCCCGCATCACTGCGCGGTCACCGCACTGCTGACGCAGCGCAGGAATGCAGCGGTAGAAGTCCTCCTCTGCCACCTGGGTCAACACTTCCTTCCCAAAGTAAGCACAAAGAGCTTTAAACTCCTCGGTGATGGCGGCATATTCATCTGTCAGGTCTGCGTGGTCTGCACCGCTGTCGATAATGCACAGCGCGTGACCGCAGGCGGCAAAATCAAATTCCACCGGATCAATCACAGGATGCTCCTTGTCGGCAAAGTCGATGGTCACCATTCCACCTACTGCGGATGCCATTTGATCCATCAGGCCACAGGGCTTGCCGAAAAACACGTTCTCCGCATACTGGGCGACCATAGCAATTTCCGGCTGGGTCAGCTTTTTTTCAAAGAACATACAGTTGATGATCGTGCCGATCAGCACCTCAAAGGCCGCAGAAGAGCTTAATCCTGAGCCGGGCAGAACCGTGGACTCTACATAGGCATCAAAGCCTTCCACCTTACAGCCCAATTGTGCAAATCGGGCGGCAACACCCCGAATCAAAGAGGGCGTTGTATTTTTTTCGCTTTCCACAGGGGTCAGCAAATTCAGATCTACCACGCTCATAGGGTAGCCCTTGGACTGCACCCGAATGGTATCCGTGCCGTTGGGACGGACAGCCGCAACCGTATCCAAATTCACCGCACCTGCCAACACACGACCCCGTTGGTGATCCGTGTGGTTGCCGCCAATCTCCGTTCTGCCGGGGGCAGAGAAAAAGCGAACAGGTGTTTCTTCGAAAGCAGCCATAAAGCCTGCGCAAAGCTGCGCCCGCATATCCTTTTCAATCTTCACAGTACATTCTCCTTTATCGCAAACTGATAGATGGTTTGGGTATGATAGCACGCTCCTGATCGCAACACCGCACTGGGATAATCCGGGCAGTTCACCGCATTGGGGAAATTCTGGGTTTCCAATGCAATGCCCAGTGGATTGCCGGTGTAAATCTGCATACCGGGCTGGTCGGTCACCACCGTTACGCAAATGCCGCTTTTCGGGGCATACACCTGCGCAACCGCACGCAAACCCTCACCGTTTAATACATAGTTTTCGTCGTAACAGCCTCGTTTTCCCAAGGTCTCGTCAGCAGACAAGTCCTTTACAAAGGGGGAAGGGGTACGAAAATCGTACAGTGTGCCCGCTACATCCTTGTATGTATTATGGGGAATCAAGGCACTGTCTGCCGGTGTAATCCGGTCTGCATCAATGCACAAAATACATTCTGCAGTAGTCGCTTCCGGTCCTGCCACGTTAAAGTAGGCGTGGTTGGTCAGGTTCACCACCGTATCCCGATCGGATACCGCCTTATAATCTATAGACAGCCCGTTTTCCGCTGTCACCGTATAGGTCACGGTCACATTCAGGTTTCCGGGGAAGCCTTCCTCACCGTCCTTGCTCAGGTAGTTCAGAATCAGGGTATTTTCCCCTGCCTCGGTTGCCTCCCAAATCTGACGGTCAAAGCCCTTGACGCCTCCGTGGAGGGAATTGGGGGCTTCGTTGATTCCCACCTGATAGGTCACACCGTTTAAAGTAAAGCGGCCATTTTCGATGCGGTTTCCGAAGCGGCCGATAATGGCGCCCAGATAGCCGCCTTTCGTCTGATAATCCTCTAAGGTTTCCCAGCCTGCGACCACATCGGTCAGCCTTCCTGCAGCATCCGGCACACGCACTGCGGTAATGGTGCCGCCGTAGGTAAGAATGTCTGCCTCCATCACACCGTTTGTGAGTGTGTATTTGTATACCGGACATTGGTCAATCGTTCCAAACAACGTCTTTTTCATCTTGAATCTCTCCTGCATCGTGATTGGGAAATGCGTATTTTTATTATCATATCAAAGGATGATCCAATAGTCAAACAATTTGCAAAGGAGGTATCTCAGAATCCTGAGATACCTCCTTAAACTTATTGATCCTTATTTAAAGCATCTTCCATTTCCTTTTGAAGATCCGGATCGTAGGAGAGGATGGGTTTTACATCCTTCTTTTTAATGTGGCGATCCACGTAGTTTTTGGTAATCTTAATCACCAACGGGAACAGCGCAACCACGCCAATCAGGTTGGGTACCATCATAAAGCCGTTGAAGGTATCGGAAATATCCCACGCCAAGGAGGAGGTCATCAACGCACCGCTGAGAATCATTACAACAAAAATCACCTTGTAGACCTTCACACCCTTGGTACCAAACAGGTATTCCACTGCCTTGGAGCCATACTGAGACCAGCCCAACACGGTGGTAAAGGCGAACAGCAGCATGGCGATGGCCACGAACCACTCGCCCGGCTTGCCGAACGCACTGCCGAAAGCCTGACTGATCAGAGTCGCATCGTTTGTGCCGGGAGCTGCCATACCGGTATTCAGATCGATCACACCGGAGGTCAGCGCAATCAGCGCAGTCATGGTGCAGACGATCATGGTATCAAAGAACACTTCAAAGATGCCCCACATACCCTGACGCACCAGCTCTTTGACATCGGATGCAGAGTGGACCATAACGGAAGAGCCCAAGCCTGCCTCGTTGGAGAACACGCCACGCTTACAGCCCTGAACAATGACCTTCTTAATGGCAACACCGGCCACGCCGCCTGCTACTGCCTTGATACCGAAAGCGAATTTGAAAATAGATGCAAATGCAGGAACAATGCGGTCATAGTGGATGCCCAGAATAACAATGCCCAGCAGCACGTAGGACACGGCCATAAACGGTACAATCCGTTCTGCAACCGTTGCTACACGGCGCAAGCCGCCCACAATGATCAGCGCGGCAATCACCAGCAGCACAACACCAATGCAGAGGTTGATCATATTGATGCCGCCCAGTGTCCAGGTGGTGGTGCTGAAGAAGGCACTTTCCATATTCAGCACGATCTTATTGACCTGACCCATATTGCCGATGCCGAAGGATGCCAGAATTGCAAAGCAGGAGAAAAGAACTGCCAGAACCTTGGAGACGTTCTTCATACCCTTTTTACGACCTAAGCCGTCACGCAGGTAGTACATCGGACCGCCGGACCATTCACCGTCGGCATTGCGGCGGCGGAAGTAAATGCCCAGCGTATTTTCCGCAAAGTTGGTCATCATACCCAAGAATGCGGCAATCCACATCCAGAACACTGCACCGGGACCACCGATGACGATCGCCGCCGCCACACCTGCAATGTTGCCGGTGCCGACGGTTGCCGCCAAAGCGGTACACAGCGCCTGGAACTGGGAAATGCTCTTTTTATCCGAGTTTTTCGTGACCTTGCTGCCTTTTTTAAACACACTGCCGATGGTGGTTTTCCACCAGTGGGCGATATGCGACAGCTGGAAGAATTTGGAGCCGAAGGTGATCAAAAGTCCCGTACCAATCAAAAGGACCAGACCCGGTATGCCCCAGATGAAGCTGTTGAGCTCGTTGTTGATTTGCGTGATTTTCTCGATCAATGTAATGCACTCCTTTTCAATGAAAAAACGAATCGCACAAAAGTGCGATTCGTTCAATCAACAGCATAGGACATCCACACACCTATAGCGGTGTATGAAAGAAAATACTTTGTCCTTTTGCCTGAGAGATTAAGTGACTGCGCACCTTGCACCTTCGGCACTCAATTTAATGAGATTCTCCAAAGTTATGTCGGCCTACAGTCCTCATCCGTAACGGACACCTGAGAGTGTTACTCCTTCGGTAGCATTGCTTTTCCTGTAGGTTTCAACCATATTATTCATTTTTCGTCATTATATACGATTGCTTCTGAAAATGCAATAGCATATTCACAATTTTTTAATTTTTACGGTTTGCCGTATTCAAAGCCTTGATCAGGCCTTTTCCAGAGCCAGGGTACGGGTGGTGATGTCGCAAACCTCGGAAGGTCCAAAGTACTGAATAGCACCGGGATAGACGTAGCAGGTCTCCTGTGCCCACAGCGCTCTGTTTTCCTGGAAGAAGCAGAAGGGCTTGCCGTCCAGCTCTACCAGAGCCTTGCGGATGACGGGCTTGTCTTCACCGTTTCTGCGCTCGATGTTCATCATCTTGGTGATGGGCATACCGCCGGCAACCCACTCTTCCGCAGGCTTGCTCAGGTTGGATACCTTGGACAGATAACCGGTATAGCCGTACTGAATCAGCATACAGGCGTTGTAGCCCAGAGAGTAGCAGTAGTCTGCATCAAAGTTGGAGGGGAAAGCGCAACGGCCTTCATAGCCCAGGAAGTGATGCAGGGGGGAGAACTTGCCGCTGTAGGTGCCTGCCTTCTTACGGGCGGCCAGATTGTCGGCAACCAGAGCGGAGAACAGCTTCTCAGACTCAATCAGAGAAACCTGCACATTGCCGTGGGGGTCACGCTCCAGGAACAGCTGCTGCTGAATTGCCTGGGGCAGAATTGCAAATACAGCCATAGACTCTGCAGTCAGACCTGCCTGAATAAAGGCATACTTCTCTGCCCAGGTCGGCAGTGCATTGAACTGTGCAGTCTTTTCGCCTGCCAGCAGCTCGTTGATCTCTGCAATCAGTACGGAGAATTCCGGCACGAACTCCACGATGCCTTCAGGAATGATGGCAACGCCAAAGTTCCAGCCCTTGGCGGCACGGCCGGCTACGGAATCCGCAATGTAATCGGCAATCTGTGCCAAGGACATCTTCTTGGCAGCCACTTCCTCACCGATCAGGCAGATGTTGGGCTGGGTCTGCAGTGCAGTTTCCAGTGCCACGTGGGAAGCAGAACGACCCATCACCTTTACAAAGTGCCAGTACTTCTTGGCAGAGTTGGCATCACGCTCGATGTTGCCCACGATTTCACCGTAGGTCTTGGTGGCGGTATCAAAACCGAAGGAACATTCAATATCTTCATTCTTCAGGTCGCCGTCGATGGTCTTGGGGCAGCCGATGACCTGCACACCGGTATTGTTGGCGGCAAAGTATTCTGCCAGCACAGCGGCATTGGTATTGGAGTCGTCACCACCGATAATCACGATGGCGTTGATGCCGTGCTTCTTGCACACCTGTGCCACAACCGCAAACTGCTCCTGCGTCTCCAGCTTGGTACGGCCGGAACCGATGATATCGAAGCCGCCGGTGTTGCGGTACTGATTGATGTATTCATCATCAAAAACAATGTAGCTGTCTTCCAGCAGACCACTGGGGCCGCCCTTGAAGCCGTAAAGCACATTTTCAGGGTTGGTGGCCTTCAGTGCATCGTACAGACCGCAAATAACATTGTGGCCGCCGGGTGCCTGACCGCCGGAGAGAATCACGCCTACCACCTGCTTCTTTGCCTCGGCAGTGTTTTGACCCTTTTGGAAGGTAATCTCATTTTTGCCGTAGGTGTTGGGGAACAGTGCCTGAATCTTTTCCTGATCCGCTACACTCTGGGTGGAGTTGCCGTTTTTGACACAAATCTCGGAAATACCGCCGCGCAGCATACCGGGCAGCTTGGGGTTATACTGATAACGTGCAATCTGCAAAGGGGAAATTTTCATATTTGTACACTCCTTCGTATTAACCATTTAAAATGATTTTCTTTGGGCATTATACTCTATTTTTTGTTAAAGGTAAATAGATTTTTCCAATTATTTTCAAAATAAACGAAAAATTAAAGTTTCCTATTGAAAAGACAGGATTTTATGGTATAATGTAGCTGTAAAAATTTGCGGCATTGCCGCCTATATTAGAAAGGATTGATTCCAATGGCTCTTGTAACAACTACCGAGATGTTTAAGAAGGCCTACGACGGCGGCTACGCCATCGGCGCTTTCAACGTCAACAACATGGAAATCGTTCAGGCTATCACCGAGGCTTGTAAGGAAGAAAAGGCTCCCGTGATTCTGCAGGTTTCCAAGGGCGCTCGCGCTTACGCCAACCACACCTATCTGGTGAAGCTGGTGGAAGCTGCTGTAATCGAATGCCCCGAAATTCCCATCGCTCTGCACCTGGACCACGGCGACAGCTTCGAGACCTGCAAGTCCTGCATCGACGGCGGCTTCACCTCCGTTATGATC
>JAFTVV010000020.1 GCA_017465625.1 Oscillospiraceae bacterium | reverse complement strand
TTCTTGCCGATGTAGCCCAGGCCTTCGATCAGACCCAGAGAAACGGTGGACTTACCTTCACCGAAGGGGGTGGGGGTAACAGCGGTGACTTCGATGAACTTGCCGTCGGGCTTATCCTTCAGACGGTTCATAACCTTAATAAAGTCGATCTTGGGGGTCTTGCCGTAGGGGATGATCTCATCCTCCAACAGACCCAGCTTTTCCTGGAAGTAACGGACGGGGGGCAGAGTCTTCTCAGCTTCCTCAGCGATTTGCCAGTCGGCATACACGGTGGGGTCCAGCTTGGTAATGCCCTTTTCGTCTACGTACTTGCCATCTACAAAATTGATTGCCATAAATGCATCCTCCTTATAATTAGTGCCGTAAATGCGACACTTATTCACAAAATTATTCCTCGGTGACCACAGCGTTTTCCCGAATCAGGTTCATTACCTTGCCGGTGAGCACGCTTTGCACCAGAGCCTCACGGAACTGGGGGGTGTAGTAGGGCTTCAGCTCTTCTACGGTCATATTGTTCTGCCGTGCAACCAGTGCGGTTGCCTGACCCAGTTCTTCATCGGTTGCCTGCAGATTTTCCAGCTTAACGATCTCATTAATGGCCTTTTGCTGGCGAAGCTGAGCAAGGGCGGCAGGCTCCATATCTTTTAAAAGCTCCTGCTCGTTGGTGGTCATAAAGTTGCAGTACATCTCCAGCGTCAGCCCCTGTTGCTGCAGCTGTGCCTCAAAGGCCTTCATCTGCTGATTGACTGCTTCGTCCAATTCCTCCTGGGTGGGGGTATATTCCAATGTCTCAGCGGACTGCTTCAAAAGCCGATCCTGCAAATCCATTTCGCCCCGCTGGTCGCTGAAGCGCTGCATATTTTCCTGCAGTTTGATGCGAAACGCCTCAAAGCTTTCACAGCCGCCAACCTCTTTGGCAAAAGTGTCGTCTGCTTCGTAGGGGGTTTTCAGCCGAATGGAGAGAATCTCACACTTGAAAACAGCCTCTTTACCTGCCAGATCCGGAGCGTGATAGGCGGTGGGGAAAGTGACCTTTACATCCACCTTTTCGCCGGGCATCTTGTCGATCAGTTGCTCTTCAAAGCCGGGGATAAACATTCCGCTTCCCAGCACCAGCGTCTGATTTTGAGCCGTGCCGCCGGCAAACTGCACACCGTCGCAGAAGCCTGCATAATTGAGCACCACCTCATCTCCGTTTTGAGTGGGACGGTCAGACACTTCTGCAATACGGGGATTCTGCTGCAAAAGCTGCTGAATGTGACGGTCTACCTCCTCGTCGGTGACAATGTGGCGCGTGTTTACTGCCTGCAGGTTTTTATATGTAAAAGGCATATACCGGATTCTCCTTACTGAAAATCAATGAAAATTTACTTCATCTGTTACTATACCATATAAATAAGGAATGGGCAACGATTTTTTCCGCATTTCACAGGAAAAATCCTTTTATTTCCTGAGACCAGACGGATTATAAAAATAATTGTTGCAAAAAACAATATAGTTATGATATTTTATTTATAGTTTATATCTATAGATTATTACAGCACTTGGAGGAAGCTTTATGAACTACAACTATTTGCGGTATTTTTCCGTGCTGGCGCAGGTGGAGCACTACACTTTGGCGGCGGCAAGACTGGAGATTTCCCAACCCTCTTTAAGCAGTGCCATTCACCATCTGGAGGATGAGCTGGGGGGAGTAAAGCTGTTTGAAAAAGCAGGACGGAATGTGCGTCTGACGGAAGAGGGGCGTTTTTTCAGAGAGCAGGTGGAGGCGGCACTCAATCAGCTGCAGTCTGCCACCGTCACCCTGAAGCAAAGTAAAATCAGTGCACCGGTGCAGCTGAAAATGGGTGTGGTATCCGGCACATTGGGTGGCACCGTTGCCAAAGAGATTGCCGCATACGCCGCAAAAAACAGCCGCGTGCGGTTTCTCATCACCGAAAGTGCCGCCACAGACCTGATGGATATGGTGCGGCAGGAAAAGCTGGATATTGCGCTGGTGGATACCACCCACCGGGATCGAAGCTTGCATTTTCGGAAGCTGTATCAGCAGGATTTTGCTGTGGCACTGCCCAAAGAGCATCCCCTTGCAAACGAAACCGTTTTACAGCCTGCGCTTTTGACCGGCTATCCGCAAATTACACTGGATAACGAAAAAGAGAGCACTTTCGGCCAGTGGGCCTCCGGTGCTCCCGTGTCGGAAAATATTGTGTGTACCGTCAATACCGCTCAGGCGGCATTGGATTTGGTGGGCGCAGGTGTGGGTTTTTGCCTGCTGAGCAACAGCTGTGTTACGCCGCGGGAGGATGTGGTATTTGTGCCCCTGCAAAACCTCCATCAGGCGCTTTATATGTGCATCCTTTATGACAAATGGCTGGAACCGCTGATCTGGGACTTTGCGGAGGGCCTGGTGCATACGTTGCGTAATCAGAGGAAAGTGGAAAGTTAAGGTGTCGGCAAAGCCGACGGATTAAAATAAATCGGGCGGATGATATCCGCCCCTACGGTCAATATATCACGTTTTCATATTCGATCGTAGGGGGCGGCGCCTCGACGCGCAAAAAACTTTCCACTTTCATCTTTCATCTTTCAACTGTCAATTGTCAATTGTCAATTGAAAACCGTTCGTCCGAAGGAATTGTCATTGCGAGCCGCGAAAGCGGCGTGGCAATCCGTAACCCCTGCCGCCATAGGCGGCGCGGTGCTTTGCACCGCAAAAAGACGGATTCCCACGACCAGTTTGCGAACTGGTCTCGGAATGACAACGGGCGGCATTTTGCCGCCCGTAATTATTTCAATCTATCGGCAACGCCGATACCACAATTTTCAACTTTCATCTTTCATCTTTCAACTGATAATTCTCAATTATCAATTATCAATTGTCAATTGTCAATTGCCAATTCATTATACAATGCTGTATAAACGTTTTCCGTTTTGGGCGGTGATGGCGGCGGCTTCTTCCGGGGAAATGCCCCGAATTTCTCCCAATTTTTCTGCCATACGGTACAGATACGTGGGGTCGTTGCGCCGGCCGCGGTATGGCTCGGGCGCCATATAGGGGCAGTCGGTTTCCAATACAATCCGTTCCAGCGGAATAGCGGCGGCAGCTTCGATGGCTCTACGGGCATTTTTAAAGGTCAGTACTCCGGTAAAACCGATATACCAGCCTAAATCCACCAACTGCCGTGCCAGCTCCGCAGAGCCGGAAAAGCAGTGAAAAACCCCTTGGACTGTGGGGAAGCTTTTGACGATGGCAAGTCCGTCCTCGTGGGCGTCCCGTTCGTGAACAATCACCGGAAGGCCGGTTTCTTTTGCCAGTTCCATCTGCATGATAAAGGCTTTTTTCTGAAGCTCCCGTGGGATATCCTCATAGTGATAATCCAGACCGATTTCACCGATGGCTTTTACCTTGGGATGGCGGCACAGATCGCGATACTCCTCAATCACCGATTCATTTACCTCATCGGCAGAGTCGGGATGAGAGCCTACGGCGCAGTAGACAAAATCATACTTTTCCGCAAGGGCGATGCCCTTTTTGGAATCTTCCAGATTACATCCCGGATTCATCACCGGGGTGATCTTTTTTTGGGGCAGGGATGCAATCAGTTCCTCCCTGTCAGCGTGAAACGCCTCATCATTTAAATGGGCGTGGGTATCAAAAAGCATAGTGTACTCCTTTTTGCAAGTTTATATTTATTATATACGGAAGAGCGCCCACTGTCAACGAAAGGTCTAATCTGCCCTCTGCGCGCATAAGCTTTTGCAGAAGGAGTGGTATGATGGCAGAGGAATTGGTATTTCCCCACAAGCTGACCCTGAACGAACGGAAGAATCTCACCCTCAGCGGTGTGAAGGAGCTGGTGCATCTGGACGAAAATCAGGTGGTACTGCATACCCCTTTGGGACTTTTGCAGGTCTACGGACAGGAGCTAAAATTAAAAAACCTCTCTCCCGACGGCGGACAGGTACAGCTTACCGGTCAGATTGATGCGCTGGCCTATGAAGAGCCGGGACGGCTTTCCTCCAAGAGGCGCAGAAAATGAACACACCGGCTACCGACGGATGGCGGTTTTTGTGGGGCGTTGGCATCGGTGCTGCGCTGGGTCTGGTTTACGGCTTCCTCCGTCCTCTGCGCAAATCCCACCCCCATTTGGCAGACCTGCTGTTTGTCCCCTTTTTAGGCTACGGGTGGCTGTATCTGTCCTTTGCGGTGTGCCGTGGGGACATTCGGATTGGGTATAACCTGGGTATTCCTGTGGGGATGGTGCTGTGGCGGTACACATTGGGGTGGATTACACAGCCTGTTTTTGACCTCTTTTGGGGGAGCATTTTCCGTTTTTACGGGTTTATTTGGAAAAATTTTAAAAAATTAATGAAAAAAATTAAATTTTTTTGCATTTTCCTCTTTTCAAGATGGAAAAAATGGTTTACAATAATATGGACTATCCGTCCCCTGAAGAAAAAAAGCAATGGAGGTGTGCCCCGTGGCGAAAACAAATAGCCGTAAATCTGTGCGATTTGTGTACAAGCGCAGCAGCTTAATGCTCAAATGTGTTCTGCTGGTAACGATTGTGCTTTCTGCTGTGGCACTGACCGCCATTCGTGTCCGTATTGTCCAGTGCCGGGAGCAGACCGACGCTACCCGTGCCCAGGCGGCACAGCAGGAGCAGCGCCGTCAGGACTTGCAGCAGCATCTGGCCGACAAGGATACTGTTCAGGGTATTAAAAATATTGCCGAAGAAGAGCTGGATCTGGTGGATCCGGATTCCCAATTCTTTGGCGCACCCTAATTCATATCGGAGGAAATTTTCATAGCATGGAGTTAACCGTGGGAGCCGTGCTGGAGGGTAAGGTCAAGACCATTACCAACTTCGGCGCATTCATTGCATTGCCTGAGAATAAGATCGGAATGGTACATATCTCAGAGGTCGCCAATACCTATGTCAGCGATATCCGTCAGCATTTAACGGAGGGTCAGGACGTCAAGGTCATCGTCATCGGCGTGGACGGTGGCAAAATCAATCTTTCCATGAAGCGCTTGGAAGCGCGGGAAGCAAAATCGGAAGGTGAATTCCGCAGTGCACCCCGTCGGGAGAATAACGCATCCCGTAATCGTACTGCCGCACCCACTCCGCCCCCTGCACCCAAAACTGCAGATCAGCTTTTTGAAGAGCGACTGAAGCAATTTATGACGGAGTCCGACAGTAAAATTTCCTCTATTCGGCAATACTCCGACCATCGCACCAAGAGCCGTAGAAGATAAATTGCAACCGCTACTGCCTTGTGCAGTAGCGGTTTTGAATACTGTTCATCCGAAGGGGCTGTCATTGCGAGCCGCTTAAAAAGCGGCGTGGCAATCCGTTTTCCCATATCCGCATCCACCTTCCGTAAGGACTCGTAGGGGCGGATATCATCCGCCCGCCGTTTCCCGGATACGAAAAGAATAGAGAAGAGAGAATAGAAAAGAGAGAAGAGAAAAGGTGTCGGCAGAGCCGACGGATTAAAATAAATCGGGCGGATGATATCCGCCCCTACGGTCAATATATCACGTTTTCATATTCAATCGTAGGGGGCGGC
>JAFTVV010000041.1 GCA_017465625.1 Oscillospiraceae bacterium | reverse complement strand
GCCCTCGCAATGACACAGGACGAAACCTTGCAGAATAAAAATTAACGTTTTGCTTATCGGCAGGATTTTAAAACGTTCCGTCGTTTTGCGTATCTTCCGTCTAAAAGAATTGTCATTGCGAGGGCGCCTTGCGCCCGTGGCAATCCGTAACCCTTGCCGCCATTGGCGGCGCGGTGCTTCGCACCGCAGAAAACGGATTCCCACGACCAGTTTGCGAACTGGTCTCGGAATGACAAAGGTGTACAGTGCTACTGCGATTATCGAAGCCCCCCTGTCATTGCGAGGGAGCGAATGCGACCGTGGCAATCCGTCTTTTAAAAACCTGCAAAATAGTGTAAGGACAAAATAAGATGCACTACTATGTTTATATTCTTTCCAATTCTACAAATACAGTAATTTATACGGGCGTTACCAGCAACCTATTACGCCGGGTCTATCAGCACAAAAATAAGATGGATCCTAAAAGCTTTTCTGCAAAGTATAATGTTCATAAGCTTGTATTTTTTGAAGAAACCAGTGATGTCTATTCTGCAATTTCGAGAGAGAAACAAATTAAAGGATGGAATAGAAAACGAAAAAACGAATTGATCACTGCACAAAATCCGCAGTGGATTGACCTGTATGACAGTATTCTTGGCGAATAAAGTCAGAAGATACGGATTGCCACGGGCGCAAGGCGCCCTCGCAATGACACAGGACGAAACCTTGCAGAATAAAAATTAACGTTTTGCTTATCGGCAGGATTTTAAAACGTTCCGTCGTTTTGCGTATCTTCCGTCTGAAAGAATTGTCATTGCGAGGGCATTTATGATAAGTGGCAATCCGTAACCCCTGCCGCCATCAGGCGGCGCGGTGCTTCGCACCGCAAGAAAACGGATTCCCACGACCAGTTTGCGAACTGGTCCCGGAATGACAGGGGGGGGCGGCTTGAAGCAGCTCCTTTTATTTGGGAATGGTGATGGTCAGGACGATCTGGCTGTCCGTTTCCCGTCGTTCGGAGATGGCGGCAATGCCGCTTTTTTGGATGCGGCTCAGGGTTTGGGTCACGGATTTTATGAAGCGGTCCAAATCCGCCTTGGGCGTCTGCTCCTGTTTTTCACTGAGAAGGTCCTCGATATATTGCTCGGTTTTGGCAACACTCAGACCGGCACGGGCAATATAATCGATGGCCTTTAATTTTTCCGATTCTTCCGGAATTTTCAGCAGTGCCCGGGCGTGCCGTTCCGTCAGCTCCGCCTGCCGCAGTGCATCCAGCACCGGCCCACTGTGGCGCAGAAGGCGCAGCTTGTTCGCAATGGCGCTCTGGCTTTTGCCCAGCACACGGGCGGTTTGCTCCTGACTCATACTCCACTGCTCCATGAGCAAGCTGATGCCCCTTGCCTCTTCGATAAAATCCAAATCCTGCCGCTGCAGGTTTTCCACCAGCGCAACCATTCCCGATTCCTGATCGGTCATATTCATTACAATACAGGGAATTTCCGTCAGTCCTGCCAAAATGCCGGCACGCAGACGCCGTTCCCCGGCAATGAGCTCATAGCCGCCGCTGATGCGGCGCACCGACAGCGGCTGTAAAATGCCGTGGCGCAAAATGCTGTCCCGCAGTTCCAAAAGACTCTCCTCCCGAAAGATTTTCCGCGGCTGCGAGGGATTGGGACTGATGGCACGGGCAGGCAGAAAAACAACCCGTCCGGTTTCCATATAGGTTTTGATCTTGGTGCATTGCATAATGCTTCCTCCTTGGTTTTTTCTCCATTTTATAGGCAGGAAACTTCAAAACGCCACGAAACAAGGGGTAAAATTTTCAGAATTGCTCGACAGATTGGGTATACAAAGTTGCACCGTTTCCCATTGTGTGCTACAATTATACAAAACTATTTCCCTTCCAACGGATTTTGATGTATCCGACACAGCGAAGGATTGGAGGACGCGATGGCTACACGAAAGCTATATTACGAGGACGGACAGCAAGCCTCATTTACCGCCACAGTTTTAAGCTGTACACCTGTGGAAAAGGGTTATGAGGTGATTTTGGACCGCACCGCTTTTTATCCCGAGGGTGGCGGACAGGCTTGTGATTTGGGCACATTGGGCACAGCGCAGGTGCTGGACGTGCAGGAACAGGGAGAGCAGGTGGTACATCTGTGCGATTGCGCCCTTGAAGCAGGTACTTGTGTAGAGGGCTGTATCCAATGGCCGCATCGCTTTGACCTGATGCAGCAGCACACCGGTGAGCACATCCTCTCCGGTCTGATTTTCAAAAAATACGGCTACCAAAATTCCGGCTTCCACGTGGGCAAGGATGTAATGGAGGTGGACTTTGACGGTCCGATTCCCCCTGAAGACCTGTGGGCATTGGAAGAGGAGGCCAACAGCCTGATCTGGCAGAACCTGCCGGTGCATTGCTACTATCCTGCGAAGGAAGAGCTGCCCTACATTCCTTACCGCACCAAACGGGCACTGCCCTGGCCGGTGCGGATCGTGGAGATTCCCGGAGGAGACATCTGCGCCTGCTGTGGTATTCACGTGGCCTTTACCGGTCAGGTGGGACTCATAAAAATTCTATCCTGCGTCAGTCTGCGTGGCGGTGTGCGGCTGGAGCTGGTGTGCGGTCAGCGCGCCTACCGCTATATGGCAAATATTTTCGGGCAGAATCGGGAGGTTTCCCGTATACTGTCTGCCAAAATGCCGGAAACAGCGGCGGCAGTGCAGAGCCTGCAGGCACATTACAACGAGGAAAAATATCGGGCAAATGCTCTGCAAAAAAAGGTTTTTGACAGCATTGCCGCAGGCTATACAGGGCAGCACCTTGCGGTGCACTTTGAAGACGGCTTAAACGGCGGCGGTGTACGGGATCTGGCGCAGGCCATCGGGCAATATGCCGCTGTAGCTGTGGTGTGCAGCGGCAGTGACGATGCCGTTTACAGCATTTGCATCTACTCGGAGCGCGAGGATGTATCTGCTTTTGGCAAAAACGCAATCCACAGCCTGAACGGACGGGGCGGCGGCAAAAAAGAGGCCGTTCAAGGCACGGTCAACGCCACCAAAGCGCAGATTGTCCACTACTTTGATGCCCTGTCTGCTTCCACGGCAGGTGCACAAGGAGAATAAGGGTCTTTTTGGGCAAAAATCATAGAAAACAGCGCATAAAATGAAAGAATTTTACAATTTCCCTACTTTACAACAAGGCCTGTTTGTTGTATAATAACGCTGTATGGGTCTTTTTCCCGTCACATTTGTTAAAAATGCTGTATTACACAGCAATAAAATTGGAGGAACAAAAAATGTCTGTAAAAGTTGCTATTAACGGCTTTGGCCGTATCGGCCGTCTGGCTTTCCGTCAGATGTTCGGTGCTGAGGGTTACGAAGTTGTCGCCATCAACGACCTGACCTCTCCCGCTATGCTGGCTCACCTGCTGAAGTACGACTCCACTCAGGGCAATTACGCTGCTCAGGGTCACGTTGTTGAGGCCGGTGACGACCACATTGTTGTCGATGGCAAGAAGATTACCATCTACGCAAAGGCGAACGCTGCCGAGCTGCCCTGGGGCGAGCTGAATGTAGACGTTGTGCTGGAGTGCACCGGCTTCTACACTTCTAAGGCTAAGGCTCAGGCTCACATCGACGCCGGCGCTAAGAAGGTTG
The DNA here is from genome assembly GCA_017465625.1 of Oscillospiraceae bacterium. Lineage (GTDB taxonomy): Bacteria > Bacillota > Clostridia > Oscillospirales > Oscillospiraceae > Faecousia. Next base: position 269 of record JAFTVV010000041.1, on the reverse strand, counting down.
TTATCTCTGCTCCTGCAGGTAACGATCTGCCCACCATCGTTTACAACGTCAACCACAACACCCTGACCAAGGAAGACAACATCATTTCCGCTGCTTCCTGCACCACCAACTGCTTGGCTCCCATGGCTAAGGCTCTGAACGACCTGGCTTCCATCGAGTCCGGCATTATGTGCACCATCCACGCTTACACCGGCGACCAGATGATTCTGGACGGTCCCCAGAGAAAGGGCGACCTGCGCCGCAGCCGTGCAGGTGCTGTGAACATCGTT
>JAFTVV010000019.1 GCA_017465625.1 Oscillospiraceae bacterium | reverse complement strand
TGTCATTCCGAGACCGGTTGTAAACCGGTCGTGGGAATCCGTCTCTAAATAGGGTTACGGATTGCCACGCACCCTTCGGCTTCGCTCAGGGTGCTCGCAATGACATTCTAAACTGAATGACATTGCGCTCCTGTGGTGTCCCTACGAAAAATTACGGCAGGTGGGCGCATATATGGGAAAACGCGATTATCTATTGAACGTGCCGCAAGTGCGGCACATTTTTTGTCTTTTTAGGATTGACAACTGTCCGTGTATTGTGGTATAATCCAGAAAACCGATGAGGCGGAGGGGCGGCAGTTAATTCCCCACAGAGAGTCCGGAGGTGCTGAGAGCCGGGCGGTGCAATTACTGCAAGATGGGCCGCTGAGGGTGCAGTCAAAGGCTTTATGCCGAGTATTCTGCAACGTGAGGGCATACGTCAGTTGCCGGAGATATGTTGGTATCTCGCAGAGCGCATAGGGTATTCCTATGAATCAAGGTGGCATCGCGGGTAAATGATTTATTCGTCCTTGGCAGAAACACGATTCTGTCCGGGGCGTTTTTTTAATGTCTCCGGGCAAGGGAGGAATGAAAATGAGCAAGCTCACAAATGGCAGATTCGGCATTCACGGCGGTCAGTACGTGCCGGAGATTTTGATGAATGCACTGCACGAATTGGAGGAAGCTTACAACTTCTACAAAAATGACCCCGCTTTTCAGCAAGAGCTGAGTGCCCTCTTTAACGACTATGCAGGCAGACCTTCCCGTCTGTACTTTGCAGAGAAAATGACCCGGGATTTAGGCGGCGCAAAGATTTATCTGAAGCGCGAGGACTTAAATCACACCGGTGCGCATAAAGTAAATAATGTATTGGGTCAGGCGCTTCTTGCCAAGAAAATGGGCAAAAAGCTGCTCATTGCCGAAACCGGCGCAGGTCAGCACGGTGTAGCCTCTGCCACTGCCGCCGCACTGATGGATATGAAGTGCGTGGTCTATATGGGGCAGGAGGATATTGAGCGTCAGGCGCTGAATGTGTACAAGATGCGTCTGCTGGGCGCAGAGGTGGTATCGGTCACCAGCGGTACCGGCACTTTAAAGGATGCGGTTTCTGAGGCGATGCGTGCCTGGACACAGCAGGTGGAGGAAGCCCATTACTGCATCGGTTCTGTGGTAGGTCCTCATCCTTTCCCGGAAATGGTACGGGATTTTCAGGCTGTGATCTCTCAGGAGATCAAGACTCAGATCCTGGAAAAAGAGGGCAAACTGCCGGATGCGGTAATCGCCTGTGTGGGCGGTGGCTCCAACGCCATTGGCTCATTCTATAACTTTATTGAAGACAAAGCCGTTCGGCTCATCGGCTGTGAGGCCGCCGGCCGCGGTGCAGACACGGCACAGACTGCCGCCATCATTGCCACCGGACGCGTTGGCATCTTCCACGGAATGAAAGCCTACTTCTGTCAGGATTCCTACGGTCAGATTGCACCGGTTTACTCCCTGTCCGCCGGACTGGATTATCCGGGCATCGGACCGGAGCACTGCAATCTGCACGATATGGGCCGTGCCCAATATGTGCCGGTTACCGACGATGAAGCGGTGGATGCCTTTGAGTATCTGTCCCGCACCGAGGGCATTATTCCTGCCATCGAGTCCGCCCACGCCATTGCCTACGCCAAAAAGCTGGCGCCCACCATGGGCAAGGATCAAGTGATTGTTGTAACGGTCTCCGGCCGCGGTGACAAAGACTGCGCCGCCATCGCCCGTTACAGAGGGGAGGAGCTTTATGAGTAATCTTCATAATGCCTTTGCGCAAAAGAAGGCACTGATGGCCTTTATCACCTGCGGTGACCCGGATTTGGAGACCACCATCGCCATTGCAAAGGCCGCTGTGGCAGGCGGTGCCAACATTCTGGAGCTGAACATTCCCTTCTCCGACCCCACAGCCGCCGACCCCGTCATTCAGCAGTCCAACGTTCGGGCGCTGAAAAACGGTGTGACCACCGATTCGGTATTTATGCTGGTGCAGCAGCTCCGTCAGGAGCTGACCACCCCCATTGTGGTATCCACCTACGCCAACGTGGTGTTCTCCTACGGAGCAGACCGATTTGCCGCAAAATGCAAAGAAACAGGCATAGATGGCATCTTGATTCCGGATGTCCCCTTCGAGGAACGGCAGGAATTTTTGCCTGCCTGTGAAAAAGCCGGTGTTCCCCTGATTTATATGCTGGCAGTAACCTCCCGGGAGCGTATCCGGGCGATTGCTTTAGAAGCCAAAGGCTTTTTGTACATTATGGCCTGCCCCGGCAACAAGGAGCAGGAATTAAACGCACTGGCCGCCACCGTCAAGGAATGTACCGACGTGCCCTGTCTGATCTGCCTCAACGGCACTGATCCTGCACGTTTTTCCGCGGTGTCCCAAAAGGTAGACGGTGTGACCGTGGATGTGCCCATTGTCTCCATCATCGAAAAACAGGGCGCAAATGCCCCCGTAGAGGTGCAAAACTATATCCGTCAGTTTGCGCAGCAGCTTTAAGGAGCGATTTTTATGAAATATATTGTGGTATTGGCAGACGGTATGGGCGATATCCCCATACCCCAATTAGACAATAAAACACCTTTGGAATACGCCGCCACCCCCAATATGGATCGGCTGGCCGCACAGGCAGAGCTGGGTATGGTGCGCACCGTGCCCCCCGGAATGGCGCCCGGCAGTGACGTGGCCAACCTCTCCGTGCTGGGTTATGACCCCTTAAAAAGCTATTCCGGCCGATCTCCGCTGGAAGCCCTCAGTGTGGGCGTGCAGATGGAAGATACGGATGTGATTTTCAGAGCCAATCTGGTCACCCTCACAGAGGAAGAGCCTTACAGCCAAAAGACCATTTTAGACCACTCCTCCGGAGAGATCTCCACAGAAGATGCGAACATCTTAATGGATGCGGTGCGGCAGGCTTTCCAAAGCGACATCCTGCAATTTTACACCGGCACCAGCTACCGTCACATTTTAGTGTGGCAAAAGGGGCAGGTTGTGGATTTGGAGCCACCTCACGACCATTTGGGCTGTGTCATTGGGGATTATCTTCCCAAATGTGATTTGCTCCGTGAAATGATGGAAAAAAGCTTTTCCATTCTCAATAACCACCCCCTGAACCTGCAGCGTGCCGCCCAAGGTCTGAACAAGGCCAACTCCCTGTGGTTTTGGGGCGCAGGCACAAAGCCCTCTCTGGAGAATTTCCAAAGCAAAACCGGTCTGCAGGGCATTATGATCTCCGCAGTGGATTTGCTCAAGGGCATTGCCGTTGGTGCGGATATGACCGTGGCGCAGGTGGAAAACGCCACCGGCGGTCTGCACACCAACTACGAGGGCAAGGCACAGGCCGCCATTGACGGCCTGTTGAAGGACGGCAAAGATTTTGCCTACGTCCACGTGGAAGCACCGGACGAAATGGGGCATCAGGGCAGTGCAAAAAACAAGGTGCTGTCCATTGAATACATCGACAAACGGGTGATTGCCCCCATTGTGGCGGCAATGCAGGAGTCTAAAACCGATTTTCGTCTGCTGCTCCTGCCGGATCATCCCACCCCCATTACATTGCGCACCCACACCACCGATCCTGTCCCCTACCTGCTGTACGACAGCACACAGGCACTGGGCAGTGCATCCCAATTTAGCGAAAAAACAGCCACCCAAAGCGGCCTGATGATGCCCAACGGGCAATCCCTGATGCGCCGTTTTCTGGAATCTGAAAGGAGTATGGACAATGAATAGAGTGTATAATTTTTCCGCCGGTCCTGCGGTTTTGCCGGAGAGCATTTTGCAGGAAGCCGCCGCTGAGATGCTCAGCTACGGCAGTACCGGTATGGGCGTTATGGAGATGAGCCATCGCTCCAAGCCCTATCAGGCCATCATCGACAGCACAGAAGCGGATTTGCGGAAGCTGATGGGCATTCCCGACAATTACAAGGTGCTGTTTTTACAGGGCGGTGCTTCCATGCAGTTTGCAATGGTGCCCATGAACCTGATGAAAAACAAGGTTGCCGATTACATTGTCACCGGCAAGTTCGCCTCCTCCGCACAGAAAGAGGCCGCAAAATACGGCACGGCCAACATCATTGCCAGCTCTGCCGATCAAAACTTTACGTATATTCCCGACTGCTCCGATCTGCCCATCAGTGCCGATGCCGACTACGTGTACATCTGCGAAAATAACACCATCTACGGCACAAAATTCAAGGAGCTGCCCAACACCAAGGGCAAGGATCTGGTAGCAGACGTATCCTCCTGCTTCCTTTCCGAGCCTGTGGATGTGACCAAATACGGTCTGATTTACGGCGGTGTGCAGAAGAACATCGGACCTGCCGGTATGGCCATCGTCATCATTCGGGAGGATCTGATTCGGGAGGATGTGCTCCCCTTCACCCCCACCATGCTGCAATACCGTACCCACGCAGAAAACGGCTCCATGTACAACACTCCGCCCACCTACAACATCTATATGTGCGGCAAAACCTTCAAGTGGCTGCTGGAACGGGGCGGACTGGAGTATACCGGCGAGTATAACCGCAAAAAAGCGGCCATTCTCTACGACTTCGTAGACAACAGCCGCCTGTTTTCCAACAATGTATGTCCCAAGGACCGTTCCATGATGAACGTGCCCTTTGTCACCGGTGACAGCGAGCTGGACGCCCTGTTCGTCAAGCAGGCCACCGAAGCAGGCTTTGTAAATCTGAAAGGCCACCGTTCTGTGGGCGGTATGCGCGCCAGCATTTATAACGCCATGCCCATAGAGGGTGTGCAAAAACTGGTAGACTTTATGCACGCCTTTGAAAAGGAACACTAAGGAGATGATCAAATGTATCCCATACATTATCTGAATTCTATTTCGCCCAAGGGCACTGCCCTGCTGACGGAGCAGTACTGCACCGCAAGCAGTGCGGAGGACGCACAGGCGATTTTGGTGCGCAGCGCTTCTATGCACGAGATGGAAATTCCCAAAAATCTGCTGGCAGTTGCCCGTGCCGGTGCAGGTGTCAACAATATCCCGTTGGACCGCTTTGCGGATGCAGGCGTGGTGGTATTCAACACCCCCGGTGCCAACGCCGGAAGCGTGATGGAAATGGCGCTGTGCGGTATGCTCTTAGGCTGCCGTGATGTAATCGGCGGCATCAACTGGGTGCAGTCTATTAAAGACACCGGCGACGTTGCCAAAAAAGTGGAAAAGGGCAAGTCCCGTTTTGCAGGCAACGAGATTGCCAACAAGCGCCTGGGCGTCATCGGTCTGGGTGCTGTGGGCGGACCGTTTGCCAATACCGCACGGCGGCTGGGTATGGAGGTCTACGGCTGTGACCCCTATATCTCTGTAGAGGCCGCGTGGCATCTGGATGAGCACATTATACATATCAACAATCGGGACGATATTTACGCCAACTGCGATATCATCTCCCTCCACGCCCCTCTGCTGGATTCCACCCGTAAAATGATTAATAAGGATGCCTTTGATAAGATGCGGGACGGCGTGATTCTTCTGAACTTCGCCCGTGACGCGCTGGTGGATGACGATGCGCTGGAGGAAGCACTGAAATCCGGTAAGGTCAAGTGCTACGTCACCGATTTCCCCAACGACCGCACTGCCCAAATGGAAGGCGTCATTGCCATCCCCCACTTGGGCGCTTCCACCGAGGAAGCAGAGGATAACTGCGCCAAAATGGCAGTAAAGCAGGTTATGGATTATTTGGAAAACGGCAACATCCAAAACTCCGTCAATTATCCCAACTGCAATATGGGCGTCTGCACCAAGGCAGGCCGTATTGCCATTGCCCACCGGAACATCCCCAATAGCTTGAGCCGCTTCACCACTGCAATGGCAGAAGATGGCATCAACATTTCCGATATGGTCAACCGCAGCCGCGGTGCTTATGCCTACACCATGCTGGATATGGATCAGCCTGCATCGGATGCACTGGTCGCCCATCTGGAGAAAATCGAAGGTGTGCTCCGTGTCCGTAAAATTAAATGATTTAAAGGAGAAAAACCAATGATTCTGATTAAAAACGGCTACATCAAGCCCATGGTTGGCGCAGATCTGCCGAACGGCTGTGTCCTTTTAGGCGACGACGGAAAAATTATGCAGGTTGCCGCTTCCATTGATGCACCTGCAGATTGCACCGTCATCGACGCAGAGGGTCGTTTGGTCACCCCCGGCTGTATTGATGCCCACTGTCACATCGGTCTGGATAATCAGGCTGTAGGCTGGGAGGGTATGGACTACAACGAAATCGTAGACCCTGTCACTCCTCAGATGCGCGCCATCGACTCCATCTATCCTCAGGACGAGGCATTCCCCAATGCCCTGCAGGGTGGTGTCACCACCGCCTGTACCGGCCCGGGCAGTGCCAATGTGGTGGGTGGTACATTCGTGGCAATGAAGCTGTACGGCGAGCGCATTGACGATATGATTCTGAAAAATCCCATCGCAATGAAGTGCGCCTTTGGCGAAAATCCCAAGCGCTGCTACGGTCAGGGCGGCAAAAAAGCGCCTATGACCCGTATGGGCGTAGCGGCCATTCTCCGTGAAACACTGTTTAAGGCAAAGCGTTACGCTGAGGACAAGGCTGCCGGTAAGAATCCCCCCTTCGATATGAAGATGGAAGCAATGCAGCCGGTCATCGAGGGCAAAATTCCTCTGAAGTGCCACGCACACCGTGCCGATGATATCCTCACCTCCATCCGTATTGCCAAGGAATTTGGCGTGGGACTGACGCTGGATCACTGTACCGACGGTGCCATCATCGCGGACGAGCTGGCAAAGGAAGGCTATCCCGCTTTTGTAGGTCCTACTTTGGGTTCCAAGTCCAAGGTGGAGCTGTCTCACAAGTCCTTCACCACCCCTGCCATCCTGCACGAAGCCGGTGTAAACATCAGCATCATCACCGACTCCCCCGTGATTCCTTTGGAATGTTTGGCAATGTGCGCCGGTATGGCCGCAAATGCCGGTTTGGATATGGAAGAAGCCTGGCACGCCATTACCATTAATCCGGCCCGTGCCATCGGCATTGCCGACCGTGTGGGCTCTTTGGAAGCAGGCAAGGATGCAGACGTGGTCATTTGGGCCGCCAATCCCCTCACCACCGTCAGCGCAAAGGCCTATACCACCATCGTAGACGGCAAAATCGTATATCAGCAGTAATAAAAAGACTCCCTTGTGTAAAGGGAGTCTTTTTTCAACGTTTGGCAATTTGCTTTTGGTTTGTATTTTTTCGGTAATAGCTTATTTCGCAGTTTCCGTTTTCATCAAAAGTTTCAATTTCATACTGCAAAACGCCATCTTTGTATATTTCATCATATATTTGTTTCAAATTTTCTGTTTTTCCTCTTGCCACTACCCAGCCATCATCCGGTAGTTCCAAACGGAGATTGTGCCCCTTGATGCAGCCGTTTTTGAGACCAATGGCATAATAGATGCTGCGATCTTTCCATTCGTAACCTACACCTTGCAGGTTTTCCAAGCCATACAGCTCCGCCATCTCGTCCCAAAATTGCCCGATGGTGTCGTACTGCTGCTCATTGGTTAAGCAAAACGCTTTGGCTATACCCACAAAAATCATAACGCACCCTTTTCCCATTTCTTCAATTCCGGTTGCCGCCATTTTAACAAATTTCAATACAGATTGCAATATTACAGTGGGTGACAAGGAAGGCCCTTATACTCGTTTGGTGTAATTTATGGTTGGAGCGCCGATACCTTTCGGTATCTGTTACATTATAGATGCACTTGCAAAAAATATAACTAATTCTATAATTATTCTGAATAAAGAGGGGATACTGCCAAAATGGTGGTGCCATCCATATAAATCCAACCAGTGACCTCAATCATTTTCTTATTTCCAGAATAGTCAAGTTTAATATTATCGTTAGTTATAGTAAAGTTATCAGATATTTCGGGTAATGTTACTTGATATACCTCAATGGTTTTGTCGTTGTTTTGATACCCCTTGATAGTACCTAAGTACATATAACTACCTGTTAAGAATTTGCTTATAGATTCATCCGTCTCACTGACAAGTGATGTGTATTGGTCGATATATCCACACGAGGCAAAGTCACTTACACCTGTTTGATAATTATATCTATATACCCAGAGGTCTGTTATAGGTAATTCGTTAGCAACTGTTTCTTGGGTGGATTCAGTTGTTGTATTGGGAGTGCTCTCGTTATCACCTGAGAATTTCAATACTGTAACAACAAGCGCAACACAAAAGACCAGTACGAAAAACAGCATTAACACCCGTCTTAGGAATTTTAGTGCATTGTGGTAATTTCCTTTTCTAAGTTCCTTGATAATGCTGATAATCTCGGTGATGTCAATAATAATAGCAGAGAGTCCAATCAAGCTGACTGCAACAAATACGATGGCGAGTAATGTCGTAAGCCAAAAAGCTGACAAAATTGCACGTTTGACAAAAAAGTAAGCACCAATGACGAATCCAGCAGTGATAAGCAGATGTAACAATAGAGTGCCGAAAATCTGAACAATCCAAGCTATAAATGCCATGGTATCGTTTGTATTTTGTGGTATCTCAAATTTTCTTTTGATAGCAAATCTTCGCATATGACCACCCCCAGAATTTCTATCATTATATCACAAAGGGATAAGAAATGCTATAACGAGAAAAGAAGAAAAAAGCGACTTGCGTCAAATTTGCGTCAAATCGGTATTTTGAGGCATAAAGAAAACCCAGAAACCATTGCGGTTTCTGGGTTTTTGAAGTTCTGAATGAGAAGAGAATTATCTCTTGGAGAACTGAGGTGCGCGACGAGCGGCCTTCAAGCCGTACTTCTTTCTTTCCTTCATTCTGGGGTCGCGGGTCAGGAAGCCTGCAGCCTTCAGAGTGGGGCGAACCTCGGGGTTCAGGGTCAGCAGAGCACGGGAGATGCCGTGACGGATTGCACCGGCCTGACCGGAAACACCGCCACCGCAAACGGTGACAACAACGTCCACCTTGCCAACCAGATCGGTAGCAACCAGGGGCTGACGAACAACCAGCTTCAAGGTCTCCAGACCGAAGTAGTCGTCCATATCGCGGCCATTGATGATGATGGAGCCGGTGCCGTTCTCGTAAACACGAACACGGGCAACGGAGGCCTTACGGCGGCCGGTGCCGTAGTTATACTTCTTAGCGCTTTCGTACATAATCTTCTACCTCCAAATTAGTCCAGAGTCCATGCGACGGGCTTCTGGGCAGCATGGGGATGCTCAGCACCCTTGTACAGGTGTACACGCTCCAGGCAGTGACGGCCCAGGCTGTTCTTGGGCAGCATACCCTTGACGGCCAGCTCCATTGCGTAGTCGGAGCGCTTTTCCATCATATCGCGAGCCTTGGTTTCCTTCAGGCCGCCGATCCAGCCGGATACGCGGTAGTAGGTCTTCTGAGTCAGCTTGTTGCCGGTCAGGATTGCCTTGTCGGTGTTGATGACGATTACATTATCGCCGCAGTCAACGTTGGGAGTAAAATCGACCTTGTGCTTGCCACGCAGCAGGTTGGCGACGGTCACAGCGGTACGGCCCAGGGGCTTACCGGCGGCGTCAACAACGTACCAGTTGCGCACTACGGTCTCGGTTTTAGCCAGAGTAGTGGACATTGTTGCTTCCTCCAATATCGTAAATAATTTTTGACTTTTTCAGGCGCAGGAGGTACAATAACCTCAACGCGCCTGATATTTATATCACAAGCAATTTTTATTGTCAACCGCTTTTTTGAGAATTTTTGTAAAAACAGAATTAAACTCTGTTTTTCTCCTGTTTTCTCTCAAATACTCTTTATTGCTCACTTTCTATTTTAATAAAAATTGGAGCTTTTTATGCAAAGAATGATTGGCCTGGTGCGCCGATGCACCGACGACTACAATATGATCAAGGAAGGCGACCGCATCGGCGTGGGCGTATCCGGCGGCAAGGATTCTGTGGCACTGCTGGTGTTTCTGGCGGAGCTGCGAAAATACTACCCCCACAGCTTCCATCTGGAGGCGATTACCATTGATATGGGACTTTCCATGGACTACAGCGAAATTGCGGAGCTGTGCCGTCGGCTGGGCGTACCCTTTTCCCTGATTAAAACAGAGATTGCCCCCATCATTTTCGACTACCGCAAGGAGAAAAACCCCTGCTCCATGTGTGCCAAAATGCGCCGCGGTGCGCTGAATCAGGCACTTTTGGACAGAAATCTCAATAAACTGGCTCTGGGTCATCACTACGACGATGCGGTGGAGACCTTTATGATGAGCCTGCTTTTTGAAGGGCGGATTAACTGCTTTCAGCCGGTGACCGATTTGGATCGCACAGGCATTATCCAAATCCGCCCCATGCTGTACATTCACGAAAAAACCATCGACGGCTTTGTATCCCGGATGCAGCTTCCGGTGATTGAAAATCGCTGCCCCGTGGACAAGGTCACCAAGCGCACGGAGATCAAGGAGCTGCTTTTCAATCTGAGCGCCACCTATCCGGATTTAAAGGAGCGTATCTTCGGTGCAATGCAGAGACTGCCCTTGCCGGAATGGGCCCCTCAGGGACGGTATAAACGCCCCAAAGACGAGCAATAACACTTAATATAGACAGCCGCTGACCTTTTGGCCAGCGGCTGCGTTTTATTCAAATTCATCCATATTGCATTGCTTCCGTACTTATCAAAGACCTTATAAAAAGACATTGCGGATGGCCTCTAAATAGCCGTAGCCATACATGGTATCCGGCTCCAGATAGCTGGTCTCTGTCCACTCGTTCCAGCTGTTGACGGTAATCAGCGGCACAGTATTATACCGGTCGGAGAATTCCTTGGCTGCCTCGAAGGCTTTTTGCACCTGCTGGGGGGTGTTGTTGGTGGTAACACCGGGGCGGAATGCAAAGAAACGGGGATTATTGTCCCAACCAATGGACACGTGGGGATAATAGGGAACTTGTACATTGTCTTGTACCCGTGCCCATTCCTGATACACTTCCTGCATAATCTTCTCGTAATCCTGATCAATATCCGCAAAGTGGGCGTACTGATAGTGGGTGCAGGAGTCAAATTCCAAAACCTTCAATGCTTCCAGCTGTCCCAGCTGCATGGTACTGCCGTCCACACCGGACAGGTTCAAATGGCGCTCACCCCATTTGATCATTTGAATGTGCACACCGGGCAAGCCTGCACGGACAGCCTCTTCACGCAGCCACTTCAGTGCGTCCTTTGCCTGCTCGACGCCGCCCAGTCCGTTGATGAAGTTTGCCACATCGTAGATGCTGACCACAGGTTTTCCGTCGATCTTATAGTAGCAATCCAGCGCAAAATACTGCTCAATCCAGCGCTTACCAATGATGTAAAACTGCTCCGGTGTGACCTTGCCTTCCCAGATGGTGGTTTCCTGCTGGGAGGTTCTCCGATCCCACAAGGTATTGGCATCATGGTTTGCCCACATAATAAAAAATTTCATTTTGTCCCGGTTTTTTGCCTTCAAAAAGCCGTCATTTAAGCAGTTTTCCAAAAACGGGCGATTGTCGTACCAGTACCAGTCATAGATAAACACATTGACGCCGTGGTCCACTGCCGCTTCGATCTGCATTTCCATCACATAGGGGTCTGCCTCGTTCACATAGCCCCACAAGGGTTTGCGATCCCAATTATAGCCTGCCGGCTTGAAGGGCATCGTGTCCGCAACGTTCTTCACGCTTTGCCATTCACCAATGCCTTCCGGCCAAAACATTCTGGTTCGAGGTTCATCTCCGGTATAGGCAGGCCAGATATAGGCCGCCACATCATACTTCTTCATCATTGTATGCCTCCTTCATAGCATTACGGATAATCGTTATAGCCGAGCATCCAGCTTTAAGCTGATTTCATCGTTTTCAGGGCGCAGTGTAAATCCTGCACCGTTTTGCGTCACACTGCCGATTACCGGCATCCGGTACGCAAAGCCTCTTTGTGTGCCCTGCAGGCAGTTTTCCGCAAAGCATAAGGTGGTTTTCTCGCCAATCGCACCCCAACTGTAGTACAGGTCACCGCAGTTTTCAAAACGGATGCCTTCCTCCGCAAAAATCACGCTGCCTACTGTCTCGTCTGTAAATTGCACCTTTACTTGCAACTGCGTATCAGAGACTTCTGCAACTTCGATTTCTGAGACCTGTTGTATCAGATGGAGTCCACACGCCTGCTCCTGACTGCTCCAAAGACGGGTATCCACAATGGGCAGATTGTCATAGGTTGCGATCCAGCCGGCACAGGGCGCTTGGAGATACCGTTCCTGATAGCGGTCATCAAATTTGGTCAGGTCACGGAAATACAGTTTTCCCTCGGAAAAATGCAGGTTGGCACGGTAATTTTTGCAGTTATACCAGACCGTCTTCTGCCCCTCATCACGCCAGTCCTGCAGTGCAACCTGAGCCGTGGCGGCAGACACGGGGAAATTCTGCTGATACCAAGAGCCGGTGTCGCCCAGCTTTTGCAGAGAAACAACGCCTTCTTGTTGAAGCTTCACCAGCTTATCAATCTGCATACAGTAGCCTTCCCCAAACAAGTCCCAGCCAAAGGAATTTTCCTGTCCGGTGGTTGCGTGTGCGTGGGTCAGGCAGGGGGTATTATAATAGGCATCCAAATACCAGTCGGTAATTTCGGGATTTTGACCCGATGTCCAAGCCGGTTCTAAGGTGCATACACCGTACCCCTTTGCTTCGCCGTCATAATTGTAAATGGGGTCGGGCATCAGCATACGGAACACCGGTGCAGGAATCTGATTTTCTTTCTCTTGCGCCGGGCAGAGCATATTGTTTTTAGACGGATAGTAGCCACCGTTGGAATAGCCGCCCCACAGGGTGTAGGCATCCACCGCATACTGCTCCCGGCAGATGCAAAACGCCTTTATATCATACTTGCGGCACATATAATCCATAGAGTGGGCATCGATCAGCCACGAGCCAACGACCTGAGGGTATGCTCCGAAAATTTCCTTGAACAAACGGAAAACCTCATCCACAATGGCTTCCCGTTCGGCAGGTGTATAGCCCTCCAAAAAGCCCACATCCACATACCAGTCCCAGTCGTAGCCTTCTCTGCCACGCCAAGGCAGACCGATGGTTTCAATCAGCTCGCGGCAATTTTCAAACCAAACGCCCAGCTCCATATTTTCGTCCCGTTCCTGTAAAAACAGGTCGCGGAAGTCCTGACGGCGCATGGCGTCGTATTGCAGCAGAAAGGTGTTGGGAATGTCATATTTCTTATTATATTGAATTTGCTTTACAACCGGTGTATACAAATCCATCTCCATTCGAGAACACAGGGGACGGTTCTGTGTGCAGGCGGTGCTGGGCGAGGCTATCCTCGGGACGATGTAGGCATCGCCCCCTACAAGTTACAAAAAGCTAAATTGCGTGCTATAATACACGAAGAAAATGTAGGGGACGGGTTCCCCGTCCCATCAAAGCGAGGAAAGACTATGATCAAAGTACTTTTTGTCTGTCATGGCACTATCTGAATTCGCACCGAAAAACCTTGATAAACCACGATTAATTACGCTATATTTTTAGTTTCCTACCAATTTACTACTTTTTTACAAATCCACAGAGTTTCGATATGATCATAAATACAAAAATCAGTCCTGCTGAGGTCTCCCTCAACAGGACTGATTTTGTTTTGTCTCCAATTTATTTCTCTAACAATGACATTCACGCAAGGGTATAACCAACACAGGTAATATCCGATTCCCCAGCCTGAAGAGGTACAAAGGAAATTTTGCGGCACTGTCCGGGCAGCAGAGAGAAGTAGCTGTCGCTGAATACGCCGTTACCCTCCAATGCCACCGCATGCACATATTCCTTTGCTTCTACCGTAATGGTAGTGTTCGTTTTTTGGGTAACACGCAGGCAATCTGTTTTTATCAGTTCCAGCTTGCCCTCTTTATAGAAGCAACGGTCCTGAATGTTTTCATTTTGAAGATCACAAAGGATGATTTCATCCTGATCCAGCTTGCAATCAAAGGCGATCCGGGTAAATTTTTGTGCATCCACCGAAACCTTTTGTTCCACGCAAGAGGTAAGCTTTCCGGTTTGATAATTCAGCTTATTTATGCTTACCTGCAAGGTCTGTCCTGTCAGTCCGTCATTGGTAATATAAGCAGCATAGCCGCCATTCTCCCGATCGATACTGCCAACTACCTTCTTGGCACACCGCTTAAAGCTATAGAAAGAGGCCTTGGGCAAGCCATAGTAGTCAATCAACGCCCAGCCGGAGGCCGCAGGCCAACAATCCGCCAGCATCCAGTACAGTAAGCCGCTGTTAAACCACAGATTCCGCCGTGCCAGCTCAAAAGAAATGCGCACCCATTCATACTGGATATACTGCAGCTTAAACAGCCGATCCTCTCCATTTTTGAACGAACCCAGCACCTTTTCCGTAAAGAGCTTTTCGTAATCATAAAGCTCTCTGAGCAGAGCAGGATTACCCTGGGTATGATAAAGCAGCATATCCTCTGCTCCGTAAATATCCGTCTCCTCCATCATACGGCGCAAAGAGAAGGTGCTCACCGCGCCCATAGACGGCTCTTCTGCTATGAATCGGGCTAAATACTGCTTATACTCGTCTTTGTAATCTGACAAATCGTCCTTTTCAAGATAGGCAAAAAATGTTCCCAAGAACTGGGTATTATGGGTCGTTCCCACAGTTTTGGAGGCATATCGGTCACCGCCATAGGGGCTGGAGGGCAGGAAAATCCGGGCAGGATCCAATTTCTTCAGCACCGGCCCAATAGCCTTCAGTGCAGCGGTTCTGCCCCAGTATTCGGGCATCTGCTCGTTGCCGTTCACCGCATTTTCATTATCGCCGTTCCACCATACCAGGCTGGGGTGATTCCGCAAAGAAAGGGCAGCAAATTCCGCTTCCTTTCGGAGTGCCTGAACGAACCAGTCCTCTTCCTCCGGATAATCGCCGCAGGCCATTAAAAAGTCCTGCGCAACCATAATACCCAGCCGGTCACACTCGGAATAGAAATGTTCCGATTCGAACATACCGCCGCCCCAAACACGGATCATATTGAGTCCCATTTGGACAGACAGTTCCAGAATGTTTGTGATTTTTTCCTTCTTCACTTCGGAAACAAACGGCTCAATAGGCGCCCAGTCTGCGCCCTTGCAGAAAATCCGCTTTCCGTTGATGACCGGTGTAAAGCAGGAATAGCTTTCATTGAAATCCCACTCTTTGCCGGAATCAGATGCCTGCAGCTTCCGGCACAGTTCATAACTCTCTGTACCGGGCTTATCGGCAATTTGCAAAATCTTTACGGTACGGATACCGATTGTATGCTGCAAGACTTCCTGCCCACAGGTAATTTTCAAGGTATAAAGAGGCTGCTCACCGTATCCCACAGGATACCAAAGCCGGGGATTCTCCACCGTGATATACTCCCGATGCCAGCTTTCCTCGCAGTAACGGGTGTTTGCATACACCATATTTCCCTGGGGATCTTCCAGCGTAATCTTGTATGTCAGTCCATTTTCATAATGGACAAAATGGGTATCGCACACAAGCTGTGCGCCAAATTCATCCACCTGCTCCGTATAAATGTATGTATCGGCAGCTCTCGGGCAGTTATCAAATTCCAGATAGCAGCTTTTGGAGATGCCGCAGGTGACAAAACGCATGGTCCAATCCCAGCCATAAGTGCATTGCATACGGCGGGTATACAGGCGGCCCTTGGAAAATGCCGCCAATCTGTCCGGTGTGCCTTCTACCTGCTTCACGGGAGAATGAAATACCACGCGCAGGGTATTATCCCCCTGCTGAAGCTGGCCATCCACCGGAAATCGGTGGGTAATAAACATATTATCCGCAGAGCCTACAAGATGCTCATTCAAGTAAACTTCTGCATAGGTGTCCAGACACTCAAATACCAGTACAGCACCGTTTTCAAGGGTATCCACCGCAAACTGCTTCGTGTAGACCCAGTCTTCATTTTCGATCCACTGTACCTGCCGGGCCGTATCACGCCAATAAATATCGCCGGGAAGCTGACCGTTTTTGATCAGATCCGTGTGGACACAGCCGGGTACCGTAGCCGGAAAGGTACTGCCGTTACTGCTGCGCATACCTTCCCATACACCATCTAATACTATTTTTTTCATATTTTTACTCTCTCCTCAAGATCCTGGTATAATGCATTCCGCAATCTTCTTTGGAAGGCAAAGCCAGTTTCGTGAACGTGTTGAAAATAGGATACACTGAGTTTATTTTTCCGGTCTACCAGGGAAAATGCACCGGCTGCACCATCCCAGCCAAATTCTCCCAGCGGACTGAGTGAACCGCTTTGGCTACTGTCCATATGGGTGCGCACCCCGAAACCATAGCCATAGCCCCGGTGAAGGGCGTGAAAATCCTCCAAAGCCTGTCCTGTCAAATGATTTTGAGACATCAGCTCCACAGAGGAAGGCTGCAACAACTGATAGCCGTTCTTGCTCATTCCGTCACAAGCCAGTGCATCCAAAAACAATGCATAATCTGAAGTTGTAGACGTTAATCCTGCGCCACCGCTTTCGTAACGCTCCGATAACTGATAGGGGTTTTCCAGACGAGCAGGTACTACCTTTCTATGATCTTCGTCAAAACGGTAAAGCTTAGGCAAGGCTTGCAGTTGTTTTTCCTCTTTGGGAATACCAAAAAAAGTATTGGTCATTCCCAAGGGTGCAAAAATATGCTTTTGCATATACTCACCCAACGACATTCCAGACCATTTTTCAATCAGCGCACCCAGCACATCATGGCAAAGGCTGTAACGGAACCGTGTACCCGGTTCAAAGCCCAAAACCGTCTGTGCCATAGCCTCTACCAGTTCTTGGGTGGTGCTTTTCCCTGCTTCTATCGCTGCTCTGATTCCGGGGGCATAGAGATTATAATCCAGTCCCGCGGTCATAGTGAGCAAATTTTTCACAGTAATCGGGTTTTTCGCCGTATCATCCCGGGTTACAGCCGTATGCTCTCCCATAGCGCTTCCGGTGGCTACCCTGGCTCCGGCAGATGTATCCATGGTCTGCTCCGTCAGTTGCATTTGGAAAAAGGCAGGCAAATATTGAGAAACAGGGTCGTCTAACCGAAACCTTCCCTGCTCATAAAGCTGTAAAGCACAGGTGCAGGTAAGCATTTTTGTCATAGAGAAGATTAGATACAGCTCGCTGCCGTCAATTTTTCTGCCGGTTTCCCTATCAGCATAGCCTGTAAAGTAGCGAAATACTTCCTCGTGGTCTATGGTTATGATACAGTCCACGCCGGGAATACCCTCCTGTACAAAGCTGTCCAAGATGCTTCTGACTCTTTCAAATGCCATATTTTTTCCTCCAATTAACCGATCTCAATGATCGTATACAGTTCCACCATAGGAAGTGATATGGAGATTCCATGATCCGTCCGTTCATAGGGAATGTCTTTATTTTCCGGCTGCAGCTTTACAAATTCAGGTGCGTGTGCTAAGGGCAGTTCCACCTGAATATCCGTAGCTGCCGGAATGTTTTCAAAGGTCTTGACCGTTTGTGATCTGTGTTCTCCCAAAAGGTTCATCAGATGCACATATGTCTTATTGTCCTTTTCTGTTATCAAAAGCTCTACCGTGCCGGCCTTGTTGACCTTTGCCCGGCCCATACCCAAAGCCTGCGCACAATCCATTACAAAATGCTTCAGTTCCCAGGTTTGATCCTGTAAATAGGTGCGTCCGAAGCTTACGGGGATCACACCCACCGAGCCCTGTCCAAAGGGATACATTGCAAAGGATGGGATTTGTCCCGCTACAAAAATTGTAGGAGGCGGATTGTGGCAATCCAAGTCGCCCTCTACCTCACATTCATCCATTTGAAATGTGCCCGTGTTCAGAAGCCGCATATACGGGCAGCGCATTTCCACCGCTGCGCCCTGTCCCTTCAGCACAACAACGGGCTGATCTGACCCCTTTTCCATAGAAATATCCAAGATTTTCCCAAAATTTTCTGCTGCCTGTGCGCCAACGATCAGCAGCTTGCCGCCGTTTTTCACATATTGGATCAGCTGTTCCTGGACACCGGCTTCCATTTGGACATAGTCGGTAACCACCAGAGTTTGATATTGGGATAGATTCTGTTGTTCCATGATCTGTGTATGCAGGATGCTGACACTCCGACCGGTATCGCACAGTGCCATCAAAACACCGTTTAATTCCATATTGTATGTATTATCCCGGAAAAAAAGGCTCTGGGGCATACAACTGTAATATGCCTTTGGAGAATACAGAATACCTACATCCGGTTTCAGTTTGGCATTATGGCAAAACGCCTTTCGGCTGCGGACAAATTGGGAAACCTTTGCCCAAATAGGGATGGCCCATTCATCTTTAACCGTTCCCTGGGGATCCTGCATATTGTATACCTGGAAACCGCCGCCCAAGGCCATAATCACCGATGCTTCCTGCTGAAGCTGCACAGCGCTTTTCACATGATGCACCGGATAGCTGATGCCCCAGGACATAATATCCCAGTTTCGTCCGTAAGACTGCATAAGCCGACCGTCAAAACGGGCGCTGTCCACACTGTTTGTAGGAGCCAGATCTCCGGATATAAAATCTGTAATCTCCATGTTGTCCGGCACCCAGGAGGAATTCAGCCAGTTGCTGGTTATTTCAAAATCCGGATGCTCCGCTTTTACCTGACGGATATAGTTTTCTACATAGCTGAAAAATGCCTGCCGCTGAAAATCTACCCATAATGCTCTTTCATCTTCAGTCAGAGCATCCGGGTCCTTACCGGTTTTCGCTGCAAACAGTGCCTTTACCTCCGGACTGTAATCCAGTTCCTGCGCCCAGCATTCGCCATCCACCCATGCACCGTCCATTTGGTAATCGGCAGCCAGTTCTTTCAGCTGGGGAATCAGAAGCTGCTGGGCATACGGGCCAAATACGGACATTTTTTCTGAAATTTCCCCGTTCGGCCCTTTGGAAGTCCACTGCGGGTGCTGCTGCGCCGCGCAGCGCTCCCAAATTCCGGAATAATGGGAGTACAGCAGTACACCGTGCTTTTTTGTAATTTCCCGCCACCCAGCCAGCAGATCACGCACCAAATGGGGTGCAGGCGTGCCAATTTTCGTTAGGTACGAGCAGTAACCGGGATGTCCTTTGGTGTCGCATTGGATAAAATCCGGCTGCACTTCCGTGACAATCCGTTCCACCACATCCGGAGAAAAGCCTTTTCCGATATCCTTTGTATGTTCATTGGCGTGATAATCAAAATGCAAGCCAAAAAAACAATCTTTTCTTTTCATCGTATTCTACTCCTGCGCTGATTTTCACAGCGGTGATCTGATACCAATTCATAATTCGGTTTCTCAGGGATCGTTTTGCTTTATCCTTGGATATTTTTTAGAAATATACCTATTTTTGCACAATGATGTTTTTAATAACGCCTTTACCTGTGGCTGTACCGTCGTTATAAATATCATCAAACACAATCTGATGAATATAATTCTTTGAATTTTCCGTATCTTCTGAATTAATATGTACATTTTTAAGGTATACATTTTCCACAAAGCTGTTGATCTCCGGGTCAAATATCTCCAGTTTTCCATCACGCACGGATTTAGGCCCTACACACAGGAAAAACGACATTGGGTACTTTTCCCGGTACAAAGTAACCGTAATATTCTCAAAATACAGATTCTGAATATTGGCACCCACTTCAAATCCGGCAAAGCTTCCGGTTACCGGATCTGATTGCGTATAGTCCCTCAGCGGATCGATAGGCCCTGTAAGATCAATTGTAATATCCTCAAAGAAGATATTGTTTCCGGTTCCGGTGTCGCCGGGTTCTCTGCCTTCCTCAACATCGTAACAAGGTGTCTGAAAATAAAGTTTAAAAGTATTTATCCCTTTTACATCCTTTATTACTGCATCCTCAAGCGAGCAATCCACCACCGAGCCGTCATCATAATAATACAAGCCCGGTTGTATGCGAAAGGCTTTATATCCGCTTTCCGGATACAACTCCAGCTTTTCACACCATGCCATTTTTATCGGTCCAAAATCAACCGAGGAATTTTGCCAATCGTACATATTGAATGCAACCAGATCATCACCGACTTGACCTTTAATATTGTAAATATATATTTTTTCGGTATTGCCGTTGATATGAATCCCATCTGCGAAGCACTGTTTAAATTCAATATTTTCGATCACCACATTTTTAACATTCCCAAGTTGAATGCCAAATCCACCCGTATGAATAAAAACCAGATTTTCAAGCGTCAGGTTTTTTACATTGTTAAAAAACATACATGTGGAAACACCGTAGTAGCTTCGTTCTGCATCGTACATTCCCGATTGCCCATAGCCCGCTCTCTTGTCCAGCATTTCCTCCCAGCGCCCACCGGAAATGTGAATATTGGTATCAGGGGCATCAAAGGTCTCTGCTTTGTGGGTTCCATCTTCGTTGTTTTCATTGCGGAGTAAAAGCGTTTTTACCCCCGCCTTCAAACGAATAAGGGCATCGCAATGGGCTTCTATGTATTTATTGGAAGGAACTGTGATCGTTTTATCGACATAATAAGGTTCTTTGGAGGCAGGGATTATGATATGATCGTTCTCGTTTATCGCTTGCTGAAAGGCATCGCTCCAAATGTTGATTCCGCACTCATCGACGCGTACCAGCGAGCGGTACCGTTCAACACTAACCCCTTCCGCTGTCTTCATCGATTGGCTGAGATTGTGTTCTTTCATACGGATCAGTTTTTCATAAATAGCTTGTTTCATGATTTTAAGCACCTTGCTTGCATAGATTTTGCGCTCTTATATAATATCATTTTCTGTAAAACTCTTGGACCAATGGAAGAACCAGGGTGCATATCTATGCTCTTCCTCCAAAGCATCTGCCCAATAAGGCAGCCGTTCTTCCTCCAACTCGTAAATACGGGCAATGTTGCCGCAGAAATAATCCTCCAGCACATCGTATACCGTCTGACAACGGGCAGCCATGCCGCCAAACCGCAGATCCATCACTTCAAAGCCGAAGCCCTTATTGTCCTTCATCCAAAGCATCCGGAAAATACGGCGGAAATTCTCAATTTTCTCCTGCAGTTCGGGAAGTTCTTTCTGCATTGCCTCCATAGTCTGCCTGTCACCGGCCAAATAAGCCTGACGCAGACGCTTGCCGAAGGTGACTTTTTTAGCCATCACATCGCAAAGGGCAGTATAAAAACGGAAAATATAGGAAAATTGGCTGTTGCTCAGACACAGGGGCAGCAACCGATTGTAAATTTTGCGGTAATGTTCCTCTGCATCATCGGAAATATGGTAATCCATCATACCAATGAGCAGATCGTTATGCAACGCCCAAACACTTGCATTACAAACCTTATTGCCCATGCGGACAATATAGTTGATTTCATCGGCGATCCGCCATTGGTCGCAGGTGTAGCCTGTATAAGCCAAAACCATAGCATCCAGGTTTGCATCGCAGGGGTAAAGCTTCTGCGCCGCATACCAAAAAGATGGCATAATGGCATAGAAGGGACATTCGTTTCCATGGTCACCCCAAGTGGTCATCAGAATATCCGTTACCCCAAATTCTTTCGCCACGGAAAATGCCACATCCGTGACTCTTTGGGATAGGCCGTTATCCGGTGCCACACCCATTTCCTTATGTAGATTTCCGGCAAAGATCACCTTGCCGGCTGCTTTTTTCAGTCTGTTAAAAATATGGCGGTAGCTTTCCGGGTTTGTTTCATAGTACTCCCAATATACAGGGGTTTGACTGCCATCAAACAAATCCTGAGGAACTTCATCCTTTCGCCCCTCTAAATAGAAAGCATCTGCCCAAAAGTCCGGCTGAATACCCTCTTCTGCACAAATCTGAAATACTTTAGCAAAATGCTTTAAGTACTGCTCCTTACCCACCGGTGCTTCATCCATACCGATATGCACGCGACTGGTGCCAAACACCTGCTTGCAATGGCGCAGACATTTGCGTATGAATTCGTAAACGCCTTCGTCACCGATTCGCATGGTGCATCCGTCCTGCATTTTTGCCTTATAGGGTTCCCAGGACGACAGATGGGGCATATGGGATAAGGTTTGGATACAGGGTATAACCTTAATATGAAAAATAGCTGCAAAAGCTATGATATTTCGAATTTCTTCTACCGTATAACGTCCCCGCTTATAGCCAAAATAGGGTTCATCGGGCAGTTCATAGGTATCTTCTGTATATAATTCCAGGTATGTATAGCCAGCCAAGGCCATCATACAAATGAGTCCCTCGATTCGATGCGGCAGCATCACCGCATTGCGGGAGCAATCCAGCATCAGACCAAGCTGCTCTGCCTCCGGGATAATGGGATATGTCCCCGGCTGCATAACCAAGGATCTTGCCAGTGCCATATAAAAATGGGGCACGGTATCATAAAAAATATGGATGCCTTGTTCGGTCTTTTCCACAATCGTAGAAACTGCAGGGGTTGCTGTAACCGCAACCCCTGTGTTACTTTGTTTCAACAGACCGTAAGCTGCAATCTTCTGTATTCCATTTTTCAAATTATCAGAAAGCTGATCGCAATTTACTGTCATCATCATTTACTCCTCTATGTATACACGGACATTATCTAAATAATAAATCTGGTCGGTATCGTACAAACGGCCATCTTCGAATTCCACATAGAATCCATCTACCTGAGAAAGATCCGGCTGAAGCTTGTTGGCAAATTCCTGGGCAGTGATCTCAATGTGTGTCCAGCCGTTGGGGTTTAAGTCAAATCGGAAGGATGTGCTGTACTGATTGTCATCGTGCCAAATATCCTCCCATGCGTAGTTCCATGTACCATCTTGCGTGGAGGTACGCATAAACCGGTTCAGGTAGAAACGAACCGAACGACTCTCATCCTGATCGTTATACACATCAAAGGATATTTTGCTCAGGTTGGAAAAATCGGTGGTTGCGTTGAAGAATGCAGTGTCCGTAGCCATACGCAGGGACACATCGGACTCTCCGGCAGGCACAATCACCTGCAGGCTCTGTTCACCATAGGTCACCAGGTCAGGATTTTCCGACTTTTTGATCTGTGCCATTTTGCCACCGGTATACTTGACCTGGCTGCATTCAAAATAGTCCTCAAAATCACCAATCAAGTAGTAATCTTTACCGATTTCCTCGTCATATTCCATCACATTGCTTCTGTGTTTTTCTTGCCGGACGGCATTTGGGTTGGTTTCCTGATTGCCGGCAGTCTGGCTTTGCCGGTTTTGGCAACCGGCAAAGCACAGCATAAGACTCACCAACAGAAAAGCTGCAAGTATTCTGTTTCTCATACTTAACCCTCCTGAACAGTAAAGCCGTCAATGTAAACTTCCACTGCTTTTCCTAATTCAAATACCAAATCCAGCTCGCCCAACATATCCAGATTAGAGACATTGCCGGGTACAGGCGCATCTACCTTCGTCCATTGACCGGGCAGCAGCTTTACCGTCCCCACAGTATGCACCTGATTATCATAGAAGGAAACAGTTGCACTGATTTCCTCCACACCAGGGTTATACACATAGAAGCTGATATTCTTGACGGTTGCGAAAGTTCCGCCTACAATCGCAGAATCCTTCAGTACTGCCACATAAGGCGTAACATCCGTTTGTCCCTGATTCAGTACGGCGCGGACGGATTTTTCTCCATCCAAGGCATAATCGCTGCTGATTTCCAGGGTATCTCCACCCATACAGACCAGCTGGTCTGCCGTTGTGCCCGTTTCAAAGCTCTCTGCCTTCAAATTACCGGTCACCAGCGTGCAGGTATAATCCTTAGACACACCCTGGTTGGACACGCTGAAGCTGCAGCTCTTTTCCTGAGTCAGGTCCAAAGCGATGGTATAAATTCCGTCTTCATCCGGTGTCAAAGTACTGCCGCCGTAAGATACTACAGCATTTTCGTCCACGCAAACGAACTCTACTGTACCCTGGTTCATAAAGACATCCTGGGTCTTATACAGAACTGCCGTAGGCTGCTTCAGGTCTGCGACCATCTGGAACAATTCGTTGCGCGCATTGTTAAATACGTCAGCATCTGTGGTGGGAATGGTGCCGGTAAACATCCGGTTGTACAATCTCTGTAACGCTGTTTCAGGATTCAGACCGTTGGCATAGTAGATTTCCTTAAATGCCTCGATCAGGTCATAGTCCTGTACACCGTCACGCCAAGCCATGGCACGCAGGCCGGGACAAGGTCCTTTTAGGCCGTAGGTCGCACCGGGGTAGAACAAATTGCCGTCACCGGGAGTAATACCACTGGGGCCGGGGGACGAGGTTTCCCATCGGTTTGGTGTCACATCGCCACTGGGGCCATAGTTATAGTTGACGGTTTTCCATGCCATTAGCAGGCCAATGTCGTAGCTGTTGCACATCCAGCCCAGTGTACGGGTGCCTACAGCCGGGCTGTCAAAGGCATAGTTCGCGTGGGGATAGAAAGGCGTACAAGCCACATAAGTCCACAGTTCCTTATCCTCACGTCCCTCTTTCAACAGGGCAAGATCCGATGCATTGTTGAAGAAGTCATTGAGAATACAGATGGTTGCTTCCTCCAGCCCGTTACTTCTCAGGGTAGCACCGGAGATATTACAGGTGAGCATATAGGGAATATTCAGCAGTGTTTCGGAAACTACGCCGTTATAATAGGCATAATCTTCTGTGCCGGCATATTCCGCCTGGAGGATGGCATCCGCATCGGCCAGTACTTTCAAATAGCTGGCAAGAGAGGCTCGGGCGATTTCGAACTGTGCATCGTTCTGCGGCTCGTCCACGTGGTCATAGGGATAGTAGAATGCCTTGGACAGATAATTCACCTTGTCTGTCACAGACATTTCTGCTATGGCAACGATGTACTCCCGCAGCAGGCCTGCATTAAACTGCACTTCCACGCCGTCGTACCAGCCGGGATTGGTGTCAAATTCAATCCGATAGGTGTTAAAGCCGGGATAGTTGTAGTATTCCTTCAGCCGCTGCAGATAGGTAGGCAGATCCATAACCTCATCTGTGCCGGGTACGATGGAGCTCATATTGTAGTCCATCAGAACCTCGGTGTACAGGATCGCCATTTCATCAGAGCCGTCCAGCTCAGCAGATTCAAATGCCTCTCTGCCAAAATAGGGGGCATAGGTCTTCAGTGCTGACGTATCCGGCAGTGTCACATCGTAAACTGTGACCTCCATAGGTACGCTGTAGGTCTGCAGGTCGGTCTTTACGGTAACCGTGCCTTTATACAGACCGGCAGGTGTGTCCTTTGTGGTGGAAACATCCAGAAATACCGCCTGGTTGTTTCCGGATGTCACCAGATTCTCGCCGTATGCCACCGCTGTTTCGAAGGGCAGCATAGGATCGGGCAGCTTATGGCCATAGTAATCGGGGTAGGTTTTGCCGGTGCTGTCGTCAATGGACTGATACTTCAGCATATACACAGCAATATCGTCGGCCAGGATCTTTTCTTCACCGCACACCAGATCGGATACGGTCACCGTATAATACGGAATATCCTGCTTGGCGAACAGCATCAGCTGTGCGCCCTCCTCCTCGTTTCTTGCCATAGAAACGGTGATGATATTTTTGTCGGCAGCTGCTTCTGCAGCCTTGCCGTCATCATCCAGGACAATTTTGGCGGTAGCTGATTCGCCCCACAGGACAACATCTTCACCCTCAATTTTCTCCTGAGTGCCGGATTCATCGCCACAACCTGCCATCGAGACCAACAGCACAAGCGCCAGGGAAAGTGCAAGTAGTCTTTTCAGGATCATATCGTTCTCCTTCTTACTCGAAAAGTCTGTTCAGATAGGTGCTCCAGCGGTCATCAGAATACTCTTTCAGGAAGACATTATTGTATTCTTCTGGAGTTTGTCCGTTTTTGGCGGTCATCATATCCACAAAGTAGGTGTTCAGGTTGTAGGGCTGTACGTTGCCCTTGCTGAAGATATCGCCTACACGGTAGTAGCCTACATAAACCGCATCCTTGGTGCAGTTGAAGATGGACTTCTCTGTTTCGTGGAGCTTCTCATAGTCGTAATCATACTGGAAGGGAGAGAAGCCGCCGGCACAGTTGTCCTTGAAGATCTGAATGCCCTCATCGGATGCCATAAACAGCAGGAACTGGTCTGCCAAGGTGGAGGCGTTGCTGTAGACCGGTGCAAAGACAGTATGGGTGGGTGCCAGAGTGGCCACCATATTGCGTGCACTGCGGATGTATTCCACTTCTTCCTCGGTTACGCCTTCAGGCAGTTCCCCTTCGCCGTCTACGTATGCAACCACCTGAGACAGCATCTCATCGGAGGTGATATTGGGCAGGCGCTTTTCATTGCCTGCGGAGTAGCTGTTGGTTGCCTCCAAAATGTTGCTGGCAACAGGGGCTTTCATCATCTTGATGGTGGAATCCAGCTCCACAGTGGTGTTGTTCTGAATCTCCTGCATCAGCCAGTCGCCGGATACGTAAAATGCGTAGTTATATTTGCTGATCATAAAGCGGGTCTGATATTCGTTGAGACGGTTTACACCGATTTCCGCGGCGTTTTGAATAGCATAACCGGCATCGTAATTGAGAATATCATAGCAGGTCTGCGCCGCTGCCAGACGACCGGGCTGATTGAAGATCTTGTTGGAGTTCTTCTCCTCACGGTTCATACTGCTGTTATAGCCGATGCCCTCGTAGAATTTGGTGTAGTTCTCGAAGCCCTCGTACTGTGCCCACCAAATCTGATACAAAGAAGTAGACCAATAGTCCACCATACCGGGGACGAAGAATACACATTCCTTCTCCTTCAGTCTTTCACAAAGCGCGATCAGCTCATCGGTGGTTCTGGGCAGCTCCCAGTTGCCCTCACCCAGGGCGTTGTTGATCACGTCCTCATTGTAGAACAGACTGTGGTTACCGGCAACATAGGGCATCCAGTAATAGGTGTCGTCTGCAGGATCCTCTGTGTCACGGCCATCCACCTGGCACATCTTTTTCAGGCCGGGGAACAGCTTTTCGGCAATGGTGGTATCCTCGCCGGGAATGGTGGTATTGTACAGCTGGGTCAGATCCCGCATTGCCTGACCGCCCTCGTACATCTTGGCGAAGGAATTGAGTGTGCCGTAGCCCTCGGACTTACTGAAGTACAGGTCTACGTCATTATAATTGGGGTTACGCAGGCTGTTTTCGATCACGCCGGGAGTTCTGACGATCTCCAGCTTCACGTTCACACCGGGATTCTTTTCCTTAAATGCCTTGACCATCGCTTCCATCCACTGGGTGCCATAGCCCATTGCGTAATACATAATGTTCAGATTGGTGGTATCTTCAACCGTGTTATCCACCAACTGCTGACTGCCGCCGGCGCCGCCGCAGCCGGTCAGCACCGTGCCCATAACCAGCACAATGCAAACAAGTAATGCAATGATTCTTTTCATTTTCATAATCAATCACCTTTCATAATCCTTGTTACTTTAGCCCTTGATGCCACCGGCAGAAACATTGTTCATCAGCTTACCGCTGAAAATCATATATAGTACCACAACCGGTATGATCGAAAGGAAGATTCCCGCAAAGTATGTGGGGGTCTGCAGGCCGATATAGAACATAAACGACCGCAGCACATAAAGAGTACTGGAAAGCGTGGGATGGGTCTTCTGGTAAACCATCACCGTTGCGTAATCGTTCCAGTAGAAGATAAAGTTCATAATGCCCTGGGCTGTGATGATCGGTACCGCACAGGGAAGCATAATGTTTTTGAATACGGAGAACGGTCCTGCGCCGTCAATCTTCGCTGCTTCCGCATAGGCATTGGGCAGGCCCTTAAAGTAGGCGTACATAATCAGGAATAAGCCACCGTGTCCTGCGCCCTGACTGACGTAGTAAAACCAGTTGTCCACCATATTCATCTCGGAGAGCATCTTGTACTTTGCCGCATCCTGACCGTAGGTGGGGATCATCATCTGCACCATAATAAAGGCATACAAAAATCCTCTGCCACGGAATTCATAACGGGCGGTGACATAGGAAAACAAAGTGGTCACCACCAGGCGGGGGGCGGTACAGCCGATGCTGTAAACCAAAGAGTTCAGCAGCATCTCCGGGTAGGAGATCCAGCGCATCACACCGTTACTGCCACTGACAGGTTGCATAAACTTCTCGGAAACGTCAATAAAGTTTTGAAAGGTATATTTGCCCACGAACAGATCGTGACTTAAAACCTTGTCCAAATAGGTCATCGGATCGCCCAGTGCCACGTTCAGACCCCAAAGCGCCATAAACACCAGCACACTGCCCCACACCAGGGGAATCACACCTAAGAAGTTGACCCAAAAGCCGTTGGAACGGAGCTCCTTACGCCGTGTTTTGAGTTTTGACATCAGTACTCCACCTCCGTTCCAAATCGCTTCATAACCTTACGGAAGATCACATACAGCGGCACAGTCAAGAGGGTAAAGATGATACCCAGTGCGGCGGCGTGGTTGTATTCGTTCACATCGCCGGTGAGCACCACGCTGTACATCCAGTAGCTCAGGGTTTGGGTGCCGTATTTGCCTTGGGTCAGTACCAAAACCGAGCCGGTGGCACCAAACATTCCAATGATCTGAATGGACAGCATATTGACAAAGTTGGGCCATACCAGTGGCAGTACCACGGTGAAAAATTCTCTGCCGGGGGTGATGCCCTCCAATTTGCCGTACTCGATCAAATCTGTAGGAATACGTCCGACGATACTGGTCCAGGTCAGCAGGTTTGCACCCACGCCCACCAAAACGTCGAAGATCAAAACGTACAGAAGACCGTTTTGGGTCATCATGGAATAGGGGTCGGATGATCCGGTAAGCTTTTGGATCTGATGGAACAGCCAGCCATCGGAGGCCATAAAGTTCTCATACAGCAGTGCCATCATAATGCCGCCGATGGCGCCGGGTAAATACAGCGCCAGGCGGATAAACTTGTGTCCCAACACCTTGCGGAACAGCAGGTAGGAGAAAAACATACACAGCGGAATGAACAGTGCATTCATCACGAAGAATATCATCGTGTTTGCAAAGGCCAGCGGCATATCCACGCCGGTAGCCATTGTGAGCGCGTCCACGGCCCATCTGAAGTTATCCAGGCCCACCTCACCGGTAAGCACATTGGTAAAGGTCATCACAAGGCTGTTCCACTGCATACCTGCCCAGAAAATAACCAGGTGCAAGATAGCCGGTAGGCAAAAAGCAACAATGAACCACTTCTCACGGCGGGTATTTTTTGATTTTCTTCCGCTTAAAACTCTCATTGCTTGCGTTCCTTCTTCCTTACTCTGATCACAGCAATTGCAACCACACCGCCCAAGACTGCCACAGCAACAGCTGCAATCACAATCACAAGAGGCCGGTTTGTTGTTTTGCTTTCATTTTGCTCTGCCACGACCGCTGCCACAGGGCCATCGGTAGAAAGCTTTTCAGCCTGTACCACGATGTGCTTATCCTCCCGGATACCGCGGATAGTCACAGTATAGGTCAGAGTTGTCTTATCGTAGCTTGCCATGGGCAGGAAGTCTGCCCCGTTGACGGTCAGGCTGTTTAATACATAACCGCCGTCCACTTTGATCTGCACTGTCACAGAGCCGCCGGCAATCACAGATGCCGAATCCAGGGCAACGGTGAAGTGATCACCTGCATCTGCTGTGACATTGTACATCGTGTCGTCATCTGCCAAAACGTAGCTAAAATGCACATCTTCCTGGGCATTTTCCAGTGTGAATACGTAGCCGCCATCGGAGGTCAGCACAGTTTCCACCGTTTGGCCGTTCACTGTCAGGCTTTCCAAAGCCTTGCCTGCTTTGGGGTATACCACGATCTTCACAGTCTCGCCCTTGCGGAACAAAGGCTTGAATGCCACTGTTGCTTCATTTTTGGCTGTTTCCTCGGATTCATCGGTTACCTGTCCGATTTCCAGAGTGGATGTCAAGACAAAATCGTCGCCGGTATCCGGGGTACGAACCATAATATTCAGGCTGCTGTCATAACGCTGGGTGCTGTCATAATAGGTGATCAGTTCCATTGTATCCAATGTGCTGCCAGCCTTCACATACCAGCGGTCATACTTGTAAACACCTTCTTCATAGCACTTGACAATACCCACTTCCACAATGCTCCAGGAATCCGGCTGGAATACATCCGTGTTGCCGGAGCTCAGCGCGCTGACGTGGAAGCCGTGGGAAATGGTGGCAAAGCCACACCAAATTTCGATATGGGTACCAACTCTTGACCAGATATCGCTGGTGTCGGAGCCGTAACCCAGACGCAGACCGCCGCCGGTCTTGGGGATGTAATAGGCAAACCGGATCGCACGGTTCAGGATTCCCTCCTTGCCGTCTGCAAACAGAGTACCGATCTGGTTCGCGCTGTTGGCATGCAGGATAATCTCCTTCTTGCCGGTCAGATCATACAGGTCATACACGTCTGCCTCATCCACGGTCAGGTTGCGTACCTGGATCTGCACTTCCAGTTGGTCATTGGCAGAGGGGTTCTCCAGTACAAATACATACACGCCCTTTTTCTCGCTGACAGCCTTGATAGGCTGACCGTTCAGCAATACCTGCTCCATCTTCACAGAGGTGAATTCGGTCTTATTGCCCAAGGCCACGTCGATCAAAGAGGGACGTCCCGCAACCACATCTGTACCGGTGGTGACGTAAGCACTGCTTTCCACAGTTTCTCCGTTGACCACATAGGTCACCGGGATGGTGAAGTAGTCATACTTCGTGGCCAGGGTAATGGGCGTTGTGGTATAAGCGCACAGGTAATTGCCCCGAACCCGGCTTGCATCCTCATCCAGATAGGCCAGCACTTCCTTGCCGTCTGCCTTCAGGTAAATCTTCTTGCCCAGCAACTTCTTGTTGCTGCCGAAGAAGTCGGTAATGCCGATCTCTACCTCAGAATGCTCAGCCAGCACTGTATCCACATTGGCCAAAACCTCATCGGTATTGCTGTCACGCAAAACCACGCTGGTTGTACCGTTGGGGTAGAAGTACAGGCTCAGCCGGTAACCCACCTTGTCGAACAGGTCGTTTTCCTTGCACAGACCCACAATCAGCTCCTGCAGCTGGCTACGGTCAATCTTGCTGATATCCAGATCTGCCAGCAAGGCATAGTTCATATTGTTGGTATCGGTAATCGTGCCGATCTCATTGCTCCAGATCACCTCGCCGCCTGCATCGGTGCGGTTCAGCTTCAAAGTAGCCTTCGACAGCAAATCAAAAATGTCGTAGGTCTTCACACCGGTGCTGGGGATGCCGTTGACGCAGGTACCCAGTGTCACACTGCCGCTGCTGGCGTAAGCTGCCACCACAGTACCCATATTGCTGCCGGAAATCACATTTCTGGTATCATCGAAATGCATCAGCTCCTGACCGTTGATCAGCACATAGACACGCCGTGCCACAACGTCGTTAGCCTCGTCGGTCAGGTCTACCACGCCGACCTCCAGCTGGAAGCTGCTGTTAAAGTCGAAGCCCTGCTCCATACTGTAGATGCATACAGGCTCTTCGCCCTCCAAATTCTTGTAAACGAACAGGCTGTCGGTTTTGTTATCCGGGTTGCCGTTCAGCTCAACCTTATAGCCGTGGCCGCTGCCTACAGGCCAGTGGCCATTCAGACCCAGACCGATAATCAGGTTCTGCTGCTGGCTGCTGCTCATCGTAACCTTTGTCTTCAGCGCCACATTGCCCTTATGGGCATCATCCACGTTACCGATCAGTACGCCCCAGATCACCTCGCCGTTATCGTCGCTGTGGTCCACTGCCAGGGTTTTCCGGAATGTCAGATCGTACAGATTGTAAACCGTGGCATTGCCGGCCTGATAGTTTCTGTAGGAAGCCATAGGCAGGTCAATACCGCTGACATAAACATCCACCTTTGTACCAAGCTGGTCGCTGGAAAGCGCGCTTATGGTATCATCATAATGAAGAATCTCTTCTCCGTTTACCTTTACAAAGATCCGCTTGCCCACCACTTCGTTATTGGCATCCGGATCATACAGGTCCACGACACCAAATTGCAGCTCATATTCTCCGTTGAAATCCACGCTTTGATCTTCACTGTATATTTGCATACCGGCTCTGTGGATCTTCACGGTATCCGCTTCGCCCTCACCGGTCTTCGTCACGATTTCCAGCACATATCCGCTGTTTAGCTGGACAGCCATGGAGTGATCCATCAAGCCCAGACCCAGCATAACCGTTTGGGCTTCATCCATCGTAACCGTGGTCTTAAAGGCCATATTTTCCTTATGCTCCGGCAACACGTTGCCCAAAGTCGTGCCCCAGTTATCCGGATTGGAGGTGCGTCCCTCCAGAGTCAGCTGCTCCCTGCCCTGCATATCGTACAGGTCATAAATATGAGCCTGACCGGCAGCATAGTTTTTGGCAGAACCCAGCAAAAGGTCGTTGCCGCTGACATAAATGTCCACTTTTGTGCCAAGCTTATCTGCTGTCAGGAAGTTCGCCGTGTCGTCAAAATGGAACACATTTTCGCCGTCCAGCTTCACATAGATCCGCTTGCCGATTGCGGTGTCCTCTGACAAAATATCCACGATGCCGTATTCAAAGCTATGCTCTCCATGGAAGTCTGCCGCTGTATCCTGAATGTGAATCTGTTTGCCGGCTCTATGGATTTTCACCGTGTCCATCTCGCCATCGCCGGTTTTGTTCACAATTTCCAGCACATAGCCGCTGTTGACCTGAACAGCCTGAGACATATCTCCCAAGCCTAAGCCCAGCATAATGGTCTGCGCTTCATCCACAGTAAGCTTGGTTGCAAAGGCAATATTTTCCTTGTGAGAAGTGCTCACATGACCCAAGGTCGTACCCCAAACGCCCTGCAGCTGACCGGCAACAGTGAGCTGTGCAACGCCCTTCAGAGCATACAGATCATACACCGTGGCATCGGCTGTGATCTGCGGAACAGTAGCTTCTGGCTCAGTGGGTTCCGGATCGGTAGGTTCCGGCTCAGTGGGTTCCGGGGGTATAATCTCCTTGGTGGTGTTCATTTGGATGGCTGCACCGTAATGGAAGTCCACGATCTTCGTTCCTAAAGCATCACCGGTCAAGTAGCCATTCATATCGTCGTATTCGCAGACCACCGCATCGTTTATTTTTACATAAAGATGCTTGCCATTTCTGTTTCCATCCTGCAGAATGTCCACGATACCGGCTTCAAACACATAAGTGCCTGCAAGACCTTCCACAGTTGCCTCATGCAGGCAGGAATTGTTCCGCCTGATCTGTACCCGATTATCGGCACCGTACAAATAAACCGCATAGCCGGGCGCATCCCATACACTGGCACCGTCCTTGGCATTGAGGGAAAGGCGAACCTCCTGAGCACCCATAGTCAGCTCTGTTTTGAAGGCCATATTTTCCTTATGCTCCGGGTTGATGCTCTTATGGATCTGACCATCCCAGGCACCGGCATCGGTTCCCGAAATGGTGTTGGCTGCAGAACCGGTCAGATCGTAAATGTCATACACCGTAGCTTCGGCTACTGTCTTGGGCGGCTCAGTGGGTTTCGGTTCGGTTGTTTCCGGCTCTGTAGGTTCTGTTGGCTCAATCTCTTTCGTAGTGTCCATCTGAATGGCTGCGCCGTAATGGAAGTCCACAATCTTGGTGCCCAAGGCATCGCCCGTCAGGTAGCCGCTTATATCGTCACATTCACAGACCACCACATCATCCATTTTTACATACAGATGCTTACCTGTTCTGACACCGCTCTCCAGAATGTCCACGATGCCGATCTCCAGCTCATAAGTACCATCCACAGCGGGAACACTTCCTACCACCAAATCCTGTTGGTTGCGCTTGATGGCTATGTACGGCGCACCGTTATTGTCGTTAATGTACACCGCATAGCCGGGGGGATCGTAAATACTGGTGCCATCCTTGGCATTCAGGGCAAGACGAACTTGTTGCTTACCCATAGTCAGTTTGGTCTTGAACACAATATTTTCCTTGTGCTCTACACTGACCTCTCCAAGAACCTGACCGTCCCAGGTTTCATCCGTTCCCTTGACCGTATTGGCCGCAGAACCGGTCAGGTCGTAAATATCGTAGACCGTTGCCATGCCGTATTCATCGGTGCAGGTCGTATCCATCTGAATAGCTGCGCCATAGTGGAAATCCACAATTCCGGTACCCAGCGCTTCCCCTGTCAGGTAACCGGCTGTATCATCTGCTTCGCAGACGGTCTCACCGTCCATTTTGACATAGATATGCTTACCGGTTCTGACGCCGTCTGTCAGGATATCCTGAAGACCAATCTCCAGCTCATAAGTACCATCCACAGTGGGAACACTTCCCACAACCAGGTCTTTTTGGTTGCGCTTGATGGCTATGTACGGCGCGCCGTTATTGTCGTTGATATACACCGCATAGCCGGGGGGATCGTAAATACTGGTTCCTTCCTTGGCATTGATGGCAAGGCGAATTTGCTGCTTGCCCATAGTCAACTTTGTCTTGAAGATCATATTTTCCTTGTGTTCTTCACTGACATTTCCCAAAACCTGACCGTCCCAGGTTTCATCTGTACCCTTAACGATATTGGTATTAGAGCCGGTCAGATCAGAAATGTCATAGACATTCGCTTCCCCATAGGTATTTGACCGGGTTGTGACAGCATGAACATCCGTCAACAGTCCCATCACATTGGGTAAAAGCATCGTAAGAACCAGCACAAATGCCAATATCCTTTTCTGCAGAATTCTTTTCACGTGTATCTTCCTCCCATTTTCCTATCTTTCGGGCTAACGCTTTTAACCAAGACCCTCGACATTGAAAATGTATCTTGTTCCATAGGTATAGGTCTGCACGGTCGTTCCGTCCTTCAGGGTTTCCGATTTCTCGGTCAATCGGTCACCCTCGTAGCGATACGCCTCGGTCACATTTCCCTCAGGCATAACATTGGTGACCTGCACCACTCTGCCCTGATCATCATAGACAAACTCATAGGAGATATCCTTGCCGTTTGTCTGCTGACCGGCCATATGGCTCACCCGGCCCTTTTCGTCGTATTCATAAGTATACCGAATGGTATCGCTGACCAGCGTTCCCTCCGGCATAAATTCCACACGAGGGCCGGTTACAACAGTTCCATTTTCGTCATATTCCCACTTAAAAGTGGAAACCTTACCCTTTTCATCCTGGTAACGGGTGCAGTTGCCGTTTTTATCATACTTGTATGTGCAAACCGCTTCCGGCTCTGCAACACCTGTGCGGAACATTTTCTTCTCCACCAGACGACCGGAATCGTCATAATGGCAGGTAAAGAACACCTTCAGATCCGTGCTGCTGTAGATTTTTTGCAGTACGCCCTGTGCGTCATAGTGACAGTAGGTGGTTTCTGTGCCATTCGGAACATTCTTTTCCATTTTCAGCAGTCTGTCTTCCACCTTGGTAAACCGCTTCAGCATTTCGTCGTTGCCCTCTGCCGTATACAGGTCAAACAGCTTTTGGGTCGCTTCATAGTCTGTATACACCTTCTTGACGCCGTTTTCTTCCATCGTAAAACTGTTTTCTGCCAAATAGCTTTTCAAATAGTCGTCAGTTTTCTGCCGGTTCTGCGTATTGCCGCAGGCGCAAAGCACACATACTGTCATCACTGCCAAAAGCAGGCACATTATTTTTTTCATCTTCTATTTCTCCCTTTCTTACAGTACCGTCTGAAACGGTTGTTCTGCCTGTAACTTCCATTCTTCTGCACCATACCGGAACACACCGGTTGTGCCTTCCGGAATTTGTATCTCAAAATGAATTTGATTGTCTTCCTTGTGCCAACTTACAAAAATCGTTCCCGATTCTGTCCGTATACTGCCCTTGGCACACTGCATTTTCTGCGGAATTTGGGGGCAAATTACCAGATTCCGGTATCCGGCGGCATCTTCTGCCTGACAAATGCCTAAAACAGAAGTAAACAGTTGCCGGCTGCAGGCACCAAACATTGGGTGGTCGTGGGAATCTCTTCCGTGCCAGTCCTCCCAAAGCGTGGTAGCCCCCC
Source organism: Oscillospiraceae bacterium (assembly GCA_017465625.1). Taxonomy (GTDB): domain Bacteria; phylum Bacillota; class Clostridia; order Oscillospirales; family Oscillospiraceae; genus Faecousia. The sequence goes on along the minus strand of JAFTVV010000019.1, from coordinate 20,351 downwards.
GGTCCTTCATATACAGGAAACTGCCAAGCTCCCGGCTGTTCAAAAGTTCATAAGCCAGGTCTTTTTGTCCGTTACGGAAAAGCACATCCAGCAAAATATCCGTTCCTAAAAATCCCGTGTCGAAGTGGCCCAGCTTTTCATAATGATGAACCAAATTATTCAGTGTGCGCACATCTCCCAGCCCAATATCCAAGCCGTAGGCATTTGCACCCTGTACATTTCCGAAAAAGTTTCCGGTTTCCTCGTCAAAATAAGTCTTCAGCAAGGCTTTTGTTAACTTCTCTGCCTGAGTGGCAAATGCATCGATTTCCTCCGGTTTACCCAGTACATCTGCAATCTTTTTCAGAATATGCAGGCACTTTATGTAGAAATAGGTGTTCACAAAGGGTTCCGGTAAAACCGTCTTTTCCAGTGTACACCAGTCGCCCAGGCACCAGCCGCCAGGCTCTTCTGAGCATACCAAATTGTTTTCCAGCCGGCTATCCAGGTAGTCGCACCATTTTTTCATTGGTTCATAACACTGCCGGAGTATCTGGGACTCTCCGTAATGCCGATAGTAGGCATAGGGTACAAGCACAATAGCACAGCCCCAGCCTCCGGGACCGCCGCCACCACCCATAAAGGGTGCCGTATGCTGCACATGGCCGCCGGTTTTATCCTGGCAGTCCAGAATATCTCGAATCCATTTGCGGTAAAATGCCTGACTTTGTAGGGTCAGCATTGCCGCTTCGGCACAAACCTGCCCGTCACCGGTGTAGCCCAACCGTTCTCTGTGGGGGCAATCGGAAGGAACGCCGCCGTGCATATTGTTCAGCTGTGTGCGAAGAAATGCATTGTACAGCCAATTCATTCCCTCCGCGTCACTGGAAAAAGCGGAATTTACAGGGGTGTTGCTGTGGATGACCTGTACTGCCACACTTTCCACAGGACCGATGATTTCAAAATAACGAAATGCGTGCCACACAAACATTGGCTCAAAGCTGCGGCGCGTTCCGTCACAAATGAACACGTCCTCCATGATCTGGCGGCTTCCGTTGGTGCAGATGTATGCACTGCCGGTGCTTTTAAAATCCAATTCCCCGTCTATGTAGTTCTCCGCGAAGCGCAGACGAATCTGTGTGCCCGCCGGTGCACAGGTGGTGATGCGCACATTGCCGCTGATGTTCTCGCCCGCATCGTAGATCTGCCGATTTCCATCCTGCTTCAAAAGCACCGGGGTAACGGTGGAGATCACCCGATCCGCAGGACAGGTCTGCAGACTCAGCTCTGCCTGAGGGGTGCTCAGCAGGTGCACCAGCTTCCACTGGGGCGTCGCGCTGAGCTTCCGTGCATCGTGCACTTCACCGATAAACAGGTGACTGCTGACGATCTCACTGTCGCGCCAAAGCTCCGTTCCGTCGGAGTATACCTGATGCGTTCCGCTTTCATCACGGAAGGTCAGGCAAAAGGCGGTCTTCAGATCCTGCCCGTATTCCATATTGCCCTCGGCGACCCGCTGTGTCTGTCGGTAAAAGCCATTTGCAAGCTGAATCTCAATTTGATTTTCGCCTGTTTGGAGCGCGTGACCGCAATCGTAACGCAGGAAATAAATGCGATGGGTAAAGGTATCAGAAATGGGATAAAGCAGATTTTTAAATTCTCTTTTTTCGTAATCGCTTGCCGCGGGGACAAATCGGTCGGCAGTGATTTCTTTGCCGTTTAGCTTTACTGCAAAGTAGCCAAGACCGGTGATCTCTATACTGCCTTCCACCGGCTGCTGTGCCTGAAAGCGGTGCACAATGATGGGGCTTTCACAGCAATCGTCAGCCTTGATCCAGCGGACTTTTTCTTGCTCTAACTGGTTCATACGCATTCTCCTGTCGGGCGCATCGTGAATGAAAAGTAAACGTGTTTATATTATAAACCCTCTTGCTCCAAAACGGAAGCATTATTGGGGATTATGGTCGATGTTGAAAGAAAACAGTTGAAAAATTTAAAAAGTTGTGATACAGAATAAATACAGGTGTTTCGTTTTTCTCCGCCGCCAAACTGCGCTGAAGCCGTTTGAGCCGGATTGACGGAATACCTTTCAGTTGTTATGAATGGATGGAATTTCGCCAAGAATTGGAGTTTACAAATGATTCAATGTAAGGATTTTTCTGCGTTTTATGTGAATAAAAAAGAGCAGGTTACCGCCCTGGATCAAATCACCTTCTCCGTAAAACGGGGAGAGCTTTTTGTGGTGGTAGGTGAATCCGGCTGTGGAAAGACCACACTGCTCAAGAGCATTCTGCGGATGATCGACTATGTGGACGGAGAAATGCTGGTAGACGGCATTTCCATCGACGAATTGGATATTAAAACCTGCAATTTTGCCTTTGTGGACCAGGATGTAACTCTGTATCCCAACAAGACTGTATACGAAAATATTGCCTTTCCCTTGCAGATGAGCCGCACACCCTATGAGGAGATCGACCGCCGTGTAAAGGAAATTGCGGATGTTATGGGGATTCGCTGGCTGCTGACCCGCAAGCCCAAACAGCTTTCCGGCGGACAGCATCAGCGGGTGGGACTTGCCCGTGCCCTGATCAAAAACCCCGATCTGCTGCTTTTGGACGAACCCTTTTCTAACCTGGACCCGAAGACCCGTCGGGAAATGCGCCTGTTTTTGCACCAGCTTCACAAGAAGTATCGCACTACGGTGCTCTTTGTCACCCACGACCTAACCGAGGCTTTTGCTTTGGCAGATCGGATGATGGTGCTTCAAAACGGTAAAATCCAGGTCGTTGGCACACCTGAGGAGCTGATACACGATCCCCGTTCTGAATTGTTGGAGGTGTTTTTAAACAGTGAGACAAGCGATTCTTGGGACTGATCGGTCTGTCTACAAAAAGACCATCACCAAAAATATTCTGCTATGCATTGGGGTATTTTGCGTGATGGCAGTTTTGCATCTGGTGTGCACCGCAGGCCGTAACAAAAATAATCACAACCTGATGCTTTTTTGCAACATTGCCACCGATATCCTTGGCGGAAGCTTTATCATCGCCCGTCTGAGCTTTTGCGTCTTCCCACAAAGGAAGCTTCTGAAGCTGTATGACACCGCTTCCCTGGAGGAAACCGGTACTGTAACAGCCTTGGACGAGGCCATAACCCACTATGTCGGCGTGGACTGTATTTTAGTGTCAACCCAAGACCGTCGGCTGTTTCTGCCTGCCGACACCATAGAGCTGAGCGTGGGAAAAACTTATTTGTTCCGTCTGAAGGGAAAGCTGATCGTGGAGGTACAGGAAGATGAATCGTAATGCGAAACCTGTGCGCCGTAACGCCCATTTGCAGTATCATCGGTGGTGCTATGTTCTGCTTGCAGTGCTTTCTGTGCTGATCTGGACCACCGTCTTCCAAAACCTTGCAAAGCCTGCAAAAAACGAAAAGGTGGGCATTGTGTTTTTCGGCCAGGAGTTGGACGCCTCTGCCCTGCACGCAGAGCTGAGTTCCGCCATTGGAGATCTGACTGATCAAAAAATCGAATATGTGGATGTGTTTCAAACCATGGATGCAGGCAATCAATTGGGCTCTGTGCTGATGGCACGCAGCTATGATTACGACCTGCTGGTGCTCTCCGGTGAGACTATGGATCATTTACACGCCTACGGCTTCTTTGCCCCCCTTCCGGAGCAGCTGCCGCAATCTTTGAAGGCACTGCCCACCTACAGTCAAACCGAGGACGGCGTCACCGCCCAATACGGGCTGGAGGCTTATCGGCCGGGCAGTCAGAGCCGCTTTTCCGCCTTCTGCTCCGGCGACCGAACCTACTACATTTTTCTGAGCAAGGAATCGGTAAATCTTGCAGGTCTGAACGGCAAAGGCAATCCTGAAGACGATGCGGCCCTGCGGGTCCTGGAATATTTATTGGAGGAAGATTATGGCACGGAAAACTAAAAGAGCATCCAAGGATTTTGAGCGCGCAATGCTCCCTCAAACCCGAAAGGCAGTGTTTTTTGACGTGGTGAAGTTACAGTGGCGCAAGCTTCTTCTGCTGGCACTGATCCTGCTGATTTTCGCCCTGCCCCTGTTTCTGATCGCGCTTTATGAGGACAGCTATTTTTATGCCGTAACAGAAGACCCATCCTTTTCGCCTCACGAAATGCCCGCCATACTGGCGCCCCTGAACACTTACTGTGCCGTGTTCAGCGCACCTGCTTTGGCACTGCTGTTTTTGGGGCTGTCCGGAGTAGTCCGTGTTCTGCGGCAGCTGGCCTGGGGCGAAAACGTAACGGTTTTTCACGATTTTTCCGTGGGCTTCCGACAGAATTGGAAGCAGATCTTCCCTGTGGGCCTGCTCTTTGGCATCTTCTTCGCACTTGCCAAGATCGGCTGGTACAGCGCAATAGTCTCTCAGGCAGACAGCGTATGGATCCAAGGCATTCTAATGGGGCTTTTGGCCTTCTTGGTGGCGCCGGTCACTGCCTATTGCATCGTGGTCATTGCCATCTACACCAACAGCTTTTGGGGAAATCTGAAAATTGCCCTCTACATCTACCTGAAAAATCCTTTGAAGGCCTTTGGCGCAATGCTTTTAAACTTTGGTTTGTGCCTTGTGGTGTGGATGATTCCTTCCACCCAGCTGCACCTGACCGGCACGCTTCCCGCCATTATGGTCTTCACCTTGGGTCTACTAGGGTGGATGCTGTTCAGCTTCAATCAGCTGGACAGGCATTACAATAAAACGCAGTATCCGGAGCTTGTGGGAAAAGGCGTCAACGGACACTTCTAAGCAAAAGTTTATACAGGGGAGGAGCTGCAGATGCAGTTCCTCCCTTTTTTGGGCGTTTTTTGGATGCTCTGAGGGGGAGCTGCAAATGCAGCTCCTCCCCTTTTTGCATTATTTGCTCATATAAACACGGACATCGTCCAGATAGAACACCTGCTGGGCATCATAGCCTACACCGCTGTCGAAGACGATCACAAATGCACCAACATAAGACAGGTAATCCGTACCAATATCCGCTGCATTAATGGTAATCTCGTTCCAACCGGGTACCAGGGTAAAGCGCAGAGAAGTATTCTTTGCATGGTCATCATGCCAGATATCAGCATCGCCCTTGAAATAGGTACCTGCATTGTACACATCGCCGGATCTATTGTAGGTATTCAGGTAGAAGCGCACGGTGCTGTCGGCAGGCTGGGCATTATAGACTTTGAAGGTGATCTTGGTTGCGCCGGAGAAATTGGTGGTTGCAGAGAAGTACTTGCTGGTCGTGGGAATCCACACAGCCTGGCCTTCCTGTCCGGGCTGTACTGCCACCTTCAGGCTGTAATTGCCGTTTTGTGCCAATGTGCTCAGAGCCATCTGACCGTTGCCGCTAAACTTGTTCTGAATGGTCTCGGTGTAAGACTCAAAGTCCGCCAGCTGATAGTAGCCGTCCCTATAGATGTTGCCGCTGATGCTTGCAGTGCTTTCAGAAGCGGGTGTCTCCAAAGCATTGACTGTACCGGTAGCAGTCACCACGCCGTTTACTGCGGTCTGGGCATTGCTGATGATCGCAGCGTGTGCACTTGCATCGGATGCAGCCATCTGCAGCAGGGCATTGCGCACCACGGTAAACTTGGCATCATCGTCGATGGGCACGGTTGCATTGACCTTTTTGCTGATCAGAGAGCCCAGCCAACTGCCGGTTTCGGAGGAAGCCTTGATGGACTCTGTATAGGTCTTGGTGATCAGGCTGTAAAGGCTTGTCAGACTGCTTGCAGAGCCGCCGTTTTCTGCCACAACGGTCATCAGGTTGTAGTCGTCCACGCCGTCTCTCCATGCTATTGCACGCAGGCTGGGACAAGGACCGTCAATGCCGTACTTGGCACCGGGATAGAAGATATTGCCGTCACCGGGGGTGATGCTGCTTGTGCCGGCAGAAGAGGTGGTCCAGCGATCCAAGGACAGACCGTCTGTGCCGTAGAGGTAGTTCACAGACTTCCAGGTCATCAGCGTATCCACATTTTCCTGATAGCAGATCCAACCTAAGGTACGCAGACCCACCACGGGGGTATCGAAAGCATAGTTGGCGTGGGGATAGTAAGGCTTCAAGCTCAGGTAGGTCCACAGCTCGTCAGCATAAGCGCCGTTCATTGCGGAAGCAACATCCTCGCCGTAGCCTTCTCTTGTCAGTACAGAATTGGTGGTACAAAGCACCACGTTCTTTCTGTCTGCTGTCGCCAAAAATTCGGTAAGCAGTGTGCCCACATTCAAAGCCTTGCCGGTGGAATCGTCCACAGGAACAGTCAGCAGGAAGCGCACATTCTTCACAGAATTTGCAATTGCGGGGGTATACATCGAAGTGCCGGCATATTTTGCAGTCAGCTGGGCATCTGCATCGTCCAGCATCTGGCAGAATGCCTGATAAGTTGCCTTTGCCAGGTTGAACTGTTCCTCAGTGATGGATTCGTCCACGTGGTCGGAGGGATAGAAGAACGCCTTGTCCAAATAATTGACGCCATCGGCAATGGACATATCTGCCAAAGCGATCACATATTCCTTCATCAGCGTGTAGTTGCAGTAAACCAGTGTGTTCACGCCGTCTACGGTGTAGTAGCTGTCGGTATTGTCTACAGGCAGCAGGTAGTTGGTCACATCAGCATAGCTTCTACGCAGCTCTACCAGGAATTTCTCGATGTTCATCACGCCGTCGGAGGCGGGAATAATGGAGCTCATATTGAAGTCCGCCAGAGTCTGAGCATACAGCGCGGCCATTTCATCGGAGCCGTTCAGTTCACCGGAGGTGAAGCTGTCACGACCCAAATAAGGTGCATAAGTGCCCAGTGCGGAAGCTTCCGGCATCACCACATTCTCAACCGCAACGCTAATGGGCAATGTGTAGGTATGGCTTGCGGTCTTCACCACGACGGTACCGGTGTAAGTACCGGCGGCATCGGTGCTCTTGGTGGAAACGTCCACAAAGATCGCCTGGTTGTTGCCGGCAATAATGCTGTTTTCGCCGTACTCTACAGCCTTGGCAAAGGGCAGCATACCGTCAGGCAGCTTCTCCCCTGCGTAGGCGCTGGGTGTATCATAAGTGTTGTCGGAATCAGCCTTGTCGTCAACCGTCAGATACTTCAGCTGATACAGGCGGATTCTGTCGGCGCTGATGGTATTGGCGCCGTTTACCAGGTCGGTTACAAAGACCTCATAGCTTACATTGCGCTTACCAAACAGCATCAGCTGTGCACCCTCATATTCGTTCTTTGCCATTTGGATGGACAGGGTGTTCTTCTGCGCTGCCACGCTTGCAGCCTTGCCGTCGTCGTCCTGCACGATCTTGGAGGTGGAGGACTCCGCCCACAGGATCAGCTCATCGCCGCCGGTCGCCTGGGTGGTGGAGGGCTTGGTTGCTGTTGCCACAGAAGCGGCAGTATTGGCAGTGCTCACCTGGGCAGGATACTTCTTTTCCAGTGCATCATAGCTGCCGGAGGTAGTACCCTGGGCAATCTCATTGACTCTTGCATTATAGGCCTGGATCTGGGCATTCGTCCAGGTGGTCTCCAGCAGATCGCCGCCATTGTCCATTCTGCTACGGATAAGCACAATGTGGCCGTTGTTATCCTTCATTGTGGTGTCGTAGTAAACGGAGAATGTGCCGTCTTGTGCCATGGCATCCAAATCCGCCACAGTTGCCGCAGCTCTCACATAATAACGGTCGTGGGTGTAGACCCCATCGGTATAGCGCTTGACGCAGCCGATCTCGATGTAGGAAACCTGATCTCTGCCTAAGCAGGGCTGCCAGGAGAACAGATCGTTTCCGGCGGCATCCTGACACCAGGTGCCGTTATCCTCGATATTGGCAATACCGAAGGAGTTATTGTCGGGTACAGACATAAACAGCGCGCCCGCAGTACTGCTGATTTCCGGAGAAGCCGCACCGAAGAGCAGACGCATACCCTCTCCGCCGGTGTACTTAAAGCGGATGGCCACGTTATTGGTCAGTTCCTTCTTTACGAAGCTGTCGTCCTTACCCACCAACAGACCCAGCTGATAGGGTGTGCCTGCGGGAATAGTCACTGCTTCCTTGCCGGAGATCTCGTACAGGTCCAGCACGATCGCCTGGTCTGCCACCTTGCTGCTTGCCAAAGACTTGGTCGCCAGATGGTAATCGTAAAGCTGCTGCACCAGATCCTTCGTATCGTCCTTGGTGCTCATTCTCTGAATGTAGCTCATGGGGCTGTAATCCAGTGTCCAAGCGGCATCGCCTTTGGAAACGGTCAGGGTGCACTTATTGTCCAGCTCGTTGGGCAGAATATCGTCCAGCTGTACATAGCAGTTTGCGCCGGATATACCGGAAACGCTGACAGGCGTTACTGCCTTGCCGTTGAACGTAAAGCTATAGCTGCTCACATCACCGCTGATATTCAGATAGTGACGCAGGGAAATATCGTCCTGCAGCAGCAAGGATGTACCGTAGTAACGCACGCCCTCAACAGAGCCGGATGCTACAGGTGTAGCGGTACTGCCAATGACATTGGTTACCTCGTCGGTATAGCCTTCGTTTGCCAAATGGTCTTTGTTGTAGACAAAGTACAGCTGTGCCGCCGCGCCGTAGTGCAGCATTGCCGCCACGGTTGCCTTCTGCTCAGCAGAATAGCCTTCACCGTCTAAAATGTATCTGCTGTAGCCTGCCACACTGTAGGTCTTGGTAACGGTCTCACCGTCTGCCATCTCTACAGTGATCGCCACCTCATCGTTCATCTGTGCGGCCGCCAGGGGCACACTGATGATCCGATAGCCGTAGGCATCTGCAGGCAGATCCTGCAGGCTGCAGACGGTTTCTGCGCCTGCCACGGAGATGGTGACAGTCGCGTTGGGATTTGCAATAGCGATGGGATCCAGACGCAGGTTCATCACGGTGCGTCCGCCCAGGGTCAGGTTGTAGCTGTTGACCACACTGGGAATGGTGGTGTCTGCTTTTACGCCGTCACTGTAGGTAAACAGCGCAATCTTCGTACCCAGTGCATCACCGGTGAGACAGCCGGACCGGTCATCATAAGTGCCCAGTACCTCGCCGTCCCGCTTAACGGTGATTCTCTTGCCCAGCACCTGATCGTTCATGATCACATCCCGGAAACCAAATTCCAGCACGTAGGTGCCGGTCAGGTCTCCGGTGCCGTCAAAAATGCTTTGACCGTTGCGGAGGAATTTGAACTGTCCATCTCCGATGCTCAGCGCATAGCCTGCATAGTCTACTGCATTGCCACTGTCCAGTGCGCCCATAGAGAAACGTACTTCCTTGCCTGCAATAACTGTGACCAGCGCCTTGAAATTCACGTTTTCCTTATCCGCGGCGGCAACATTGCCGACGGTCATACCGACCCATTCATCGTAGCCGCCGATGGCACTGCCGGTAGCACCGTAGAACATATTGCTCTCTTTGCCGGTCAGGTCCATCACGTCGTAGGTTTTCTGCTCCTGCACGTCCACAGGATACAGCGTGTCCATTTGAATGGCCGCGCCGTAGTGGAAATCAATGATCTTGGTGCCCAGGGCATCGCCGGTCAGGTAGCCCTCAACATCGTCGTACGCGCAAACGACGGTATCGTCCATCTTTACATACAGGTGCTTACCGATTCGGTTGCCGTTGAGGAGGATATCCAAAATACCCACTTCAAACACATAAGTGCCGGCAACGCCCGCCACACTCACCTTCATCAAAGAGGTGTTGTTGCGGCGGATATCGATCTCGTTGGATGCGCCGTACAGGTAAACGGCGTAGCCGGAGGGGTCAAAAATGCTGGCGCCGTCCTTGGCATTGAGGGAAAGGCGAACTTCCTGCGCGCCCATGGTCAGCTTGGTCTTGAACACAATGTTTTCCTTGTGCTCTGCGCTGACACTTGCGTGGATCTGACCGTCCCAGTTCACATCTGTGCCCGTAATGGTATTATTTGCAGCGCCGGTCAGGTCGTAAATATCGTAAACATTGGGTGTGCCGTAGCTGCTTTCGTAGGTGGTATCCATTTGGATGGCCGCACCGTAGTGGAAATCGATGATCTTGGTGCCCAAAGCATCCCCAGTCAGATAGCCGCTTGCATCGTCGTATTCGCAGACCACTTCATCGTTCATCTTCACATACAGATGCTTGCCGATTCTCTGCCCGTTAAACAGAATATCCACGATGCCTACTTCGAACACATAGGTACCTGCAAGGCCTGCCACACGCACCTTCTTCAAAGAGGTGTTGTTGCGGCGGATATCAATCTCGTTGGATGCGCCGTACAGGTAAACTGCATAGCCCACAGGATCATAGTGGCTGTCGCCGTCCTTGGCTGTCAGGGAAAGGCGAACTTCCTGTGTGCCCATGGTCATCTTCGTCTTGAATGCAAAGTTTTCCTTGTGCTCTGCGCTCACATTGGCGCGGATCTGACCGTCCCAGGTTGTTTCTGTGCCGGCAATGGTATTGTTCGGTATGCCGGTCAGGTCGTAAATGTCGTAAACATAGGGTGTGCCGTAGCTGCTTTCGTAGGTGGAGTCCATTTGGATGGCCGCACCGTAGTGGAAATCAATGATCTTGGTACCCAACGCATCACCGGTCAGGTAGCCATCGGTATCATCCACCTCACAGATCAGTGCATCACCCATCTTCACATACAGGTGCTTACCGATCCTGGTGCCACCGGTCAGGATGTCCAAAAGACCGATTTCCAGCACATAGGTACCCTGTACGGAGGCAACGCTGCCAACCACCAGGTCCTGCATATTGCGCTTAATGGCCACATAGGGTGCACCACCGTTGTGGTTGATAAACACCGAATAGCCGGTCGGATCATAAATGCTGGCACCATCCAGCGCGTTGATGGAAAGGCGAACTTCCTGCGCGCCCATGGTCAGCTTGGTCTTGAACACAATGTTTTCCTTGTGCTCAGCGCTGACATCAGCTTTGATCTGACCGTCCCAGGTCTCGTCCGTACCCTTAATGGTATTGGCGGTAGAGCCGGTCAGGTCGTAAATGTCGTAAACATTGGGTGTGCCGTAGCTGTTTGCGTATGTGGTGTCCATTTGAATGGCAGCACCGTAGTGGAAGTCTACAATCTTAGTGCCCAGGGCATCACCGGTCAGGTAGCCATCGGTATCATCCACTTCGCAGACTACCGCACCATCCTTTTTCACATAGAGGTGCTTGCCTGTTCTGACGCCGTCGGTCAGAATGTCCAGCAGGCCGATCTCCAGCTCCCAGGTGCCCTGTACAGCGGCAACACTGCCAACTACCAGGTCCTGCATATTGCGCTTGATTGCTATGTAGGGTGCACCACCGTTGTGGTTGATAAACACCGAATAGCCGGTCGGATCATAAATGCTGGCACCATCCTGCGCGTTGATGGAAAGGCGAACTTCCTGCGCGCCCATGGTCAGCTTGGTCTTGAACACAATGTTTTCCTTGTGCTCCTCTTTGACATTTGCATGGATCTGACCGTCCCAGGTGTCGTCCGTACCCTTAATGGTATTGGACTTGGAACCGGTCAGGTCGTAAATGTCATAGACATTCGGCTCTGCCGTGACTGTTTCTGCCTGCGCAGTCATGATTGCCCCGGTGAAATTCGGGAGCAACATTGCCAGTGCTAAAAACAGTACCATCAGTCGTTTAATCGCATGGTGTTTCATTGTATTCCTCCTCTTTTTTGGCCTCCAGTTTATTATTAACGAATTTTTGTATCGTTAATATGCCTTCTTACTTTCCGCCATAAACTATGTATTTAGGGATTCTGTTTACAGCCATCCCATTACAAATACATCATATCACTTTCTTCTTTAAATTTCTTATTATTTTTCATACAATCCTTTCTTTTTTTCGTACAAAGTGATTTTTGCAAAAACAGCATTTTCCCCAACACACCAAGGCTCTTTATCCATATTTTGTATATTTTAGCAAAATTATTTAACATTTTAGTTTCATTTTATTGTATTTAGAACTCTCTTGTTAAACAACAATTAGTGATTTTTGGCACTTGACGAACACTTTCTTTTGTTATAGATTAAGCATTGAAAGGAGATGATTATTTTGTCGTCACGCAACACCTTCCTGATTCCGCAAATGACGGAGCAAATTGACAAAACTCTCCGGTATGATCCGACAGCCTCCTGGAAAAACGCAGACGTTTGCTTTAACATCGTTAATTTCGCTTATCCGACTGTACACACCCACGACTACTACGAGATTGTTGTGATTTTCAACGGCTCTACCGTTCATAATATCAATGGGGAGTCCTATGTGATGCAGCGAGGCGATTGCTGCTTGATTCGCCCTGATGATTCTCATTTTTTTGAGGAAGAACCCGGCCAATCTCAAAAAATTTGCCTGAATGCCAATTTTATGTGCCGTCGGGATTTTATGGAAAAAGCGCTGGCAACCTTTGGGCCTGACTGCCTTTCTATGTTGCTTGCTATCAATCAGCCACTGGCATTTAAGGCCTCCAACACGGTAATCTCCAAAATCGAAAAGACTTGTCTTTATATCCAATCGCCGGGCGAACACCCCTCCGACAGCAATTTGATGATTTGTAAATCTGTAATTATAGAGCTGCTTGGTGCCTGTGTGCTGCACCAATGTACCCAAATTCACGACGACTTTCCAGAATGGCTGGATGCCTTGGTACTCTCCATGCAAAATCCCGATAATTTCAACAAGAAAATCCCGGAGCTTATCGAAGGAATCTCCTACAGCTACTCCTATATTCAAAAACAGTTTCGATACTATATGGGCACTTCAATCGTTTCTTATTGGAGTGGCATCAAGCTCTCTCACGCCAAAGAGCTGCTGACCAAATCCAATTTGACGGTTTTGGAAATCTCCACCCAGTTAGGCTATGAAACCGCTTCACATTTCTGCTGCCTGTTCAAAAAGCATTTTGGCGTATCTCCTTCCTCCATTCGCAAGTAAAGTCTTTCCAACACCAAGCCGGTAAAAATCTTTCATGAAACAAAATGTAGGGTGACGCCCCCTCTAATAGCGGATTACACTTGTTAGTCTAAAGCAAACATGGTCCTTGTGATATCAACAATCTTAAGGACCAAGTTTGCTTTTCTATTTTGAATCTAATACATTCCGAGATTTGATCATATCATTTTAAACAATATCTCTAAGTTCAATTGCGCGGAGAAGATGTCTGCTTTTTTCTGATATAATAACTCCGGGTATGATTGTCGCCAACAGCATACCTCTTTTCAGAAACCTGTATGCAGAAGTTAAGAAAATGCCCTAAAAACCCGAAAAGTCGTTAAATTTATCAAGTAGTAAATTTGAAGAATTTTTTGAATTTACTACTTTTTATACTACCTTTGATGGCAAAGATATGCCACTATATGCCGAGATATACTACGAAGCAGAAAAAGCAACCTACTTGAAATGTTTTAAGTTTTATAGTAAACTCGGATAAGTTGGTAAAAGTAAGCATAGTTTGGAGTTTTGAACGATGATTAAAATACTATTCGTCTGCCATGGCAATATTTGCAGAAGTCCCATGGCGGAGTTTGTGATGAAGGATTTGGTGCAAAAGGCCGGGCTTCAGGATGGGTTTTATATTGATTCTGCCGCAGTCAGTCGGGAGGAGCTGGGCAACCCCATCTATCCTCCTGCCCAACGGGAGCTGACAAAACACGGCATCGTGGGCGCATCCCACAGAGCGCGGCAGATCACAAGCGCCGATCTGCAGGAATTTGACCGCATTTACTATATGGACAGCAGCAACGCCCGTTATTTGCGCCGCCTGTTTCCGGAACACGCCAATTTTCTGCCCTTTTTGCCCTACGATGTTGCCGATCCCTGGTACTCCGGAGACTTTTCCCAGACCTGGCAGGACATTGAAACCGGCTGTAAGAAAATCCTGAGCGAAGTTGTTATGTAAACCTTTTAAGGAGTATACTTATGAATATCCCGTTACTGGAAGAGCAGCTTTCCCAGCTGCCGCTGTACACCTATTTTTATACCGACCCAAACACGATCGAATTTTCCCAGCGCATCCGCTACATCTGCCAGGCAGAATGTCCTATGTACGGCCGAACCTGGGCCTGTCCCCCGGCGGTAGGGGCAGTGGAGGACTGCCAAAAAAAGTGCCGATCCTACAAAAATTGTCTGGTAATCGGCACCATTGTGGAAGTAACCGACAGTGCCGATATTGAGCAGAGCCTTGCCACCCGTCACGATCACGAAATGATCACCAATCAGGTGCGTGATTTGATGCGAGAGCAAGGGACCGAGCCTTATGTTTTATCCACGGAAGCCTGCGCCATTTGCAGCCGCTGTGCCTATTTAGACGGTCTGCCCTGCCGGATGCCGGAAAAAATGCACCCCTGTGTGGAAAGCCACGGCATCAACATCATCCCCACCCTGGAAGCACAGGGCTTGGATTTTATATACGGCAGCAACATCGTTACGTGGTATTCTCTATTCTTCTTCTAAAGCAAAAGCCTCCCTGTCGGGAGGCTTTTCAGTTCAGAAACCCTTGTCATTCCGAGGCTGCGCAGCAGCCGTGGGAATCCGTCTCTAAATAGGATTACGGATTGCCACACACCCTTCGCTTTGCTCAGGGCGCTCGCAATGACACCTAAACTTAATGACATTGTCCCAACAGGGGGGGCTTTTTTATATAGATCAGGGCTCGAAATTTTCAAAAATAGACATCCAGCCGTCTTTTGTAACCGCTTGGTGGGTCTTTAAATCCTGCACGGTCCAGCACACACCCTGTACGTGCCACAGCTTCTTGCATATTTTGGAGGTAAACATCCCCCGACTGCGGATGCTGCAGGCCAAAAAATCCGGTTTCGTCAGGAAATTGGCCATAGAATGGGTCAGTGCAAACCGCAAAAACCAGGGTGCAAAATTCTTTAAATCCATAAAATAATCGGTGAGCTGTCCCCGTACCACCTGTGGGTAGTGCTTTTTCAGGTAGTGGACACAGCGGGGGTCAAAGGATTCGATGCAGTAAAGTCCCTCGTAATCCTTCAGCTCCGCCATCACCCGATTTACCAGCGGTGCAACACCGTTTTTCAGGTCTGTTTTCAGCTCGATGATCATCGGTGCTTTGCCGTCAAAAAGCTGCAGCACCTGTTTGAGGGTGGGGATGGTCTCGGACGTGCCCTCCAAATGGTAGTTCGGAAGCTCCTGCTCCGTCAGGTCCTCGATGCGTCCCTGCGCACCGGTGGTGCGCTGCAAAAGGCTGTCGTGAATGACTGCCAAATTGCCGTCTCTCATCAGGTGCACATCCAGCTCAATACCGTACCCCTTTTCCAGTGCGGCACGAAAGGCAGACATAGAATTTTCCGGACGAGCCTCATTATGCAGTCCCCGATGGGCATAATGCCATTGCCGCAGCTGAGGCAGCAGTGCGTGTCCCCGTCGTCCGCGAATGGAAAACAGAAAGGCTATTACAAGAAGCAGTATAACCGCGAGAAAAATCCAAAGAAACACCATATTCAGTCCTCAATATCCAGCGCTTCCAGGCCTTTTTTTGCAGCAGGCTTGTTGTCGCCGTGTTTTACAAAATACATCGTCAAAAACGCAAGACCTACAAACAGTGCCGCATACGGAAACAGCGAGACCATTGCGATTTTTTCCATACACAGACCGGACAGATAGGGGGTCAGCGCCTGCGCACCCATAGATGCGGTATAGTACAGTCCGGTATATTTGCCTACATCACTGCCTTTGCACAGCTCCACCGCCATGGGGAAGGAGTTGACGTTGATGGTGGCCCAGCCCACACCTGCCAGGCAGAACAGCACGTACATCAGCCAGGAAGGAGAGGTAGAGCGCATAAAGCCTGCCACAAAGAACGCGGCAAACAGCATAGTAACGCCTGCCAAAATGGTCTTTTTCCGACCCACCTTGGAGGAGATGATGCCCACAGGCAGATAAGAGACGATGGCGGCGGCATTGGCAATCATCAAGGTCATGGTTGCGTCCTTATCCAGTACGCTTTGTGCGTACACCGCATACTTGGAGACCACCGCATTATAGCCAAAGTACCACAAGACCACAGAGCCCAAAATCAACAGCAGGCTCTTTTTCTCGCCCCCCGTCATTTTCCGCTTTTCTCTCTGATCCTCGTCCTCATCCTCTTCGCTGATGGCCAGCTCACGGCTCTTTTCCTGCATTTGACTTGCCCACTTCGGCTCTTTCACCGTGAGCATAAACACCGCCAGTGCTCCCAGCATCAGCATCGCCACCAGCGCATAAATGGCCGTATAGCTCATATAGGCGTTTTTCACCTTGGAAATGGCCAGTATAGATCCCAAAGCCAGCACAATGATGCCGCCTACCGTGCCCATCAGATTGATGATTGCATTGGCCTTGGAGCGCAAGGGTTTGACGGTCACGTCCGGCATCAGTGCCACCGCAGGCGTGCGGAAGGATGCCATCGCAATGAGCAACAGCAGTAAAACACCAATATAGATATACAGGGTTGTGGGATTTTGGGCTGTGACCGCGGCGGCACAGGCCTGACGGGCAGGCACCACGTAGGTGGTATAGTCGGCATCCTCGGTGGTGATCTGTGCAAATTCCTCACGGGTAAACGTTTCTTCCAAAGTAAAGCTCTTGCCGCCAGGAGTTTTAAGCACGGTATCCGCCTGCTCATCATAGATGATTGCCATAGTCGCCGGGTCATCCACACGGGAATATTTTTCGATATTGTTCAGCTGGAAGTTATCCACCACGGAAAGACCCAGCATCAAAATCACCGCCAGAATCGTACCCACAACAATAAAGGGGGTACGACGTCCACGGGGATTTTTACAGCGGTCGGACAGACCGCCAAACAGCGGAAGCATAAACAGCGCTAAAATATTATCCAGCGCCATCACAATACCGGAATGATCTTGGCTCATACCGAATTTGTTGGTCAGGGTCATGGCAATGGACACGTCGTAGATCTGCCAGAATGCGCAGATCAGGAAAAAGGCAAAGCCTACTAAAACGGTGCGTCTGTAATTGAGCCTCATTTGTATGTTCCTCCCTGAATTAGAAGATAAGCTTATTATAACGCCTGCATTTCCAAAAAGCTACTACGAAATTCTCTTGCACAAACAGCGCATCTGTAGTATGATACAGGCAGAAACGAACAGGAGGAAAAACGATGAAAAGACAGCTTACCATTTCCCGTGCATTTCACGTCCACGGCTGTGCACGCAGCTGGCAGATTCTCATTGACGGCAACGAGGTTGGAAAGATCGGTGCAGGCGGAACGCAAAGCTTCACCGTCTCCGACGAAGCGCATACCGTCACCGTTGTGCCGCCCAAAATGATTGGCGGCAGTTGGAAGGGCTCTACGGAAGTACGGGTGGCGGCAGGACCGAACGCCTGCAAGCTGGAGTTTATTTTCCGTGCCAAAATGGCAAGCAACGAGCTTTTTTGCCAAGCCACCTATTTTGATGCCGGCGGCAATCCCATACCCACCGCCCCCATGGGTTCATAACCACAAGTACAAAATATTAGGGAGTGTTGCAATAAAACTGCAACACTCCCTCTTTTGGTTATTCCTGATTGCGGCGCTTCATCACTTCACGCATACGGGTGGCGTGATCCAATGTGCGCTTGCGGATGCGCAGGCTCTTAGGTGTACACTCCAAAAGCTCGTCATCTGCCAAAAATTCAAGGCATTGCTCCAAGGAGAAGATCTTGGGGCTGACCAGCCGCAGCGCCTCGTCCGAGCCGGAAGCACGCATATTGGTCAGCTGCTTTTTCTTGCAGACGTTGACAGTCATATCCTCATTGCGGCTGCAAATGCCCACCACCATACCGGCATAGACCGGTGTGCCGGCACCGATGAACAGTGCGCCACGCTCCTGGGCATTGAACAGGCCGTAGGAACAGGCCTCTCCGGTTTCAAAAGCAATCAAAGAGCCGGTGAGACGACGCTCAATCTGCCCCTTCATAGGTGCATAGCTTTCCAGCACCGAGGACATAATGCCCTCGCCACGGGTATCAGTCAAAAATTCGTTGCGATAGCCAAACAAGCCTCTGGAAGGCACTAAAAATTCCAGACGGTAACGGTTGCCCATGGGAGTCATACCCAGCAGATCACCCTTGCGACGGCCCATTTTTTCGATCACCGCACCCATACAATCCTCCGGCACGTCCGCAACCATCCGTTCGATGGGCTCGCACAGCACGCCGTCGATTTCTTTTGTCAGCACTCTGGGGGTGGATACGGAGAATTCAAAGCCCTCACGACGCATGGTCTCCATCAAAATAGAAAGGTGCATTTCACCGCGGCCTGCCACATTAAAGGCATCGGTGCCCTGTTCGGTGACACGGAGGGAAACGTCCTTCATCAGCTCCTTATCCAGTCGATCCCGAATGTTGCGGGAGGTGACAAACTTGCCCTCCTTGCCTGCAAAGGGAGAATCGTTGACCGCAAAGGTCATTTCGATGGTGGGGTCGGAGATTTTCACAAAGGGCAGCGGATTGGGGGCATCCATCGCACACAATGTGCGGCCGATGGTGATGTCCGCCATACCGGAAAGAGCCACAATCTGACCGGAGGATGCTTCAGTGATGGGATTTTTACCCAGTCCGTCATACTCGTACAATGCAACCACCTTGCCCTTTTGGCGGTACTGGGGATCGTGGTAGTCGCAGATCATCACTTCCTGATTGACCTTGATCGTACCCTGTTCGATGCGACCCACCGCAATACGACCCACGTATTCATTATAGTCGATGCTGGAAACCAACATCTGCAGCGGTGCATTGGGGTCGCCCTGAGGTGCAGGGATATAATTGACAATGGTTTCAAACAGCGGCTTCAGGTCTGTGCCCACTTCATCCGGACCATAGGCGGCAGTGCCCTGACGACCGGAGCAGAATACCGTGGGGGAGTTGAACTGTTCGTCGGTGGCATTCAAATCCAACAGCAGCTCCAAAACCTCGTCCATCACTTCGTGGACACGGGCGTCCGGCTTATCCACCTTGTTCACCGCCACAATCACCTTGTGTCCCAGTTCCAGTGCCTTCTGCAGCACAAAACGGGTCTGGGGCATCGGACCTTCTGCGGCATCTACCAGCAAAATAACACCGTTGACCATCTTTAAGATGCGCTCCACCTCACCGCCAAAATCGGCGTGACCGGGGGTATCCACGATATTGATGCGGTAATTGCCGTAGGTAACGGAGGTATTCTTCGCCAAAATGGTAATGCCGCGTTCCCGTTCCAGATCACCGGAGTCCATCACGCGGTCCTGGGTTACCTGATTTTCACGGTAGATACCGCCCTGCTTCAGCATTTCGTCCACCAAGGTGGTCTTGCCGTGGTCAACGTGGGCAATGATGGCAATATTACGAATGTTTTCCTGAGAAATCATTAAAAAAGTGCCTTCTTTCTTGTTTTCATTCATTTCCAGCAAAACATTTTATCACAGGAAACCATATATTGCAATCATTTTATTGGAATTTGGGGCTGTTAACTCTCCATCTGACGCCCCAAAAAGGATGCGGTGGCCTGCGCCAGCTTTAAATCGTTTTCCGTCATGGGGGCACAATCCCCATCCAGCAGCAGCACCACACTGCCCATCAGATCGCCCTGACACAAAATCGGCACTGCCACGCCGATGGCATACCGGTCTGCGGAGTCGGTGATTTTAATGGCGGCAGAGCCGGCATTGTAGCGGTAGTTTTTCCGTTCTTCCATCAAGTGCAGAAGTTCTGCGGTGTTGGGTTTTTCCAAAAGCTCCCGTTTGCTGGCACCGGATACCGCAATCACGCCATCCCGATCTGTCACCGCAGCAATATGCCCAAAGCTTCCAAAAATGGAGTCGCACATCTGGGCGGCAAATTCCTGCAAATCTCCCATGGGGGAGTACTTGCGGAAAATCACGCCTCCATCCTTTTCCGTGTAAATCTCCAAGGGGTCTCCCTCGCGGATTTTTAATGTTCTTCTAATCTCTTTAGGGATAACAATTCTCCCCAAATCGTCCACTCTTCTGACAATGCCAGTTGCCTTCATAATATATCTTTCTCCTTTTCCGTAGGGACACCGCTCCTGCGGTGTCCGCGGACACCCGAGGACGGGTGTCCCTACAATTATTTTACAAATTACGATGCTATTATTTGTAAAAGGGGAAGATTTATACTTGCAATTGATATTGAAATACAATATACTAATTGTTATATATCTATATCTTTATTGGAGTGATTTGATGGGGAGAACATATATCCGCATGGGATGTCCAAAATTCAACTATTCGTATAGCACATCTATATACGGATATGTTGAGGACCCTATTGGTGTTCCTTTAACACGGTGTCCACGATGCAACAATATCTCAAGAGACAACAAACATAAAGAATGGATTCAAATGTCACCGATTAAAAAATATTTTTCAATCTCCCCTCGAGGTA
>JAFTVV010000018.1 GCA_017465625.1 Oscillospiraceae bacterium | reverse complement strand
TGTTCGCACCCACTGATCGAAAGACCTCGTAGGGACGCCCGTCCCCGGGCGTACGCCGATGCCGTGCTACCGGACAGTCGAGGACGCCTGTCCCTACAAATTGAAATCGGTACGTCCATCATCGTAGGGGCCAATGCCCACATTGGCCCGCAACGGCTCCCCCTATACAAGAAAGCACCGTAGGGAACGGCCTGTGTGCCGTTCCTTGCTGCACATTATGAGAAATAATTTTGCGGAATGACACATAGGTCATTCCCTACGCGCCTGTTTTGATACACCTGCGTCCGAAGGAATTGTCATTGCGAACCAGTGACCGATGTCACTGGTGTGGCAATCCGTTCCCCCATATTCGCACCCACCTACTGTAAGACCTCGTAGGGACGCCCGTCCCTACGAATATGAATCGGTACGTCCATCATCGTAGGGGCAGATATCATCTGCCCGCAATGATCTTAATCCGGCGACAGCGCCGACAACATTCATAGCCCCTTTTTACACAAGGGGGCCTTTTTCTCCCGTAAATCGGGGCGGGTGTGTCTACTCTTTAAACGGCCGATTTTGTGTTTTTGAAAATGTTAGTCTTTGATCGCATCCTGTGGTGCAGATCGCAAAAGGGGAAATGTGTATATCTGCTTATGGCGTTTCGTTGCAAAATTTAAGGCAATTTTTGTCCCACTTTTTCTTCCGTTTGGGTTGTAGCTTTCCTGGCAATAGAATATGCAAAAACGGCTTCTTTCAATCATTTCGTAATTTCGTTCCACATACACCGCAGGACCTGCGCCGACAATTCCTTCCGGATAATAAGTATCCTCGTATTTTTCCAGCAGATAGGCTTTGTAATCGTCGCCAATGACGGGAAATTCTCCGCGGACATAAATGCGCCTTATATGGGGAAACCTTTCCTGCATTTGAGTGACTATTTCATAGCACAGACTGTTGAACCGACTTTTGCTGCCAAATAAGAACGTATCCACGCATTCGTCGATGATCAGCATCTCAATAGTTTCGTATAGTTCTGTTTTAAGATCTTCGGTCTCGTCAATCTCTCTGTGCCCAATAAAACAGCACACGTTTTTCATATCGTTGTTCTGAAATATCAAACTTTTCACCGCAGCCTCACCTTTGGGTATGGGGACTATATCCCCTTAATATAAAGAATTATAACCCCCATAATAGAACTATGTCAAGATGGAGGTTATAGCGATGATTCGATTTGATAAGCTATGGGAAGTGATGGACAGACGGAATATTTCCACATATTATTTACGGGAACAATGCGGCATTGACAGCAAAACCATACGCAGATTGCGGGCAAATGAAAACACCGAAACAAAAACTTTAAGCAAGCTGTGTGCTGCTTTGGATTGCCGCTTAGAAGATATTGCAGAATATACCCCGGATGAATAGGTGAGCACATAAAAACAGCACAAACCCTGCAAATTTACGCAGGTTTTGTGCTGTTTTTGTATCTCGGACACCGCAGGAGCGGTGTCCCTACAAATTGGAGTCGGTATGCGCAACAAATCGGGACGGGAAACCCGTCCCCTACGGCGTCGAAACGGTATGTGCAGCAAAAAGCGGGACGGCAATGCCGTCCCGTAAAATTTTATGTACGTTGGGATTATTTGGAGCTGTTGATGGTACGGGCGCTGGTGCGTCCGTCGGGGCGGATTTCGCCCACAGAGATCAGGGAACGGCGGGTCAGGGAAGGACCGACCAGTTCGTAAACCAGCACTGCAAACAGTACCACGTTCCGTGCCAGTGCACCGTCCGGCAGAGAGGCGGCACTGTGCACCATACCCAGTGCTACACCGGCCTGAGGCAGCAGGGTCGTGCCTAAGTTTTTGGTGATGGGTAGGCTCTGCCGCGTCAGGCGGCAGCTTATATCTGCGCCGTAGTATTTACCTGCGGAACGGGCTAAAATGTACACAAGTCCCACCATCAAAGTAAGAGGCTGCGCCAGCACATTCAAGTCTAATTCTGCACCGGAGATGACGAAAAACAGAATGTTGATGGGAACAGTCCAGCCCTCAATACGGTTCATCAGCTCCTCGGAGGTATCGCAGATGTTGCAAAATACGGTGCCGGTCATCATACACACCAGCAGCAGAGAGAAGCCAATATGCACCGGTCCAATCTGGAACTCCAGCATGGAAAGACCTACGGTGAGCATCACAAAAGCCACGGAAATGGCGGTACGCTTACTGCGGGAGTGGAAGAACCATTCCACACGATCCAGCAAAATGCCCATAATTGCGCCTAAGCCCAAGGACAAAACAATGTCTAAAAGTGGCTCGACCACAACCGATAAAACACTGACGTGACCTGCAGAAAGGGCAGTGGCGATGCCGAAGGAGATGGAAAACAGCAGCAGACCCACTGCATCGTCAATGGCAACCACCAGTAAAAGCAGCTTGGTCAGCGGTCCGTCTGCCTTATACTGCCGAATGACCATCAGTGTGGCGGCAGGAGCGGTGGCGGAAGCAATGGCGCCCAAGGTGATGGCGCAGGGGATAGAAATAATGTGGGGGAACAAAAAGTGCAGAACGATCAGCACAATATCCACCACCACGGTGGTCAGCACGGCCTGCAGGATGCCGATGGTGATTGCCTGCTTGCCGGTGGCCTTCAACTGGCTCAGACGAAATTCGTTACCGATGGTAAAGGCGATAAAGCCCAATGCGGTTTGGGTAATGATGCCGAGACCCTCTACCTGCTCTGCAGAATTAAAGCCCAGTCCCGGAACCTTCAGCGCGCCTAAGCAGAACGGTCCCAGCAGCAGTCCTGCCACCAGATAAGCGGTTACGGCCGGCAGATTGATCAGCTTGGTCAAACGGGAAAGCATCAGACCGCCAATCAGGGCAACTGCCAACACAATCAAATAAGTTTCCACGAAAAAACACTTCTTTTCTTAAATTTATAGGCGTAGTGAATCATACCACTGTTTATATGTTTTCGCAAGAGCGAAATGCACCAAAAATTTAAACTTCTTTTATGGATTTTTAAGTACTTTTATACCCGTATTGGTTGACAATGGGGGGTATATTTTTGTATAATGCGATTGATATTATGGGCTTTTATGTGTTTAAGCCGAGAAAAGAGGGCCAATGAATGTACAGACATTTCTTTAAGCGCTTTACTGATATCATTATTTCCCTGTTGGGCATTGTAATTGGCGGTATCCCTATGCTGATTGTGGCACTGCTCGTTAAGCTGGATTCTCCCGGTCCGGTGCTGTTCAAGCAGGCTCGTTTGGGCAAGAACGGCAAGCAGTTTCACATCTATAAATTCCGTTCCATGTGCGTGGGTGCGGAGAAGTCCGGCGTCTATTCCGACAATCAGGACAAGCGGGTTACCAAGGTGGGCAAGTTTATCCGTGCCACCAGTTTGGACGAATTGCCCCAGTTTTTCAACATTTTGAAGGGCGATATGAGTTTGATCGGCCCTCGCCCGCCCCTGACCTATCATCCCTGGCCGCTGGAGGAATACACGGACTTTCAGCGCAGAATGTTTGAAGTGCGTCCCGGCATTACCGGCTGGGCACAGGTACACGGACGTAAAGACGTGGAATGGCATCACCGCATTGAACTGAGCGTGTGGTATGTGGACCACCTGAGCTTCTGGCTGGACATTAAAATTATGTTTAAGACGGTGTTTAAGGTGCTGACCAATGCGGATAACGAAAACAAGGGCGAAACCGTCACGAAGGAAGAACAGCCGGAGCAGACTCCGGTAGAAAGCGGTAAGTAAAATGGAACATATCAAGCTGATGTACATTACCAACAACGCGGATGTTGCCACCATTGCCGAAAATGCCGGTGTAGACCGCATCTTTGTGGATATGGAGTATATCGGAAAGAGTTTGCGTCAGGGTGGTATGGACACGGTGCAAAGCCGCCACACCCTTGCCGACGTGGAGCGTATGCGTGCAACCGTGCAAAAGGCGGAGCTGCTGGTGCGGTGCAATCCGATTCACGAAAAGACGGCGGACTATACCTCCTCCGCAGAGGAAATTGAGGGGATTATTGCCCGTGGTGCGGATGTGATTATGCTGCCCTACTTCAAAACCCCAAAAGAGGTGGAGCAGTTTGTCCGTATGGTAGACGGTCGTGCAAAGACCTTGCCCCTGATGGAAACTGCCGAGGCAAATGACTTGGCGGACGAAATTCTGCAGGTGGACGGCATCGACGAGATTTATGTGGGGCTCAATGATATGTCCCTTGCGTACGGTCACCGTTTTATGTTTCAATTGCTGGCTGACGGCACGGTGGACCGCTTGGCAGAGAAGTTCCAAAAGAAGGGTTTGCCCTTTGGCTTTGGCGGCATTGCCGCGATGCACGGCGGCTTGCTTCCCGGCGCTTATGTGCTGAAGGAGCACTACCGCTTAGGTTCTTCCCGGGTGATTTTATCCCGAAGCTTCTGCAATGCCGCGAAAATCGATTCTCTGCAGGAGATTGAAGCAATCTTCCAGAAGGGCGTGCAGGAGATTCGCGGGCAGGAATACCTGTGTCAGACAGAGCCGCAGGACTATGCACAAAATCACCGCATCGTCTGCCAAAAGGTGGACGAAATTCTGCAGATGCAAAGAGGATAAAGAATGAAATTACTGATTACAGGTGCCTGGAATTGCACCCCGGAGCAATTGGAGCAAATTCGGGCAATGGGGCACGAAGTGGCGTTTATGCAATATGAGCAGGATGCACTGCCGGTTGATCCGTCCTGGGTAGAGGGATTGGTGTGTAACGGCCTGTTTTTACATCACGATATCGGTCTTTTTCAAAATCTGAAACTGATTCAGCTGACCAGTGCCGGTTTTGATCGGGTGCCTATGGAGGAAGTACAGCGCAGAGGCATTGCAATTTACAATGCCCGTGGCGTATACGGCATCCCGATGGCAGAGTTTGCCGTGGCCGGTGTACTGCAGCTTTACAAGCAAAGCCGCTTCTTTGCCCACCATCAACAAAATCATCAGTGGACAAAGCACCGGGGACTTTTGGAGCTGTGGGGCAAGCAGGTTTGCATTGTGGGCTGTGGCAATATCGGGCAGGAATGTGCAAAACGGTTTCGCGCTTTTGACTGTCGGGTCGTTGGCGTGGATGTGTTTACAGCCCAGCTGCCGCACATTGAAAAAATGTATCTCGTGGAACAGCTGGAACAGGTGCTTCCCCAAAGCGATGTGGTGGTGCTGACGCTGCCGCTGACGGAGCAGACGACGCATTTAATGCAAGCAAAAACACTGGGGAAAATGAAAAAAGGTGCGATTTTGGTCAATATTGCCCGTGGCGGCGTGGTATCCACCGAGGACCTGACCCAGGCGTTGCAAAATGGCTTGGGCGGTGCGGTGCTGGATGTTTTCGAGGAAGAGCCGCTGCCGGAAAATCACCCCTTGTGGGATATGGAAAATGTACTCATTACCCCCCATAACAGCTTTGTGGGCGACCACAACAGTCTGCGTTTGGGCAATGTGATTATGGAAAATCTTTCGCGGTAATTCCGATTGGAGGAGCGTCAATGAAAACGCTGTATCAAGACATTGCGGCAGTCATTCAAAATGCCGTTTTGCCCCATAGCGCTTTGCCGGTACACGAGGAAAATATCGGTGCAATTTTAAAAATCGGAAAAAAGCATCAAACCCTTCCGATGCTGCTGGACGGCCTGTATAAAGCCGGCGTGGATTTATCTGCGTGGGAAGATACGGTGATGTATGCATTGCAAATCATCGCCAGTGACAATGTTCAGGCGGACTGCCTGAGCCGTCTGCAGAAAGCATTTGACGAAAAGAACGTGGATTATGCCCTTTTGAAAGGCTCTGCCCTGAAAAAGATGTATCCTTCGTCGGAAATGCGCCTGATGAGTGATGTGGACATTCTGATCCGTCAGGAGCAGTACGATGCGGTGCGGCAGTGTATGGAACAGCTGGGCTACACCCATACAGGCGAGAGCAACCACGAGATTATATGGAAGAAAAAGCCGTATATGGTGGTGGAACTGCATAAACGGGTCATTCCCAGCTATAACGAGGATTATTATCGGTATTATGCCGACCCCTGGGAAAAATTCAAGCCGGATGCCCAAAAACCCAATCAGTACTGGATGAACAGGGAGGATGAGTATATCTATCTGTTTACCCATATGACCAAGCACTTCCGTGATGGCGGCATCGGTTTGCGGCATATTACGGATTTGTGGCTCTACCGCCTGCAAAATTCCGATCTGGACTGGGCATACATCGAGGCGGAAATGGAAAAAATGGGATTGGGCACATTTTATAAAAATGTGGAGCAAGCCATTTGCGCACTGTTTTCAGGTGGTGCAGAAACCCAACTCACAGAGTATATGATTGAGCGCTTTGTGGAAAGCGGCGCTTACGGTCTGCGTGAAAAATGCAGAATTGCGGATGCGGCGAAAAAAAGCGCCCGGGAGGGCTCTGCCCAAACGGCACGCAGAAAGCAAAAATGGGGGATGCTGTTTCCTGCCATGTTCTATATGAAGCAGCAGTATCCGATTTTGAGAAAGCTGCCGTTTTTACTGCCCTTTATGTGGCTTTACAGGCTGGTGAATATTCTGCTCTTTAAGCGGTCTAAAATCAGAAAAGGTCAGAAGCGCTTAAACCAAATCAACGACGATGTGACGTCGGCATACTATCAGGAGCTTCGCTTTGTGGGGCTTCAATATGACCTGCAGGATCAGGAACACGCCCAAACTGCGGAACGGGTGAAAAGCTGGCATAACGACTGATACAAAGAAGAAGGAAGGGATTGGGGTGACAAAAGAACAGCAGTTTTTGTTGGAGCTGATGTCTGTCGCAATCGGCACAAAAGATGCAGTGACCCTTCCTGAACAATTGGACTGGAGAGTCCTTTTTCGGGAGGCGCACGTTCAAACGGTAATGCCTCTGTGCGCGGATGCGCTTGCTCCTCATTGGAGCAAAATTCCTGCTGATTTAGCGGAAAAAGCCACCTATGTGGCACGAAAGGTGACGGCCTGCAGCGCGGCGGTGGAATATGCCCGTTGCAATCTGGTCGCCTTTTTGGAGGAACAACAGCAGCAGTATGTGATTTTAAAAGGGGAGGCGGCCGCCGCCTACTACCCAAAGCCCGGCTTGCGTCATTTGGGGGACGTGGATTTTATGGTGCCCCGGGAATGCGTAGAGCAAACGGTGGAAAAGCTGAAGGCACAGGGCTTTACCCATTCCTGTGAAGAGGACGATTATCATCAGGTGCTCTTCCGGGATGGAGAGAATTTAGAGATTCACATAGAGCCGGCAGGTATGCCCGGGGACGGAAAAAAGGAACATATAGAATCGTTTTTGGAAACCCTTTATGAAAACCGCCTCAGGGTGGAAACACCGTCCGGTGCGTTTTATGCACCGGCACACGCCCACCACGGACTGATTTTGCTTCTGCATATGCAGCACCATATGTGGGGACAGGGCTTAGGCCTGCGCCATATTATGGACTGGGCCTGCTATGTAAACCAAACAGCGCAGTGTGCATTCTGGACGAAGCAGCTTTTGCCTCTGTTGGACGCTGTTGGATTAAAGTTTTACTGTGCAGTGGTGACAAAAATGTGCAGCTTGTATTTGGGGACGGCCTGCCCTTCTTGGGCAAGTGTCGCACCGGAAAAGCTGTGCCGGCAACTGATGGAGGATTCCTTAGCCGGCGGAAACTTCGGCAGAAAAGATCAGGATCGCCGCCGCAGTGCCAGTATGCTGCCTCAGGAGAAGCAGGAGGAAAAGTACGGGAAAAACAGGCTTCTTTGGAAAACGCTGCGTCAAAGTGCGGTAAACCGTCACCCCAAGTTGGAAAAACGCCCCGTCAGACGTTTTCTTTATATGAGCCTGAAGGTGCTCCGCTTTGGCGTTTTGCGGCTGTTCGGAAAGCGCACCAGCATTATAAAAGCCGCGGATTGTGCCGACCGGCGGCGTGCAATCTATGAAAAGCTGCGGATTTTTGAAACGAAATAACAAGTCCCTTGTGGCGTTGACAGCGCCTTGCAAGGGGTGTATAATAACACCATATATTATAAAAAGGACCGTGTTTCTATGAAATTTGACACCAACTGTCTCCACGCCGGCTATAAGCCTGCCGGCGGTGAGCCCCGTAATATTCCGATTATTCAGTCCACCACCTTCCGGTATGAGACCAGTGAGGATATGGGCAAGCTGTTCGACCTGGAGGCCTCCGGCTATTTCTATACCCGTCTGCAAAATCCCACCTCTGATGCAGTGGCGGCACGGCTGTGCGCACTGGAAGGGGGCACAGCGGCAATGCTTCTGTCCAGCGGACAGGCGGCAAACTTCTTTGCCATTTTTAACATTGCATCTGCAGGTGATCATATTGTAAGCTCTGCTTCCATTTACGGCGGCACCTATAATCTGTTTGCGGTTACGATGAAGCGGATGGGCATTTCGTTTACTTTTGTCAGCCCCGATGCAAGCGAAGAGGAGCTGGCGAAAGCAATGCAGCCCAACACGAAGGCGCTGTTTGGTGAGACCATTGCAAATCCTGCACTGACGGTGCTGGATATTGAACGGTTTGCCAAGGTTGCTCACGCCCACGGCGTTCCTCTGATTGTGGATAATACCTTTGCAACGCCTTATTTGTGCCGTCCCTTCGAGTGGGGCGCAGATATTGTCACCCATTCCACCACCAAATATTTGGACGGTCACGCCGCCGCAGTGGGTGGTGCGATTGTGGATTCCGGTAATTTTGACTGGGACCGTTACAGCGATAAATTCCCCGGTCTGACCACCCCCGATGACAGCTATCACGGGGTGACCTATACCAAGAAATTCGGCTTAGAGGGTGCGTATATCACCAAGGCGACCGTGCAGCTGATGCGGGACTTCGGCTCTACTCCGGCACCCATGAACTCCTGGCTTTTGGGAATGGGTATGGAAACACTGCCGCTGCGTATGCAAAAGCACTGCGCAAATGCGTTGGCTGTTGCCAAATTCCTGCAAGGCCATCCCAATGTTTCCTGGGTGCACTATGCCGGTCTGGAGGGTGACCAATATTACGATCTGGCGCAGAAATATCTGCCCAAGGGCTGCTGCGGTGTGGTTTCCTTTGGCGTCAAGGGCGGACGTAGCGGAGCGGAACGGTTTATGGCCAAGCTGGAGCTGTGTTCCATTGCCACCCACGTGGCGGATGCCAAAACCTGTGTACTGCATCCTGCCTCTGCTACCCATCGCCAGATGAATGATGAAGAACTGTTGGCGGCAGGTGTAGGACCGGATCTGGTGCGCCTGTCTGTGGGTATTGAGGATGTAAACGACCTGATTGCGGACCTGGCCCGCGCTTTGGAGGATTAAGATGAAATACGATTTTGACAGGGTGATCAATCGTTGGAAAACCAATTGTGAAAAATACGATACCATCACCCAAATCGGCTATCCGGAGGATATGATTCCTCTGTGGGTGGCAGATATGGATTTTACACTGCCTGATTGCATCAAAAAGGCGATGCACGAGGCAGTGGATCGGGGCATTTTCGGTTACAGTCTGGCAGGTGACGATTTTTATACTGCAGTGGAAAATTGGTTTTCCCGTCGCTACGGCTGGAAGACAGATCGCAGCTGGATCATCCATACCCCCGGTGTGGTGACCGCACTGTCTGCGGCGGTGCGCACAGTGACCGAGCCCGGTGACGGGGTGCTGATTCAGTCTCCTGTATATCACCAGTTTTTCAACGTCATCAACCGCAACGGACGCACCGTGGTGGAAAACGAACTGCACTACGAGGACGGAAAGTACTCCATCGATTTTGCGGATTTTGAGGAGAAGATTGCAAAAAACGGCATCAAGCTGTTCATTATGTGCAGTCCCCATAATCCGGTGTGCCGTGTTTGGACACCCGAGGAATTGAAGGAAATGGGCCGCATTTGCAAAAAGTACAATGTGGTGGTTTTTGCAGATGAAATTTACTGCGATTTCTTCTCTCCCGGCTACACCCATACCCCCTTTGCCACCGTATGCCCCGAGATGCTGGAGCATCTGATTGTCAGCACTTCTCCCAGTAAGGGCTTTAATATTGCAGGCCTGCAGATCTCCAACATCTTCATTCCCGGTGAAGAGCTGCGTGCCAAATTCCGCAAAACCATTGATATTGTCGGTTATAATGAATGTAACTATATGGGTATGGTGGCTTGCTGTGCCGCATATACAGAGGGCGAGCAATGGCTGGAAGAATGCAAGGCTTATATTTGGGAAAATGTGCAGTACATTCAGAAGTTTGTGGCGGAGAAGCTGCCGCAGATTCACATTATTGAGCCTCAGGGTACATACCTTTTGTGGATGGATTGCAGCGGTTTGGGGCTGAGCCCTGAGCAGCTGGAGGATCTGCTGCTGCACAAGGCCAATATTTGGCCGGATATGGGCACGAAATTTGGCGAAAAGACCGGTCAGTTTATCCGTTTGGCGCTGGCCTGTCCCCGTAGTGTAATTGTTGAGGCAATGGACCGACTGGAAAAAGCAGTCAATGAATATAAATAAGAAAGAGGAATTTCTCCGATGAAATGCGGATTCGATAACGATCAATATATTAAAACCCAATCCGCACGGATTCGGGACAGAATTGAAAAGTTTGGCGGCAAGCTGTTTTTGGAGTTTGGCGGCAAGCTGTACGACGACCATCACGCGGCACGGGTGCTTCCGGGCTTTAAGCCGGACAGCAAACTGCAAATGCTGCTGCAGATGGCTGATCAGGTGGAAATGGTGATCGTCATTAACACGGACGACATCGAAAAGAACAAGGTTCGTGGGGATTTGGGCATCACCTACGACCGGGACGTGATTCGCCTGATCGATATTTTCAGAGATTTTGGCCTGTACGTCAGCTCTGTTGTGCTGACCCGATACAAAGACCAGCCTTTAAGCCGGGCATTCCAGGCACGGTTGGAGGGAATGGGCTTACGGGTGTATCACCACTACGACATTGAGGGCTATCCCTATGATGTGGCAAACATTGTGGGGGAGGAAGGCTTTGGCAAGAACGAGTACATTGAGACTACACGGGAACTGGTGGTCATTACCGGTCCTGGACCGGGAAGCGGCAAAATGGCAACCTGTCTGAGCCAGCTTTACCACGAATACCAAAAGGGTGTGCGGGCCGGCTATGCCAAATTCGAGACCTTCCCCATTTGGAATCTGCCCCTGAATCACCCGGTGAACTTGGCCTATGAGGCGGCAACTGCGGATTTGGATGATGTGAATATGCTGGACCCCTTCCATCTGGAAGCCTACGGCAAAACCACCGTCAACTACAATCGGGATGTGGAAGCGTTCCCTGTATTGCAGGCCATCTTTGAGCAGATTTTGGGAAGCTGTCCCTATAAGTCTCCTACGGATATGGGCGTAAATATGGTGGGCAACTGCATCACCGATGATGAGGTTGTGTGCGAAGCTGCCCGTCAGGAGATCATTCGCCGATACTACGATGCGCTTTGCGAACAAAAGAAGGGCAAGGCAGAGCAGCCGCAGATCGTCAAACTGGAAATGCTGATGAAAAAGGCAGGTGTGACTGCCGCAGATCGGGCGGTTGTAGAGCCGGCACTGATACGGGCAGAGGAAACCGGAAATCCTGCCGCCGCAATGCAGCTGCCGGATGGCAGAATCATCACCGGTAAAACCACCCCCTTGCTGGGCGCATCTTCTGCACTGATGCTCAATGCGCTGAAGGCGTTGGCAGGACTGGATAAGAACATTCACCTGCTGTCACCCAAGGTGATTGATCCGATTCGGCATCTGAAGGTCAACCATTTGGGAAACCGCAATCCCCGTTTGCATACCAATGAGATTTTGCTGGCACTTTCCATTTGTGCCGCCACCAATCCGACTGCGGAGCTGGCTATGGAGCAGTTGGATAAGCTGCGTGGATGCCAGGTACATTCGTCTGTGATTTTGTCCTCGGTGGACGAAAAAGTATTCAAGCGCCTGGGTATGAATCTGACCTGTCAGCCACAATTCAAAGCATAAAAAATCCCCGTGGAACACTGAAGTGACCCCAAAAAGTTAGACAAATATTTCTAACTCAAATTGTTTAAGCTGCCGAAAGGGCTTGCTGTCTGTGTAATGCAGGCGGCAAGCCCTTTAATCTTGCCTTAATTCGTCGGTTATTGTAGTAATCAATATAGT
>JAFTVV010000017.1 GCA_017465625.1 Oscillospiraceae bacterium | reverse complement strand
TTCGCGTGACAGCTCGCTGAGGCGAGCCCGGTCGCGGCTCTGACAGTCCACCGGACTGTCATTCACTACCGCGACTGCGCTTCGCTTACCCTTTACACAAGGGAGCCTTTTTGCCACGCCCCTTCGGGGCTCGCAATGACATTCTAACCTGAATGGCATTGCCTTTAACATCCCCTGTTCTGTGTCTCTTATATAAAAATTATGATATTTGTGATTACAATTTTTAGGGACAAGGGATTATCTATTAGGCAAATCAGTCGGTTGACAGGAGTTCCTAAAAAGATAGGGGAAGTCAACATTTGACCTGAGTTCAAGGAGACAACAGAACCGTCCCCTTGTCCCGTATAGGAGGGAACGTAATGGAAATTACTAAATACTTAAGCAATCACACAATTATCAATATCGGCAACAACCTTCCTGGATATGTCTGCTGTGAAGTAATTGTAGATAATCCTAAAAAGTTATTATCAATTTTAAAAGAGAATGATTGCTACATCTCAGAAATCCGATGGTGGCATCGAACAACGATTGCATTAGGATCAACTATTGGATATGGAGGACCTAGAGACCCCAGTAGTCCTGATAGTCATTATTTTGCAGAAACAGATATAACAAGAAAATTTTCGTCAGAATCGACATTTGGAGAGTACATCGATTATTTGGATCAAACAAAAAAGTCTTATTCAGGGTTTTCTCTATTTCCGGCGTTCGATATTAAGAAAAAGACAGACTAACTATTAAGGAGACGTGGGGACGGTTCTCCCGGCTACCGGAGGGAAAAGTTTGATTGTTGGAGGGGTGACACCATGAGTACGAAGAATTCTCTTTGCGGATTTGAATGTGTGTTTTCTAAAAAGTCTGATGTCTGGAGTTTTTTTAAATTCCCTGATATCGTATTCGATCACTATTATTTCAGTGTGGCAGATGCTTTTGTTTTTTCGCATGGCATAAGGATTGAGATTCCGGAGAGATTTCCATCTAGTTATTTTCAAGAATTAATTCAGAAGTCATTTGTTGGAGAAGGCCTTGTATTGCATTTGTATCCTGAAAACGCTGATCATGAAGAAATTGATCACTATGAGGATTTTCTAAAATCAAAATGTGAGATGATTATCCTATTATATGATTTCTACTATCTGGAGATTTATTGTAAAAATCAGACATGGCTTCAAAAACTTATGCATACTGCTATCAACACACCTGGTGCGGTTGTTGAAGAAAAGTATGAAGAAACAGATACAAGAACAATCATGTATGTATAACTGTTAGCACATCTGGGACGAGGGGACGGTTCTGCCGTCCCCTCGTCCCCCGTTCGTATCCCCCCTGGAATTGCCTAAAATCGGCAATTCCTTCCCCCCTTTAGGCAAGGGGGGCTTTTTCGTTTGCCTGAAATCGGCAATTCTTTCCCCCCTTTAGGCAACAATACCATTAAGTTTGTGTCATTGCGAACCAGTGACCGTGTCACTGGTTCGCAATCTCAGTGTACAACGCTATGCTTTGAGATTCCCACGCCAGTGTGCGCACTGGCTCGGAATGACAATAAGGCTGAACTTAATGACATTACTTTAGGCAAGGGGGCTTTGGCAATCAAAAAGCCCCAAACCGTGCGGTTTGGGGCTTTTTCTAATTGATCCTGTTCCCTTACTCGGTGCGAAGTGCCACCACAGGGTCTTTCTTTGCGGCACTGCGGGAGGGAATGATGCCGGAAATCAGGGTTAGCATCACGCTGATCCCGATGAGCACCAACGCCACACTGCCGGGCAAATGTGCACGCAGGTTGGGAATATCCGTCAGTGCATACAAAATCACGTTGATGATCAGGCACAGTCCGTAAGTCAGCAGGACGCCCAGTGCACCGGATGTGAAGCCGATAATCACCGTTTCTGCATTAAACATACCCGATACGTTCCGCTTGGATGCACCGATGGCACGGAGAATGCCGATCTCCTTGGTGCGCTCCTGCACGGAGATCAGGGTGATCACACCAATCATAATGGAGGAAACCACCAGAGAAATTGCCACAAATGCAATCAGCACGTAGGTAATGGCATCAATGATGGTGGTCACAGAAGACATCACCAAGCCTACATAGTCGGTGTACTGAATCTGCTTCAGCTCATCAACAGAGGCGTTATAAACGGCAATAAATTCCTCAATAATTTCCTTATTCTCAAAGCTGGAGGCGTAGAGGTTGACCGTAGCAGGATAATCCAATCTGACGTATCCCAGCTTTGCCAAATTCTGCTCATAGGTGACGTTAGAAAACTCCATAATCTCGTCATAGAAGTGGGCACACTGCTCTGCAGAATAGGTTTTCATCGCTTCATCCAGATAGGCAGACAGGACGGTATAGGGCGTGGAGGCAAATTGCAGCTGGACAGCAGAGGCCGTCTGCATCTTTACCTGTGCAATGACCACCTCGGTATACAGTCCGTTCAGTTCCTCGTCCGTCATTGCCGCCACGTACTGCTGAACCTGTGCAATATCCACCGCCATCTGCTGACCGATGGTTTGCACCATAATCAGTTCAATGCTCTCACGAGTTGCATCCGCAAAGGCAAAGGCAATGGCATCGTTGATAGCCTGTTCCGTGGGAATACTCAAAATCCGAATATAGGCCTGTGCCTTCTTCTGCTCGCTGAGTTCAGAGATCAAAGTGCGGAACTTCAGTGCCTTTTCCTGATCACTGATCCCCTCTGCCAGCTTAAAGGGCAAGCCGGTAATAATATCTGTATTGGGATTTTCCATCTGCGTCCGAACAGCCTCGGAATCACCGGAATGTTCAACCACATACTCCGTCAGTGCCTTTGTGTAGCCAATAGAGCCGCGCAGCATTGTAGAGGTTGCGTCAGGGTTTGGTGCAATAATGCCGGCTACACGCAGCTTCATTGCGTTATCGTACAGGTAACGCATACCTTCCTTCGTCTGGCGCAGATCGGCAAACGTGCCAAGTGCGGCATCATAACTGTAGCAGTCGGAGTTGAGCACTACGCGGAACTCCATCTTCGAAATATCCTCGTAGCTCCATCTTCTGAGATCGGTATCCACCTGCTGTCCATCCTGCGCCGCAGTGAACACCTGCTCCATTTCTTCCTGTGTTCTCAGACCCAGTGCAAACATTGTCAGGTCGTCCAGTTCGTGATTTTCGTCCAGCACCAGTACAATTTCATCGTAGCTGTTGGGCCAGTCACCGTATACCACGTCATACTGCTCCTTCAGCAAGGGGCTGATCATACTGCCGTCTTTACCGGAGAGCATCTCGTTCCACAGCGCCATTTGGTTGGACATCATAGACATGCCCATATCACTGCTCATCTGATTGCTCATATCCTTCATCGCGGACATATCCGCACCGTAGTGCTTCAGCATCAAATCCATAAGCAGCTGCTCTGTGTTGGAATAGACAATCTGACCGTCTGCGTCCTTGGTGTAGACCAGCAGATCCATATCATAGGTATACTGCACACCACTGAGCGCAGGTGCCAATCCGCTTGCGGGATTTTTAAGCTCCGCTTCAATCTGACGCTTAAAGGCGTTCAAATCGTTTTGGGTGGACTCCAGCGAGTTCATAGCGTTCAGCATCTCAAACAGAACCGACTTGGAGTAAACAGCATCCTTTTCGTGCGATGTACCATTCCCCTTACCGATGCCCATAAAGGTCTCCATCAGGGTGCCGATGTCCACCGTGGACGCCTCAATGGTCAAGGGGTAGGAAGTCAGTGTATCCTCCTGCACGTCGTTAATAAAGGTCGTCGCGCCCTGAGACACCGCATAAATCAGCGCAATGCCAATGATGCCAATCGAACCTGCGAAAGAGGTTAGCACCGTTCTGCCCTTCTTGGTAAACAAGTTGCGCAGAGACAGACCGAAGGATGTAAGCAAGGACATAGAGGGCTTTTTGCACTTTTTCTTTTTTGCAGGTGCTTGCTTCTCCGCCAGTTGCTGTTGCTCCTGTGCCGTCAGGGGCATCGAGTCACCGGTAATCTCACCGTCCAGCATATTGATGATACGGGTAGAGTATTGTTCCGCCAGCTCCGGATTATGGGTCACCATAATGACCAGCCGATCCTTGGCAACTTCCTTCAGAATTTCCATAACCTGCACACTGGTTTGCGTATCCAATGCGCCGGTAGGTTCGTCTGCCAGAATAATGTCGGGATTATTCACCAGTGCACGGGCAATCGCCACACGCTGCATCTGTCCGCCGGACAGCTTTCCGGGACGTTTGCGCAGCTGGTCTCCCAATCCCACCTGCTCCAGCACCTTTTTGGCACGCTCACGACGTTCCCTGCGGCCTACACCGGTGAGCGTCAGTGCCAGTTCTACGTTGGCCAGCACCGATTGATGGGGAATCAGATTATAGCTTTGGAACACAAAACCTACGGAGTGGTTGCGGTAGGTGTCCCAATCCCGATCCTTATAGTGCTTGGTGGACACACCGTTAATGATCAGGTCACCCTCTGTGTAGTGATCCAATCCACCGATGATGTTCAGCATCGTGGTCTTGCCACAGCCGGAGGGACCCAAAATGGATACAAATTCATTTTTTCTGAACTGCAGGTCGATGCCCTTCAGCGCCCGTACTGCCTGCGCACCCTCATCATAGATTTTGTGGATATTTTTCAGTTCCAGCATAATAGCTCCTTTCAATAATGCGAAGCGAGATATCAATTGCTTAGCGCCACAGTGCATCCTCCGATTCGGAGCGACGCTGACGATTCAGCAGTATATGCAACACATCCGAGGCAGATCTGCCATTGTAAAGCACCTGATAGGCGGCCTCCACAATGGGCATTTCCACTTGAAGCTTCAGTGCCAAGGTACGGGCAGAAGCAGCGGCATAATAACCCTCCACTGCAGCACCCACCGTTTGGAGCGCTTCCTGTGCGCTCATTCCCTGCCCCACCAGCACACCTGCACGGCGGTTTCGGGAATGACGGGAGGTACAGGTCACAATCAGGTCGCCAATGCCGGCCAAGCCTGCAAAGGTCTCTTTTTGCGCACCCATTGCAACGCCCAACCGTGCAATTTCTGTCAAACCTCTGGTGATCAGAATGGCCTGGGTGTTATCCCCATAGCCCAATCCTTCCACCGTTCCTGCGCAAAGGGCAATAACGTTTTTCAGCGCACCGCCCAGCTCTGCGCCCACAATGTCGGGACTGGTATAAATACGGAAGGTATCGGACATAAATGCGTCCTGCACCAGCTCCGCTTTTTCCTTATCCGCACAGGCCGCCAAACAACCGGTAGGCATTTGCAATGCCACTTCCTCAGCGTGGCTGGGACCTGTCAACGCCACCACGGGACGGTGGGTTTCTTCCTCTACGATTTGGCTCATTCTTAAAAAGGTATCCTGCTCGATGCCCTTGGTGACGGAGACCATTACTGCATCCTCGTCCAAATAGGGCGCTACACGACGGCATACCTCACGAATATGCACCGAAGGGCTGGCGATGACCACCATTTTACAGCCGATCACGCACCGATCGTCTCCTGTAACTGTTAGGCCCTCAGGCAGCTTGATTCCGGGGAGCATTGGATTTTTCCGACTTTCGCAGACCTGCTTTGCCTTCTGCCCGTCATGGGACCACAGGAATACCTGATGCCCATTACGGTACAAAGTAAGCGCCAGTGCCGTACCCCAGCCGCCGCTTCCGATGACTGCTGTTTTCATGCCTGACTCCCTTTCTTAAACAAGTTTGTCTTTCGCTCTGTGCCCCGAAACAGGCGCACCAAATTGGTACGGTGCATCACGATCACCATCAATCCCATCACGATGCCCACCGTCATTACCGCGATGCGGTCGTGGTGCAGCAGTGCAAAGGAAAGCACCAGTGAAAAAGCGGCCAAAATAGAGCCTAAAGACACATAGTGGGTGATGAAATAAGTGCCCAAAAATACGGCCGTCAGGATCAAACCGATGCGCCAGTCAATCATATACACCACAAAAAGTCCGCTCAGTGCACCCTTGCCGCCGCGGAAACCGAAAAATACCGGATAAATATGGCCAATCATTGCACCGGAGCCGCCGATGGTTACGCCCTCTAAATAATAGCCGTGTTCTTTCATCAGCAAACCGCCTATGATACAAGCAACCACGGCCTTCAGTCCGTCAATCAACAGCACCAAAAGTGCCTTGCTTGGACCGTAATTCCGAATAAAATTGGTCAGCCCGGCATTGCCGCTGCCGTGGGTACGTACATCATCGTGCAACAGCGCGGAAATACACACTGCGCCATTGAGATTGCCCAGCAGATAACCGGCTAAAACCGATATCACAACGGAAATCCACATGGATTACTCCTCCTTGTCGCCCTTCTGACGAATGGTAATGCGCACAGGGGTCCCCTGCAGTCCAAACACTTCCCGAATCTGATTTTCCAGATAGCGTTGATAGGAAAAATGGAACAGCCGTGCATCGTTACAGAAAATCACAAAATGGGGAGGCTTTGTGCCGGCCTGAGTCATATAGTAAATCTTCAGGCGGCGTCCTTTATCGGAGGGCGGCTGTACACGGGCAGTTGCATCTGCCAAAATGCTGTTCAGCGCACCGGTGGTGATGCGGCTGGTATTTTGTTTGTGCACATCCTGAATCACCTGAAACAGCTTATCCACACGACTGCCGGTGAGCGCAGACAGGAATACTACCGGCGCATAAGTCATATAGCTCAGACCCTGACGCACAGCCACTTCCTGATCACGCATAGTGTTGGTTTGCTTATCTTCCACCGCATCCCACTTGTTCACCACAATAATCGCGGCTTTGCCGGCCTCGTGAACCAAGCCTGCAATTTTGGTATCCTGCTCCGTAACACCCTCATTGGCATCAATCAGAATCAAACACACATCACTGCGCTCAATGGCGTTGATGGAACGCATATTGGAATACCGTTCGATCAGATCGTCCACCTTGCTATTGCGGCGCATACCGGCCGTGTCAATGAAGCAATATTTTCCGGTCTCATTTTCAAAATCGGAGTCGATGGCATCCCGGGTCGTGCCTGCCACGTTGGAAACGATGACGCGTTCCTCTCCCAAAATGCGGTTCAGAAGACTGGATTTGCCCACATTGGGTTTGCCCACAATGGCAACCTTGATCACATCCGATTCTTCTTCCTCTTCCTCTTCTTCAGGGAAGTTTGCCAAACACCAGTCCAGCAAATCACCGGTACCGTGACCGTGCAGTGCCGACACCTCAAACAGATCCCCGATACCCAATCCGTAAAACTCATATACGTCCGGATTTACAGGGCCGATGGAATCACACTTGTTGACTGCAACCGCAACCGGCTTGCCGGACTTGCGCAGCATCGTCGCCACGTCCATATCCGCTGCGGTAACACCACTGCGCACATCGGTGACCATCACCACGCAATCGGCAAGCTCAATGCCGATCTCTGCCTGACGGCGCATAAACTTCAGCATATCATTCTCTGTGGTCGGCTCAATACCGCCGGTATCCACCAGCGCAAAGCTGCGGTTACACCACTCGCAATCGCCATAAATGCGGTCACGGGTTACACCGGGGGTATCCTCCACAATGGAAGTACGGTGACCGGTGAGTTTATTAAAAAGCATCGACTTGCCCACATTGGGACGACCTACAATCGCAACCAGAGGCTTTGCCATAAAACATCCGCTCCTCTCTTCTTAGCTCATCAATATAACCAATCTATTATTACATATTTTTTCCATAAAATCAACGGAAAAACCACGTTTTTACACATCTTTAATGAAAATTACACAATTGCACCAAAGACGGAAAAAAGCGGAAGGCATAATACCTTCCGCTTCGCTTTCGCTTTTTCCAGCCTTAGTCAGCCTTGGCAGCCAGAACCTGACGGCCATTGTAGTTGCCACAGGCCTTGCAAGCTCTGTGAGGCATAACGGGCTCACCGCACTTGGAGCAAACCGTTACACTGGGAGCAGACAGCTTCCAGTTGGAGCCACGACGCTTGTCACGGCGGGCAGAGGACACTTTACACTTGGGAACAGCCATGGATGACACCTCCTTGGTCAAACTGCTTTAACAGCATTTCTTTTACTTACTTATTTAGCAGCTGCCGTAAAGCAGCAAAACGCGGATCAAGTTCTTTCTCGCAGGCGCAAGGACCTTCGTTCAGATTCTTTCCGCAGCGACAGCACAGCCCCTTGCAATCGTCTTTGCACAGCATTTTAGAGTCCATATTCAGCACGAACACCGTTCGCACAATCTCATCCAAATCTGCACCGTCGTCAACCAGGGGAAATACCCATTCATCCTCGCTGTCCTCATTGGCCAGCTCCCGTACCAAAACCACATCGATGGGAATTTCCACATCACGGGTAAAGTCGGCAGCACAGCGGTCACACACACCGTGAATACAGGTCTTCAGGTTGCCCTTCATCACCAGAACACCGGCAGTATTACGCACTGTTCCTTCGGCAACTACCGGCTCGCTGACCGGATAGCATGTGCCGTATAGAAGATCGCTCAGATCTACGCTGGTGGAAAAGGAAACCGATGCGCCGGGACAATCTATAATTTGCGATAGTCCAAACAGCATAGTATCCCCCTTCCTAATAATCACGCTTTGATATTATATAGGCTTTTTGTCAATTTGTCAAATACTTTTTTTGCACTTTTTAATACGCGTAAAGGTTTGCAAAATATGCGTAAACGTCTTCCTCAAAAGGTCCGTCAATGCCTGCATTTTCCAGATTTTTCAGGAAGCCGGCATCCGGGTCCATTTCTTCCACCAGCGCCC
Source organism: Oscillospiraceae bacterium (assembly GCA_017465625.1). GTDB lineage: Bacteria > Bacillota > Clostridia > Oscillospirales > Oscillospiraceae > Faecousia. Next base: position 4,364 of record JAFTVV010000017.1, on the reverse strand, counting down.
TATACGCCGTCCACGCCTGCTCTTCATTTTCCGTTGCGGTCACATAAATGTCCATTGCCGCCACTGCGGATACCGCATAGCTGATGTAATACACCGGCTGCTCCACAACCACCATCTTCCAATAGGTGTTCAGGTCACCGATGACGTAGTTGATCTCTTCCGGATCACCGTATTGAGAAACCACCTGATTCATCAGCGCCTCGTACTCTTCCAGCGTCAGTTCTCCGGCATTCGGGTGGGTATACACCATCTCCTCAAACTGGTCAATCATCAGTGCGGACAGAATAATCGTCATATTATCCGTAATCGTCAGGTGCAGGAAGCACTCGAACAGTTCCTCGCTGAGCGTCTCAGACAGATAATATACAAAAAGCCATTCATTGCCCTGAGACTGCACCTCAGAAATATCCAACGGCTGCTCCCACAGCTCTACCATTGTGCCGCCATAGTAATGACCCAGTTCGTGAATGAGCGTGGTACTGCTCTGGTAGCCGGGTCCAAAGAAACAGAAAGGAGCGCCGTCAATATAGGTGGTAAATGCGCCCTCCACAGCATTGGTATCATCGACAAAGACCACCCGCTGCTCATCAAACATTGCCTGCATTTTTTCCGCTACATCACCCGGAATACTCTGCATATAATCCGCCACATAATTGGTACCTAAGTCGTCATAGTCGGTATACATCAATCCTGTGACCAGATTGGAATCCATAAAGCCCAGTCCTTCATATTTGGACAGGAATGTATCCAGTGCGCCATACACCGCATCCATCAGATAGGTGGTCGCATAGCTGCGCATCTTGCTGCGTTCCTCTGCGCCAAAATCCCGTTCATAGATCACGCGGCTTGCGTATTCATAATAATTTTCGTAGCCGTAAAGCTCTGCAATGCGGTTGCAGTTTTTCACCATTTCGTTGTAGATCCGGACAACCTCTTCATCCCAGCTTAGTGACTCCTGAGAAAGCTCCCGGTATTCCACGGTCAGCTCCTCGTTCCGCTTTTCAAGAGATGCGATTTCCTCGTTATGAGCCAACATTCTGTCGATCTCGTCCTGCGTCCAGTCCTCAAAAAGCACTTCCTTTGCCGCGGAATCAGAATTGTAGACGCGGCGCGTCATCGCATTATAGTCCGTTTCCAGCTGCACACCCTTGTCCACAGCCGTCAAATACTGCTCAGACAGTGCTTCATCCTCTACATCCATACTTTGCAGAACATGGGCAATCTGAATCTGATCCACAATATCCATATACAGTTCTTCCAGCTGATCGGAGGCCGCATCAATCGCTTCTACATCTGTGCCTTCGATGGCCATCGCCTCTACCCTGTCCATCTCTTCATAGAACGCATCCAGCATCTGCTGATCCAGCTTAAAATGCAGGTGGGGATTCACCTCGGCATCCGTTCCACCGAACTGGCCGCCATCTGTAAACAAGGCGATAATATCCTCCAGATCACAGCCGGTGCAAAGGCTTGCCACCATTACAACCACCAACAAAAGGGCCAATAAACGCTTCATACTAATTCCTCCTTTTTTTCTTTTATTATAATTGATTTTTCCTGATTTGTCTATGTTTTTCTACACAGACTTGAAAAGTGTTTCATTTTTTGATAGGATAAACGCAAAGCAGGTTTGGATGATATAACACAAGCCGCAAAATTGCAGGAGGGGCTATGGATATTTTATTTCAGGATTCGGATATCATCGTTTGTATCAAGCCTCCCCGGGTGCTTTCCACCGATGAACCGGGCGGAATGCCGGAACTGGTACGGCAGGCTTTGGGAGACGAACACGCCGATGTGCGCACCGTGCACCGGCTGGATCGGGTTGTATCGGGACTGATGGTGCTGGCAAGAAATCCGAAAGCCGCCTCCAACCTCTCCGCCCAAATTCGGGAGGGACATTTTGGAAAAGACTATTTTGCCGTGGTGCACGGTGATTCCCTGCCCTCTACCGGCACATTGACCGATCTGTTATATCGGGATAAGGCACGGAGAATGACCTTTGTGGCACAAGCACCGGGAAAAGGCGTGCAGGAAGCCGTTTTGCATTACAGGGTGCGTGAATCTGCACAGGGTCTCTGCTTTGTGCAGGTGGAGCTGGTCACCGGGCGCACCCATCAGATTCGGGTGCAGTTTTCCAGCCGTGGCTATCCTCTGGTGGGAGAACGGAAGTACGCCACCTTAAAGGACGATTGCGATATTGCCCTGTGGTCCTGCAGGCTTTCCTTTAATCATCCCACAAGCGGAGAAAAAATGGAATTTTCTGCAATGCCGCCGGCAGCTTATCCCTGGAGCAGCTTCTGAAAAGCCAGCCGAAAGGCCTCGTCCTGTGCCGCCTGACGCTTGTGCGGCCCTTTTAATCTGCCACCGGCATTGCGATACTTTTTGGATTCGTGGCGCTGAAGCAGAAGCGCATCTATATTCAGCGGTGTATACAGCCAGCCGTCCTGATGGATTACCACCGCTTTTTTCGCCAGACACATGGACGCAAGTCCGTAATCCTGCGTAACCACAATGTCATCGGCAGAAATACGGTTGACCAGTGCAAAATCTGCGCTGTCCGCCCCCTTGTCCACCACCAGAGTCCGGGCACCCTCCCGATAAAACTCGTGGGCAGTGTCGCACACCAGAGTGCAAGCCACGCCCTGCTTTTTGCATATTTCCAGGGCAATATTCGTCACCGGACAGCCGTCCGCATCAATAAAAACCTGCATAAAATCCTCCGTTTTCTTTTATCTTACCACACATTTTCAGGAGTGACTATGGAAAATTATAAATTTTATCAAAATAAGTCCTGCGAATACTTCCCCTGCCACAAAAACGCCAACCCCGAAACCTTTAACTGCCTTTTTTGCTACTGTCCGCTGTATGCCCTTGGGGATCAGTGCGGCGGCAATTTTAAATATTTGGAAAACGGAATCAAGGATTGCTCCGATTGTCTGCGCCCCCATCGTGCCGACTGCTACGAGCACATCTGCAAGGACACACAAAAGATTACGGAATTGGTGCGGAAGAAAGATTTATGACACTTGATTTTTTGATGGGATACTGATATAATAACGCCTGTTATAGGGAGATGTACCCAAGTGGTTGAAGGGTCCGGATTCGAAATCCGGTAGGCGCCGCAAGGCGTGCAAGAGTTCGAATCTCTTCATCTCCGCCAGAAAAAAGCATCGACTTTGTCGGTGCTTTTTTCAACTAAATCCACCCTTGCGGGTGGGTGAAATCGTCTTTGACGATGAAATCCAACTTCGTTGGATGAAATCCGCCTCGACGGCGGATGGGTGGATTTAATTTCATCTGAGGCAAAGCCGAAGATTTCATCAGCGTTAGCTGATTTCATCCTTGCGTCAGCAAGGATTTCATTTTGTGTGAGAGTTCGAATTCATACGCAAAAACGGAAAAACATCTTTTTTGTAGCCCATAGCCAGAAAAACCGACAAGTTTCGACTTGTCGGTTTTTCAACTAAATCCACCCTTGTGGGTGGGTGAAATCGTCTTCGACGAAGAAATCCAACTTCGTTGGATGAAATCCGCCTCGACGGCGGATGGGTAGATTTAATTTCATCTGAGGCAAAGCCGAAGATTTCATCAGCGTTAGCTGATTTCATCCTTGCATCAGCAAGGATTTCATTATTTATACGAAAGTTCAACTTCATACACAAAACCGGCATACAAAGCGCCCTTGAGAAGATGAACCTTCCCAAGGGCGCTTGCTGATACTTTTCAGTTTTTCTTTCTGCCGTGCTTCAATTCGCACGGATCTCTTTGTTCCAATCCGCTTCCTTAAAGCCAACAAGAACACCGTCATTTCCGATGAGTAACGGTCGTTTTACAAGCATCCCATCACTTGCAAGAAGCTTCAGCATTTCGTCCTCGGTCATTGCAGGAAGTTTATTTTTGAGGTCGAGAGATTTATAAAGCAATCCGCTTGTGTTGAAGAACTTTTTAAGCGGCAAGCCGCTTTGCTGATGCCATTTTTTCAGTTCTTCCAGTGTTGGATTGTTGAGTTTTATATCCCTCAGCTCATAAACGATTTGGTTCTCATCGAGCCACTTTTTCGCCTTTTGGCAAGTGGTACATTTGGGATAGCAAATAAATTGGACCATCATTTCACACTCCTGACAAGCTCTGATCAACGGGAAACAGAGCCTCGTTTATTTCCTGTTTTACAGTGCAGAGTAGCCGAAGCTGTTGACCAGCGCCTCAATCCGACGTCCCTGTTCTTTTTTACACCTCACATATTGGGATAAAAAACAAATGCTTAATCATCCCATTATCTTTAAGAAAACGATAGGCTTTTTGTGACACAAATGACCATTTTTGTGCGCTTGATGGCGGATAATATCCCGGCTGTGCAAACA
>JAFTVV010000002.1 GCA_017465625.1 Oscillospiraceae bacterium | reverse complement strand
CTCTTCTGACAATGCCGGTTGCCTTCATAATATATCTTTCTCCTTTTCCGTAGGGACACCGCTCCTGCGGTGTCCGCGGACACCCGAGGACGGGTGTCCCTACAATTATTTTACAAATTACGATGCTATTATTTGTAAAAGACAGGAGATTATACCGCACAAAATAAAAACAAACCTACCTTTCCATTCTCGAAAAGGTAGGTTTATCTTTTTTGAAATTCTTCTCCGGTAATCAGATAATTGATGGATACATTATAATATTTTGACATTGCAACGAGCAAAGCAAGGGACGGCTCTCGTTTGCCGTTTTCGTAATAGGAAAGTGCTTCACGGGAGATGTTCAAATCCATAGCGACTTTCTGTTGATTTAAATTCCGCTGTTTCCGGATTTTCTTCAGCCCAATCATCCAATCACCCCTTGCATTTATTGTAACATTGTGTTACACTGTTTTATGTAACAATATGTTACATAAAGAGGGGCGGCATTCTGTTTGTAAAACCGCAGATCACAATACCAAGTCACCGCTTCTCTTATATTTTGAAAATCACGAGGAGGATATGTATGTTTTGTGAAAAATGTGGTTGCACCTTACCTGATGGCGTATCTTTTTGCACTCAATGCGGTGCCAGTCTTAATTCAAATGCTGCCACCCCCACAGCCGAGGCGGCAGGTTTAAGAACGAAATTAGAAGTGCTGAAATACCAGCTTGGTATTTTACAAGAGGTTAATTGCTCTAACCAAGAAAATCAAAAATACAGAAAGATGTTACAAGAAAACAAACCTCTGCCTAAAGACATACTGTGCAGATACCCTGATGGTCCAGTAGAATATGCCAGTTTTTATAAAGTGGAAAGAACAGTCTTATCTAAAGACGAGCTTTCGGAATATTTGCAGTATAAGCAGCTCAAATCTATTATTACCATTAAAAAATGTGTAGTTTTCTTTACTGTACTTACCGTCATTTCTCTTGCCTGTAGTCTTATTTCGGCGATAGCAATGTTCTCATAATAATGAATAACAGCGCAGTAGAATTTTCTACTGCGCTGTTATTCTTTGCGCAAGACTATGTTCATATTTCTTTCTCCTTTTACGATACTTGACGGCGCTACCGAAAGCCGTGTCATTGCGAGGGCGCTTGCGCCCGTGGCAATCCGCATCCCCTGCCGCCAAAGGCGGCGCGGTGCTTTGCACCGCAAGAAAACGGATTCCCACGACCAGTTTGCGAACTGGTCTCGGAATGACAGGGGCGGATGCCCACATCCGCCCGAAAACATATCGGACTACAATTATTTTACCGCAGGATTTACTTTTTGCTTTAGCTGTGATATGATCATCGAAAAGGAGGCAACGCCATGTTTTCTCGTGAGCAAGTAAAAAAGAAAGCCATCACCTTCAGTTATGATGACGGCGTGACACAGGACATCCGATTAATTGAATTGTTAAACAAGTACGGTTTAAAATGCACCTTTAATTTAAACTCTGAATTATTATCTAACAAAGGGATGCTGATCCGGGAGGGTCAGCGGATCTCCCATTATAAAGTACATCCTCAGGATGTAAAAGACATTTATGACGGTCACGAAGTGGCGGTCCACACCCTGACGCACCCAAATCTCACCCGGTGTGACGATGCGGAAGTGATCCGTCAGGTGGAAACAGACCGACTGAATTTATCCCGGCTTGTGGGATATGAGGTTGTTGGGATGGCATATCCTTGCGGTGGCGTAAACAATGATGACCGTGTTGCAGAGCTTATAAAGAAGAATACGGGGGTCAAGTACAGCCGCACCATTACCACAACAGGCAGCTTTGATTTGCAGGATAATCTTTATCGTTTCAACCCCACAGCCTTTCATCTTCATTTTGACGAATTGATGCGATTGGGCACATCGTTTATTGAACTGAAGCCGGAAACGCCCAAGATCTTTTATATTTGGGGACATTCCTATGAAATGGACTACGGCGCGGATTATTGGGTTAAATTAGAGGAATTTTTCAAGCTGATCAGCAATAAAGACGACATCTTTTACGGAACAAACAAAGAAGTTCTGTTGTAAGGACGGATGCCCGCATCCGCCCGATAACCCGTATCGAACGGGACGATGACATTTCCGTAGGGAACGGCCTATGTGCCGTTCCGGGCTTTCCTGTTCTGCTTCTGTTGACAACCGAAAACCGCTGTGATATCATAAAAAATCATTGAAAGGGGTATTGTTATGGCAAGGACGACCTATGTTTTCCCGTATACAGATGCATCTGCTACCGAAGCAAACATCAAAAAAATCCTGACTGAGGAAAAATATGAGTTTGTTCTCGAAAAGGGCGAGAATGTTTGGAAGTGTGGTAACGGTGTATTTACCTCCATTAAATACATCAAATATGACTTTATCGATCAAAAAACGCTCCACATCACCGGTTGGGTGCGTTCGGATCTTGGCGGTGAGTTTAGCCTGGACGGCTATTTGGTGGGTTATCATAAAAAGAAGGTCCGTGAAGTCATTAACCGAATCAAGGCGGTCATACGGTAAAACCGATGCGATCTCAAATTGTCTATGTAGGGAACGACCTGTGTGTCGTTCCTTTTTCGTTTTGCAATTAGGAACGGCACACAGGCCGTTCCCTACAGTGATCATCCAATAAATATTCATTTTCGGGGGTGTCTCATTCGTTTTGAGACACCCCCGTTTGGTTTATATTTTATTCTGCGGGGGTGTAAACGTACAATGTGCCGATGACTCTGGTCACTTCAATCTCGTCATCGATATAAACTGTATCGGTGGGGAAGTCAGTGATCATCCCGTAAGTGAACAAAATGCCGTAGTGATCGTCCAGAACACCTAATTTCTGGCAGTCTTTTATATCGGTGTGAGGATTTCCGTCGTGCACCTTTTCGCCAAAGGTGTATTCACCGGTCGCTTTGTCGGCGGTTACTTCGTACCGGCTTTGCATATGGTAAGCAAACTCAACTGCGCCCTGAGAAATGGTATGGTTTACCTTGCCGTGCTCTTCATTAAAGGCAAGACCTCTATGGATGGTTATTTTGGTCGCATCACCGAAGGAATCCTCTGTCACAGAAACACATTCCACCGTTTCAAAGTAGTCTTCGTAATTGTCCATTGTGATCTCGATCACTTGATAATCCGACTCCTTGTGGTATCCGAGGTGTTCAAGCTTATACTGCTCACGGGAGCCCTGAACGTATTCAAAAACAAGATAATTGCGCACGCCTTCTTTTAAATAGTACTTTGCGGTGTTGAAGCAGGTCTCTCCGTCATAAAAGGCGATGCTGGCGCTGTCTTTTGCGCTTGCGGATCTGACCTTCCAAGTGTAGGTAGCACCCAGCATTTCAACGGTGCCGTCTTCGTTGAATTTCAAAACTTCGGCGGTCTCTTTTTCTTGCGCATAGTGGTCAGGTAACCAGGTGCCAACCAAAGCGGCCTCCACCGCTTCTGTATCGGAAAGGTTGTTCTTATTGCCGGAGGGGCCTCCCGGACCCTTATCGGATGTTCCCGTTCCACAGGCGCACAGGCTCAGCACCATCATCAGGGAAAGAATCATACAAAGCATTTTTTTCATTTTAAGTTTCTCCTTTTTGGTTTGATTTCATTTTTTGTGATTTCTGCTCACTGCTTATAAGGGGTAGTGGCTTCCACGGCGGTTTTATCTTTTCAAAATATTTTTCAATATTTTTTCGGATCGTTTCGCTTTGCCGTGTGCTCAGAGGATGCTTCTCCTGCTCCTCCAGGTACAGGTAGTACAGGTTGTAATGCACTTTCACCGGATCACCCCTCTGCTTGTAAGGGGTAACGGCACGGCAAAAGGTTTTATATTTTTGAAAATTATTTTCCTTTTTCCAAATTTGCGGAATAGACGCCCAGTAAAAAGAGCTCCAAGGTCTCTTTTTCGGGATCATATTGCAGCCAGCATCGGTCTGCTGTCATATCGAAAAGGGGAGAAGTATCCGTTCGGGGTGTTTCCAGCAGGAGCTCAAAATGGTAGAGCCCATCTTCTAAATAACCTCTGCCTGTAAACGCGGTAAGATGGTCCACCTGATCCTCGTAGGAAACGGTCAGCCGTCCGCTGACGGCGTCCTCGGTCATTCGGTGGATCTGAATGTCAAACAGATGGCCGGTGCTTTCAAGGAGGTAAAAACGGTCTTCCCCCAAGCCGGACCAATGCCCGTTTTCCACCAGTACCCGGGAGGATGCCCGGGAAACCCGATCCATCGTCACGCAGAAAGGATCATCCAAAGAAAAGGAGTCCTCTGCTTTGTCGTATATTAGTTCCATCTGTTCGTATGTGAGGACGAACGACCAGGGCTCTTCGTATGTAATGGTATAGGTGACGATCCCGTCCTCTTCCCGCCCTGTGCCGGTAAAGTCTGAGCCGTATTGATATTCATACAGATGGGAAGCTTCCAAACGACCGCTGATGGAATCATCATCCATTTCGTCCACTTCCAGCTCAAAGCGGCGCGCCTGCAGGGACGAAGAGAAGTCACCGTAGCCATACCATTGCATCGGCTTTTCCGGCGCTTTGTTCAGCAAAAATGCAGTGGCGGCACCACCTGCCACAACGGCTGCCGCGGCAATTCCGGCAATTACCTTTTTGGCCGCAAATCTTCCTGCGGCTTTTACACCCTCTGCCACAGCTTCCGCTGCCGCGCCGGCGGCAGCGGAAGCAGCACCGGAAGCCGAGGCAGCACCGAACTCGTTGGCAAACAGCCACAAAAGCAGAGGCACTGCACCGGTGCAACGGAGCTTGACACCGCTTTTCTTTTCGTAGGTCTCCACGGATTTCTGTAGGGATTTCCGGGCATAATTCAGGCGGCTTTTCACCGTTCCCTCGGTAACGCCCTGAATCTCGGCAATTTCCTTTACGGATATTTCATCGAAGTACCGCAGCATCAGCGCACTGCGCTGCTCGATGGGCAGCTCTGCCAGCATTGCCCGAATGGTCTTTTTTAGGTCCTCTTTGTCCAAGGCCTCGTCCGGGATAAATTCTGCCCGTTCTTCTTCAATGGTATCCAATACGCTCAGCCCGTCTTCGTTTTCGTCCACAAGAAGATCTCTGGTCTTTCGGCCATAGGCGGTACACCTGTGATAGGCGATCTGCCTGCTCCATTTTAAGAACGCCGCCGGCTCTTTCAGATTGCCGATGGTCTGATATATTTCTATAAAGGTCTCCTGCAGCAGATCCTGTGCCAGCTCGTCGTCGTTTACAGTTTTGGATATGTAGTAATATAACCCTTGGTGGGTTTGCATATAGAGCTCGTCCGCCGCCTGGCGGTCACCCTGCTGCACCGCGCATACCAGTGCGCTTAACTTCTCTATCTCCATTTTGACCCTCTGCTTCCTTTTTTCGATCGTTATTTATGTTATACCAAAATGAAACACAAAAGTCCAGCAGATCCAATAATGTCGGCTTTTGCTGCTACATACGCAAAACTGCCACCCGGGGGGGTGGCAGTTTGTTTTTAGCTTATTTATAGCGGTTATAGAGGGTCAGGGTATCGGTGTAGCGGTCGGCATCGGAGCTGCTGCCCAGCACGCCCACCATCAGCACAGTACCGTCCTCCTGTTTGAAAAGGGAGATCAGGCACTTGCCTGCGTTGTATGTACTGCCGGTTTTCAGGCCGATGGCCTCCGGTGTGTAGCAATTCATACTTTCGTGGAGCAGGTAGTTGCTGTTGTTCCAGGTGTAGCTTTCGCCGGATTCAAAAGTAACCTTTGCAGTAGCCATGCCGCAATACTTCATCAAAAGGGGATCTTCCATTACGATCCCCGAAATGGCAACCAGATCGTTACAGCTGGTGTAATGCCCTTGGGCATCAATGCCGTCGGGATTGACATAGTGGGTATTACTCAGACCCAAAAGGCGCGCCTGATTATTCATTTCATCCATAAAGACGCCCAAAGCATCCCGGGCGTTCAGGCTTTCGTCGTTGCGAATGGTGCGTCCGCAGGCCACGGCCAAGGTGTAGGCGGCGTCGTTGCCGCTTTGCATCATCAGCCCCTGAATCAGCATCTCCACGGTGAGCCGATTGTTCTGATGCAGATTTGCCCAGGAGGATTCCGGATCAATCCAGGTGATTTCCTCACCTACGGTTACAACCGCAGCAGGATCCATATGCTGCAGCACCACGTAGCCGGTTAGAAGCTTTGTCAGGCTGGCAGGGGCAATTTTTTCATCCATATCACCGCCGGCGTATACCATATAATCTTCTGTGCAGTTATAAACAAAAGCCTTGCTTGCAGTGAGTGACAGCTCCTGTGGGGGCATCGTCTCTGCCGGAGGGTTGGTGGGGGCTTGCGTCGTGGGTTCTGTGGGCGGCTCGGTGGCAGGTTCGGTGGTGGGCACTTGCGTGGTAGCCGGTACCGTTGTGGTGACCGACCCGTCATCGGAGAGCATCGGCACAACCACCAGCATCAGCACAAGGCCGATTAAAAAAAGCACTGCCGCGACAATGGACAGAACAGTATTTTTTTTCATAGTTTGCCTCTTTTCGGAAAATTCTTACACAGTATACCACACATTTTCAAAAAATGGAAGTATTTTCTTTTTATGTGCCCCACAGAGGGTCTGAAAAGCGGCAAAAACAAGGTGTCTTTCCTCCACTTTCTATATTTCCGTTGCAACCGCGGCTTTGATGTGTTACAATGAGGGAACATTGTAAAAAGGAGCAACGTATGACAAAGTACATTATTGCTTTTTTGATCTCTATGGTTCCCATTGTAGAGCTTCGGGGCGGTGTGCCCTACGCCATGGCGGCAGGACTGGACCGTGTACCGGCGGTATTTATGTGTGCGGTTGCCAATTTACTGCCTGTACCGGTTGTATATATGTTCGCCCGAAAGTTTCTCTTATGGGGCGCAAAACAGAAGCATATTGGGAAATTCTGCGGCTTTTTCCTGGAAAAAGGGGAAAAAGCAGGCCGTAAGCTGACAAAATCCACCGGTCGCTTCGGAAGCTTCATCGCGCTGATGCTGTTTGTGGGCATCCCCCTGCCGGGCACCGGTGCGTGGACCGGCACACTGGCGGCCAGCCTTTTGAATTTAGGCCCTAAGACCACTGCAGGTGCGGTTACTTTGGGCGTGATGATTGCCGGATGCATTATGGCATTTGCCAGCGCCGGCGTACTGCATATTTTTGGAATGTAGGAGGAATAAAAAATGGATTGTTTGTTTTGTAAAATCGCAGCCGGAGAGATTCCGTCCACCAAGGTCTATGAGGACGACCAAATTTTAGCATTTCGGGACATTGCGCCCCAGGCGCCCACCCATATTCTGGTGATTCCCAAGGTGCACATCGCCTCCGTAAACGAAATTACCGGAGCGCACAGCGCGCTGATTGCCCACATTTTTGAGGTGATTCCCACCATTGCGGCGCAGGAACAGCTGGAAAACGGCTACCGTGTGGTATCCAACTGCGGCGCGGACGCGGGGCAGACGGTGCATCATCTGCATTTCCACATTCTGGGCGGCAAAACCCTCAGCACGGAAATGGCTTGACTTTCACTTCTGACCGTTATATAATCACTTTACGCATTACAACATTCGTCTTCGGGGTGCCGAACTGGATCGGCTGAGAGGAGGCTTCCTTGCCTCAACCCGTGAACCTGATACGGTTTGTACCGTCGTAGGAAAAGATGCTGATGTGAAGATACCTTTTATGGATCGCATTGCACCTTTGACGGTTGCAATGCGATATTTTTTTATGGAGGTATCCTTATGCAAAGCAAATCCCATCTGCTCATCCGCCGACTGACAGAGGGCGCAATCTGCATTGCGCTGGCGGAAATTCTCAGCTTCCTGCCCCTGTATAAATTCCCCTGGGGCGGCTCTATCGACCTTGCAATGTTTCCCATCATTTTGTACTGCGTGCGCTGGGGCTTTGGTCCCGGAATGATCGTGAGCACTGCCCACGCGGTACTGCAGGCCCTGTTTGAAGGGGGCATTGCCATCGGCTGGGAGAGCATCCTGGGTGATTTCTTGATCGCCTATATGGTCGTGGGCACAGCGGGACTGTTTAAAGGCAAGTTCTATCGGGCAACGGCTGTGGCGTGCACCTTGCGGTTTTTGGTGCATTATGTGGTGGGCGCAACCATCTGGGCAGAGTATATGCCGGAGGAATTTTTCAAGATGACCATGACCTCTCCCTGGATTTATTCCGCACTGTATAACGGCGCGTATATGCTGCCGGATATGGTGATGGTGATGGTGCTGGGCTTTGTGCTTCTGCGCACTCCCGTCGGTGCATATATGCGCGGCAAGAATTAAACATCTTTTTTTCTCCTTTTTATAGCATTTTTTTGAATATGTGCTATACTGAATATAAAAGGAGGAAATGCTATGCAGCTTGTGTTTCTTACAGCGCTGGGCGTTGGCGGTGCAACCATCGTCGGTGCGCTTTTAGGCTTTGTTTTTAAAAATATTTCTCATAAATTCAGTGATATTGTGCTGTCCTTTGCCGCAGGCGTGATGCTGTGCGCCGCCGTGCTGGGTCTGATCGTACCTGCGGTGGAGGGTGGCGGCAAATGGGGCATTGCGGTCGCCTCTGCAGGCATTTTCTGCGGTGCGTTTTGCCTGAACCTGCTGGATAAGCTGGTGCCGCACCTGCACCGTCTGTCCGGTGCAGATCAGGAACGCCACCCAGCAGAGACTCAAAAGCTGAACCGTGTTCTGCTTTTTGTAATGGCCATCGCCATCCACAATTTACCGGAGGGCATTGCCGCCGGTGTGGGCTTCGGCACAGACAATAACGAACAGGCACTGACCATTGCCGCCGGTATTGCGCTGCAAAACATCCCGGAGGGTATGGTGATCATCGGGCCGATGCTGGCGGCTGGTATGAAGCCGCTGCGCACCTGCATTGTGGCAACCATGACCGGTGTGGTGGAAATTTTCGGCACATTCCTGGGCTATTTTGCGGTGACCGTGTCTGCTGCTGTTTTACCCTTTGCACTGGCCTTTGCAGGCGGCACGATGCTGTACGTCATCAGCGACGAGATGATTCCCGAAACCCACGCCCACGGTGGGGAGCGCGGTGCGACCTACGCACTGCTGGTCGGCTTTTGTCTGATGCTGGCGATGATCTGAGAAAGAGAGACAAAAGATGAAGTCGTTAAAGCATTTTATATGGGATTTTGACGGCACGCTGTTTGACACTTATCCAAACCTTGCCGGCTATATGCAAAAAGCCTTGCAGGATTGCGGCATTGCGGAAAGTAAGCGCAACATTCACGAGCAAATGCTCATAAACGTACCCCATACCATCCGCTACTACGGCGAAAAATACAATATTCCGGATATGAAAGACCGCTACGATAAGTATTATGTAAACCAGCATCAGGACTCCGCACCACCCTTTCCGGGTGTACGGGAGGTGCTGGATCAGATTCGTGCCAACGGCGGCTATAATTACATTTTCACCAATCGGGGCGAGTCTACCTATCCGTATCTGGAAAAGGCAAACCTGACCGACTGCTTTCGGGAGATCATCACCACCGCCCATCCCCAATTTGTGTACAAGCCTTCTCCCACCCCCATTTTGTACCTGATGGAAAAATACGGCGGCACGGCAGAGGACACTGTGATGGTGGGCGACCGCACCTGTGATCTGGAATCGGGCTACAACGCCGGATGCAAAACCATCCACCTGTTGACCCCCGATATTCCCCGGTATCCGCCCTGTGATTGGCAGGTAACAGATTTTTGGGACTTACTCAACCAATTACGGTAAATTGACAATTGAAAGTTATGGTGTCGGCAGAGCCGAAGGATTAAAATAATTGCGGGCGGATGATATCCGCCCCTACGGTCTATATTGCACGTTTTTGTTCAACATCGTAGGGGCGGATATCATCCGCCCGCTGTTTTTTCCCCCGTTTTTATATAATAAAGGGAACGGGTAAAAAAATAATTGTTGACCTGAGGGCGGTTTTCGGTTATAATGCGATAGAATGACGATGTATGGTCATATATTATGCGTTGCTACGGCCGTCAGGCTGTTGAGCATACAAAGAATTTGACAGGAGGTGTACCCCGATGAAGCGTACCTATCAGCCCAGCCGCCGTCACCGTTCCAAGGTTCACGGTTTCCGCCAGAGAATGGCTACTTCCAACGGCCGCAAGGTTCTTGCTCGCCGCCGCGCAAAGGGCCGCAAGGTTCTGTCCGCCTGAGTTTAGCCTTGGGTAACTACACGCTGGAGCGTCGCTCCACGCAAAACGGGAGTGATAGCAGGGCGAATAATCCTTTCGCCCTGCTCCCTTTTTTATTTCAGCACACAAACATGTTGTGTGCCGTTCTTTCTGTTGTGGAGAGAGTATTATGAGGTTTTCATCCAGTTTGAAATTGAATCATATTTTCCGCAAGCTGTACCGTACAGACGGAAAGGCCAACGGCTTTTTGGTGCTCTATGCCAAAGCCAATCACACCGATTGCAACCGTGTGGGTGTCACCGTCAGCAAAAAGCTGGGGAAGGCTCACGTTCGGAATCGGGTGCGCCGCCGCCTGCGGGAAATCTATCGCCTGAATGAGGCGCAATTTGCCTCGGGATACGATATTGTGGTGGTAGCGCGCAGTCGCTGCGTGGATGCGGACTTTTCCAAACTGACCGCCGCTTATCTGTCACTGGCAGAAAAAGCAGGAATTTTGCGATGAAAAAGATCTTTTTAGGAATCATTCGCTTTTATCAGAAGCACATCTCTCCGGCACTTCCTTCCCGTTGTAGGTTTACCCCCACCTGCTCCGCTTACGCTTACGAAGCAATTACCAAACACGGGGCGCTCAAAGGCGGCTATTTGGCATTGCGCCGCTTGCTGCGCTGTCACCCGTTCTACAAGGGAGACCACTATGACCCCGTGCCTGACGCAAGAAAAGGAAAATAAGGAAAAACAAAAGCGAAAGGACTGCTGTGGGGCAGTCGGTGTTCGACGCTCCATCGCTTAAATATTAGGAGGAACTTTAATGATTCTCGGCATTTTTGAGTATATTCGAGTAGGCTTCGGCTATTTGCTCGACTGGCTGTATCAGTTTTCCAACAACTACGGTCTGGCGCTGATTCTGTTCTCCGTGATTGTAAAACTGGTGCTGATGCCCACCACCATCAAGAGCAAACGCTCTACGATGAAAATGTCTCGCCTGACGCCCAGGCTGAAGTACATTCAGAAGAAATACGAAAACGACCAAATGAAGCAGAGCGAAGAGATTCGCAAGCTTTACAAAGAAGAAGGCGTATCTATGGGCGGCGGCTGTCTGTGGTCTCTGCTGCCTCTGCTGATTTTGATTCCCCTTTATCAGGTTATCCGCGAACCCCTGACTTACATTCTGCACCAGACCGATGCCGTGGCAAAGGAACTGATTGAAGTGGTCCGTGCAGATCACGCTGCCGCATTCAAGGGACTGGATTACTACAAGCAAATGGTCACTGCTGCCCATCTGTTTGAAATCGACCCTGCCGTGATTGCAGGTATTGAAGGCGTTACCGATGCAGGCCGTGTGGCTGCCGGTGTGAACTTCAACTTCCTGGGCATTAACCTGGCAGGCGTGCCGGAATACAAGATTTTCAACAAAACGCTTTGGTCCTGGGACTGGGCACACATCGGTGCATTTTTGCTGCCCGTGCTGTCTGCCGGCAGCCAGATGCTGACCATGCTGATCGCTCAGCGCGCAAACAACTCTCTCGTTACCGACGCCAATGGCGTGGAGGACAAGGAAACTGCCAAGGAATCTCAGGCAGGCAAGTCCGGCAAGGTAATGATGTACGTGATGCCCATTATGACCATTTTTATCGGCTTCAGTATGCCTGCCGCAATGAGCCTTTACTGGCTGATTCAGGGCATTGTTGGTACGGTCATTGATATGGCAATCACCAAATCTCTGCGTAAGGATTACGATGCAGAGGATGCTCTGCGCCTGCAAAGAGCAATGGAAGCAGAGCTGGCAGAGCTGGAAAAAGAGCGCATCCGTGCAGAGCGCCGCGCTGCCAATCCCGACGGCATCACCGAAAATACCAGCAAGAAAAAGCTCCAGCAGAAGCAGCAACGGGAGCAGGATGCTCAGAAGGCTGCCGCAAAGAAGGAGTACAATGCCAAACGGGGCATTGTAGAGGAGGAAGAGGAAGAAGAGCAGGTAATGTCCGGCATTCCCGACCGTCCCTTCTGCAAGGGCCGCAGCTATGATCCCAACCGCTACGCTTCTCAGGAGACGGAGGAAGAGAAATAATGGAAAAGAGTATTGTAACCACCGGCAAGACCATTGACCTTGCCATTGAAGCAGCCCTGACGCAGCTGGGCATGGACAGAGACAGCGTATCTGTTCAGGTTTTGGCTCAGGCCAAGTCCGGCTTTTTAGGCTTTGGTGCCACACCTGCAAAGGTGCAGGTCACCTACGAAGCACCCGATCTGGCACCTGCCGCACCCAGGAGCGCACTGGGCGCGGCCTCCCGCAGCAACAAGCCCAAGGCCAAGAAGCCTGTGGAAGCTGCACCTGCAGCACCCAAGGCCGAGCCTAAGAAAGAGGCGCCCAAGGCTGAACCCAAGAAGGAAGCCCCCAAGGCTGAGGCCAAGAAGCCTGAGCCGAAGAAGGAAGCACCCAAGGAGCCGAAGGTGTATGCACCTGCGGCCGAAGGCAGTGTGGAAGAGAAGATTGAAAAGTTCCTCAAGGGTCTTTTGGAGCACATGGGCTCTCAGGCCGTTCCCCACGCCCGCAAGGTTGACGACAATACCTACGAAGCAGAGCTGGTAGGCGAAGATCTGGGCTACCTGATCGGTCGCCGTGGTGACACACTGGACGCCATTCAGCACCTGTGTAACTACTCTGTGGGTCGCACCGTAGAGGGTCACATCCGCATCAACGTGGATGCTGAGGAATACCGTGGCAAACGGGAGGATTCCCTGCGTCGTTACGCACAGAAGAAGGCGCAGCAGGTACTGAAGGCACATCGCCGCACCACCCTGGAGCCGATGAACGCATACGAGCGTCACGTGATTCACGCAACACTGCAGGATATGGACCGGATTACCACCTATTCCGTGGGCACTGAGCCCAACCGTCGGGTTGTCATCGAATATGTCCGCTAACGCATAATGCATAAAAAACGGGAAGGCAACGCCTTCCCGTTTTTTAATGAATTGCCTGCCGGCGTGAATTGCATAAATGCGTGAATTGCGGTTACACCGCATGAATTGCGCTGCGGCGCATAAAGCTTTGGCAATTCAATTCATGGAGCGAAGCGAGAAATCACGATGCGATAGCATCAATTCACGGCGTAGCCAATTCATTAAATTATATTAAAGAAATTTAACCGGGAAACAGCGGGCGGATGATATCCGCCCCTACGAGTTCTATCGCACGTTTTCTTTCAACTGTCAATTGTCAATTATCAATTGTCCACTGCTCTGTATAAAAAACAGCCCCGGGTATTCCCGGGACTGTGCAGCTTTTATACCATATATTCTTTTGCGCTTTGGCGAAACTTTAAAAACTCCTCCTGAGAGCATTTGACCCGTACACGGATGGGTGCGGAATAATCCAGACTGAACATCCCCATCAGATCCTTGCCGTTGATGTCCTGCCCCTCGTTGCCGACCAGCACATCAAAAGGCTGGGTCATGCTGATGTTCACAAAGGATTGCACTTGTGATCCGGAGCGCAAAAGGATATGAAATTCTTTCATTGCAGGTCCTCCAATGCTGTACAAATCGAAGTTTATAGAGTATAATGGGGGGCGAACATGGCTTATTATATCATAAAGCTATAAAATTTCAATTAGAATACTTGACGATTTTGACAAATCAAGTCGCTTTGTTTTGGTGGTTTTAACGATGAAATTTGGATTTTTTACCCTTGGATGCAAAGTAAATCAATATGAAACCCAGGCAATGGAGCAGTTGGCGGTGGAATACGGACATACGGTTGTGCCCTTCGAGGATGCCTGTGACTGCTACATTATTAATACCTGCTCTGTCACAGCAGTGGCGGATAAGAAAAACCGTGCCGTCATTCGTCGCTGCCGCAAGCTCAATCCCACTGCGACCATTGCCGTCTGCGGCTGTTACGCCCAGCACGACAAGGGGGCACTGGAAAAGCTGCAGGTGGATGTGATTGGCGGAAGCAGTCAACGGGAAGCATTTTTGCAGGCCTGTATTCAAAGCGTTCAGGACAAGCAGTCCCGTCAGGTACTGGATCAGGCACTTGCCCGTCGGCACTTTGAGATCCTGCCTGCCGGAGGTCTGGAGGGACGTACCAGAGGAATGTTAAAGGTGCAAGATGGGTGTGTCAATTTTTGCACCTACTGCATCATCCCTTATACCCGTGGGCCGGTGCGCTCTGCCCCTTTGGAACTGGCGGTGGAGCAGGTGCTACAGCTACAAGAAATGGGCTACAAGGAAGTAACCGTTACCGGTATTGAGATTGCCTCCTGGGGCGTGGATCTGCCGGGAAAGCCCACACCGGATGTGCTGATTGAGGCCATTTGCAAGGCTGTGCCCCAAATGCGGATTCGCTTAGGCTCTTTAGAGCCGCGGATTGTCACCGAGGCTTTTTGTGAGAAGCTGTGCAAGCTGCCCAACCTGTGCCCCCATTTCCACCTTTCCATGCAGGCAGGGTGTGACAGTGTGCTTCGCCGGATGAAGCGCAAATACGATACAGCCCGTTATTTGGAAAGCGTACAGCTTTTAAACCGGTTCTTCCCCCAATGCGCCATCACCACCGATATGATCGTCGCCTTCCCCGGTGAGACGGAGGAGGAATTTGCACAAGGGCTGTCCTTTATTCAAAAGTGCAATTTTGCGGATATGCACATTTTCCCCTATTCCCGTCGTCCCGGCACACCGGCAGACAAAATGCCCGGTCAGCATCCCAACAGTGTAAAGGAAGAGCGCAGTCACAAGGCTGTGACGTGCGCCCAAAAAATGTCTGAAAATTACCGCACAGCGCTGCTGAATACGGTACATCCGGTGCTTTTTGAAGAAAAAGAGGGAGCGTGGTTTGTAGGCCACGCCCCCAATTATGTGAAGGTTTATGTGGAGGGCGAAAATCTGCACAACCGGATTCTGCCGGTGAAATTTACTGCCCTTTATCAGGAAGGCGTGCTGGGCACGTTACAGAGCCAGTAACGCCAAAAGCGCACAGAGGTCACCGCCCAACTGTTGGGAAAGGTGGCGATATGCCGGGAAAAGCGGATTGTTTTCTCCTGCATTACCTAAATATGCGGCAAGCTGTATGGTGCGCCCTACACACTGCCGCAACAGCACTTCCCGACTGTTCTGCTCCTGCGATGGAACGGGAAAAGCGGCTTTTTCGCCCTTTTCCATCACTTGTATGCCCGAAAGAACCTGTAAAATACGGCTGCTGTCTGTAATCAACTGCCGCAACAGAACCTTCTGCTGTTCTGTTGCGGTTTTTATCATTTTTTTGTAGGCGTGCAGGTTTTCTGCCGCCAGAATATGGCTCTGAACAGGCTCAATGGTGGGCGTGGCAGTGCCTTGTACCCGTTGCCAAACCCGTCTTGCTTTCTCCCTGTCAAACTGCTCCAAAAAAGACACCTCCTTTTTTCCATTCTATGCAGGAATAAAAAATTGGTTGCGTTTTCGCTCATTTGTGCTATTATAAGGTATGATAAGGAGGGGCAAAAATGGCAAGAACAACAGATAAAGCAGATAAAATACTGGAATATGTGCGGCAATTTTCAAAAGAGAACGGTTTTGCCCCCTCGGTGCGCGAGATCGGTGCGGCAGTGGGACTGAAGTCCACCGCCTCGGTCAGCTACCACCTGCAGCAATTGCAGGCACAAGGTCTTCTGCAAAGCTCCGACTCCAAAGGACGCAAACGGGCAGTGGTTTCTGCCCAGCGAAGCGGCTATATTCCCATCATCGGTACTGTAACCGCAGGACTGCCTATTTTGGCGGTGGAGAATCAGGAAGGGCAGCTGCTTTGGGACGGAGAGGAATCCTGCTTCGCACTTCGGGTGCGTGGCGACAGTATGGTGGGTGCCGGCATCCTCAGCGGTGATTTGGTGGTGGTGCGTCCCCAGCAAACCGCCAACCACGGAGAGATTGTGGTGGCACGCATTGAAGACGAGGCCACGGTCAAGCGGCTGTACTTTAAAGACGGACAGGTGCTTTTAATGCCTGAAAACGAGGCGTATGCCCCTATTGATGGCACCAACGCCCAGCTCATCGGGCTGGTAAAAGCGGTTGTGCGCACCTACTAATATAAAAGGAAGGTTCTTAATATGAATAAGGCGCTGAAAATCACGCTGATTGTCATTGGCTGTATTTTGCTGCTGATTGCATTGCTGTTGGGCGGCTTGTGGCTGTACGTGAACGGACTGCTGAACAAGGTCGATCGTACGGAGATCACAGGCAACCTGACATTGTCGGAAGCAGAAATTTATGAAGGCGAAACGGTGGATGCCACCGACTCGGTGGAGCATATCGACCAGGCCCACGATGAGTTTCAGGAGGCGCAGGAAATCGCCCCTCTGAAGGACTCCAAAATCACCAACATTTTGCTCATCGGCACTGACCGCCACGCCAGTTGGGAATACGGTCGTTCCGACTCGATGATGATTTTGTCCGTCAACGAACGCACCAAGAAAATCCATCTGACCTCCCTGATGCGCGCCATGTATGTGTGCATCCCCCGTTCCGACGGAGAGCAGTGGGGCATGCTGAATGCGGCCTACTCCTGGGGCGGTCCGAAGCTGCTGATTGAAACCATAGAAAATAACTTCCGTATTGATATCGACCATTACGTGGTGGTGGATTTTGCCGCCTTTGAAAAGGGCGTGGACCTGCTGGGCGGTGTGGAAATTACCCTTTCGGATGGAGAGGCTCGATACATAAATGGTGCCAGTAAAATACCAACTTATTCCGGCACACAGACACTCAACGGCTTACAAGCCCGAATCTACTGCCAAATCCGGCTGATCGACAACGATTTTGTTCGTACAAAGCGGCAGAGAACCATGCTGACCAAGCTGATGAACAAGGCGGCATCTTCCAGCATTCCGAAGCTCATCGACCTGGCAGAAACGATGCTGCCCTACGTCAATACGGATATGACCAACGGGGAGATTCTCAGCTACATTGCGAAAGTTCCCTCCCTGATGTCCACCCCCGTTACCCAGCGGATGCTGCCCATTGAAAACGAGGCCGGAAAAAGCTACACAGGCATCATTTTCGTACAGGGTCGGGAGATGTACAAGGTGGACTTTAACACCAATATCCGTGCGCTGCACGAGTTTATTATGAGCTAAAATATTATATAATGAGAACCGGGCGTATTGCTTCCAATGAGGCAATACGCCCGCCTTTTTTAAAGCGAAAAGGGGAAAGGTGAAAGTGGAAAACGGAAAGCTGAGGTGTCGGCAACGCCGGCAATTTAAATATTTGCTGAAACCTTCCTGTCATTGCGAGCCGCGAAAGCGGCGTGGCAATCCGTACCCCAAAGGCTCCCTTGTGTAAAGGGTAAGCGAAGCGCAGTCGCGGTAGTGAATGACAGTCCGGTGGACTGTCAGAGCCGCGACCGGGCTCGCCTCAGCGAGCTGGCACGGCGAAGCCGTGACTGAGGGATTGTTACGCGGTGCTTTGCACCGCAGGAAAACGGATTCCCACGACCAGTTTGCGAACTGGTCTCGGAATGACAAGGTTGTACGATACGGAGGATATGGACTGTAGGGACACCCGTCCCCGGGTGTCCTTACAAAATAGAAGCGGTATGGTTCTGCATCACGGTTGGTGCGAAATATCAGGAAAAAACGGAAAAATATAGGTTTACAATTGCATTTTAATGTGGTATAGTGTAGTCGGTGAGGGATGGCACTTTGCGTGGTGATTCTGCGTGGGAGGGCCGCCTTTGCCGGAAAAATTCGGTTTGAAAATACCGAAAAATATATACAAGGCCCGTTTTCGGTGCCACAAAATTCTTCCTATGGAGGTTATATACAAAATGGCAAGAAAAGTTCAATTTGTAGAGACCGTTTTGCGTGACGCAAACCAGTCCCTGATCGCAACCCGTCTGCCCTACGAGAAGTTCGAACCGATGCTGGAAACCATCGACAAGGCCGGTTACTATGCCGCAGAATGCTGGGGCGGTGCTACCTTCGATGTGTGCCTGCGTTACCTGCACGAAGATCCCTGGGAGCGTCTGCGGAAGATCCGCGCCAAGATGCCCAACACCAAGCTGCAGATGCTGCTACGTGGTCAGAACGTTCTGGGTTACTCCCACTACCCCGATGACTTCGTAAAGCTGTTCGTGGCTAAGGCTGTAGAAAACGGTATGGATGTTATCCGTATCTTCGACGCACTGAACGACGTAAAGAATATGAAGGTCGCTATGGAAGCCACCGCAAATGCCGGTGCCATCGCTTCCGGTACCATCTCCTACACCACCTCCCCTGTCCACACCCACGCCAAGTACGTGGAAATGGTCAAGGAGCTGAAGGAAATGGGCGCTTCTACCATTTGTATTAAGGATATGGCCGGTATTATGGGTCCCCAGGAAGCTTACGATATGGTTTCCGCCATTAAGGACGCTGTAGACCTGCCCATCGACCTGCACACCCACTCCACCACCGGTTTGGCCTTTATGACTTACCTGAAGGCTGTAGAAGCTGGCGTGGATATTATCGACACCGCCATTTCTCCCTTCTCCGGCGGTACTTCTCAGCCTGCTACCGAGACCATGGCCTACGCCCTGCGTCAGTTGGGCTATCAGGTGGATCTGGACGATGCCTGCACCACCAAGATGTCCGATTACTTCAAGACCCTGCGTGACGAATTCGTTGCCGACGGCACATTGATGCCCAAGGCAATGGCTACCGACACCCAGTGCCTGACTTATCAGGTGCCCGGCGGTATGCTGTCCAACCTGCTGAGCCAGCTCAAGCAGATGAACGCACTGGATAAGTTTGAAGAGGCCCTGGCAGAGACGCCCAGAGTCCGTGCCGATATGGGCTATCCCCCTCTGGTCACCCCCACCTCTCAGATGGTCGGCGTGCAGGCTGTCCGCAACGTTCTGGACGGCGAGCGCTACAAGACCGTTTCTAAGGAAATCAAGGCTTACTGCCGCGGCGAGTACGGCACGACTCCTGCCCCCATCGACAAGGACATTCAGGCCCGTATTCTGGGCGACGAGAAGCCCCTGGAGGGTCGTTATGCCGACACGCTGGCACCCATCGTGGATGAGACCCGCAAGAAGCTGGAGGGTGTTGCAAAGTCCGACGAGGATGTGCTGAGCTACATTGCCTTCCCCAACCTGGCCGAGAAGTTCTTCGAGGAGCGGAAGGAAAAGGAAGAAAACACCGCTACATATACCATCGTTGAGGCCTGAGGAGGAGCGCTATGGATCTGATAACTTTAGCGCCGCCCCCCACCGAAGCGGTGAATGCTTTGGAAAACCTGGGTGTGGGTGATGCCGGTATTCTGGCACTGCTGGGCTACGCGGTTGTGTTCTTCGGTCTGATTCTGCTGATGGCGGTTGTCATCGCACTGGGCGCTGTATTTGCCGCCAAGGCCAAAAAAGCCGCAAAAGCAGCAGCACCTGTAGAAGCAGCACCTGCCGTGCAGGCCGCACCTGCGCCTACTGCACCCGGTTCCGCCGGCAATATGAAGCTGTATAACGTCGAGCCGAAGACCGCAGCCATGATTATGGCCATTGTGGCCGACAAGATGGGCAAGCCCCTCAACGAGCTGCGTTTCATTTCCATCAAGGAGGTAGAGTAATATGAAATACAAAGTAACCTTAAACGGCCGTACTTATGAAGTAGAGGTCGAAGCAGGTCAGGCAATGCTCCTGGCTGAATATGAGGCAGTTGCTCCTGCCGCACCCGTTGCCGCCGCACCTGTAGCGGCCACCCCTGCTGCTGCTCCTGCTGCCGCACCTGCCGCACCGGTTGTGACCGGCGCAGGCGAGAGCGTTTCCGCACCTATGCCCGGCACCATTTTGAAGGTGAACGTCACTGCCGGTCAGGCTGTCAAGGAAGGCGACCTGCTGTGCGTACTGGAAGCAATGAAGATGGAAAACGAAATTCTGGCTCCCAAGGCCGGTACAGTCACCCAGGTCGTTGCCGCAAAGGGCGCTTCCGTAAATACCGGCGACGCACTGGTTGTCATCGGTTAAGGAGGGCAACCAATGATCAATGTTGGTGAAATCCTGTCGAACCTGTGGGAGCAAAGCGGCTTTGCCTCTTTGTTCGCCGGCTTCACAGGGGATGGCTGGCAGAATCTGGTGATGATCATCATCGGCTGTGCTCTGCTGTACCTGGCCATCGTGAAAAAGTTTGAGCCGTTGCTGCTGTGCGGCATTGCCTTCGGCTGTATCCTCAGCAACCTGCCCGGTGCAGGTCTGTACAATCAAGGTCTGTGGGATTCCTACGTAAACGGCACACCGTATTTGGTAACCGGTGAGGCCGGTGAGGTAATCCGCACCATTGAGCACATCCACTTTACAGATATCATTCACTACGGCGGTCTGCTGGACATCTTCTACATCGGTGTCAAGTCCAGCCTGTACCCCTGCCTGATTTTCATGGGCGTTGGCGCAATGACCGACTTTGGACCTCTGCTGTCCAACCCCAAGAGCCTGCTGCTGGGCGCTGCAGCACAGCTGGGCGTATTTGCCGCATTCTTTGGCGCAGTTCTGCTGGGCTTTACCGGTCCGGAGGCCGCATCCATCGGCATCATCGGTGGTGCAGACGGTCCTACCGCCATTTTCCTGACCAGCCAGCTGGCTTCCAACCTGCTTGGACCCATCGCTGTGGCCGCATACTCCTATATGGCTCTGATTCCCCTGATTCAGCCGCCCTTTATGAAGATGCTGACCACTAAGGAACAGCGGAAAATCAAGATGGTGCAAACCCGTAACGTTTCCAAGACCGAGAAGATCATCTTCCCCATTCTGGTCACTGTGTTCGTTGCACTGCTGCTGCCGGATACTGCTCCTCTGATCGGCTGTCTGATGTTCGGTAACCTGATGAAGGAAACCGGCGCTACCGACCGTCTCAGCGACACCATGCAAAATTCTCTGATGAACACCGTCACCATTTTGCTCTCCACCGCTGTGGGTGCAACCATGACCGGTGCAAACTTCCTGAATGTGCAGACCCTGTCCATCGTGGCACTGGGCGTTGTGGCCTTTATTCTGTCCACTGTTGGCGGTTTGCTGGGCGGCTTGGTCATGTGCAAGCTGACCCGCGGCAAGGTCAATCCCCTCATCGGTTCTGCCGGTGTTTCCGCAGTGCCTATGGCTGCCCGTGTAAGTAATACGGTTGGTCAGAAGTACAACCCCTCCAACTTCCTGCTGATGCACGCCATGGGCCCCAACGTGGCCGGTGTCATCGGCTCTGCAATCGCCGCAGGCTTCCTGCTGAGCGTATTTGGCTAATAAAAACGGGACAGTGAAAGCTGTCCCGTTTTTTAATGCATAATGCATAATGCAGAATGCAGAATTTCAGGATTGGCACCGTAGGTGGGTATGTATACGTGACAATGACAATTCCTTCGGACGGTGTATAATTTTACGTTGCGCAAAACGCAATACAGGTTTTTTCACGGTTGCTTCACACTTATTTAACATCCTTTCTCCAATACATAGAAATATGACCAAAAACAGGGTTCATTTTTCGTATAGAAGCTTAAAAATACAAAAAACAGTTGTAATGTTGCTCCAAATGATGTAAAATAGTATGGCTAATAAAATGCATATTTTACATTAAGATATAGATGGAGGCAATAAGCCATGGATAAACCCATTGTACTTGTAATTATGGACGGTGTCGGTAAGGGAGACGGCGGCAACGGCGATGCTGTTGTTCGCGCCAACACCCCCACTCTGGACCGTCTTCTGAAGGAGTGTCCCCACACCTACCTGAAGGCCCACGGCACTGCCGTTGGTCTGCCCTCCGATGAGGATATGGGCAACTCTGAGGTTGGTCACAATGCCTTAGGCTGTGGTCAGGTTTACTCTCAGGGCGCAAAGCTGGTCGGTGAATCGATCGAAAACGGCACACTGTTTAAGTCTGCCACCTGGCAGGATTTGATTGCAAACGCCAAAGACGGCAAGGCTCTGCACTTTATGGGTCTGCTGTCCGACGGCAATGTTCACTCCAACATTGCTCACCTGATTGCCCTTTTGAAGCAGGCAAAGGCAGAGGGCGTAAAGAAGGCATACTGCCACATTCTGCTGGATGGCCGTGACGTGCCTGCCACTTCCGCACTGGAATACGTAGAGCAACTGGAAAATGTCCTGTCCGCGCTGAATACCGACGGCTGTGACTATGCCATTGCCTCCGGCGGCGGCCGTATGCAGGTCACGATGGACCGCTACGAAGCGAACTGGGGCATGGTGGAAAAGGGCTGGCGCACCCACGTACAGGGCGAAGGCCGCCTGTTCGCCTCTGCCAGGGAAGCCATCGAAACCTATCGTAACGAGACCGGCTGTATCGATCAGGATCTGCCTGCCTTTGTCATTGCCCGTGACGGCAAGGCACTGGCTCCCATTGCCAACGGTGACAGCGTGATCCTCTTTAACTTCCGCGGTGACCGTGCGCAGGAAATTTCTCTGGCCTTCGACCGCAAGGACTTTGACAAGTTCGACCGTCCGGGCTACACCGGTGTGAAGTTTGCCGGTATGCTCCAGTACGACGGCGACCTGAATATTCCCGAAAACTATCTGGTTCAGCCTCCGGTGATTACCAACACCATGACCGAGGTACTGGTGGAAGCCGGCATCAACGAATATGCCGTGTCCGAGACCCAAAAGTACGGTCACGTGACCTACTTCTGGAACGGCAACCGTTCCGGCAAGGTCAGCGAAGAGCTGGAAACCTATGAGGAAATTCCCTCCGATGTGATTCCCTTCGAGCAAGCACCTGCCATGAAGAGCAAGGAGATCACCGAAAAGCTGGTTGCGGCGATGGCATCCGGCAAGTACCAATTCCTGCGGTGCAACTATCCCAACGGTGATATGGTGGGTCACACCGGTGTGATGGATGCGGTTATTTACGCTATGGAATGTGTGGATAACGGTCTGAAGGCCATTTTGGAAGCTGCCGACAAGTACGGCTACTGTGTGCTGATCACTGCCGACCACGGCAACGCCGACCAAATGACTGAGGAAAAGAAGGGGAAAGTCAGTGTGCGTACCGCCCACTCCCTGAACGCTGTTCCCTTCATCATCTACGACACCGACCGCACCTGGACCATCAAGGAAGGCGCCTACGGCCTTGCCAACGTTGCCCCCACCGTGGTAACGATGCTGGGCCTGAAAGCCCCCGACTGCTGGGAAGACAGCATGGTCTGAGG